>CAVQBG010000023.1:0-62894 GCA_963710625.1 Ilumatobacteraceae bacterium | reverse complement strand
AGGTCCTCGAACGCCACGATGCCTTGCTGACCCGTGTCGTGAACGACCACTCCGGCACGGCGTTCCACTTCTCGGGCGATGGCATGATCGCGTCGTTCGAGCAGCCCGCCGATGCGCTCGCCGCCGCCGTGAACGCCCAGCGGGAGATCGCCGACACGGATTGGTCGTCGGTCGACGGGATCGCGGTCAGGATGTGCGTGCACGTCGGTGACGTCGTACTCCGCGACGGCGAGCCCTTCGGCTGGGCTCTGAACTTCGGCTCACGCCTGAACTCGATCGGTCACGGAGGCCAGATCCTGTTGTCGTCTGCCACCGCCGAGGCGCTGGCGGACGACCTGCGCGGGGACACGACGACCGATTCCCTGGGCCGACACCGTCTCCGCGACATCGTGCAACCCGCCGAGGTCCACCAGTTGGTGGCGCCCGGCCTCCCCCACGACTTCCCACCCCTGCGCGGCACCGTCCGACCGGTCGCGCTGGTCGAGCAGCCCCACCGGCTCATCGGCCGCGACGGCGATGTGGCCGACGTGGTGAGGCTGCTCGGCGAACGTCGGCTGGTCACGATCGTCGGACCCCCCGGCATCGGGGCGAGCCAGGTAGCGGCCGCGGCCGCCAACCGGCTCGCGCCACAGCACGCGCATGGGGTACAGCACACCGACCTGGCCGGAGTGAGCCCCCAACGGATGCGCGATGCGATCGCCACGGCACTCGGTGTCGGTCCACGCCGGGGCGCATCCGTGGAGCAGCGTCTCGTCGAGTGGGTCGCCGAGCACGACATCCTGTTGGTTCTGGAACACGTCGAACACGGTGTCGAGACCATCGCCCGGTTGATCGGCTCCGTGCTCGCACAGGCTCCGACGGTGCGGGTGTTGTGCACGAGCCAACGTCCGCTCGACGTGGAGGGCGAGTACGTCCGGCGCCTCGATCCGCTGCGTCTCGACGATGCAGTCGAGCTGTTCATCCAGCTCGCCGGGTCGAGCGGTGGGGCGGCCACCGATTCGCCCGCGCTGCGAGCGTTGTGCGAGCGACTCGACCGTCTGCCGCTGTCGATCGAGATCGTCGCCGGGAACACGTCCACCTACTCCGTCGAGGAGTTGGCCGAGATGCTCCGCCGAAGCGAGCTGCCCGAGCCCGGGAACGGCGACATGTCGATGCGGTCGGTGACCGACGCGTTCGCGGTGGCGATCGACGGTCTCGATCCGGCCCGCCGCACGATGTTGGAGGCTGCGACCGTCTTCTCCGGCCCGTTCGACCGAGCGGCCTTCGCGGCGGTGTGCGCCCCCGACAGCACGAGCCGGGACACGAACGCAGCGCTGGACGACCTGATCACACGGTCGTTGATCCACGTCGAACGTGGCCGCGGGCCCGATCAGTTGCGACTGCTCCACCATCTTGCCGACGTCGTTCGCGAACGCGCGGACCCGACACATCTGGAGGCGGCGAGAGATCGGTTCACCGACCTGATGGTCGAGCTGGTCGACGAGGCGTCGGTCGGGCTCCGGGGCCCGGACGAGCTGCTGTGGGACCGGCGGCTCACCCGCAACTTCGGGAACATCCGAACGACGTTCGGACGGTGCATCGCGGTGGGCGACGCCGGGCGGGCGGTCGCCATTGCGGCGCCGATGTGGGAGTACGGGTTCATGCGCATGAACGACGAATGTTTCCGATGGGCCGATCGAGTGGTCGCCACGTTCACGGGACGCGACCACGAGGCGATCGTCGCCCCCGCGATCGGGGTTGCAGCACTCGGCGCCTGGATCCGCGACGACCTCGACGACGCGTACGAATGGTCGAAACGAGCGTTGCGTCTCGAACGCGAGCTCGGCCTCGCATTCGACCTGCCGGCACGGCTCGCCCTGATCAACGCCACGGTGTACTCGGGCGACGGTGCAGCGCCTCCGGAGATCTTTGCCGAGCAGGCGGAGTACCAGCGCTCGCGACCGGAGTTGTACTTCCACGTCAACGTCGCGACCCAGACGTCGGTGATGAGCACGTGGCTCGGCGATCGGGTGGCCGCCGAACGGCGCGCGCTGCGCGCGGTGACCCTCGCGCGGCAGTCTCGCAACGCGTCATCGCTGGCGTACGCCCTGTGGGCCCTCGGCTCGGCGATCGAGGAGGACGATCCCCTGCGAGCCGAGTCCCTTCTCGGAACGGCGCTGGAACTCGCCCGCGAGGTGCACAACGGGTGGATCACGGCGCTCGTCCAGATGTCGCTCGCCTCGTTGCGTCGACGGGTCAGTTCACCGATCGATGCCGTTCCGCTGCTGCTCGACCAACTCGACCTCCTGTGGAACGCCGGGCACCGGTCGCACCTGTGGGCCAGCATCCGGCTGTGCTCGCTGGTGGCCGGCGACCTCGGCAACGACGAGCTGGCGTTCGGGCTCGACGCATCGGTGTCAGCGGCGGGCCTGGCCATGCCGGCCCTTCCGGTCGACGCTGCCGCGCTGCGGGCACAGGACGAACGCATTCGAGCGCAGCACCCACCCGAGTGGCTGGAGCGAACGGGTGCGATCGCCGCCACGTGGGACGCTGACACGATCGTGACCACGATCCGCGCCGAGTTCCATCGCACGCTCGCCGACGCCAGCAGCTGACGGCGTCACGACGACCGTTCGCGCACGACACGGGCCAGGTCGAGACGGCGAACCGAACGCGCCGTGGCCAGCTGCGCGAGGCCGGCGACTGCGAGGATCGCCACGGCAGAGAGCACGACCGTGCTCGCACGGATCTCCATGCCGAAGTCGAACAGATCACTGCTGAAGGAGTCCATGAACGTCGACGACACCCAGTAGCCGATCACCAGCCCGGGCACGATCGACAACACCGTGAGCAACATCGTCTCACCGGCGAGCAGACGGGCGACCTGACCGGAGCTCGTGCCGTTGAGCTCGAGCGCGGCGAGCTCCGGGGCCCGTTCGCCGGCGTTGACCGAGGCGGTGTTGAAGAGCAGGGCGAACGCCATCAGCCCGCCGAAGCACAGCATCACTGCGACGAACGCGTAGAACAGCGAGAGCAAGCCGCGTGCGGTCTCGTAGAGGCCGCGAGCATCGAGGTAGGCGACCACCGACGGCGACGAACTGAGTGTCTCCCGCATCGCCGTGCGGTCCACTCCGTCGTCGAACGTGACCAGCACCGAGTCGACCGCGGACAGGCCGACGATCGACTCGACCGCGGGCAGGCTGGTGTACACGAGCGTGCCGAGTGGCTCGTCGACGAATGCCAGGATGGGCGCGGTGAAGGTTCCTGCCTCGGGCCCGAGGTCGACCTCGACGACGTCGCCGGTCGTGACGCCGAGCTTCGAGGCCAGCGAACGGCCCGCGACGACCCCGGAGGAGGGAAGACCGGCCGAGCCGAAGCGGTGCATCTCGGTGTCCGGTTCCAGCGCGATCAACTCGGTCGCGTAACTCGCCCCGTCGAAGCGGACGGTAGCCGGGAGGTCGAGCGCCGGTTCGACCCGATCGACGCCCGGGATCCGTTCGATCTCGGCGACCGACGATGCTGCCTGTCCCGACAACACGAGCTGCGCGTCCTGGAGTTGGATCTGACCGAACTGCCGCTCCAGCAGGATGTCGACGGTGTCGACCATCCCCCACGACGCGAGCACCAGCGTGAGGGCGAGCACGACACCCAAGCCAGTCGTCGCCGCCCGACGCTTGTTCCGCCCGATGCCGCGCAGTGCCATCCGCCATCGAGCGGGCAGCTTGCGCAGCGGCGGAATCAACCGCTCCGCCACGCTGCGACCGCCTCCGCCTGCAGGCACCTCGCCGCGCAACGCAACACCGGGACTCGTCATGGCGGCAGCGATCGTCGGCGCCGCGGTCGCGATCAGCCCGGTGGCGATGGCGAGGAGCAGCGCGATCACCACCGTCTCGCCGTGGAACCGCGTGACCGTGTCCGGCACCGAGATCGCGTCGGTGTAGACGCCCGTGACCAGCCGCCCCAGTGGCACACCGACGACGACGCCAACGAGACCGGCCACGCCGGTGATGGCCGCCCCCTCGGCGAGGTGGTGGGCCACGACGGTCCGCGTGCCCAGACCGTTGGCCCTGAGCGTGGCGATCTGTGCCCGCTGCGACCGGATGAGGCGGCCCTGGAGGACGAAGGTCGCCATCGCGGCGGAACCGAGGAAGAGCACCGGGAACAGGAACGACATCTCGCCGAATCCGGAGACGTCCTCCTGGAGTGCCGCGTTCGACGGTTGCTCCGCGCGCGGTTCGATGCTCGACGCTCCGAGCTCGTCGGCCAACGTGGTGAGCCGAGCATCGAGTGCCGCCGGGTCGGCCGTGGGGTCGTAACGCACGAGCGCCTGGATCTCGGGATCGGACGCGACCGCGTCGACGACGGAGCTCGTTGCGAAGATCACGCCGAAGTCGTCCGACGACGTCAGGACGTCCTGGCGGCTCCGCGCCGGCCAGATGTACTCGGCGGACGCAGCCACGCCCACCACGTCGAACGCGGTCCACTGCCCGTCCGCGTGGAGTTCGAGCCCGTCTCCCGGCTCGAGTGCGAAGTGATCGGCGAGGTGGCGCTCCGCCGCGACGCCGGTCGCCGCACCCACCGGCGCCGACCCAGCCAGGATGTCGAGTCGGTCGATCGTCGGACGACCGCTGTCGGGGATCTCGACCATCCGGCCCAACAGCGTGTGGTCACCTCCGATCCGAACCGGCACGTCGGCGCGACGGCGGACGGCGACGGCGGCGACGCCGTCGAGAGCCTGGACCTGCTCGGCGAAGCCGGAGACGTCGCCGCCCGTGACGGTCAGGTCGGCGAACTCCAGCCGTTCGTACGTGCGGGCGTAACTCGATTCCAGGTTGATGAATGCGTCGTTGGAGGCGGCGAACAGCGCGACACCGATCGCGACCGTGGCTCCGATCGCCAGGTACTGCCAACGGTGTCGACGCAGATCACGGGGGATCGAGCGACGCAGGACGCTCACCACGAAACCTCCTCGACCGGTGTGGAAGCGTCCACGCGGCGGTCGGTTCGCACCTGACCGTCGCCGAGTTCGATGATCCGGTCAGCGATCAGCGCGATCGCCGAGTTGTGCGTCACGAGCACGACCGTGTGGCCGTCGTCCGCCGCGCGACGCAGCAGACCCAGGACCTGCTTCCCGCTGTCGAGGTCCAGCGAACCGGTCGGCTCGTCGGTCAGCAGGACCGGCGCCTCCTTGACGAGCGCCCGGGCCACGGCAACTCGCTGCTGTTCGCCGCCGGACAACTGGGCGGGAAAGTGGTCGAGACGGTCGCCGAGACCCACCCGTTCGAGGGCGACAGCGGCCCGACGGTGCGCGTCGGCCCCGATGAGTTCGGCGATCACCTCGACGTTCTCCACCGCCGTCAGCGTCGGCACGAGATTGAAGAACTGGAAGACGAACCCCACCTGGTTGCGTCGGTAGTCGGTCAGGCCGGCGCCGTGCAGGTCGGACACGTCGATCCCCGACACGGTCACCGTCCCGGCCGACGGGGGCTCGATCGTCCCGAGGACGTTCAACAACGTGGTCTTGCCGGACCCGCTCGGGCCGAGCAACACGACGAGTTCGCCGGGATCGATCCGCATCGACACGTCCCGGAGCGCGTGCACTTCCGACGGTCCTCGCCGGTACGTCTTGCACACACGATCGAGCACGACACCACCGGCGTCCATGGCCCCATCGTCGGTCCGGGCGCCCGCCGCCGGCCAGAGGACTTCGTCGCCACCCGGGCCTGACACCGGAGCACCGCACTACTGTCGGCCCGCGACCATCGATTTGCAGCAGGGGTCTGACCCCCGGTGCAATCGCCAGCGAGGAGGAGACAGTGGATTCCAACCCGGTCATCGACATGCTCGGACGTCGGCTGCGGTTGGCGGTGGTCGGCGGCGGGCCGGGGAGCTTCATCGGGGCGATGCACCGAACCGCTGCCCGCCTCGACGACCGCTACGAACTCGTCGCGGGTGTGCTCTCGTCGGATCCGGACCGATCACGATCTGCAGCGACTGGGATCGGCATCGCCAGCGATCGCGCCTACGCCGACGCTGGCGAACTGCTCGCGGCGGAACAGGCCCGCCCAGACGGGGTCGACGTCGTGGCGATCATGACGCCGAACGACAGCCACCATGCGTATGCCCTCGCAGCGCTGCGGCACGGCTTCGACGTGATCTGTGACAAGCCGGTCACCAACACGCTGGCCGAGGCGCGAGAGGTCGTGGCGGCAGTCGAGGAGACCGGTCTCGTGTACTGCCTCACCCACAACTACACCGGCTACCCGATGGTCCGCCAGGCACGCGCCATGGTCGCAGAGGGCCGCCTCGGCGAGATCCAGTTGGTGCAGGTCGAGTACGTGCAGGGCGGCAAGGCCGCCGAACGCGACCCTGACCCGACCGGGCCACTCCCCTGGCGGTACGACCCCGTGCGGGGCGGGCCGTCGCTCGTGCTCGGCGACATCGGCACCCACGCCCACAACCTCGTCCGGTTCGTCACCGGTCGCGAGGTCATCGAGGTCGCCGCCGACGTCGGGCACATCGTTGCCAACCGGCTCGTCGACGACTACGCCGGGGCAATGCTGCGGTTCGACAACGGCGCACGCGGTTCGTTCTGGGTGACCCAGGCCGCCACCGGGGTCGAGAACTGCCTACGCCTCCGAGCGTCGGGCACCCGCGGCACCGTCGAGTGGATGCAGGAGGTGCCGACACAACTGGTGTTCCGGCCCGCCGGAGCGCCCGTCGAGCTCCGGACACCCAACGGCCCCGGCACGCTGCCGCTCGCCGCGCGGGCGAGCCGGATCGTTGCGGGTCATCCGGAGGGGTTCCACGAGGGGTTCGCCAACGTGTACTCCGACGCGGCGGAAGCGATCGCGGCCCGCCGTTCGGGTCGCGACCCCGATCCCTTGGCACTGCACTTCCCGAATGCGCTCGACGGGCTGATGGGCGTCGCCTTCGTCGATGCGGCCATCCGGTCGAGCAACCACAACGGCGCCTGGACCTCCGTGGACACCTGAGACGGGTCCGGGAGCTGCGTAGTCTGCGCTCACATGACGGACGGTGACGAGGCGTACGGCGACTTCCCGCTCAAGCAGTTTCTCGGCATGGAGCTGACGGGCGACGAGCCCGGTGTCGGATTCGCCCATGTCGATGTCGGACCGGACCACCTCAACCCGAACGGGGTCGTTCACGGTGCGGTGCTCTTCGCGCTGGTCGACACCGCGATGGGGAAGGCGACGATGAGCGTGATCGACGAACCCGGTCGTTACTGCGCCAGCATCGAGGTGTCATTGCGGTTCATCCGCCCCGCCGTCGCGGGCCGGGTGGCCGCCACGGCAACGGTGGTGAAGCGCGGCCGCAGTGTGATCCACCTCGACGGCCGGGTGGTCGACGACGACCAACGGCTCATCGCCACCGCGGCCGGCACGTTCGCGATCCTCGGCGAGCAGCAATGACCACCGAGGCCCATCAGGTACGGTCCCCCGCCGACTTCCTGCGCCTGGCGGTGGCGGCGGCCGGCTCTTCGTCAAGGTGCTCGGACGCGACGAACGCAGCGCCGACCTCCTGTTCCGCGTCTACCGGCGCCTGCAGCGGCGGGACCTCGGCGACGAGCGGTCGTTCTCCTCGCTGCGACGGGCGATCGAACACGAAGCGCTGCTCGCCTTGGCCGCACGCGACCTCGAGATCCGCACGCCTCGCCTGCGCGCCGTGACGTCGGCCGAGCCGAACTCGTTCGTGCCCGCCTACGACGCCGTCGACGGCAAGTCGCTCGACCAGCTCGACCCGGAGCAGGTCACCGATGAGGTGCTCGCATCGATCTGGACGGCGATCGCCGACCTCCGACGCCACGGCATCGCGCACCGCGACCTGCGGCTCGCCAACGTGTTCATCGCCGACGACGGCGAGGTGTGGATCATCGACTTCGGCTTCAGCGAGATGGCCGCCTCCGACCTCCTGCTGGCGAACGATGTGGTCGAACTCGTGTGCTCGTCGAGCGCCTACGTGGGCGCGGAGCGGGCGGTCCCGCCGGCGCTGGCGAGCGTCGATCGCGAGACCATGGCGCGGGCCGTCGAACGGTTGCAGCCGTGGGCGTTGAGGACGACGACGCCCGTCGCGACCCACCAGTCGCCGTACGGCCATGCCACGCCGCGAGATGGCCGACTACCTCGCGATCCGCCAGCGGCCCGGCACGAGCGAGGTCGACGCGATCCTGCGCGGTGCCGACGTGCCGAGTTCGGGTGCCAGCTTCCCGTCGGGGCATGTGATCCTCGTGGCCGCAATCGCCACGGTCGTCGCGCCGGCGATGCCGGTCGGCTGGTGGTGGGTGCCGCTGCTGCTGACGTTCCTCGTCATGTTCGGGCGAGTCTTCGTGGGGGCGCACAACCCGCTCGATGTCACCGCCGGCCTCGGCACCGGCCTGGCGGTCGGCGGCATGGTGGCCGTGTTCGTCCGCTGAGTCCTCGTGCTCTGGGGACCGCTGTCCCGCAGCAGTCATGATGGAGTCGCATGGACGAGCTGCCTCCCGACGTCGAACGCACCGAGTGCGTTCGAGCGGGCGAGCGCGTGGGGTCGCGCACGAGCGGAGCGAGCAACGTCCCGATTCGAGGTGTTGCGGGAGCGTGTGGCGATCGTCGACGTCGGTGCGCGTGTCCACGAGCGTGAGTGCCCTGTCGTGGCGGATGGGCGGCAAGCAATACACGCCGATCCGGGCCATCGGGATCGTCGTCGGGTTGATCGTCAGCGCAGCCTTGGCAGCGTCGATCGTCAACCGGATCAACCAGGCGACCGGGGTCGCCGTCACCTCGATGTCGATGATCGGCCTGACGGCGGTCTACTCGGTGTTCTGGTTGCTGCTCCTCCAGGCGCTGCCGCGTACGACGACCGATCCCGGCGCCTCGCTCCCCGGCGCAGCCGTGGTTGCGCTGGTGCTGGTTGCACTCCAGGCGATGCCGCAGTTCTACCTCCCCTACCAGGTCACCAGCTCGTCGGAGCTGTACGGACAACTGGGCGTGATGATTGCGTTCCTCGGTTGGTTCTACTTCCTCGGACGGACGATCGCGTTCGCGTTCGCGCTCAACGCGGTCATCTACGAGCAGGTGGGCAGCCTGTCGACGCTGTTCTTCGCCCTCCCGGTGATCCGCCAGATCCCGCACAGGGTTCCCGCCGTCGAGCGCTACTTCGCCCTCGACCACGTTGCCGCCGGTGAGCCCGAGGCACCGTGGCCCAGCGGGCTGCCAGGGGCCGATCGGCCCTGACGCCCGGCGGGAACGATCGGTACGGTCGCTGCAGGAGGTGTTGCCATGGATTTCGAGGTGTCGGAGCAGATGGAGACCATCTTGACGATGGTCCGTGAGTTCGTCGATCGCGAGCTGGTCCCGATCGAGGGCGAGATGTTGCACGGGTCGCCCGAGATCGTGCAGGAGATGGTGGTCGCGGCCCAGGACAAGGTCCGCCAGATGGGGCTGTGGGCGCCGAACCATCCGGAGGAGTTCGGCGGGCTCGGGTTGTCGATGGTCGACCACGGCCTGCTCAGCGAGGCGTTGGGGCGGTCGCCGCTCGGCCACACGGTGTTCGGATCGCAGGCGCCCGACGCCGGCAACATCGAGATCCTCCACCTCCACGCCACCGAGGAACAGCGCGAGCGATTCCTGCGTCCGTTGGTCGAGGGGAAGATCCGCAGCTGCTTCTCGATGACCGAGCCGGAGACTGCGGGATCGAACCCGCTGCTGCTGGAGACGACCGCGGTCAAGGACGGTGACGACTACGTCATCAACGGACAGAAGTGGTTCACGTCATCGGCCGACGGCGCGTCGTTCGCGATCCTGATGGCGGTCACCGATCCCGATGCGCCGCCGTACGCCCGCACGAGCATGATCATCGTCCCCACCGACACACCGGGCTTCAACCTCGTCCGCAACGTGAGCGTGATGGGCCACGCCGGATCGGGGCACGCGAGCCACGGCGAGGTGATCTACCAGTCGTGCCGGGTGCCGCAGACGAACCTGCTCGGTCCGGAGGGCGGCGGGTTCGTGATCGCCCAGGAACGGCTCGGACCGGGCCGTATCCATCACTGCATGCGATGGCTCGGGATCGCCAGCCGTTCCTTCGACATGATGTGCGAGCGCGCCAATGCCCGTGTCATCACGCCCGACGGCGAGACGCTCGCCGACCGGCAGGTGATCCAGCACTGGGCCGCCGAACTCGACGCCGAGATCCGCGGCGCCCGCCTACAGACGCTGCACGCGGCGTGGATGATCGACCAGCACGGCCCGAAGGCGGCGCGCGACGAGATCTCGGCGATCAAGTTCTCGGTGGCGAACACGATGCTGAAGGCGGTCGACACCGCGATCCAGGTGCACGGGGCGCTCGGCGTCACCGACGACACGATCCTCGCCTACTGGTACCGCCACGAGCGCGCTGCCCGCATCTACGACGGCGCCGACGAGGTGCACAAGACCTCGCTCGGCCGCCGCATCCTCCGCCGCTACGCCTGATTGCACCAGGGGTCAGACCTCAGCGGCAACTGTCGGGACGCCCCAGTCGGGTTCGTAGTCGAAGATCGCCCGGGCCGACGATGCGCCGAAGTGGTCGTCGAGCACGTCGACGTGATCGAGCGAGATCAGCGCCGGATGGGTGACACCACAGGCCCGGCTGAGCGACAGCAGATCCTTGCGCAACGTGACGATGTAGTTGGCGAGCCGCGCCGCCTTCAGTTCGGGGTCGAGGCCATGGACGAGCCACGGGTTCTGCGTGGCGACGCCGGTGGGGCACTTGCCGGTGTGGCACCGCTGGGCCTGGATGCAGCCGATCGCCATCATCGCCTCGCGGGCGACGTTGACCATGTCACATCCGAGCCCGAACGCCAGCGTCGTCTCGTGCGGGAAACCGAGCTTGCCCGAGCCGATGAACACGACCCGATCGGCGATCCCCCGCCTGGCGAACTCCCGGTAGACGCGACTGAAGCCGACCTTGAACGGCAGCGCGACCTGATCGGTGAACACGAGCGGACCGGCGCCGGTGCCGCCCTCACCGCCGTCGATCGTGATGAAGTCGACCCCGCGTTCGCCCGACAGCATCGCCTCGGCCAGGTCCGACCAGATCGAGGACTCGCCGATCGCCGACTTGATCCCGACCGGCAAGCCGGTCGCCTCGGCGATGCGTTCGACGAAGTCGAGCAGCGAGTCGACGTCGTGGAACTCGGGGTGGGCGGCCGGGCTGATGCAGTCGCGACCCTGCGGCACGCCGCGGATCTCGCTGATCTCCCCGGTGATCTTCGACGCCGGGAGCACCCCACCGAGTCCTGGCTTGGCGCCCTGGCTGAGCTTGATCTCGATCGCCCGCACCGGGTTCGCCGCAGCGGTCTCGACGACGCGGCCGAGGTCGAAGCGGCCGTCGGCGTCGCGCGCACCGAAGTAGCCGCTGCCGAGCTGCCAGATCAGCTCGCCGCCGTGCTGGTGGTACGGCGAGATCCCGCCTTCACCGGTGTTGTGCAGGCAGCCGGCGATCTTCGCGCCCTGGTTGAGCGCGGCGATCGCATTCGACGACAGCGCGCCGTAGCTCATCGCCGACACGTTGATCACCGACTCGGGCCGGAACGCCTTCGGCCGGCCGCGTGCCTCCCCCATCACCTTCGCGACCGGGATGCGGTACTGGTCGTCGTAGTCGTCGTCGCCGGGCACGGGTGAGCGCAACGGGAACGGTGAGTGCTTGATGATGAAGTAGTTCGGCGAGGTCTCGAGGTCCTTGCTGGTGCCGAACGCGAAGTAGTTGTTCTCCTGTTTCGACGACGCGTAGATCCACCGGCGCTGCTCGCGATTGAAGGGGCGCTCCTCGGTGTTGCTGGTGACGATGTACTGGCGCAGCTCGGGCCCGACCTCCTCGAGGAAGTACCGGGCGTGGCCGAGTACCGGGAAGTTGCGCAGGATCGAATGTCGCTTCTGGCGCAGGTCGTACGCCGTCACCACCGCCGCACCTGCCGCGACGACCGCTGCCAGGTTGCGACGCCGCCCCATGTGTCGAACGTACGGCTCGGGAGCCCTGCCGGTGAAGGGTCTTCGGACCCGCTGTGGCATCTCCGGGGACGGCACGCACGGGACGTCATGTCATGCTGGCGTGATGGCACGATCGATCGACACCGGCACGAACGACCTGCTCGCCCACGTCGACGGGCACCTCGGCGTGATCACGTTCAACCGCCCCGAGCGACGCAATGCGCTCTCCGACCCGATGTACGCCGGGTTCGACCGGGTGCTTCCGATCATGGCCGCCGACCCTGAGGTGCGGGTGCTCGTGGTGACCGGTGCGGGCGGGGCGTTCTGCGCCGGCGGCGACGTCAAGGGCATGAACGAATCACACCGCAGCGGGACGCCTCGCCCGGGTCGGGGCGGCGGCAGGGACGAGCAGGTCGCCAGGTTGCAGCAACTCCAACGTCAGGTGTCGCTGGCGCTCCACGAGTTCCCGGCCCCGGTGGTCGCGGTCCTGCCGGGTGCCGCCGCCGGCGCAGGGCTGTCGATCGCACTGGCCGCCGACCTCCGCATCGCTGCCGAACGCGCCGTGCTGGTCACCGCGTTCGCGAACGTCGGTGCCTCCGGCGACTTCGGAGGTTCGTGGTTCCTCACGCAACTCGTCGGGAGCGCCAAGGCGAAGCAGCTCTACTTCACGTCGCCGCGGCTCACCGCTCGCGAAGCGCTCGACTTCGGAATCGTCAACCAGGTGCTGGGCGACGACGGGTTCGACGAGGCCGCGCTCGACTGGTGCCGCTCGCTCGCCGAGGGCGCCCCGATCGCGCTGCGGCTGATGAAGCAGAACCTGAACCGGGCACTCACCGCGGACCTCGCGACCGCGCTCGACGCCGAGGCGCCGAACATGGTCGAGTCGATGTCGACCGCCGACCACCGTGAGGCGGCCGCCGCGTTCGTCGAGAAGCGCCGGCCGGTCTTCGGCGGCAGCTGACGTTCCGGTCGCGCCTACGGTTCGGCCATGGCGCAGGACCAGATCACCGAGTACCCGCCGACCGAGCCGTTCCCCGGGGTGATCGGGCGCACGCTCGACACGTCGTCACCGGCATGGCCGGCGCCGAAGCGGGCGCGGCAGGGCTCGCCGAACGTGGTGGTCGTGCTCTGGGACGACGTCGGCTTCGGCCAGCTCTCGCCGTTCGGCGGTTCGTGCGAGACACCGACGCTCGACCGGATCGCCGCCCGCGGTCTGCGGTATTCGAACTTCCACACGACCGCGCTGTGCACGCCGACCCGCGGATGCCTGATGACCGGCCGCAACCACCACTCGCTCGGTTTGTCGGCGATCACCGAGACGTCGCTCGGTTTCCCCGCGCACAACAGCCTCATCGGCTTCGAGCACGGCTTCCTCCCCGAGATGCTGTTGGAGCACGGGTACAACACGTTCGCGATCGGCAAGTGGCACCTGACCGCGCCGACCGAGTCGACCACCGCCGGGCCGTTCAACCGCTGGCCGCTCGGGCGGGGGTTCGAACGGTTCTACGGGTTCCTGGCCGGCTCGACCGACCACTGGTACCCCGACCTCGTGTACGACAACCACCCGATCCCGGCGCCGGCGACGCCCGAGGACGGCTACCACCTCAACATCGACCTGGCCGACCACGCGATCCAGTTCATCAAGGACGCTCACGTCCATGCCCCCGGCAAACCGTTCCTCCTCTACTACGCGCTCGGGGCGGGTCACTCGCCGCACCACGTCGAGCCGGAGTGGATCGACAAGTACGCGGGCCGCTTCGACGCCGGGTGGGACGAGTACCGCCGCATCGTGTTCGAACGCCAGTTGGCCGAAGGGATCGTCCCTCCCGACACCGTGCTGTCGGAGCGCGACCCCGACGTGCCGGCGTGGGACAGCCTGCGCGACGACGAACGGCGGATGTACGCCCGCGAGATGGAGGTGTATGCGGGGTTCCTCGAACAGTCCGACCATCACCTCGGCCGCGTGATCGACTTCATCGACGAACTCGGCGAGCTCGACAACACGATCATCGTGGTGATGTCGGACAACGGCGCCAGCGCCGAGGGTGGTGTGCACGGCACGTTCAACGAGGTGCAGTTCTTCAACGGCGTGCCCGAGACGCTCGAAAAGAACATGGAGTACTTCGATCGGTGGGGCGGGACCGACACCTATCCGCACTACTCGTGGGGCTGGGCGTGGGCGGGCAACACGCCGTTCCGCCGGTGGAAGCGCGAGACGTACCGGGGCGGTGTGACCGACCCGTGCATCGTGTCGTGGCCCGCCGGCATCTCGGGCCACGGTGAAGTGCGCACCCAGTACACGCACGTCACCGACGTCCTGCCGACGCTGCTCGACACCCTCGGGATCGAGCCGCCCGACGTGATCCGTGGCGTCGAGCAGTCACCGATCCACGGGACGAGCTTCGCCCACACGTTCGATGCGCCGGACGCCGCGTCGAACAAGACGACACAGTACTTCGAGATGTTCGGGAGTCGGTCGATCTTCCACGAGGGCTGGAAGGCGAACTGCCCGGTCCCCGGGCCGAGCTTCGCCGAGGCCGCAGAGAAGGGACGCCGGTTCGGCCAGGCGTTGACGGCAGACATGCTGGAGCAGCTCGACGTCGACGGCTGGGAGCTGTACGACGTGACGACCGATCCGGCTGAGACCCGCGATCTGGCGGCCGAGATGCCCGACAAGCTCGCCGAGATGCGTGCGCTCTGGTACGAGCAGGCCGAGGAGTACGGCGTGTTCCCACTCGCCTCGGCAGGCATCTCGCGCCTGTTGACCGTGCGCCCGACGATCGCGCCGCCGCGCGACAAGCTCGTCTGGTATCCGGACGCGGCGCCGGTGTACTTCGGTGCCTCCCCGCGCCTGTACAACCGGCCATACGCGATCACCGCGGAGCTGACGATCCCCGACGGTGACATCGCAGCTGGTGCGTCCGACGGCATCCTCGCCAACCACGGGAACCGTCACGGCGGGTACGCATTCATGGTGCTCGACGGGCGCCTCCACCACGTCTACAACTGGGTCGGCTCGGCGCGGTTCACGACCGCGGGTGCAGAGGTCCTGTCGCCGGGCGATCACGAGGTGCGCTTCGAGTTCGAGCCGACCGGCGCGCCCGATCTCGGCGCCGGCAAGGGATCACCGGGCCGCGGCCTGCTGTACGTCGACGGTCGACTCGTCGGAGCGACCGAGTTCCCGTTCAGCACGACGAACCGGATGGGTCCGGTCGGCTTCAGCTGCGGCTACGCAGCGTTCGACACCGTCGCACCTGATCTCTACACCGCGCCGTTCCGGTTCCAGGGCACCCTCCATCGGCTGACGGTGGACATCTCGGGCGACCTGCTCCAACACGACGAAGCCGAACTCCGCGGCCTGATGGCCCAGCAGTAGCGATTCCCCCCTCGGTATAGGGTGCCCCATGCCGATCTTCATGGACGTCCATCGAGATCTCGGCGATGTCACCGAGGACGACATCCGCGCCGCGCACGAGCGTGACCTCGAGATCCAGGACGATCACGGCGTGCGCTTCCTCACGTTCTGGTTCAACCAACCCGACGGTCACGCCTTCTGTCTGGTCGAGGCGCCCGACAGGGAGTCGGCGATCGCATGCCACAAGGCGTCGCACGGGCTGGTTCCCCACGACATGATCGAGGTGGAGCGACCGACGGTCAACCAGTTCATGGGTGACTGGGAGGCGAACGTCCCCGACATCGCCCGCATCGCCGGGCCCGGGTCGAGCCTCGATACGGGGCTCCGGGCGATCATGTTCACCGACCTCGAGGGGTCGACGGCGGTGAGCAGCCGGGAGGGCGACGGCCGGGCGCTGGAGGTCATCGAGCGTCACGACGCGATCGTGCGAACGGCGCTCGCGGCGGCGGGCGGGCGCGAGGTGAAGCACACCGGCGACGGGATCCTCGCCTGTTTCAACCACATCAGCCGAGCCGTCGAGTGCGCTGTCGCGATCCAACGGGAGTTCGGCGAACTCGGCGACGATCGGCCCGGTGGTCGGGTGCGGATCGGTCTCAGCGCCGGCGAGCCGGTCGACCGCGACGACGACCTGTACGGCGCAGTCGTGAACCTCGCCGCCCGCATCTGCGGACACGCCGAGCCGGGCCAGATCCTGGTGTCCGCCGCCGTGAAGGAACTGGCGATCGGCAAATCACTGGGCTTCATCGATCGAGGTCCGATCGCCCTGAAGGGGTTCGACGATCCGGTGCGGCTCTACCAGATCGGGACGATCACCTGAACACGCCCTGACGGCCCAGCGGGAACGCGGGTCACGTGTTCCCGCCGCCGAGTCGGTGTTCAGCCGCCCTTCTTGCCGCCGTTTCCGTTGTTGCCCTTGCCGCTGCCGCTCTTGCCCTTGTCCTTGGACTTGCCAGGCGCCTGGTCGGACTTGCCCTTCGTCTGGGCAGCCGGCCGTTCGACGAGCTCTTCGACCTCCTCCTCGACCTCGACCTCGACCTCGACCTCGGTCTCGGTGTCGGCTTCGGTCTCGTCGATGTCGCCCGACTTGCCGCAGGACGACTGGGCGACCTCGCGCTGTTCGTACTTCGCGAGATCGGCGTCGCCGCGTGCCGCCGCGCTCACCGTCTTGCCGTGGTTGCCCGGCTTGCAGTCGTTCGCCTCGTCGAAGACGGTGTCCGGGTCGTCGATTCCTTCGGTCGGCTGCTCGGCCTCGAGCGTGGGTTCCTCGGTACCGGTGACACCCGGTTCCTCCTCCTCGCCGCCGTCCTCGCCGTCCGTCGTCTCGTCGAGCGACGTCTCCTCGTCGACCTCTTCGTTCTCGGTCTCGGTCTCGGTCTCGGTCTCCGTGACCTCTTCAAGCGACTCGTCGGCGGGCAGCGGGTCGACGTCGACCTCCTCCTCCACCGGCGAGTCGGACTCGACCAGGTTGTAGGCGGCGGGTCCGGCCGCGGCGACGCCGCCGAATCCGATGATGCCGGCGGCGATGAGTGTGGCGACGCGGGAGCGACGAGACGTGAACATGGTGGTCCCCTTCGATGATGGGTGAGCAGCGGCCATGAGGTCGACCACGTCGTGCTCGGCGGCGAGTTCGGCCGGTGTCGCAGCGCTGCGCAGCGGACCGAACAGGTCGTCGAGGTCGTCGAAATCGCTCATGGCACCCTCTTCATCGCCCGAGGGGCATCGTCTGTTACAGAA
Organism: Ilumatobacteraceae bacterium; assembly: GCA_963710625.1. Taxonomy (GTDB): domain Bacteria; phylum Actinomycetota; class Acidimicrobiia; order Acidimicrobiales; family Ilumatobacteraceae; genus Sva-07. The sequence goes on along the minus strand of CAVQBG010000023.1, from coordinate 45,797 downwards.
ATCTTTCGGCGCAGTCGCGTCAGGCCCCGGTGGACCAGGACGCGCACGTTCCCCTCCGTCGTGCCCATCACCGCGGCCACATCGACGAGCGGGAGGTCGTTCACCACTCGCAGCATCACCGCCTCGGCGAGGTTGTCGGGCAGCGTGGAGACCAGCGCGATCGCGCGATTCACGGCGTCGTGTCGGTCGTGTTCGATGTCGGCACCGACAACGTGGTCGGCCGCCCTGACCGTCAGGTCGGAGCGGCGCACCACACGGCGGATCTCGTCGACGCTGCGACGGTGGGCGATCGTGAACAGCCAGCGGCGGAAATCGTCGGCATCGCCCTCGAACCGGTCGATCGATGTCGCGACGTCGATCCACACCTGCGACGCCAGGTCGTCCGGCGACGGTGCACGGCGAGCCCGGAGGTACCGCAGCAACGGTGCCTGGTGGGTTCGCCAGAGTGCGGCGAGAGCATCACGGTCACCGCGGCGCGCTGCATCGAGCGTGGTCGGCGGGAGGCGCACCATGTGGGGTCATCGGCGCGTGGCGCCGCTCCCTTGAGTGTCGGAATGCCCGAGAGGCGCATACTCGTCGACGTAGCGCTCCTCGCAGAGGCGGGCGATCTCCGCCATGAACCGGTCGGTGACCTCTCGCCGCGACCGATTGGTGCTCTTGGTGTACCCGAGTTCCCTCACGCTGATCGATTCGCCGAGCGTGATCGTTGCCTGCTGGAACGGCCGCACGATCCGAGCGCCCGTGGGCAGCACGCGATCGGTGCCGATGATCCCGGCCGGCACGATCGGTGCGCCGGTCGTCAGGGCGAGGTGCGCGGCGCCGACGTGCCCGCGGTGCAGCAGGCCGTCGCGCGAGCGGGTGCCCTCGGGGAACACGCCGATCACCTCACCGCGTGCGAGCACGTCGGCGACCTCGTCGAACACGTGCGGGAGGTCGCCCGGGTTCTCTCGCCGTACCGGGATCATCCCCGCCCCGCAGAACAGCCAGTTGGTGATCGGGTTGTCGGTGTACTCGGCCTTGCCGATGAACGCCACCGGACGGGGCAGCGAGAACATCAGCAGGATCGAATCGAAGAACGACACGTGATTCGCAACGACGATCGCCGGACCGTCGGCGGGCAGATGCTCGGCCCCCTCGACACGCAGCCGAACGAGGCCGCGGCGCGCGGGAGCGGTCAACACCCGGACGAGTTCGTACGCCGTCCCGTGGGCTCGCCAGTCCCCCTCGGCCCGGGAAGCCCACTGACGGACGGCGTCGAACACTCTCCGATCCTCGGCCGTTCGTTCCATCGGCACCAGTGCCGGAGGTCCCTGTCACCGACGGCGCACGAGGAGCACGAGCGCGGTGCACACGGCAATGATGCCCGCGAGGACCTGCCCGCCCTTGAGCAACCGGTTGACGTCGACGGTCGGCTTCCAGACAACCGTCCCGTCACGTACCTCGTAGACGCCGATCGGGTTGACCTTCAGCCCGAACCCGGTGCCAAACCCTCCGCCGCCGGCCTCGTTCTCGTCCGTTCCCTCGCCGCCGCCTCCGCCTGCCCCACCCGACACGCGGGCGACCGGTATCACCGTCACCCCGTCGAGTGGGATCGGGTCGCCGTAGCACCGTCGCACCGACAGCGAGTCGTGCGTTCCCTTGATCGACTCGAGCACCTCGTCCTTCGACATCCGGTCCTGCATCGCAACCTCCTCGGCACGGCCTTCTCAGCACGGTCTTCTCGATTGACGGTACGGGACCGGGCGCTCGACCTCAAGGGCCAATCGTCACCGTCGTCGCCGACGGTTCGATCCGCTCGCTACGGTCGACGCGATGCGCATCTTCTTCACCGGTGGCAGCGGCAAGGCCGGGCGTCATGCGATCGAGCACCTCGTCGATCAGGGCCACGAGGTGACCAACGGCGACCTCGTCCCCGCCGGGCTCGACCACGTCCCCGACCTGCGAATCGACCTCACCGATGCCGGACAGGTGTTCAACGCGCTGTCGGCCTACGCCCGCCACCGCGAACTCGAGCCCGGCACCGGCGTGCCGCGCTACGACGCGGTCGTGCACTTCGCTGCGGTCCCGGCGATCCTGATCCGGCCCGACAACGAGACGTACCGGGTCAACGCACTCAGCACGTACAACGTGCTCGACGCCGCAGTGAAGCTGGGGATCCCGAAGGTCATCTTCGCCAGCTCGGAGACCACGTACGGCGTCTGTTTCGCCGACGGCGAGGTGAAGCCACAGTACGTGCCGGTCGACGAGGAGCACCCGACGGTGCCCGAGGACAGCTACGCGATGTCGAAGGTGGTCAACGAGGTGACCGCACGGTCGTTCCAGGCCCGGTCGGGCATCGACATCTACGGGCTGCGGATCAACAACGTGATCGAGCCGCACGAGTACGCCACGAAGTTCCCGGCGTTCGTCGACGACCCGGCGTTGCGCCGCCGGAACATCTTCGCCTACATCGACGCTCGCGACCTCGGCCACATGGTCGACTGTTGTCTACGCACCGACGGCCTCGGCTACGAGGTGTTCAACGTGAGCAACGACGACACGTCGGTCGGCATCACGAGCGCCGAGGTGCTGACCCGGTTCTACGACGGCGTTCCGACCACCCGCGACCTGGGCGAGTACGAAACGTTCTACGCGAACGACAAGGCCAAGCGCCTCGTCGGTTTCGCGCCGCGCCACTCCTGGCGCGACGTCCTCCGGCCCTAGGGTTGCAGGCCATGGGCCACCACTACGCCGATGCCGAACAACTCGAGAGCGCCTACACCGAGATGTTCGACTCCGTTGCCGACGACGACTCGATGGACACGCTGGTCGATGCGCAGATGGTGATCAACTTCCGATTGAACGATCCCGACGCCGACATCTGGGTCGACGGTCGCTCCCGCCCGGTGGCGACCACGTTCGCACCGATCGACGGCGTCGACGCCACGCTCACCGCAACGCTGAGCGCCGACTCGATGCACGAATTGCTGCTGGGAACACTCCCGCTCGGCAAGGCGCTGCTGTTCCGCAAGCTCAAGGTGTCGGGCTCGAAGTCGAAGGCGATGGGCCTCGAACCGCTCCTGCACGCCTGCCAGGCGGTGTACCCCGACATCGCCGCCGCGCTCGACGAATGACGCTGCGGCCAGAACGCGGAGTGCACCCTGCAAGACTTCGGGTATGGAGTCCATCGCCCTGCTGTGCACCGACGGTTCCGACCTCTCGATTCAGGCCCTGCGCGACTCCCTGCCGATCCTCGCGCCGACCGACCGGACGATCGTGCTCACGGTCGAGTCGCCCACCGATCCGGAACTGATCACCGGAACCGGTTTCCGAGGCCGATGGGCGGACGATCTCTCCGAACAGATCGAGACGAGCGGCGACTACGTGGCGAAGCAGCATGTCGACGCCGCCGTCGAAGCCCTCGGCCTCGACGACGTCGAAGTGATGGCGCTGGTCGGTCAACCCGGTGAGGCGATCTGTGAACTCGCGACGTCCCTTCCCGCGACCGTGATCGTCGTCGGGACGAGCGGCCGCGGCGGTCTCCGTCGGGCGATGATCGGCTCGACGTCCGACTACCTGGTCCGCCACGCGCCCTGCCCCGTGGTGGTGCAGGGCGTCGGCCAGCACTGAGCCGCCTGCCCCGACCACCGGGTCACGACCGCAGGTTCGACTCGATCACCGCCACGATGATCGCCGCGCTGAGCCGGGCGACCTCCTCGACGGACTGGCCGAGGTCGACCACGAGCGACTGGGTCGTGTAGCTCGACACGGCCATCGCGATCGCCTCGGCGACCACGTCGGGCGCGGGAGCTCGTCCGCCGGCAGCGATCCAGGCCTGTTCGGTCAGCTGCCGGGTGGCCTGGCGCCGCATCGCTCGCCGACGCTCGTCCGCCTCTCGCAGCTCGGGTGCGAGCTGGGCATCTGCGGTGCTGGTGAGCTGCCAGATCGCCCGACCCGCGGCGAGGTGGCTGCGGTGCGTGTGCTCGATGACCCTCTTCAGCCAATCGTCGAGCGCGCCGTCGATGGCGGCCACCGATGCCAGTTCCACCTCGTAGTCGGCGATGGCGGATTCGATCGCCGTCCGCACGAGTACGTCACGCGAGTCGAAATAGCGAAAGAGCGAGCGGCGGCTGATCCCGGAACGGTCGGCGATCTGATCCATCGTCAGTGACAGCCCATGGGTCGCCAGCAATGACCGGGTGGCCTCCACGGCCTGCGATCGGACGAAGTCGGTCTTGGTGGTGGACACGTCCGTCGTCGACATGCCCGGCACCGTAGCAGCGTTCCGGCCGGTCTGGCACTTGACGATGCCATGATGGCACCCTACGATGCCAGCCATGGGAACCACCGCCGTCGGGCGCCACGACTACGACCTGTTCGACCCGGGCTACATCGCCGACCCGGCGAGCGTGTGGGCTCGGTTCCGCGCCGAGTGCCCGGTGGCGCGTTCAGATGATCACGGCGGCTCCTGGCTCCCGACGCGCTACGACGACATCGCCGCCGTCGCCCGCGATGTCGAGACGTTCTGTTCATCAGAGGGCGTGAGCGTCATCGAGGTCGCCGACCGCAAGGAGACCCTGAGCCAGGGCAGCCCCCCGATCGACGCCGATCCGCCACTGCACACCTGGACCCGGCGCCTCCTGCTCCCGGCGATGTCGCCGCAGTCGGTCCTGTCGTACGAACCCGGAACGAGGGCGCTGTGCCGGTCGCTCATCGCCTCGTTCATCGACACCGGCCGCGCCGACGCTGCCGCCGACTACGCCCAACAGCTGCCGGTCAGGGTGATCGGGGCGCTGCTCGGCATCCCCGAGGAAGACAGCGACCGTTTCGTCGGCTGGGTCCGCTCGATCCTGGAGTTCGCCCACGACGCCGAGCGACGCCGTACCGCCACGATGGAGCTGGCCCAGTTCCTCCACGGCGAGGTCGCCGCTCGTCGCGCCGAGCCGGGCACCGACCTCATCAGTCAGCTGGTCCTCGCCGAACACGACGGCGAGCCGATCGACGAGGCGCTGATCGTGGGCGAGGCCGCGCTGCTCCTGGTGGCCGGCGTCGACACCACCTGGAGTGCGATCGGGTCGTCGCTGTTCCATCTCGCGTCGCATCCCGACGACCGCCGTCGGATGGTCGAGGATCCCGACGTGTGGCCGCAGGCGATCGAGGAGTTCCTCCGCTTCTACGCACCGGTCACGATGGCCCGCACCGCCACGGCCGACACCGAGATCGCGGGCTGTCCGGTCAGCGCAGGCGATCGGGTGCTGCTGAGCTTCCCGGCTGCCAACCGTGACGAGACCCACTTCGACGATGCCGACCGCTTCGTCATCGATCGGGCCCAGAACCGCCATCTCGCGTTCGGCGTCGGCATCCACCGCTGTGCCGGCTCGAACCTCGCCCGTATGGAGCTGCGCGTCGCCCTCGAGGAGTGGCTGACGGCGATCCCGGAGTTCGAACTCGACGATCCCTCCGCGGTCACCTGGGCCGGCGGACAGGTGCGCGGACCACGCTCCGCACCCGTCGTCTTCCCCACCACCGCCAACACCTCCACCACCACCACCACCGCTGCCACCACCACCACCGAGGAGGTCCCCGCATGAGCGGCGACCTGATGACCGACGCGAAGACGACACCCGCTCACGCAGCCCGAACGGACGCAGCTCGCCCGTTTCCTGAACGAGCACGGCTTGCGCCTCGAGTGATCGGCGGCGACCCGGCCTCCTCGTCGCAGGGCGCCAGCCGATGAACGATAGGTTCGCGAGGTGACCGTCCTCGATCCCGCACTGTTGGCGTCGGTCATCGCGCTGATCGTTGCGCTGGGAGCGTTCACGGGTGGTGACAGGGCCGACGAGCAGGACCTGGACGGCGAGCCGTGAGCGCGATGGACGAGCTCGTGACGTACCGGGGGCTGCTGGTCGACAGCGGGCGATGGGAACGCTTCGAGCATCGGCCGGGCGACATCGTGATCTCGACACCACCGAAGTCGGGGACCACGTGGACCCAGATGCTGTGCGCATTGATGATCTTCGACGGGCCGGGCTTCCCGGCCAAGCTCGACGCGATGTCGCCGTGGCTCGACATGCGGATCCGGTCCGAGGACGAGGTGTTCGACATCTACGATCGCCAGACCCACCGCCGGTTCATCAAGACACACACGCCACTCGACGGACTCCCCGTACGCGACGACGTGTACTACGTGGTCGTGGGTCGCGACCCTCGCGATGTGCTGATCTCGTGGGAGCACCACATGGAGAACATCGACAGCGAAGTCGTCTTCCAGCACCGCGCCGAGGCGGTCGGGGTGGACGATCTCGGCGAGTTCGAACCACCGGCACCCCCCGAACCCGACCCGGCAGTGCGGTTCCGCAACTTCGTCGACCAGGAGTGGTCGCCGACGGTTCTGTTGTCGCTCGCGAACGTGCTCCACCACCTCGACACGGGATGGAACCATCGCCATGACGCCAACGTCGGCCTGTTCCACTTCCTCGACTACCGGCGAGATCTCGTGGGAGACATGCTTCGGCTCAGCGAGCTGTGCGGTTTCGATCGCGACCCCGCCCGACTCGCCGAGTTGGCACCCGAAGCCGGGATCGAGCGCATGCGCGACCGCGCCGACGAGGTGGCGCCCGACATCTCGAAGTCGGAGCACTGGAGGGACCCCGCGAGGTTCTTCCGCTCCGGCGCAGCCGGCGAGTGGATCGATCGCACCACGCCCGCGGACCGGGCGCACTACGACGAACGGGTCGCCGAACTGGTGCCCGCCGACCTGGCCCGATGGGCTCACGAAGGAGGAACCGATGGGCGTGCTCGATGAGCTCGACTACGTACTGAAGCCGGCGAACGCGGCGCAGCGGGTGACGCAACGGATCGCCGCGAGCGGGCCGGGGGCGTGGGTGTTCCAGCGGACGCTGTACCCGGTCGACAAGGTGCTGTACGAGCGCACCGACGGCCGGCTGACCGTGCCCGGGTTGATGGCTGGCCTGCCCGTGATCATGCTGACGACCACCGGCGCAAAGAGCGGCGAACCACGGTCGATGCCGCTCGTCGGCATCCCGCTCGGCGACGACCTCGCCGTGATCGGGTCGAACTACGGCCAGCAGCGCACGCCCGGCTGGGTCTACAACCTGGAGGCCGACCCGGCTGCCACCGTGTCGTACCGCGACCGGTCGGTCGAGGTCACTGCGAGAGCGGCGAGCGACGCCGAGACCGACGAGGCCTTCGAGATCGCTGCGTCCTTCTACCCCGGCTACGGCAAGTACCGGGCCCGGGCGAGCCACCGCACGATCCGCATCTTCGTCCTCGAACCATCGGCCTGACGATGCGGGCGGTACGAGCGAGCGGCGGGTCGGTCGAGGTCCGCGACGTCCCGGCCCCGGACGGGCCGGGGGTGCTGGTCGACGTGAAGGCGGCCGGCATCTGCGGCTCCGATCTGCACCTGATCAGCGGAGCCGACTTCCCACCGCCTCGGGTCACGCTCGGCCACGAGATCGCCGGGATCACCGAGGACGGAACACCGGTCGCGATCGAGCCTCTGTCGCCGTGCGGTCACTGCGGTGCATGCCGGCGCGGCGACGAGCACCTGTGTGTCGACAGCTCGGCGATGCTCTTCGGCGTCGGACTCGACGGCGGGATGGCCGACCGCATCGCGGTGCCCGAGCGGTGCCTCGTGGCGCTGCCAGCCGGCGTCGACGTGCGCAATGCCTCGCTCGTCGAGCCGCTGGCGGTGGTCGTCCACTCGCTGCGCCGGTCGGCGGCGCGGCCCGATCAGCGCGTCGTGGTGATCGGTGGCGGCACGATCGGGCTCTGCGCGGTCGCCGCGGCCCGCGCCCGTGGCTGCGACGTGGCGCTGGTCGCCCGTCACGACGCACAGCGCGCGGCGGGCGAACGCCTCGGAGCCGCCGAGGCGACCGACGGCGGCTACGACATCGCGATCGAAGCGGCCGGGAGCGAGAGCGCCCTCGGCCGGGCGATCGACCTCGTTCGACCCGGCGGAACGGTGATGATCCCCGGCGTCTACTGGGGGCCCGTGACCGTGCCGGGAATGGCGTGGTGCTTCAAGGAGGTGTCGCTGTGTCCGACGGCGCTCTACTCCCGCACCGCCGGCGGCCGCGACATCGATGCCGCAGCGGCGCTGCTCGCCACCACCCCGGGTCTCGCCGACACGTTGATCAGCCACCGCTTCCCGCTCGACGCGGCGGCCGAGGCGTTCGCCATCGCGGCGAGCCGCGTCCACGGCGCGATCAAGGTCGTGCTCGAGCCGTAGCGGGTCCCACGGTCCACGGTGAGTTCGCGGAACGAACCGACTTGGTTCGCCGAACGAACGCACTCTAGGGTCAGCCGATGGTCGACCCGCCGAAGGATCCCGCTCCGTGCTCGATCCAGCGCAGCCTCGAGATCCTCGGTGATCGCTGGACGATCCTCATCATGCGCGATGCGTTCCGCGGCATCCGCCGGTTCGACGACCTCCGCCGGGATCTCGGCATCGCCCGACCGGTGCTCGCCGACCGGCTGAAACACCTGGTGGACGCCGGCGTCCTCGAGCGGCGCCGGTACTGCGAGCATCCGCCTCGCGACGAGTACCGCCTCACGCCGATGGGGGCAGCTCTCTCGCCGACGCTCGTCGCGCTGATGCGCTGGGGTGACGAGTGGCTGTCCGACGACGGCCCGCCCACGACGCTGATCCACGAGGTGTGCGGCGAGCCGCTCGATCAGGCGTTCGTCTGCTGGCACTGCAACGAGACCTTCGGCAGCGGTGCCATCGCCAGCCGCCCCGGCCACCGCCACCCCGCCACCGCACGAGGATCCGCATGACCACCACCGAGCCCGCCCCGACCACCGTCGACCACCACCTGTTGCACTCGTCGACCGAGGCGCTGATGGCCGAAGCCGCAGCGGTACGCGACCGCGCGCACGGCACGCGGATCACGTTCAGTCCGAAGGTGTTCGTTCCGCTCACGTTCCTCTGCAACGACACCTGCGGGTACTGCACGTTCGCCCAACCGCCAGCGCGCGTCGAGAAGGCCTATCTCGACCCCGACGACGTGCTGCGGATCGCGCGGCAGGGGGCGCGCAACGGCTGTCACGAGGCGTTGTTCACCCTCGGTGAGCGTCCCGAGGACCGCTACGAGGTCGCCCGCGACTGGCTCCGTGAACGCAGCTACGACTCGACGGTGCACTACGTCGCCGAGATGGCCCAGCTCGTGCTCACTGAGACCGGGCTGCTCCCCCATGCCAACGCCGGGGCGCTCCACGCGCACGAACTGGCGCAGCTCCGGCCGGTCAGCCCCAGCCAGGGGATGATGATCGAGTCGCTGAACCCCGCCCTCGAAGCCCACCGCAACGCCCCCGACAAGACTCCGGCGCGGCGGCTCGAGACGCTCGAGGCCGCCGGCGAACTCTCGATCCCGTTCACCACGGGGATCCTCGTGGGGATCGGTGAGAGCCGCGGCGATCAACTCGTGGCACTCGAGGCGATCGCCGACAACCACCGCCGGCACGGCCACGTGCAGGAGGTGATCGTCCAGAACTTCCTGCCGAAGGAGCGCACGGCGATGCGCGGCTCGAAGCCGTGCCCCAGCGACGACTACCTGTGGGCGATCGCGGCCGCACGGGTGATCCTGCCGCCGGACATCCATCTGCAGGCGCCGCCCAACCTGTCGGACGACTTCGGCGTGCTGCTCGACGCCGGCATCGACGACTGGGGTGGTGTCTCACCGGTCACCGCCGACCACGTCAACCCCGAACGCCCCTGGCCCGACCTGGACGTGCTGCGCGAGGTGACCGCCGAGCGCGGATGCACCCTCGCACCGCGACTGACCGTCTACCCGGAGTTCATCGCCGACCGCGATCGATGGCTCGATCCCGCGCTCCATTTCCCGGTGATGGACCGCGCCGACGCCGAATGGCTCGGCCGCGACGACCCCGGCCAGATGTGGCCCGAGAAGACGACCGCGGCCGACACGGTCGCCGACGGCGCCGAGTTCGTGCTGGTCGGTCACCGCTCGACCGCCTGGTACTCGGGTTCCGACCAGCAACCGCCAACGATCGTCCCCGGTCCCGTCGCCTCGATCCGCGGCGCGGTGGCCGAGGTACTCGCAGGCATCGACGCCGGCGAGGAGCCGGGCATCGACGAGATCGTCACCCTGTTCCGCGCCCGCGGCGCCGAGGTGGTGGCGGTCGCGGGTGCTGCTGACCGGATGCGCCAGGCGCTCGTCGGCGACACGCTCACGTGGGTGGCGAACCGCAACATCAACTACACGAACGTGTGCACCTTCAAGTGCAGGTTCTGCGGCTTCTCCAAGGGTCCACTCTCGCTGAACCTGCGCGGCACGCCGTACCTGCTGACCCTCGACGACATCGCCGAACGGGCACGCGAGGGTTGGGAGCTCGGCGCCACCGAGGTCACCCTGCAGGGCGGCATCCATCCCGACTTCGACGGCGACTACTACATCGATGTCACCCGCGCGGTGAAGGACGCCGTGCCCGACATGCACGTCCACGGCTTCACCGCGCTCGAGGTCACCGAGGGCGCCAAGCGCCTCGGCGAGGACCTGACCACCTACCTCGGCCGTCTGAAGGAGGCCGGCCTCGCGTCGCTTCCCGGCACCGCAGCCGAGATCCTCGACGACGAGATCCGTGCCGTGCTGTGCCCGGACAAGATCGACACCGAGGAGTGGCTGGACGCGCACAGCGCTGCGCATGCCGTCGGGTTGCACTCGAACGTGACGATCATGTTCGGCGCCATCGAGCAGCCGGTGCACTGGGCTCGCCACATCGTGCGCACGCGCGACCTGCAGAAGCAGACCGGTGGCTTCACCGAGTTCGTCGGGCTCCCGTTCGTGCACATGGCGTCGCCGATCTACCTGCAGCGCAAGGCCCGGCGCGGGCCGACGTTCCGCGAGAACCTGCTGATGCACGCCGTCGCCCGCCTCGCCTACGGCGAACTGATCCCCAACATCCAGGCCAGCTGGGTGAAGGTCGGCCTCGACGGTGTGGCGCAGATGATGCGGGCGGGCTGCAACGACCTCGGCGGCACGCTGATCAACGAGAACATCTCGCGGGCAGCCGGCGCGAGCCACGGCCAGGAGATGACCGGCGACCGTTTCGCCGAGTTCGCCGCATCGATCGGGCGGCCCCTCGAACAGCGGACCACCAGCTACGGGCGGGTGACCGTCTGACGCGCCGCAGGCGGTCGCCCACGGCCGGTGCCGTCGACCGGGCGAGAACCCGTTCTGCTAGCGCTCGATCGTGCCGAGGAGGCCCAACGACGCATCGACGATCTTGCGTTGTGCCACCGTTCGGCTGACGCCGGGCGTTCCATCGCCTCGTTGGAGGCCGTAGTTGCCGAAGTAGGAGTGGATGGCACCCTCGATCGCGACGTACTCCGTCGAGGACGGGAGGTCGGGCGCCCGTTCTTCGATGTCGGCGGGAGTGGTCAGACCGTCGTCGGTGCCGAACACCGACATCACGGCGAGGCCGGTTCGTTCGGACATGTCGTTGACCGGATACGCCGCGTACAACAGCAGGCCGAACAGCTCGTCACGGTCCTGCTCGGCGTAGTTGGATGCCATCGCTCCGCCCAGCGAGTGGCCGCCGACGACCCACCGGTCGATCGTGTCGTCCGGGTCGCCGACCACGGCGTTGGCCGCGTTCGGTTGGAGGACAGCGAGGTTGTAGGGCTGCTTGAAGATCACGACGGTGAAGCCGGCCTCGGCCAGCGGACGGAGGATGTGCGCGTACGCCTGCGGGTCGACCTTCGCGCCGGGGTAGAAGGCGAGCCCGACCGACCGGGGATCGACGTCGGGTGTGAGACGGATCGTCGACCTCGACACGTCGACGGAGACGCCATCGCCGTCGGAGAGGGCGTCGACGGCGATCGGTTCGGCCGACAGCGGGCGGAGGTACACGAGCGATCCGATCAGGACGACGCCGCCGAGCACCAGGGCTCCCCGAGGGAGCCACATCCGTCGTCGCGAGCGGGTCGACGGCGGCCCGACGAGGACGGCCCACACGATCAGCCCGATCGCGATCCCGAGTGCGAGGAGCAGCGTGAGCAGGTACGCGGGGCTCGATCCCCAGATCCCGACCCAGGCAGTGACGAAGACCCACACGACCGCCAGCACGATGGCGGCGCCCACCCCCATCGGCCACCGGCGCAGCGCTCGACCCGTTCGTCCGGCCGGTGCATCGGACGCGGTGGCGTCGTGCGGGCCGTCCGGCTCCGGGCGCTGGTCGTTCACGCGCCCGATTGTCGCATGCGCTCCGAGGGCGAGACCACGACATGATGGACACGATGGCGACCGACTCGACGACGCTGCGCGAGGGATGGCGGAACTCGCCCCATTCCCGGCGTTTGTCCGAGCACCATCCTCATCGTGCCGAGATCCTCGCTCGCCACGACTCGGCGATCGAACGGGGCATCCCGGTGTACACCGACCCGGTGAGCGGGCTCAACGTGTTCACCGCCGACTACCTGGCCCGGCGGGGCGACTGCTGCGACAGCGGCTGTCGCCACTGCCCGTTCGTCGTGTGACGTCACCCGTGGAGGCGTGAAGCGGGCTGGTAGTTCACCCCTGCGGTCGCATCGACTCGGGCGAGCAGGGCTTCACACGGTGGCTCGAACCGTTCGGCGAACCAGTTGGACCGCTCTTCGCCGAGCAGCTCCCACGGCAGCGTGGTGAGACGATCGGTGTCGTCCTCGATGCGTTCACGTAGCGCCAGCCCCTCGGGCAGCACCCGCTGCTGACCGTCGGCGTCGATCTCCGCGAGACCCTTCGCAACGAGTGCGCTCCAGCCGGCGTCGATCTCCTCGGGCGTCGTTCCGCGGGACGTCGCCAGCCAGTCGGTCTCGTAGTGCACGTGGGCGTTGTGCAGGATCGAGGCCTCGGGATGGGTGAGCCCGGCCGCCACGACGACCGCCCAGTGGGTGTCGCCGCGCCACTCACGGATGCAGTTGACCGCGTGCCAGCCGGCGAGGAGTGGGTCGTCGGGGCGCGGCAGCGCGAGGTGCGCGGCCATGAAGACCCGGCCCATCACGGGCAGCTGTTCGACGACGGACCAGAGCTCGGGCCCCAGCTCGATCAGCAGCTCGACGATCGACGGCGCGAACTCGCGAAGGCCGTCGGCGACGGCCTCGTCGCGTGCGAGGCGGCACGCTTCGAACCGCTCGGGGTCGTGGCCGAGCACGTCGAAGGCTGCACGGATGCCGGACGAGCTGATCGAGCCGAACGCGGCGATCACGGCATCCGGACCGGCCGCCGCCAGGGGTGCGCAGCGGGCGGCCAAGTAACCGAGCGGACCTGCGAAGTCCTTCGGGATGCCGAGATCGGCGTAGCGGGTCACCGCCCCCGGGTCCCAGAAGATCCAACCGATCGTCGTCTGCACCGAACGAGCGTTGCGGCGCGTGATCCCGAACCAGTCCGGTGTGTCACCCATCGACGGAGTATCGCAGTCCGAACACGATGCTGTCCGACCAGATCTCCGATGCCTGGTCGGACGACATGCTCGGCAACGACATCTACGCTCGGCGTGATGGACCTCGTGTTCCGCAGTGAGATCATCCACTGGCGGGGGCCGTCGCCGTTCCATTTCGTTGCCGTCCCCGGCGAGCAGAGCGCGGCGATCGAGGCGGTCGCCTCGATGGTGACCTACGGCTGGGGGGTCATCCCGGTCGAGGCCCGCATCGGGCGCACCGACTTCCGCACCTCGCTGTTTCCGAAGGGCGACGTCTACCTGGTGCCGATCAAGCAAGCGGTCCGAACGGCGGAGACCCTGTCGCTCGGTGACGACGTGACGATCCGCCTGCGACTCGACGTCTGAACACCGGGCGCACCGCGACGTCGATCAGGCCGCGGCAGGTTGCGTGACTTCGGTGCCGTCGGGTCCGGTCGAGGTCGGCGCCGCACAGTTCAGCCACCCCGGCCGGCGTTGGCAGTGTGCCCACGTCCACACCTCGAATCGTGGAGAAGGGGAGCTTCAGGGTTGGCCGGGCCCCGAGAACTTCCGGTTGCCAGGTGTCGATGAAAGCGCTTACATTCAGGGGCCCGTCGACCGACGGTTGCGTCTCCGTGGAAGGGTCTCCATGACACTGCGCCTCGACGATCACTGGATCTGGGACTTCTGGCTGATCACGCACGACGACACGCACCACCTGTACTTCCTCCAAGCACCGAAGGCGATCGGCGATCCAGACGCCCGGCACTGGAACGCGTCGATCGGCCATGCCGTGTCGAGCGATCTGCACACGTGGACGGTCGTGGCAGATGCGTTGGCGCCGTCGGGCGTCGAGGCGTGGGACGACAAGTCGACGTGGACGGGCAGCGTGGTCGAGCACGATGGCCGCTGGGTGATGCTCTACACGGGCACGTCGCACGCCGAGGACGGCCTGGTCCAGCGGGTCGGCCTGGCAACGTCGAACGACCTGTACGAATGGGAGCGACTCTCCGACCCGGTGCTCGTCGCCGACCCCGAGCACTACGAGCTGTTGAGCCTCGACATGTGGCACGACCAGGCCTGGCGGGACCCGTGGCTGTTCGCCGACCCGGACGACGGCCACGTGCACGTCTACCTCACCGCCCGGGCGAACGAGGGCGAACGCTACGACCGCGGCGTGGTCGGTCATGCCCGCTCCCGCGATCTGCACACGTGGGAGGTGCTGCCGCCGGTCGCCGCCGCGGCCGGCTTCGGGCAGCTCGAGGTGCCGCAGCTCGTCGAGATGGATGGCCGCTGGTATGTGCTGTTCGCCAGCGACCTGGAGACCCAGAGCGCCGACTTGCGGGAGACCAGCCCGGGCACGGGCACGTACTACTTGGTCGGCGACTCGCCGTACGGACCGTTCGAGATGGTCGGCGATGGTGCGCTCGAGGCGGACCGGGCGGGGAGCACCTACGCCGGCAAGATCCATCGAACCCATGACGGCGTGCCGTGGTTCATGGCGTGGGCGCGTGTCGGCGGCGATGGCGAGTTCGCCGGCCATCTGACGACACCGCGGCGTGTCGAGGTCGAACCCGACGGCTCACTGACGATCGTGGCGGCTTCGTGACGGCCGTCTGGTCTCGGAAGCATGTCGCCCAGCTCGACGGCGCTTCCGTCGACCGGCTCCCGTTCATCACCGACCGTGACGTGGTCCCGGTTGTCGAGGGCATCGACATCTGGGACTCGTGGCCGATCCGGACTCCGGCCGGCTCGATCGCCGACGTCTGCGGCAACGTCGTGTGGGTCGTCCTCGCCACACCGTTCGACGACGATCCGAGCCTGCGCCACGACGTCGCCGAGCTCCGCGCGGTCGTCTGGCACGACGACGGGACGTTCGTCGATCTCGGTCCACTGTTCGACGGCACGCCGCTCGGCAACCGACAGTGGGCAGGATCGACCCTGCTCGACGGGGATCGGGTGATCGCCTACTACACCGCAGCCGGCCTGCCCGATGCATCCCCGCCCGGCTTCCGCCAACGACCGGCGATGGCGACCGCCACGGTGCAGTGCGTCGACGACGCCATCCGGTTCGTCGGCTGGTCGGAGCACGTCGAGATCCTGCAGCCGGATCCCGCGCGTTACGACACCGCGGACGATGCGGACGGCGAACCGGGGTTCATCAAGGCGTTCCGCGATCCGTTTCCGTTCGTCGACCCGACTTCGGGTGAGGAGTACCTGCTGTTCACCGGGTCGCTCGCACCGGCCCGTTCGGCGACCGACTTCAACGGGGCGATCGGCATCGCCCGTCGGGCCGGTAGCAGCGGCGACGGTTGGGAACTGCTCGATCCGCTCGTGACGGCGGACGGCGTGAACAACGAACTCGAGCGACCGCACGTGGTCGTCCACGCCGACCGCTACTACCTGTTCTTCTCGACGCAGAGCCGCACGTTCCATCCCGATGTCGCCGGGCCGACCGGGCTCTACGGCTTCGTCGCCGACGAGCTGCTCGGACCGTACGAACCGCTCAACGGCCACGGCTGCGTTTTCGCCAACCCGCCCGAGCGTCCGCTCCAGGTCTATTCGTGGCTCGTGCTCGACGACCTCGACGTGATCGGCTTCATCGATGCGTTCGGCATCGACGCAGGCGGGAACGTGATCTCGACCGGCGCATCTCGCCCCACCTTCGGCGGCACCTTCTCCCCGACGATGCACATCTGGCTCGATGGTGCCCGAGCCGGACTCGCTGGTTCCTGACCCGCGCACGCCCGCCGCGGACACGCATGTCTACTGGGCGTTCATCGGACACTGTGACCACGATCAGCTGCCGGCCATCGCGACCGGTTCGATGTCGTCGGCCGGGTCGAAGCCGAGCACCTGCCCGTAGAACCACAGCTCCGCCTCCACGGCGCGCACGACGTTCGCGGCCTGGCGGAAGCCGTGTCCCTCACCTTCGAAGACCACGTACGCGACGCGCACGCCCTTGGCGCCCAAGGCTTCCACGATCCGCTCCGAGTGGCTCGGGGGGACGACCGTGTCGTCAGCGCCCTGCAGCACGATCAACGGCGTCGACAGTTCGTCGACGCGGTTGATCGGTGAGCGCTCGGCGTACACGTCGGCAGCCTCGGGCCACGGTCCGATCAGCGAGATCGAGTACTGCGACTCGAACTTGTGGTCGTCGGACATCAACGCAACGAGATCGGTGACACCGAACAGGTTGGCCCCGGCCGCGAAGACGTCGCGTCCGGCCAGGGCGAGCAGGGTCGTGGTGCCGCCCGCGCTCCCACCGCGGATCAGTAGGCGGCCGCCGTCGGCGTCACCGCGGTCGACGAGGTGGCGCGCGGCGGCGATCGCGTCCTCGACGTCGACGACACACCACTGGCCACGCAGCAGGTTGCGATACGCACGTCCGTACCCCGTGCTGCCGCGGTAGTCGACATCGACGACCGCAACGCCGCGGCTCGTCCAGAATCGATGGCCATAGCTTGAGCTGAACTGCCGGGGAGCGGCACCGGTCGGTCCACCGTGGACCATCACGAGCAGCGGGGGCCGCTCGCCGGCCGGCAAGGTGACGTCGGGGTGGGCGGGTGCGTAGTACAGCCCGTGAGCGACATCGCCGCCCGTGGTCGGGAACGTGATGAACTCCGGTTCGGGGAGGAACGCCTCGTCGTAGCCGAGTGGGCGCGCCGGCCGGAGCACCTCGACGTGACCATCGGTCACCTGCACCACCTCGGGCGCCCGGTCGAACGAAGCACCGACGAACGTGACCCGATCACCAGATCGGCGCACCGAGTTGATCGCCGTGTACGGCAGGGCGACGTCGAGACTCAGTCGGTCACCGCGCGGGTCGCCGATCGCGTGGACGCCCGGTGCGTAACGGGATCCACCGAACATCCAATGGGGTTGCACGATGTCGAACGGCCCGGTGACATCGGCCTCGAGCGCGCCGCTGTCGGGGTCGACCCGGTACAGGTTCCACCGGTCGGTCCGATCGGTGACCACCATCAGCGAACCGTCCGGGAACCACTCGGGTTGCTGGAGGGCCTCGCCGCCATTACCGACGAGCAGTCGCGGCGCCGACGCAACGCCGTAGTCGAGCCCAGCGGTCCACAGCTCGGTGGCGTCCCACGGCATGTCGGGGTGCATCCACTGGATCCACACGAGTCGCGTCCCATCGGGGGACACCCTGGGTGAGGCGTAGAAGTCGGCCCCGGTCGCCAACACCCGCACGTCGGCCGATCCATCGGTGGCGACGGCGACGATCTCGTTGAGCGCTTCGGAGCGACCCGGCACGCCGTGGCGTTCGCGCACGCACACGAACCATCGGCCGTCGGGCGTCACTCGTCCGTCGGCGTAACGATCGCCGCGGGGGACGGCTGGCTCGGCGGTCAGGAACTGCGGCTCCCCGCCGGGGTCGATCCGACGCAGACGCTGGTCGGCGAACTCGACGTAGTACGCGACACCCTCGCTCGCCCACCATGCACCACCGCCGTACTCGTGGACACTGGTGCGCACGTTCGCGTCCGGCGGCGTCACCTCGATCACCTCGCCGTCACGGTGGCGGACGATCGCGGTTCGCCCGCCCTCGTCGGGTCGCATTTCGGCCCACCAGGTGTCGTCACCGTCGGGGAGGACCTCGGCGATCGCGACGGCGCCCCCGACCATCGACTCGGCGGTGATCGGGGACGGCCAGGTACCGGCAGGCAGCGTGCGCATGCGACATGTTCGCAGACGCTCCGACGGGCTGCGCGCGACCGCAGGACACCGGTTCCGACACGTCGGGTCGGCCCGTCGGTCAGGGCAGCGACGGATCGATCACCACGTCGGCGCGATGTCGTGACGCGGCGACGATCGCCGCGTTCGCTTCGTCCGACGTCCGGACGAACTCGCGAGCGTCGTCGAGCGAGCGGCCGTGACGGACGTGCCGGGCGACGAGTCGTTCGACCCTCGTGGCGTCGTCGACATCGAGGTAGGCGATTCGATCGAAGACGTCTCGGAGTGACGCCCACGGCGGGTGTTCGAGCAGCAGGTAGTTGCCTTCCACGATCACGATGCGATCGTCGGGTTTGACGGTGATCGCCACGTCGACGGTCCGGTCGGCGACTCGATCGAAGGACGGGGCCCGCACGGGTTCGGCGGCGTTCGCCAACTGCTCGACGAGTCGCACGAAGCCGGCTGCGTCGAACGTCTCGGGCGCGCCCTTGACCTTCGACAGGCCCAACCGATCGAGCTCGTCGTTGTCGAGATGGAAGCCGTCCATCGGCACCACGACAGCGTCGAGGGCGCCGACCAGGCGTGCAGCGACGGTCGACTTCCCGCTCCCCGGCGGCCCGGCCACGCCGAACACGAACCGGGGGCGGCTTCGAGCACCCTCGGCGATCTGCGAGACGAGTGCGGCGAACCCGATCGTCGCCGGGTCGCCGGCCTCAGCCATCGGAGCGGGCCGGCGTGGTCGGCCAGGTACCGGCCCGGAACGCCTGCCAGGCACCGGTCGAACCGAGCGCCCAGATCACCAGCACCGGTTGGAAGAACAGCCGGGCGAACCGCTTGGCGTCGGTGTCGAGTCCGAACGCGTCGACGCCCTCGGTCCACTGGGCGACGTTGCCCGGGAAGATCACGACGAAGAACGCGGCCACGGTCGTTCCGACGACGACCCGGTGGCGGGGCAGCGCGATCAACGCGGCGCCGAGCGCGATCTCGACGATGCCGGACCCGATCACGACGACGTCCTCGTCGATCGGGAACCACCCGGGCACCTGCGCCTGGAACTCACTGCGTTGAGTGGTGAGATGACCGATCCCGGCGCCGATCAGGGCGCCTCCGAGGAGCCATCGCAGCACCGAACGCAGGCCGACACCGGCGAGTCGTGAGGTGTCGGACATGGTGCGATGGTACGGCGCGGACGGCCGGTCAGTCCGCCTCGACGACGCTTGCGGTCTGCTCGGCGATCGAATGTTCCTCGTCGGTGGGCACGACGAGCACGACGGTCGACGCGTCGTCACGCGAGATCACCAGCTCGGAGCGCTCGTTGCGGTCGTCGTCGAGCGCGATGCCGAACACGCCGAGCCCGGCGCACACCCGGGCCCGCACGAGCGCGCTGTGCTCGCCGATGCCTGCGGTGAACACCAGCGCGTCGCAGCCTTCGAGCACCGCGACGTACGCGCCGACGTACTTGCGGATGCGGTGGCAGAACACGTCGAGCGCGAGATCGGCAGACGATGCGTCAGCGGACGGCCCTGCGGCGATGCGTGCCTCGATCTCGCGCATGTCCGAGTCGCCACAGAGCCCGAGCAGGCCGCTCGACCGGTTGAGCTCGGCGAGCACGTCGGCTTCGGACCGACCGCTGGCAGCAGCGACGTGGCCGATCACGGCCGGGTCGATGTCGCCCGAACGTGTGCCCATCACGAGGCCTTCGAGCGGTGACAGCCCCATCGAGGTCTCGACGCTGCGGCCGTGGTGGACCGCGGTGATCGAGGCGCCGTTGCCGAGGTGGGCGACGATCAGATCGAGCTCGTCCGGCGAGCGCCCGAGCACGGCGGCGGCACGCGTCGACACGTAGCCATGCGACGTTCCGTGGAAGCCGTATCGGCGCACGCCGTGCTGTTCGTACCACGACGTCGGCACGGCGTACCGGAAGGCGGCCGCCGGCAACGTGCGGTGGAACGCCGTGTCGAACACGGCCACCTGGGCGAGCGCGGGCCAGGTCGCCCGGGCGGCTTCGATGCCGGCGAGGTTCGCCGGGTTGTGCAGCGGGGCGAGCGGGACGAGTCGGCGGATCACCTCGACCACGTCGTCGTCGATACGGGTCGGCTCGGAGAAGACGTCGCCGCCGTGCACCACCCGGTGCCCGATCGCTTCGATCGATCGGCCGAGGCGCTCCACCTCCGCGACGACGTCGCGGAGGGCCGAGGCGTGGTCGACGACCTCTTCGACGATGCCACCGGCCAGGCGTTCGCCGGTGTCGGAGTCGACGAGTTGGTACTTGACCGACGAGCTGCCGGCGTTGAGCACGAGCACCAACATCGTCACACCGTCACGTATCAGGCACGGTCGGCGCGGTCAGCGCCGACCTGGATCGCGGTGATCGCGATCGTGTTGACGATGTCGGTGACGGTGGCACCTCGCGACAGGTCGTTGACCGGCTTGGCGAGACCCTGGAGCACCGGGCCGACCGCCACGGCGCCGGCCGAGCGCTGCACTGCTTTGTAGGTGTTGTTGCCGGTGTTGAGGTCGGGGAAGATGAAGACGGTGGCCGAGCCGGCGACGGAGCTGTCGGGCAGTTTGTTGCGGGCGACGTCGAGGTCGACGGCGGCGTCGTACTGAATCGGTCCCTCCACCTTCAGGTCGGGTCGCAGCTCGCGTACCCGCTCGGTCGCCGTGCGCACCTTGTCGACATCGGCGCCGGTGCCCGAGGCACCCGTCGAGTAGCTGAGCATCGCGATGCGGGGTTCGATGCCGAACATGGCAGCGGTGTCGGCGGACGAGATCGCGATGTCGGCGAGCTGTTCGGCGTTGGGGTCGGTGTTGACGGCGCAGTCGCCGTAGACGAGCACGCGGTCGGACAGCAACATCAGGAACACGCTCGACACGATCGAGGTGCCGGGCCTGGTCTTCACGAACTCGAGGGACGGGCGGATCGTGTGGGCGGTCGTGTGCATCGCGCCCGACACCATGCCGTCGACGAGGCCCTCGGACACCATCATCGTGCCGAAGTAGCTGACGTCGGTCATGATGTCGTGGGCGAGCTTGAGCGTGATCCCCTTGTGGCCGCGCAGCTCGAAGTACCGCTGCGCGAACCGGTCGAGCAATTCGCTGTCGAGCGGGTCGATCACGGGCACGTCGTCGAGGGCGAGTCCGAGTTCGGTCGCCCGCTCGCGAACGGCCTCGGCGTTGCCGAGCAGTGTGAGGTCGCACACCTGGCGCCTCCTGATCCGGTCGGCGGCGCGCAGGACCCGATCGTCGGCGCCTTCCGGCAGGATGATGTGGGCACGCGCGGCCCGAGCCCGTTCGATCAGCTCGTACTGGAACATGACGGGCGTCATCACGTCGGAGCGCCCGATCTCGATGCGGTGTTCGAGGGCCAGGAGGTCGACGTGTGCTTCGATGTGGCCGAGGGCGATGTCGATCTTGCGTTGGTCGCCAGCGGTGATCGCTCCCTCGACGGCGTTGGCGGCGATCGCAGTGTCGTAGGTGTCGGTGTCGACGGCCAGCAGCGGGATCGTCGAGCCGCCGGACATCCCGGCGATCAGCGCGACGACCCGCGGGTCGGGTCGCAGGCCACCGCTGACGAGCACGCCGGTGACGCCGGGGTAGGCCGACGACGACCGCGTCATCGCCGCCGTGATGATCACGTCAGCCCGATCGCCCGGGGTGATGAAGACGGTGTCGTCGAGCACGTGGTCGAGCAGGTTTGGCACCGACATGGCCGCGACCTTGATGGCGCCCACCGGCCGGGTGAGGTCGTCGGGGTCACCGGCGACGAGTTCGGCGCCGAGCGCCCTGCGGAGCTGGTCGAGTGACGGCTGGCGCAGCGTCGGTTCCTCGGCGATCGCCCAGACGGGGTCGTGGAGATCGATGCGGGCCAGTGCATCGTCGAGCGATTCGAACGCCGACGGTTCGACCCGATTGACGATGATCGCCGCGATGGCGTCCTCGCCGAACGAGTCGCGTCCGATCACGATCCGTTCGACGATTTCGGCGGCGCTGCAGCGATGCCCGTCGACGACCGCCACGATCGGCAATCCGAGGTGCTCGGCGATTCGGGCGTTGACCTCCAACTCGATCGGCGAGGACGCTCCGGTGAAGTCGGTCCCCTCGACCACGACGAAGTCGCTGGCTGATTCGATCTCCTTGAACCGCTCGACGATCCGCTCCATGCCGCCACGATTCGCAGGGCCGACATCGGTCCGCTGCGCCGCGGTGAAGGCGTGGCCGATGCGTTCGTCGGGCACCTGGTACTGCGAGCGGATCAGCTCGAGGTCGTTGTCGGGGAGCGCTTGGACGATCGGACGGTAGAAGCCCACGCGCGACACCCGCCGCGACAGCAGCTCGACCAGCCCGAGCGCCACGATCGACTTCCCACTCGCCGGCCCCATCGCTGTGAGGTAGACCGCGCGTGCCACGTGTTCGAGCGTAGCCGTGCGAGGTTCCGCCGGTCCCCGACCGGTCGCTCAGCCCGGCCCGACGAAGTCCCTGACCAGCTCGGCGACCGTGCTGCGCTCGCGTCGGGGGTCGGCGCTGCCCCCGCACATCAGCCGTGCGCCCCGCGCCGGCCGATCGTCGAGCAGGTCGCCGTGGCCCATCGAGTCGAGCACCACGTGTGTCGAACCGGGCGGCGCCGCGGCCGCGAAGTGTTGGTGGTTCACCGCAGCCGGGGCGCAGCGACCGCTGCGACCGGCACCGATGACGAGCGTCCGCGCGGTGAACGCGGCCGGCTCGGCCGCAGCGACCAGCGTGGTCGGGTGTCGTCCCGCGCCGTCGACGGGATCGATGACGACGACGCCGTCGGGAGCGATCCGCTCCGCGACACGCCAGGCGATCTGCCCGCCGCGCGAGTGACCGGCGAGCCACACCTCGGCCGCTCCACGGGTGGCGACGACGTGTTCGACCAGCCGGATCCCGTATTCGGCCTCCTCGCCCGGCGACGGGCGGCCCATCAGCGGACCGGGTCCTCGGCGGTACATCTGGGGCGCCACGATCGACGTGCGGTCGGTGACGATCGACGCGAACAGCGACCGGTAGCTCCACGGCGACAGCATGAACCCCGAGTAGAAGACGATCACGCGACCGACGAGTGCGTTCGACCGGCCCCGGTCGACCAGCAGGGCGCGCACCGCGCCGGGAAGATCCGAGCTGGTGGCGAACACGGGGTCGACGGTGCCCACGTCGTGAACGTAGCCAACTCGCAGCGATGAGCGAGCGCCCCTCATTCCGGGCTTTCGCTCATCGCCCCCCGCACCAACCCCCGAGCGATGAGCGAGCGCCCCACGTACCGGGCTTTCGCTCATCGGCCCCCGTTCGAATCGCCGAGCGTCCGGTCCGCTCACCGCCTCCGGGACGGTCAGGCCGCGCCGGCGAGGCCGTCGAGGATCAGGTCGAGCACGAGGTCGAAGCTGCTGGCGGTGTCGCCGTCGAGGTGTTGCTGGATGTGGGTGACGGTGTGGGGAAGATCGTCGGCGGAGAGTCCCTCCATGAACGTGCGGGCGAGCGCAGCGGGGTCGGCGCCGGAGGGGATGACGTAGGCCATCGCCTGCTCCTGGAGGGTGTAGCCGATCACGTGGTTGTTGACGGCGTGGAAGGCGAGGTGAGCGACGGCGGGCGGCATGTCGGTGTTCGCGAGCGCAGCCAGCAGGTACTCCATGTGCTGGATGCGCGCCGGTCCCGGGAGTTGGCGCAGCCACAGCGACGCCGCCCACGGGTGCCGGACGAGCGCAGCGCGCGTGTCGATGGCGAGGCTGCGCACGGCGACCAATGGGTCGTCGTCGGGGTCGGGGGCGGGCACCTCCGCGGCGACCGCGTCGACCATCAACGCGAGCACCTCGGCCTTGTTGGCGACGTGGTTGTAGAGCGACATCACCTCGTACCCGAGTTCGGCGGCGAGCTTGCGCATCGAGAGGGCGTCGGTGCCGTGCTCGTCGGCGAAGGCGACCGCCCGGGCGACGATCGCGTCTCGATCGAGGGGTTCGCGTTCGTTCGTGGCCGCACTCACCCTTGACAACGTACACTGTACGCAGTATAACGTACGGTGTACGTCCGCGACGAACCGGAGATCCCCATGCCCTCCCCCACCAACACGCACGGGCCCGCCACCGCCGGCCACCTCCCCACCACGATGACCGCCGTCACCGCACGCGCCTACGGCGGGCCCGAGGTGCTCGCAACCGAGGAGCTCCCCGTGCCGAGCCCGCAGGCCGGCGAACTGCTGGTCGAGGTGCGGGCGACGTCGCTCAACGCGCTCGACTGGCACTTCCTCACGGGCACGCCGTACCTGATGCGGTTGATGTTCGGCCTGCGCCACCCGAAGCGCTTCGTTCGCGGTGCCGACGTCGCCGGTGTCGTCGTCGCTGTCGGTGACGGCGTCACCCGGTTCGAGGTGGGCGATTCGGTGTTCGGCGAAGCGCCGGGCGGCGGTTGCGGTGAGTATCTCACCGTGAAGGAGGGCAACGTGGTGCCGATCCCCGAGAGGGTCTCGTTCGAGGCCGCCGCGGCCACCCCGGTCGCCGGGCTGACCGCGCTGCAGGGCCTGCGCACCCACGGCGCGGTCCAGCCGGGCGATCGCGCGCTGATCAATGGCGCAGCCGGAGGGGTGGGCACGATGGCAGTGCAGATCGCCAAGGCGCTCGGCGCGCACGTGACGGCGGTGTGCAGTACCCGCAACGTCGACATGGTCCGTGCGCTCGGCGCCGACGAGGTGCTCGACTACACGCGCGACGACTTCGTCACCGGTGGCGCTCGTTTCGACGTGATGCTCGACAATGTCGGCAACCGGCAGCCCAAGGAGTGCCGCAGCGTGATGCTCGCGGGCGGGCGCTACGTGGCGATCAGCGGACCGAAGGCGAACCGCTGGGTCGATCCGCTGCCCTACATGGTGCGGGCGCGCCTCGCGTTCGTGCGGACGGATGCGTCATTCCACCAGTTCACCGCCGCGGCCGACGTCGAGGACCTGACGTTCCTCGGTGAGCTGTTGGCGTCGGGCCAACTCGTGCCGGAGATCGATCGGGTGGTGGGCCTCGACGGCGTCGCCGACGCGCTCGCCGAGATCGGCTCCGGCCACGCCCGCGCCAAGATCGTCGTCACCTCCTGACACACCCCCTCCCCAACCCAGCCCCTCCCCGTTTGCGTGCAACTTCGGGTGGGTCGGGCCACGGAAATCTCGACACAAACAACCCGCGCACCGACCCCACCCGTTTGCGCGCAACTTCGGGTGGGACGGGTCACCCGAATCCGCACACAAACGGAGGTGTCACACGCCGGTGTGGTCGAGCACGTTGGCGGTCACCCGGCCGACGGCGGCGTCGGAGGCGAGCCCGAAGACCCAGTCGGTCGTGCCGACGGTGACGACCTCGCCGCCGTCGGGCCCGAACGGGCGGCAGGTGAGCATGACCGCGTTGCCGTGGCGGACGCGGGCGAGGTTCGTGTCGCCCGCATCGCCGTAGAGGCGGGTGGCGATGAACTCGGCGTCGCCCTGATCGCTGAGGGCCGAGATCGACGCCGGATACTCGCCGACGACGAGGTTGCTCGACGGGGTGAACGCAACGATCTCGATGTCGGCGGGCAGCCCCGGATGCGACCTCGCGATCGGCAACTGGAGCTCGTCGAAGTCGAGCGGGCAGCCCAACGTCTCGTAGCCGACCACGCCGTCGTCGGCGCCGAGCACGTCGCCGTAGCCGAGCCCTGTGCCCTCGAGCATCCAGTGATCGTCGCGGTACACGACGAAACCGCCGACGCCACGGGGAGTCGCCCGACCGAAGCGATGGTAGAGACCGAACGCCGAGCCGGCACCGAGCAACTCCCACTCCGGTCGGCCCACGAGTGGGTCGGCCCACATGCCGGTCATCTCGCCGGATCGACCACCGGCCACCACCGGGTCGTCGAGATGGGCGCCGTACTTGTGGCACACCATTCTGATGTCCGGCTTGATCTCCTGCTTGATGTCCGGCCCGATCCCGGGGCTGACCTCGTCGCCGATCTCGTCGGGCGCGCCCGCGGCGTCGTCCGCACGTTGGCCCGCCACCTCCTCCAGGCGGACCTGCCAGAACATCGTGTTGCCCGAGAAGCTGACGAAGCTCCCGCCGCCGCGCACGTGCTCCTCGACCGCTTGGCGCTGCCCGGCCGACCAGTACTCGTCGTGCCCCAGGCTGATCACGGTGTCGTAGCCGGCGAGCGCGTCGGGGTCGAGTTCGAGGTCGGATGACACGGCGTAGTCGAACCGGTAGCCAGCACGTTCGGCCCATTCGACGAAGCGACGGGCGTGGGTGAACCAACCGGTCGAACCGATCGCCGCGGGATAGTCGTGCTCGGTGCGGTACGCCTGGAAGATCGCCCCGTCGACGTCGGGTTCCTCGCCCCGGCGGACCGGGCGGGCCTTGCGATCGTCACGCTCGACGTCGGGGCGGGACAGCATCCCGCGTCCGAACGGACGGGCATGCGACACGGTGTGGCCGCCGGTGTAGAGGCTGCGGCCTCCCCAGGTGTTGTAGGCGTGCCAGGTGTTGGTGTCGAGCACGTACAGCGCCCGGGGTCGAGCAGGATCATCCGGCCGGCCGCGCACGACGAAACAGGCGTGGGCGACATCCCGTCCGATGGGGGCGTTCTCGGCGGTGAGGGTGACGAGGTGAAAGCCAGGTTGCCACTCGTCGCCGATCGCGAACTCGACCGTCGCCGGCCAACGACAACCGGCGGCGTCGGCGTCCGGTGGCGGTGCGACGTAGGTGCCCTCGACGCCGGTGGCGTGCCAGCGCGGTTCGCGTGTCGCTCCCCATCGTTCGATGGCGACGTCGAAGCGTGCGGAGCGGGTGGAGACGTGCAGCGTCGCCGTGTCGCCGGGCCGGTAGCTGAGCCGACCGGCGTACCCCTCGATGTCGTCGTGGAAGGTCTGGTCGTCAGCCATCCACCGAACCTACCGATCGCCGGTGGCATCCCGCTTGCGTCGAGATTCGGGTGGGACGGTTCACCCAAAGCTCGACGCAAACGTGGTGATGTCGGGGTCGGCTGGACCGATGAGCCATTGGTCCCTGGCGTGGCTCGTCTCGTCGGCGCCACGATGCGGGGGCGGACGATTGAATGGTTGTTGAACCGTTCAAGGCGTTGGGCGATCCGGTCCGCTGGACGATCGTCAACGAACTTCGCTCCGGACAGCGATGTGCGTGCGATCTCGCCGAGCGGGCGAACGTGACCCCTCCCCTGCTCTCACACCACCTCAAGGTGCTGCGCGAAGCGGGCTTGATCACGGGCACCAGACGCGGCCGCTGGATCGACTACGACCTCGCCCACGACGCGATCGCCGAACTGCTCGCGGGGTTCGACCGGGAGGCGGTGAGGCGATGAACGACGTCAGCACTCGTCGAGCATCCCGTGCGGTCGTCCGCACATCGACCGCTGATGCTCGCCGGTGCCGCCGTGCTCTGGATCGTCGCCTATCGGTTGAACCTGCGGTGGTGGGACTGGATCGTCTACGACGTCGCCGGGCTCGACCCCAAGACCCGCCTCGGCGGCGCCGTTCACTTCTTCCTGTACGACACCACCAAGATCGCGCTGTCGCTGACCGGGGTGATCTTCGTCGCCACCGTGGCGCGCAGCTTCATGTCGGTCGAGCGCACACGGGCGCTGTTGGGCGGACGCCGCGAAGGCGTCGGCAACGTCGCGGCCGCCGGGCTCGGGATCGTCACGCCCTTCTGCTCGTGTTCGGCGGTGCCGGCGTTCATCGGCTTCGTCGCCGCGGGCGTCCCGCTCGGCGTGACGTTGAGCTTCCTGATCGCCAGTCCGCTCGTCAACGAGATCGCCATCGTGATGCTGCTCGGGCTGTTCGGCTGGCAGATCACCGTGCTGTACATCGTGGGCGGTACGACCATCGCGGTCGTCGCCGGATACGTGCTCGGCCGGCTCGACCTGGAGAAGTGGGTCGAGCCGTTCGTGTTCGAGACCCGCCTCCACGGCGCACCGATCGACTCGTCGATGCAGCTCACCTGGGACGACCGCATCGACATGGGGATCGAAGAGGTGCGCACGATCCTGCACAAGATCTGGCCGTACCTGCTCGTCGGCATCGGGCTCGGCGCCGCGATCCACGGCTGGGTTCCCGACCAGTGGATCGCCGACCACGCGACGTCCGGGTTCTGGGGCGTGATCGTCGCCGTCGGCCTCGGTGTGCCGCTGTACTCGAACGCCGCCGGCATCCTCCCGCTCGTCGAGGCGCTGCACGACAAGGGGCTCCCGATGGGAACCGTGCTCGCGTCCACGATGAGCGTCGTCGCGCTGTCGATGCCCGAGATGGTCCTGCTGCGGCGGGTCCTCAAGAAGCCGCTCATCGCCACCTACGTCGCCGTCGTCGCCACCGGAATTCTCGCCATCGGCTACCTCTTCAACCTCGTCCTCTGAAAGGTCGAACCATGGACATCAAGATCCTCGGCACCGGATGTGCCAAGTGCCAGAAGCTCGAACAGTTCACCCGTGAAGCCGTCGCATCGCTCGGCCTCGATGCCACGATCGACAAGGTCACCGACCCCGGCGAGATCGCCGCGTGGGGCGTGATGGCGACACCGGCACTCGTGGTCGACGATCGGGTCGTCGCCGTCGGACGTGTGCCGAGCGAGGCCGATCTGACCGCGCTGCTGGCCGCAACGGCCTGACGGCGCCCGCCGGACCAACGACCGGTCAGCGTCAGCAACAACGCACGATTCGCACCTCGGTGCTGACCCTGATCTCAGAGGTGCTGCCAGTCAGAACAACGGCTCCTGGATCGGCTCGGGTTCGAGGTCGTCGATCTCGAACAGCCGGGTCAGATCGGTGAGCGGGATCGCGCCATGGCGGACGAGTGCGTGGTTGCCGTCGTCGGCGCCACCACCCATCCAGACCGCAACCGGGCAGTAGCGGCGTTCGAGTGCCTCCTTCACTCCGGCCCACGTGCCGCCGGACCCGTCCTGGGCGGTGGCGACGAACGCCACCTGCGACAGGGCGTAGACGATCTTGTTGCGGCCGAGTGCGCTCGCTGCGCTGAACCGGGCGTCGGGGGCATAGGGGCTGGCGATGCCCAACTCGCCGGCGTGCACTCGTCGTCGAACCTCTGCGCTCCGAGATGCCTGCGAGATCCCCTCCGCCGGTACCCCGACCGCCACCCCGCCGACATCCAGTGCGCCATCGATCGCCGCCTGGTCGACGCCGCGGGCGAGTCCGGTCACGAGGGCCCAGCCGTGTTCGACCGCGAGTTCGGCGGCACGACGGGCGACGTCGAGCGCGGGCTGGTCGGCCTCGCGGGAACCGACGACGCCGAGGCTCGGACCGCCGAGCCGGTCGAGGCGCCCCGCCAGCAGCAGGAACGGCGGGCACGCGTGACCGAGCCGGTCGCGCAGCGGGGCAGGAAACGAGTCGTCGAGTGCCGAGATCAGCGAGATGCCACCGTCGGCGAGACGTTCCTGCTCGAAGCTCATCGCCGTTGCCGCGTCGAGGAGCGTGCGATACCGGAGGGCCTCGTCGTCGACGACGCCGGCGCGCTCGGCGATCGTCGAGACGTCGGCACCGAGCAGGTCGGCCGGATCGACGCGTTCGACGAGTCGCCAGAACTCGCGCGCGGTCATCGGCGCAGCGTCGAGCCGGACGAGCCGGTTGGTGAGCAGCAGTGCGGCTCGCGTGCGATCGGGCGGGGACGACATCAGGCCCTCAACAACAGCACGTCGGCGTCAGCACGTGGACATCAGAACGTCGAGGACAGGGCCACCGGGTGGACGAACGGTGTGCCGGCGCGCCGCAGGAGACGCCCGACTTCGGTCATGGTCCAGCCCGAGTCGACGAGGTCGTCGACGAGCAGGACCGGCGCGTCGACGATCGAGCCGGTGACGGCGAACGCGCCGGCGACGTTGGCCTGCTGGTGGGCCGAGTTGCGCTGTTCCTTCTGGGTGGGCCGCTCGACGATGCGTTCGAGCAGCGGGCGATAGGGCAGGCCGAGCCGGGCGGCGAGGTGTTCGGCGAACTCGGGCACGAGTGTGGGGTAGCGGGTCGACGGCACTGCGGTGACCCACTCGGGGGCGGGTGCCGGTGCCCAGTCGGCGACCAGTCCGGCGAGCGCGTCGACGAGGCGATCGTCGAAACGACCGGCGGTGAGCTTGCCGTCGCGGACGAGTTGCCCCCAGCCGGCATCGCTCCACATCGCGAGGGCCCGGCCGTCGGCGATCTGTTCTTCGGTGGGAATCTTCTTGCGGCCGCCGGTGTCGGCATCGAGGTACATCTTCTTCGGGTTGATCTCGATCGGGCGGGTGAGCAGGAACCGTTCAGCCGCTGCGGCGAGCTCGACCGACGGCTGAGGCACATCGGTGTCACCGGTGCAGTTGTCGCAGATACCGCAGTCGTCGGCGGCCGGGTCGTCGAGCAGGTTGGCGATGAACCGCATCCGGCACCCCGTGGTGTGGAAGTAGTCGACCATCGCCTGCTGCTCGAGCCGCCGCTCCATCGTCACCGCCTCGACACGGCTGGCCGGATACGTCCACGGTGCGAGCGTTCGCTGGTAGCTGGTGCCGGCGACGCGTTCGAGCACGCCGTCGACGTCGAGTTGCTTGACGACGAGTTCGAGCGTGCCGATCTTCACGTTGAGCTTCACCTGGATGCGCATCAGCGGCACCGGCCCGTCGAACGAGTCGAAGGCGTTGACGATGTCGTTGACGAGATGTTCCTCGGCGAAGGCCTGCTCGATGAACCAGTCCTGGATCTGCTCGTCCTCCTGCCCGCGCAGCAGGATCCCGCGGCTGGTCTCGAGTGCACGGCCGGCGCGGCCGACCTGCTGGTAGTAGGCCACGGGAGAGCCGGGCGACTGGAAGTGGACGACGAAGCTGAGGTCGGGCTTGTCGTAGCCCATGCCGAGGGCGGTGGTGGCGACGAGGGCCTTGATCTCGTTGGTCTGCAGCTTGCGTTCGGCCTCGATGCGGGCCTCGTTGTCGAGCGAGCCGAAGTAGGCCTCGACCTCGATGCCGTGGGAGGTGAGCCAGGCCGCGACGTTCTCGACGTCGCGCACGGTGAGGCAGTAGACGATGCCGGAGCCCTCGAGTTGGGGGAGGGTCTCGGCGAGCCAGGCGAGGCGTTCGGCCTGCCGGTCGAGCCGGATCGTGCTGAGCGCGAGACCCTCGCGGCGCAGCGGT
Organism: Ilumatobacteraceae bacterium; assembly: GCA_963710625.1. Classification (GTDB taxonomy): domain Bacteria; phylum Actinomycetota; class Acidimicrobiia; order Acidimicrobiales; family Ilumatobacteraceae; genus Sva-07. Next base: position 14,574 of record CAVQBG010000023.1, on the reverse strand, counting down.
CCGCGGAAGGTGGTGAGTTCGGCGCCGAGTTGGTCGGCGACGTCGTTGACGACGCGGTCGTTGGCGGTGGCGGTGCAGCCGAGGATCGGCACCGACGACCCGGCGAGGCGGTCGACGATGCGCCCGATGCGGCGGTAGTCGGGCCGGAAGTCGTGGCCCCAGTCGGAGATGCAGTGCACCTCGTCGATCACGATCAGGCCGGGGCGGGCGCCGACGATCGGCATGATCTTGTTTCCGAACTCGGGGTTGGCGAGCCGCTCGGGGGAGATCAGCAGCAGGTCGACCTCGTCGGCGCGCAGCTGGCGTTCGAGTTCGGCGACCGTGGTGGCGGAGGCGCTGTTGATCGTCTCGCAGCGCAGCCCGAGCCGCCGGGCGGCGTCGATCTGGTTGCGCATCAGGGCGAGCAGCGGCGAGATCAGCAGTGTCGGCCCGGCGCCTTGCGCGCGCAGGAGGTGGGTGGTGAGGAAGTAGACGGCGCTCTTGCCCCATCCCGTGCGTTGTACGACCAGCACCCGCCCCCGGTCGTCGACGAGCGCCGAGATCGCCTCGCGCTGGCCATGGCGGAACTCGGCGTCGGCACGCCCGGTCAACGTGCGGAGCGTTTCGAGCAGTGGGTCGGGTTCCGCCATGCACCCCATCATGGCGGAGGGGTGTCGCGGAGTTCGCGGGAATGCCCGCCGTCGTCGACGGTCAGAGCTGTGCGGCGAGTCGCTGATGCTTCGCCTGGAACTCGGCCTCGGTGAGGAAACCGGCGATGCGCAACGCCGTGACCGCCCGGAGGAGGACTTCGGCTTCGATGCCGCGCAACGAAGCGGGGACCGCCGATCGTTCGGCGTCCACGCTCGAGGTATCGGTCTGAACGGGCACGATCCTGTATCGGCAGCGAGCGGGGCGAGCTTGAGCAGCGAGCCTCGACCTCACTGCTCGCCGCCCGGAGCCGCCTACTGTCGTCGTATGACCGGGCGAACGATCAAGTGGGCGATCGCGGTGGCGCTCGTCGTGTCGGCATGCGGATCGTCGGACGGCGACCCGTCGGGCTCTGCGGCATCGAGCACGGCGACGACAGCAACGACCGAGCCGGCGGCGACGGAGCCGACGGAGCCGACTGCGACCACCGTCACCACCGAGCTGCCGGAGACGACCGCCCCGGCATCCTCACTCGAACCCGGCCCCCAGCCGCCCGACGGGCCGGCGGCGCCGACGGTCGACGAGTTGGAGGCGTTCTCCTGGGCGAACACGAACCCTGATGCACCGTGGCAGGCGCGAGCGGGCCTCCGGGTGGTCGATCTGAACGGGCGACTCATCCTCTTGGGCGGGCGGACACCGAACCAGTCGACGATTCCCGGCGACAGCGTGATCTGGGGCGACGTGTGGGCGAGCGACGACCAGGGAGCGACCTGGTTCGATCTCCTCGACGGCGGCACGGCGCCGTGGCCCGCCCGGGGCTATTTCCAGGCGCTCGTCAAGGACGACATGATCTACGTGATCGGCGGTCAGGACTTCGGCCTGGAAGAGAATCCGTTCTGCGCGATGCTCGAACAGGGCCTGGAGCCGCCGCCGGGCCTCGGCATCGACCCCGACGCGCCGTGCCCGGAGTTCTTGCCGTCGTCGAACTTCTTCGACGACGTGTGGCGCAGCGCCGATGGCATCTCCTGGGATCTGGTCACCGATGACGCGCCGTGGGAGCCGCGCGCCGGTCTGTCGGCGGCGGTGCTCGGCGATCACCTCTACGTGATGGCGGGTTCGCAGAACGACGACTCGTCGATCATCGGCGCAGGCGGCCCGGCGCGCATCTATTACCAGGACGTGTGGCGCAGCGAGGACGGAGCGGAGTGGGAACTGATGACCGACGCCGCACCCTGGGAGCCGCGGGCGGGCGCCGCCACCGTGGTCCGCGACGACCTGCTGTTCCTGTTCGGTGGTGAGGACGGATTCACCTGTGATCCACTCCCCGACTGCGAGGCCCCGTACTTCAACGACGTCTGGGTCACCGCCGACGGGGCGACCTGGGAGCAGGTCACCGACGCGGCGGGGTGGAGCCCCCGACCCGGCCATGTGTGCAAGCTGGTGGGCAATCAGTTCCTGTGCTTCGGCGGCTTCGGGCTGCTCGTGAACCCGACCGACATGTGGGTGAGCGACGACGGGGCCGAGTGGACCGAGCTCCCGGTCGAGCCGTGGGGAAGTGCCGACCCGACGGCGATGCGATACGACTTCGACGCACTGGTGATCGACGACCGGGCGACCGGGCCGAAGGTGTTGACGTTCGGCGGCGACCGCGAGACGTTCGACTTCACCGATCCGGAGAACTACCTGCGCGTCGACAACGACGTGTGGACCTTCGCTCCGCCCGCTTGACGCGCGGTCTGGATTCAGGTGGCCGAACGGCTGGCGACGCAGATCGGGTTGGCACACTCGAGCGACTTGCAGGGCCGCCGAGCCCGGTGCCGCCGGGCGCGTTCCTGGGCGAACCCCTCGACGCACACCTGACTCGGGCAGGTCTCGGATCCGCAGGGCAGACCGGCTCGGTGTCGCTCCGCCTGCCGACGAAGCGCCGCGCCGGAGTCGTCGGTCGTGGCGTCGGCGCGCTCCACGGACGGAGCAGGGGTCGCCGGGTCGGCATGTCGCGCCTTGACGCAGACCGGGACCGGGCAGTTGCTCCTGCCGCACGGCTCACCCTTCGCATGCGCTTGGGCCTGCGCGTCGGCCTTGCGCTGCGCCTTCTTCAGACGTCGACGCTCACGGAGCGGCGCGCAGATCTCGCAACCGCGCTGCTTGCAGATCCGACCTCGTGAGTGTGCGACCGCCTGCTGTTGCTTCGGCGTGAGCTGGGGCTCCTCGGCCGCGACCTTCGGGGAGCGACTCGGCTGATCGCCCTTCGGTGGTCGCGGGACCGGATGATCAGCCATGATGCGACCGAGTATCGCCGCATTCGCGCGCAGACCCTCGTCTCACGACACCGGCGGATCTCGGTGTGCCAAGCTCGGTCGGTGCCTGTCCTCGCCCTGTGGGCCACCCCGCGCACCGTGTCGACCGCGTTCGAGCGGATGATGATCGAGCGCGGCGACCATCTCGTGCTCGACGAGCCGTGGTCGCGCGCCTACTACTTCGGGCCCGAACGACGGTCGGATCGGTACCCGCTGACGTTCCCGGAGTCGACGTACGCCGCGGTCGAGGCCGGGGTACTCGCTGCCGGTCGGACGTCGACGGTGTTCGTGAAGGACATGGCGTACCACGCCGCGCTGGGCATCTCGGACGACGCGCTGCAGGCGATGACGCACACATTCCTCGTCCGCGAGCCGCGGGCGGCGCTGACCTCCCTCCATCGCCGGTGGCCGGACTTCACCGACGACGAGGCCGGCTACGAGGCGCAGCAGGTGCTGTTCGAGCGCGTGAGCGACGTCACCGGCTCGACGCCGTCGGTGATCGACAGCGACGCCCTGCGGGCCGACCCCGATCGCGTGATCGCCCGGTGGTGCGAGCAGGTCGGCATCGACCATCGCCCCGATTCGCTGCAGTGGGAGGCCGGCATGCAGCCCGAGTGGCAGCTGTGGCGGAGCTGGTACGAGAACGCCGCGGCATCGACCGGATTCGCCCGGCCGTCGCCTGCGCCACTCGACGACGAGGCGCTCCCGTCGCAGATCGCCGAGCTGCTTCCGGCGGCTGAGCGGGCCGTCGAGCCACTCCAGGCCCACGCGATCGAGCCCTTCGCCGACCATGGCGACGGCTTGCGCGACGACACGAGGCACAGGGGATGATCGGCCGATGGACGACGGGCTGGTCAGCGAACTCGAGCACTCGGCGTGGAGCATGTTGTCGTTCATGGGGCGCGGACCGGGGGATGCCTGGTCGACACCGAGACACGGCTGGTGATCGAATCGCCGCGGTGGCGCTCAGACCGTCGTGCTGGGCGAATCGTCGAGGTCGTTGCCACCGAGGTGCTCGTGGAGCCGACGCACCAGTTCGAGCTGCGCGCCGACCTCCGGCCCCGCAGCGGGGCGGTGGCGGCGCACGTGGTCGAGCGCCTCGTCGAGCGGCACCGCCAGCGACACCAGCATCGCCACCGCCACCGTGCCCGCCCGGCCGATCCCGGCCGCGCAGTGCACGATCAACCGCTCCCCCGCCACGACCCGATCGACGAGCCCGGTCAGCACCGGTGCGAACTGCTCGAGTGTCGGCGCGTGCAGGTCGGGGATCCGATGCCACACGACCCGCGGCGGTGGCTGGACGCGCAGCCACGCCACATAGTCGGGATAGCGCTCGGCGAGCTCGTGCTCCTCGTTGAGGCACACCACCCCGTCGGCGCCGACGCGCTCGATCAGACCCTCGGGGTCGGGGCCGATCGCGTGCTTGCCGCACAGCCACAGCCGACCCCGCGCCGGCGGTGGCAGCGGGATCTCGTGGATCCCGCCGTCGAGGTTCACCGCTCCACTCCCCCTCCCACCACCGGGCTCCCTACTTGAGAAGTGGATCGCGGGGCAGGCCGAGGATGCGTTCGCCGATCTGGTTGCGCTTGATCTCCGACGTGCCGCCGGCGATCGACATCCCGCGGTGCATGAGGACGAGCAGGTTGCTGAGCCCACCCGAGCCGTCCATGAACAGCGAGTCGGGACCGTTCAGTTCGGTCATGATCGCGGCTGCCTCGTGGCCGATCTCCGACAACACGAGCTTGGTCATCGCGCCTTCCGGGCCGGGCTCGCCACCGGCGACCGCACGGTTCGCGCTGCGCAGGTTGAGCAGCCCCATCGCCTGGTGTTCGGCGATGTAGCGACCGATGCGTGCCGCGCCGCCGTCGAGGCGTCCGGGGTGGGCGTCGAACGGGGCGACGAGCGCGGCACCCGGCATCGACATGCCCCCGGTTCCCCCGCCGATGCTGACGCTCTCGTTGCCGAGCGTCGCCCGGGCCACGGTCCAGCCGCCGTCGACCGGGCCGACCACGTCGTCGTCGGGCACGAACACGTCGCTGAAGAAGACCTCGTTGAAGTCCGAGGCGCCCGATGTCTGCTTGAGCGGGCGCACCTCGACGCCGTCGGCGTGCATGTCGATCGCCATCATCGTGATGCCGTCGTGCTTGGGCACGTCGGGGTTGGTGCGCACGGTGGCGAACCCCATCCCGGCGACGTGGGCGCCGCTGGTCCACACCTTCTGGCCGTTGACGAGCCAGCCGCCGTCGACGCGGGTGGCCTTGGTCTTGACGCCCGCCGCGTCGGAGCCGGCGTCGGGCTCGCTGAAGAGCTGACACCAGATCACGTCCTGGTTGAGCGCCGGGGTCACCCAGCGGTCGATCTGGTCCTGGGTGGCGTACTGGATGATCGTGAGGATGTTCCACGCCGTGATCCCGTAGGCCGGGCGGGTGATGCCGGCGTCGGCGAACTCCTGCTCGATCACGAGCTGCTCGACCGCACCGGCAGCGCGCCCATACGGCGTGGGCCAGTGCGGCATCACGTAGCCCGTTTCGATCAGGCGGGTGCGCTGCTCTGCGGCCGGCAGGTCCTTGATGCTCTGCGCGAAGGCGCTGACCTCCTCGCGGATCGCGTCGGCCTCGGGCGGCAACTCGACGGTCTTCTCGCGAGCGACGCCCCGACGGGTGACGTCGGTGAGTTCCTCGGCGGCGCCGGTTGCGTCGAGGTAGTGGAGCAGGGTGGTGGCGCGGCGCATGTAGAGGTGGGCGTCGTGCTCCCACGTGATGGCGATGCCGCCGTGCACCTGGGTGTTGAGGTTGGCGCACAGGTCGGCGGCCGGTGCCGCAAGCGTGGCGGCGGCCGCGGCCGCGTAGGTGAGCTGGTCGCCACCGGTGGCGGACGCGCGGGCGGCGTCCCACACGGCGCTGGTGGCGAGTTCGGTGGCGACGGCCATGTTGGCGCAGTGGTGCTTCACCGCCTGGTACATGGCGATCGGGCGGCCGAACTGGATGCGCTCCTTGGAGTAGGCGGCACCCATCTCGGTGCACTCGCGGGCGACGCCGACCGCGTCGGCCGACAGGATCACCCGGGCGAGATCGACGAGCACGCGACGAGCCCCGGCGATCACCGTGGCGGGCGCGCCGTCGAGGGTCACCCGGGCACTGGGCCGGGTGGGGTCGAGGCTGGGCGGCATGTCGATCCTGACACCGCCGCCGGAGACGTCGACGACGGCGACGTCGTCACCAACCGGTACGAGGATCAGCGATGCGGGCGCGGCGCCGAGCACCACGCCGGCCTCGCCGGACGCCACACCGTCGGACACGGTCACCGAACCGCCGAGCGCGACCGCGCCGACGGTGGAGCCGTCGGCGAGTCCGGGAAGAACATGCGACTTCAGGTCGTCGTCGCCGGCGGCGGCGATCACCGCGCTGGCGATCACGGTCGGCACGAACGGCCCGGGTGCGACTGCTCGGGCGAGCTCCTCGACCACGAGCACCAGTTCATCGATCCCGTAGCCGGATCCGCCGACGTCCTCGGGCAGGTGCAGCCCGAGCCAGCCGAGCTCGGCGAGTTCGGGCCAGAACTCCGGCAGCACGTCGTCGGACGACTCGAGCCGCCCGCGGGCGGCGCCGCGCAGGTCGCGCTTCTCGGCGTAGCTGCGCACGGTCTCGGCGAGCGCGCGGTGGTCCTCGGTGATGGCAATCGACATGGTGAACTGACCTCAGTTGGCGAGATGGTTGGCGAGATGGTTGGCGAGATGGTTGGCGAGATGGTTGGCGAGATGGTTGGCGAGATGGGACGCCGCCATCATCCCCGACCGTCCCCGCCCGCAACGACCCAGACCACCAAAGCGATGAGCCAAACCACCGCATACGGAGCATTCGCTCATCGCCACCCCGCCCACGATCCGAGCGATGAGCCAAACCACCTCATCGCTACAGGCCACCCGTGCGGGATGCGAGGCTGGGTGGGTGCTGGTGATCGATGCCGCCAACGTGATCGGGTCGCGGCCGACGGGTTGGTGGCGTGACCGGTCGGGAGCCGCACGACGCTTCACGGAGCAGGTGCGGGCGACGGTCGCCGCCGGCGGGCTGGATCCACCCGTGACCGTCGTGCTCGAAGGTCGGTTCCGCAAGGGAGTCGGCGAGTCGGACGTCGATGGCGTGGCGGTGGTGCACGCGCCCGGCGAGGGCGACGACACGATCGCCGAGATCGCGGCCGCCAGCGGCGAGTTGGTCGTGGTCACCGCCGATCGCGGATTGGCCGAGCGGGTACGGGCCGCCGATGGCACGGTCGTCGGGCCGAGTTGGCTGCTCGACCGACTCGTGGGCTGGACCGGCTGACACCGGCATCCGGCAGGCCTGGAGCTCGAGGTGTGCGTGGGCAACGCCGACGCCGTCCTCGGCCGCGTCAACCCGCCCGGCACGCCTGCCGCCCGCTACGACGGCGGCTGACCGGGGGCGCGGCGGCCGACGGACACCTACATCCGGACGCGCTCGTTCTTCGGGTCGTACATCGATGACAGCGACGCCCGCGCCGTGAACCGTTCGCCGGCGACGACGATCTCGAAGCCGCCGGCGCGCACCAGGTCGCCGGTCACACCGTCGGCGTGCTCGACGTAGCCGAACCCCATCGCCCCGCCGAGCGTGTGGCCGTAGGCGCCCGACCGGACGTAGCCGACCGGCTTGCCGTCGAGGAGGATCGGCTCCTCGCCGTGGAGCAGCGGTTCGGGATCGTCGAGCAGGAACTGCACCAAGCGGTTGCGGTACGGCCGTTGCTCGTACTGGGCGAGCAGGGCGTCCCGACCGGCGAAGCCGCCGCGCTTGTCGAAGTCGACGGCGAACTTCAGTCCGGCCTCGAGCGGTGAGTCGGAGTTCTCCATGTCGAGGCCGTAGTCGAGTCGGCCGGCCTCGGTGCGGGTGCTCTCGAGTGTCGCCATGCCGGCGTGGGCGAGGCCGTGATCAGCACCGGCCTCGACGAGGCGGTCGTACACGCCGAGCGCGAACTCGGTCGGCACGAACAGCTCCCACCCGAGCTCGCCGACGAAGCTCATCCGCACAGCGAGCGCGCTCGCATGGTGCAGGTCGATCTCCTGCGCGGTCAGGTAGGGGAACGACTCGTTCGACAGGTCGGTGGTCGTCAGCTCCGACAGCAGCGCCCGCGAGCCGGGACCCTGCACGCTGAGCAGCGCCGAGCCGGACGTGACGTCGGTGACGTACACGCGTGCTCCGTCCGGCGTGCCCCGGCGGAGCATCCACGCGACCCGGCGGTGGAACGCCTCGGCCGCGACCACCTGGAACCGGTCGTCGGCGAGCCGGGTGATCGTGACGTCGGCCATCACCCCGCCGCGCTCGTTCATCCACTGCGTGTACACGCACCGGCCCACCGGCACCGCGACGTCGTTGCCCGACAACCGGTTCAGCACCGACTCGGCGTCGGGGCCCTGCACGAGGAACTTCGACATCGCCGACATGTCGAACAGGGCGACGCCGTTGCGCACCGTGTGGTGCTCTGCGGCGTGGTGATCGAACCAGTCGGGGCGGCCGTAGGTGTGGCGGAAGACGATGTCGGCGTCGGGCGGCGCGAAGTACGACGTGTTCTCCCAGCCGGACGACTCGGCGAAGCGGGCCCCGGCCGCGAGCAGGCGGTCGTGAAGCGGCGAGCGGCGCACGTCCCGGGCCGTCGTCGGCTGCGAGTTCGGCCACGAGCCCGTCGAGTGGAGCCGGCCCAGCAGCTCGACGCTGCGCTCGGTGAGGTAGGGCCGGTTCGTCTGCCAGTGCTGGAGGCGGGCGATGTCGACGCCGGTGACGTCCACCGGTGGCACCCCGTCGACGATCCAGTTCGCCATGATCGACCCCGCCCCGCCGCCGGTGAGGATCCCGAGCGAGTTGAAGCCGGCGGCAACGAAGAACCCGTCGAGCTCCGGCGCCTCACCCATCAGGAACCCGTTGTCGGGGGTGAAGCTCTCCGGACCGGTGAAGAGCTTGCGGACCCCGACGTCGGCGAGGCCGGGCAGGATCTCCATCGCGTACTCGAGGAACGGAGCCAGCCGGTCCCAGTTCGACGGGATCTCACCGAAGCTGAAGTCGTCGGGGATCCGCTCGGTGGACCACGGCGCCGCGACCGGCTCGAACAGGCCGACCATCAGTCCACCGGTCTCCTCGCGGTAGTAGGCGAACCGGTCGGGGTCCTCGAAGATCGGCAGGTCGGGCGAGACCCCTTCGAACGGCTCGGTGATCAGGTACGCGTGCTCGATCGCCTGGAGCGGCACCGACACCCCGGCCATGGCGCCGACCTGCCGTGCCCACATCCCGGCGCAGTTGACGACGTACTCCGCCCCGATCGTTCCGCGCTCGGTGACGACGCCGGTGACCCGCCCGGCGGCTCGTTCGATCCCGGTGACGGGTGCACCCTGCACGATGCGGACGCCGCCCGCCCGCGCCCCCGCCGCCAGCGACATCGCCACGTTGTAGGGGTCGGCGCGGCCCTCGCTCGCGGTGAAGAACCCGCCGATCACGTCGGTGGGGTCGACATGCGGCCAGAGGTCGGCGACCTCCCGCGCGGAGATCTCTTCGCGTTCGATCCCCATCAGCCGGAGGAAGTCGGCCTCGCGCCGCAGCTTGTGCATCCGCTCGGGGTTGCTCGCCGTCTGGAGGTAGCCGACGGGCTTGAAGCCGGTCGAGAGCCCAGTCTCGTCCTCCAGTGCTGCGTAGAGGTCGGTCGAGTACTTGGTCATCCACGCCAGCGTCTCAGTGGTCATGCCGCCCGACACGATCAGGCCGGCGGCATGCCAGGTGGTGCCCGACGTGAGCTGGTCGCGCTCCAGCAGCACGACGTCGGTCCACCCCAGCCTCGCGAGGTGGTAGGCCACGCTGGTCCCGATCACGCCGCCACCGATGATCACCACCCGCGCCCGATCCGGGAGGTCGGTCTGGACACTCGCGCTGCTCATCGCCCACCATGCTCGCACGGAACCCGGAGAGCTGACGCGTCTCGAAGGCCGACGTGGCGGACCAACTAGCCTCCCCGACGGAGGACTCGTGATGGACGGCGTTCACGACATGGGGGGCATGGAGGGCTTCGGCCCGATGGTTCGCGACGAGGCGCTGTTCCACGCCCCGTGGGAGCGGACCGCCTTCGGCCTCGCGTCAGGAGTGCAGATCGTCGGGAACACCGACGAGTTCCGCCACTCGATCGAGCGACTCGATCCGGGCTTCTACCTCACCGCCGACTACTTCGGGCGCTGGCTCGGAGCGCTGGAGATCCGCCTCGTCGAGCGCGGCCTCCTCGACAGCGACGAACTCGACGCCCGTGCTGGCGGCGTCCGGGCCCGCCCGAGCGCGGTGCCACCGTGCGGTCTGCCCACTGCGTCGCCCGAGGGCGGCCCGAGGCGCGAACTCGATCGACCGCCGAGGTTCGGGGCCGGCGAGACGGTGCGTGCTCGCGACATCCATCCTGTCGGACACACCCGCCTGCCCCGCTACGTCCGCGGGCACCGCGGGGTGGTCACCCATGCGTATCCGGCGTTCGTCTTTCCCGACACCCACGCCCACGGATGGGGAGACGACCCCCAGTACGTCTACGCCGTGCAGTTCCTCGCCCGGGATCTCTGGGGTGAGGGCGATCACACGGTCAGCGTGGACCTCTTCGAGCCCTACTTGGAGGCCGCATGACCGACGATCACGCCCACGACCATCACGACGATCACGATCACGCCCACGACGATCCGCGGGCGCTGCGAGCCGACGCCATGGAGGCGCTCCTGATCGAGAAGGGCCTCATCGACCCGGCAGCGGTCGACGCCACGCTCGACTACTTCGAGAACCAGCTCGGCCCGATGCATGGCGCGCGGGTCGTCGCGAAAGCGTGGAGCGACCCCGCGTTCAAGGAGCGTCTGCTCACCGACGGGCTCGGGGCGATCGGCGAGCTGGGACTCGGCGGCCCCCAGGTCGACCATCTGGTGGTCGTCGAGAACACGCCCGACACGCACAACGTGGTCGTGTGCACGCTGTGCTCCTGCTACCCGTGGGGGCTGCTCGGTCTGCCACCCGCCTGGTACAAGTCACTGGCCTACCGGTCGCGGGTGGTGCGCGAGCCGCGGGCCGTCCTCTCCGAGATGGGGTGCCAACTCCCGGCCGACGTCGACATCACGGTGTGGGATTCGTCGTCCGAGGTTCGCTACTTCGTGCTCCCGGAGCGGCCGGTCGGCACCGACGGCCTCGACGAGGACGTGCTCGCCGAACTCGTCACCCGCGACCAGATGATCGGTGTCGCGCGTTGAGGCCCGAACTCGACGTCGAGGGCGAAGGGGCGCCTCCGCGCGCCAACGGCGAACTGGCCTTCACCGAGGCGTGGCAGAGTCGCATCTTCGCCACGACCATGGCCGCCTGCGACGCCGGTCTGATCGACTACGAGACGTTTCGCGAGCACCTCATCCGCCACGTGGCCCGTCATGACGAGGACCGCCCCGACGACTACTGGGCAGCGTGGCAGGACGCCTTCGAGGCGCTGGTCGCCGACGCCGGACTGGTCGGCGAGGCCGAACTCGGCGAGCGGGCCATGGCGTTCGCCGAGCACGGCTGACGGGCGGCTGACCCGTACCGTAGCGGCGGGTGACGCGGTGCGGAGAACGGTCGTCCGGCTCGTCGACCGGACCGTCGAGGGCGGCTACCTGTCGACCTGAGCCTCGCTGGACGTTCCCTTCCCGACCCGCAAACGCGCCGTGCTCGACTCCGCGAGGGGATGAGCGTGGTGGCCTTGCCCAACCCGATCGGCGGCATGTTGCCGTAGACCGCCTCCCACTCTCCGGCACGGACCAGGAACGTCTCGTGCCAGATCCCCGTGCGGTCGGACCTGCCGACGCGACGCCAGTAGTTGCGCCACGGTTCGAGGTGCGGATCGTCCTGGTCGCGGGCGAACGCCTCGAGGTGCTCGAACGACCGCCAGTACTGCACGATCGTCGGGAACCCGTTCTCGTACCCGAGCAGCCCCTTCTCGGGGTGCTCGGTGAGGTACTTCAGCATGTGGTTCATGCCCCGACGGCCACCGAGGTCGCCGAACGACCTCAGCAGATGGAAGAAGTTGTTCGAGCAGGCACCGATGAGGAAGACCACGAAGTCGCCGTCGAACTCGGCGGTCCAGCGCCCCTGCTTGACCTGTGCCATCCGGAGAGTTTCGCGCGTCCGATCACTCACCCATGGAGGTGGGCGGCGCACAGCAGGCGATCTGCTCGGGCGGCTGCAAGAGCGTCGAGGTCGTCGGCCACCGGATGGCGGTTGCCGGGTCGCACCCGACGACCAGGCGCGGACCTCGGCCCCTGCCGCTGCCTGCAGAGGAAGCCGAAACTGGTGGGTGGAGGTGAGTTCGATGCGTCGATCAGTGGTGTTCGGCGGCGTCGGGGCGGCGGCGATCGTCGGGTGGTGGAAGTGGTTCACACCGTGGCAGCGCGCCTGGGGTGCGACCGAGGAGGAGCAAGTGATCGCATTGCCCGGTGACGAGTTGACGCCGCCACCGGTGGAGCAGAACACGCGAGCGATCACGATCGCTGCCCCACCGGAGGAGGTGTGGCCGTGGCTGGTGCAGATGGGCGCCGATCGCGGCGGCTTCTACAGCTACGCGTGGTTGGAGAACCTGTTCGGGCTGCAGATCCACAACGCCGACCGGATCCACCAGGAGTGGCAGCAGCTCGCTGTCGGCGAGCCGCTCTGGGGCGACCGCCGTCAGAGGGGCGGCTGGGTGATCGAGCACGTGGAACCGAACGTTGCCCTCGTGCTGAAGACCGCCGATCCGAAGACCGGCAGGGTCGCCACCCGCGACACGGGGATCGGCTTCGAGTTCCAGTGGACCTTCGCACTGCGCACTGCTCCGCGCGGCAGCACGAGGCTGCTGATCCGCGAGCGGACCGCTTACGGCCGACGGTTGACCCGGTTGCTGATGAGACCGGTCGGCCTCGTCAGCTTCGTGATGACCCGCAAGATGCTCGACGAGATCCGTGTCCGGGTCGAATCGGCGCGAGGGTGAAGGAGAACGACATGAACGCTCAGACGACCGAACCGCCGAAGTTGCCGCCGGTGTGGTTCAAGCATCTCTTCTGGCGGGTCCACCGGTTCGCGTACCGCATCCTCGGCAGCCGCGTGCTGTGGACCCCACAGAGCAAGCGCGGTTGGGGCGCGATGCACCTGACCACGGTCGGGCGGAGGTCCGGCGAAGGGCGTGGCGTCATCGTCGGCTACCTCGACGACGACTCGTCGCCCGTCGTACTGGCGATGAACGGCTGGGACGAAGGCGAACCGGCGTGGTGGCTGAACCTCGAGGCGCACCCCGACGCGGTCATCCGGCTGAAGGGTGAGGCGGAGCGACCGGTGCGTGCCCGCAGGGTCGAGGGCGAGGAGCGCGATCGACTGTGGCGCCGGTGGGCCGAGATCGACGAGGGGCTCGACGCCTACGCCGCCTCGCGCTCGGCCGACACCCCCGTCGTCGTCTTCGAACCGCTCGAGGCTCCCGCCGCACCGACGACCTGACACATCTCGACGGGCCGCTGATCGCCTGGCACACTCGTTCCATGGCTGACCTGGAGACGTTCCCCGAGGACTGGGACCGGGCGCTCGCCGTCGTCGCCCATCCCGACGACATGGAGTACGGCGCTGCCGCGGCGGTCGCCCGTTGGACGCGGCAGGGCAAGCACATCGCCTACGTTCTGGTGTCCGACGGCGAGGCGGGGATCTCGACGATGCCACCGGACGAGGTCGGCCCGCTGCGCCGAGAGGAGCAACTTGCCAGCTGCCGCGTCGTCGGCGTCGACGATGTCGAGTTCCTCGGCTGGCCCGACGGCTCGATCGTCGAGGGGCTGGCGTTGCGTGCCGATCTCGCCGAGGCGATCCGGCGTCATCGGCCCGAGGTGGTGCTGTCGATCAACTTCCGCGACAGCTGGGGTGGACCGAGCTGGAACCACCCCGACCATCGAGCGGTCGGGCGGTCGCTGCTCGACGCCGTCCGCGACGCCGCGAACCCCTGGGTGTTCGGCGATCGGGGCCAGGCGTGGGACGGCGCGCGCTTCGTGGCATTCAGCGGCAGCCCGCAACCCACCCACGGCGTCGACACGACCGACACCTTCGACGTCGGCGTCGCCTCGCTCGCCGCCCACCACCTGTACCTCGAACACCTCGGCGGCGACATGGCCTCGCCCGACGAGTTCCTGCGGGGTGCCGCCATCGCGGCCGGCGAACGCATGGGCACGCCCCTCGCCGCCACGTTCGAGATCATCGGCTGAACCCGATTCCGGCCGCAGATTCGGGCTGGTGGTTCAGGCCAGCGTGAGGAGGCGAGCGACGCGGGGATCGTCGGGGCCGAGGTAGTGCACGAGCACGCCGGCGACGGCCTCGACGTCGAGGGTGCCGGCCAGCTGCATCTCCTCGAGGTCGGCCCAGTCCCTCGACCGGTCGAAGAAGGCCTTGAACACCGCCAGGTCCCGGCAGGCGAGGAACGGGACGTCGTGTCCGGCGAAGGGTTCCGATCGGATGCGCCCACCGACGTCGGCGTGGAACGGTGTGGTGTCGAGGAAGACGTCGACCGGCGTGTTGGCCCACCAGAGGCGCGTCTGACCGTCGGCTTCGAGTTGCGCGATCGCATCGTCGGAGGCCGAGATCTCGGCGGGCAACGCCGCGAGGAGACCCCC
>CAVQBG010000022.1:0-342703 GCA_963710625.1 Ilumatobacteraceae bacterium | reverse complement strand
CAACCGCGACACCCTGAGTAGCGGCGAGCGAAAAGGGTAGAGACCAAACCGTGCCAGTGCCAAGCCTGATGGCGTTGCTGGTGCGGGGTAGTGGGACCAGGAGACACAGCATCAGATGTGTCACGACTTACAAGTGCTGCATAGGAGAACGACTCAGGAAAGGGTCGGCCAGAGTGGGTAACAGCCCCGTATCCGAAATGTACGCACTAGTCGCCTGTCATCCCAAGTAACGCCGGAACCGTGAAAGCCGGCGTGAATCTGTGGGGACCACCCCATAAGTCTAAGTATTCCTTGGCGACCGATAGTGAACCAGTACCGTGAGGGAAAGGTGAAAAGTACCCCGGGAGGGGAGTGAAATAGTACCTGAAACCGTTGGTTTACAAACAGTCAGAGCGTCGTCACACTTCGGTGTGGCCGCGATGGCGTGCCTTTTGAAGAATGAGCCTGCGAGTTACGGTGTGTGGCAAGGTTAACCAGTGATGGGGAGCCGGAGCGAAAGCGAGTCTGAATAGGGCGTAGAGTCGCATGCTGTAGACCCGAAGCCAAGTGATCTATCCATGGCCAGGTTGAAGCGGAGGTAAGACTCCGTGGAGGACCGAACCCACGTCAGTTAAAAATGGCGGGGATGAGCTGTGGATAGGGGTGAAAGGCCAATCAAACTTGGCGATAGCTGGTTCTCCTCGAAATGCATTTAGGTGCAGCGTCGTGTGTTCAGTACCGGAGGTAGAGCACTGAATGGGCTAGGGGACCTACAAGTTTACCGAACCCAATCAAACTCCGAATGCCGGTACTCCAGAGCACGGCAGTGAGACCACGAGGGATGAGCTTCGTTGGTCGAAAGGGAAACAGCCCAGATCATCAGCTAAGGCCCCTAATTCAGGACTAAGTGGAAAACGATGTGGAATTGCACAGACAGCCAGGAGGTTGGCTTAGAAGCAGCCACCCTTGAAAGAGTGCGTAATAGCTCACTGGTCGAGTGATTCTGCGCGGACAATGTAACGGGGCTCAAGTCCTGAGCCGAAGCTATGGGCTTCTACGCAAGTAGGAGCGGTAGAGGAGCGTCGATGGTGCAGCGAAGCGGCGGTGGAAACCAGTCGTGGAGCGCCATCGAGTGAGAATGCAGGCATGAGTAACGAGAGAGGGGTGAGAAACCCCTCCGCCGAAAGCCCAAGGGTTCCTGGGGAAGGCTAATCCCCCCAGGGTGAGTCGGGAGCTAAGGCGAGGCCGAAAGGCGTAGTCGATGCACAACTGGTTGATATTCCAGTACCACCGTGCCCGCGCCAGGTCCAAGAGCCGCAACGTTGGGGCTGTTTCCTTCGGGAAGCGAACCGACCGAGTAGCTGGCGGATAGTTGACGGGGGACGCAGGAGGATAGGTGAACCCGGGCGATGGTAGTCCCGGGGTAAACGTGTAGGTGGGTTCCGATGAGAGTTGGAGCCGTAACACTGAGACGTGATGCCGAGCGATATACCGCGAAGTCACTGATTCCATGCTGCCAAGAAAAGCCCAGCAATGAGTTGGCACGGTGCCCGTACCCCATACCGACACAGGTGGGCGGGTAGAGAATACCAAGGCGAGCGGGAGAACTATGGTTAAGGAACTCGGCAAATTACCTCCGTAACTTCGGAAGAAGGAGGACCCTTTTTGGTGAAAGCCTTTACGGCTCGAGCTGAGGAGGGTGGCACAGACCAGGGGGTAGCGACTGTTTACCAAAAACACAGCAGCGTGCGAAGCCGCAAGGCGCTGTATACGCTGTGACGCCTGCCCAATGCTTGAAGGTCACGGGGAACGGTTAGCTCTTCGGAGCGAAGCTGTGAACCTAAGCCCAAGTGAATGGCGGCCGTAACTATAACGGTCCTAAGGTAGCGAAATTCCTTGTCGGGTAAGTTCCGACCTGCACGAATGGCGTAACGACTTCCCCACTGTCTCAACCATAGACCCGGTGAAATTGAAGTACGAGTAAAGATGCTCGTTAGCTGCGGAAGGACGGAAAGACCCCGTGGACCTTTACTATAACTTGGTGTTGAGTTTTGAATTGCGTTGTGTAGGATAGGTGGGAGACTTGGAAGCATTGGCGCCAGCCAGTGTGGAGTCGTCGTTGAAATACCACCCTGCGTACTTTGGAGCTCTAACCTCGGTCCGTGATCCGGATCAGGGACAGCGCCAGGCGGGTAGTTTGACTGGGGCGGTCGCCTCCTAAAGAGTAACGGAGGCGCCCAAAGGTTCCCTCAGGCTGGTTGGCAATCAGCCGTCGAGTGCAATGACACAAGGGAGCTTGACTGCGAGACCTACAAGTCGAGCAGGTACGAAAGTAGGGCATAGTGACCCGGCCATCACGTGTGGAAGTGTGGTCGCTCAACGGATAAAAGGTACCCCGGGGATAACAGGCTAATCTTCCCCAAGAGTCCATATCGACGGGAAGGTTTGGCACCTCGATGTCGGCTCATCGCATCCTGGGGCTGAAGCAGGTCCCAAGGGTTGGGCTGTTCGCCCATTAAAGCGGTACGCGAGCTGGGTTCAGAACGTCGTGAGACAGTTCGGTCCCTATCCTCCGCAGCCGAAGGAATACTGACAACTGCTGTCCTTAGTACGAGAGGACCGGGACGGACGTAGCTCTGGTGTGTCTGTTGTTTCGCCAGAAGCATCGCAGATTTGCTACCTACGGAAGGGATAACCGCTGAAAGCATCTAAGTGGGAAACCCGGTTGAAGATGAGTATTCCCATGCGGTCAACGCAGTAAGGCCCGTGACGAGACCATCACGTTGATAGGCCGGAGGTGTAAGCGTGGTAACACGTTCAGCCGACCGGTACTAATCGGCCGAGGGCTTGGTTTTGAACAGCTCGTGCTTGCTCTGGAGTCCTTGAGGAGAACCCTCATTGACAACTGATTTCGGTGACCATAGCGACAGGGTCACACCCGTTCCCATCTCGAACACGGAAGTTAAGCCTGTCAGCGCCGATGGTACTTGGGGAGTGATCCCCTGGGAGAGTAGGACGTCGCCGGATTTCGATCGAGGAACGCACCGTCCGGGTTTGCCGGCGGTGCGTTCTTCGCGTTTTCGGCCCTGCATTCGGCAGCGGCGGGCGCATGCGCCCTGTGGCGGACGTAGCATGGCGACCCATGTCGTCCGGCTCGTCCTCCCGTCCACCGCGCCGAGATGACTCCCGGCGCCCATCCGGCAAGGGGTCCGGTGGAGGGCGCTCGTCCGGCAAGCCATCGAGCGGTGGACGGCCGGGATCACGCCCCGGCGGTCGATCGGACGGACGTTCGGGCGGGCGACCCGACAGCAGGGACAGTCGCGGTGGACGCGGGCGACCCGACAGCAGACCGGGAGCGCGTCGCGACGGTCGTCCGGCGAGACCACAGACCGAGGCCGAGCGCCGTTCGCTCGAGGTGAAGTCCCGGCGCCTGCCCCGTGAACCTCGTGATCCCGATCTCGAGCGCCAGCGGATCGAAGAGCGCACCACCGAGCAGTGGATCGACGAGGGTTCGGTCCGGCGGGCGGCGGCCGGGGCGACGCGCCGCGCCGCGACTCCAACCACCGACGGAGCTCCGAAGCGCAAGGCCGCCAAGCCCCTCGATCCGGAGGTGTCGGCCGAACTGGTCGGCGCGCTGGGGCAACAGCGCGGAGCCCGGCTCGCCGAGCGACTCGCCCAGGCCTCAGAGGCACTCGATCGGGAGCGTTTCCAGGAGTCCCGACGAATTGCATCGGCGATCGCGAAGGAAGCCCCGACGGTGGCGGCGGCGCACGAGATCGTCGGGTTGTCCAATTATCGCCTCGGCAACTACAAGCAGGCAGCGTCCGCGTTGCAGACGGCGCAGGATCTCCACGAGGACCCGTCGCTGCTGCCGGTGATCGCCGACTGCCATCGTGCGCAGGGTCGATGGATCGCCGTCGACCAGGTGTGGCAGGAGATCAAGGCGTCGTCGCCCAGCCACGACATCATGGCCGAGGGCCGGATCGTGGCAGCCGGCGCGCTTGCCGACCAAGGTGAGCTGCGGGCGGCGATCGACCTGATGGAGCCGGCCACCAAGCGGCCCAAGTCGGTTCGCGAGTTCCACCTCCGCCAGTGGTACGTGCTCGGCGACCTCTACGACCGCGTCGGCGATCCGATCGCCGCCCGCCGGTGGTTCGCCGCCGTCGCCGACTTCGACGACGACTACGCCGATGTCACCGCCCGGCTGCGAGCCCTCGGGCGCTGAGCGGTCGGCGCGGTACCCTCGCACCGATGGCGAGTTCGAACTTCCGTGCCGGCGTCGTCGCCGTGGTCACGAATTCGCAGGGGCAGCTCCTGGCGTTCGAGCGCAGCGACGTCCCCGGCGCCTGGCAGCTGCCGCAGGGCGGCATCGACGTGGGGGAGGAGCCGGGCGCCGCAGCCTGGCGCGAGTTGGGTGAGGAGACCGGGCTGGGGCCCGACGACGTCGACCTGATCGACGAGCATCCGGAGTGGGTGGTGTACGAGTTCCCGGACCAGATCCGTAGCGCCGGGAAACGGCTCGGTCAAGCGCAACGCTGGTATCTCTTCCGTGCTCGATCGGACAACGTGATCCCGACCCCCGACGAGGTCGAGTTCGTCGACTGGAAGTGGGTCGAACCGTCGTGGCTGCTCGACCACGTCGTCGAGTTCCGCCTGGCGGCGTACCGGGCTGTGATCCCGCGGCTCGTGCCGTGACCGACGACCTCTTCGCCGTGGCCGCCGAGGAGCAGCGCCGGTCGCGTGCCCCGTTGGCTGCACGGCTCCGCCCGCGCACGATCGACGACGTCGTGGGCCAGGACCATCTCGTCGGTCCGGGCAGGCCGCTTCGCCGGCTCGTCGAGACCGATCGCCTGACCTCGGCGTTGTTGTGGGGCCCGCCGGGCACCGGCAAGACGACGCTTGCCCTCGCCGTGGCGGGGAGCACCGACCGTGCGTTCGAGCAACTGTCCGCGGTGTCGGCGGGTGTCAAGGACGTCCGTGAGACGATCGAGCGGGCGCGGCAACGGCTCGGCGAGCGAGGGCAGGGAACGATCCTGTTCCTCGACGAGATCCACCGGTTCTCCAAGTCCCAACAGGATGCGCTGCTGCCAGCGGTGGAGGACGGCACGCTCACCCTGATCGGTGCGACCACGGAGAATCCGTTCTTCGAGGTGAACGCACCGCTTCGGAGCCGCTCCACGCTCTTCCGGCTCGAACCACTCGACCGCTCCGCCATCGAGACCCTCGTACGCCGTGGCCTCGAGGCCGAGGGAGCCACAGCCCATGACGACGCGTTTGCTCTGCTGGTCGACCGCGCCGGCGGCGACGGGCGCCAGGTGCTGACCGCGCTCGAAGTGTCGTGTGCGCTCTCCGGCTACGGCCGCGTCGAGTTGGCACATGTCGAGGCGGCGCTGGGCACCACGGCGCTGCGCTACGGGCGCGACGACCACTACGACGTCGTGAGCGCGTTCATCAAGTCGATGCGCGGATCGGACCCCGACGCGGCGATCTACTGGCTTGCCCGCATGCTCGAAGCCGGTGAGGACGCCCGGTTCATCGCTCGACGGATGGTGATCTTCGCATCGGAGGACGTCGGACTCGCCGACGCCGGCGCACTCCAGGTTGCCGTCGCCGCTGCCCATGCGCTCGAGCACGTCGGTCTGCCCGAGGCGCAACTGAACCTGTCCGAAGCGGCGATCTACCTCGCAACTGCGCCCAAGAGCAATCGTGCGGCACTCGCGATCTGGAACGCCCGCAGCGACGTGCGTGACGGAGCGGTCGGTGAAGTGCCGGCGCACCTGCGCGACTCCCATTACCAAGGTGCCGCGTCGCTCGGCCACGGAACCGGGTACGAGTATCCTCACGACCATGCATCCGGGACGGTCACCCAGCAGTACCTCCCCGACGAACTCGTCGGTCGGCGCTGGTACGACCCGTCCGACCACGGCGACGAGCGCGCGATCGGCGAACACGGCAGACGTGAACACCGCCAACCGGGAGACGAACTGACGTGAGTTCCGGTGAACTTCTCCTGGTCATCGCGGGAGTGCTGTGTTCGATCGGCTTCGCAGCCCTCGTCGTGGTGCTGATGCGGGTGCTCGACGCGCTGCGAGACGTTCGGCGTGAACTCGACGACCTCCGCGCCGAGACCACCCCGTTGATTCAGGAACTGCACGACACCACCGACGAGGCGCGAGCGACCGTCAACGAGGCTCGCGCCGACCTCGAGCGTTTCGACCGGGTGCTGGGATCGGCCGAAGCGATCGGCGACGCCGTCGGCAGCACGGTGGCGCGAACCTCGTTCTCCGCTCCGATGATCAAAGCGGCGGGGCTGGCCCGTGGCACCTCCCGGACGATCGCTCGCCTCCGCGGAACGGCACGGACACCCGCTGTCGGACCGGTGGCGGTGGAAGCGATCGAAGCGGGCGAGGCAATCAACACCGATCGACGACGGAGACGAGCATGATGAAGCGAGTGACCTGGTTCGCCGGCGGCGTGGTTGCCGGCGTGGCAACCGCCGGCTATGCCAAGAAGAAGGTCAAGGAGACCGCGTCACAGATCGCGCCGGCGCAGGTGGCCCGGTCGGCGGCCGACTCGCTGCGAGCCAAGTCCCGTGATGTGGTCGACGCGGTCCGTGAGGGCCGTCAGGTGATGAAACACACCGAGGACGAGCTGCACGCCCGCCGCGAGGGACGCCTGGTGTCGCTCGAGGAGCATGTCGGACCTGGCGACCGGGTCTACGTCGATGGCGTTCCGGTCGAGAGCGGGCGCGTGATCGTGATGCGCGAGCGTCAGGCCAAGGGGCGCAAGGCGCGGCGATGAGCGTCGACACCGCCGCCCACACCAAGGTGGCGGCAGCTGCTGTCGACGCGGGCCTGGTCGATCGGCTGCGCTCGGTGCTTCGGCCCGACCAGGTCCGAGACAGTGCCGCTGAGGTCAACCTGTACCGGCACGACGCGTCGAACCTGGAGGGTCACGCTGCCGTGGTGTGTTTTGCCGAATCGACCGACGACGTGCGTTCGATCGTTGCCGTCGCCAATGAGTTCGGCGTGCCGTTCGTGGCGCGTGGCTCGGGCACGGGGCTCGCCGGGGGCGCGGTTCCCACCGGCGGAGCGATCGTGCTGTCGACCACGAAGATGAACCGGGTCCTGTCGGTCGACGCGGTCAATCGCCAGGCGTGGGTGGAGCCAGGCGTGCTGAACCTCGATCTCTCGAAGCAGATCGCTCACCTCGGGGTGCACTTCGCACCCGACCCCAGCAGCCAGCAGACCTGCTCGATCGGCGGGAACGTGGCGAACAATTCCGGTGGTCCACACTGTCTCGCCGATGGCGTCACGAGCGCCCACATCCACGCTGTCGAAGTGGTGCTGCCCGATGGGTCTGTCACCGTGCTCGGTGGCGAGCAGGCCGAGCCGGCCGGCTACGATCTGCGCGGCGCGTTCGTCGGCAGTGAAGGCATGTTCGGCGTGGCGACGAAGGTGTGCGTCAAGCTGATGCAGAATCCGCCGGACGTCGCGACGATGCTGCTCGACTTCGCCGACGTCGCCGACGGTGCGCAGCTGGTGAGCGACATCATCGCCGATGGCATCGTGCCGGCTGCGGTCGAGATGATGGACCAACTCTGCCTGCAGGCGGTCGAGGAGTTCATCCATGCCGGACTGCCCGTCGACCAGGCAGCAGCGCTGTTGATCGAGGTGGTCGGACTGCCGGCGGGAGTCGCCGCCCAGGTCGCTCGCATCCGGGAGCTGGCGACGCGGCGCAACGTCGGCACGGTTCGGGTGGCGGCCGACGACGCCGAACGGGCACTGCTCTGGAAGGGGCGCAAGTCGGCCTTCGGCGCGATCGCGCGGATCAAGCCGAACTACTACCTGCACGACACGGTCGTGCCGAGGCGCAAGCTGCCCGAGGTGCTCGAGCAGGTCTACGAGATCGCCGCACGCCACGAGCTGCTCGTGCTCAACGTGTTCCACGCCGGCGACGGCAACCTGCATCCACTCCTCGTGTACGACGCCCGCGAGCCCGGCGTGGTCGAGCGTGTCCACGCGGCCGGTGACGAGATCGTACGGGTGTCGGTCGCCGCCGGGGGCGTGTTGAGCGGCGAACACGGCATCGGGCTCGAGAAGCGCGATCTCATGCCGCTGATGTTCTCCGACGTCGATCTCGCCGCCCAGGCCGATCTCCGCCGAGCGTTCGACCCGGGGCTGCTGTCGAATCCCGACAAGGTGCTGCCGAGCCCGGCCGGCTGCGGCGACATCCACAGCGTGCCCGAGGGTGCGTGGGTGTGAGCCTCGACGAGTCCGTCGCTGCCTTCGCCGCCGACGTCGGTGCCACCGGGCCGGTCACGATCACCGGGCTCGGCACGCGTGGTGGCCCGGTCGCCGACTGTCGAACGGTGCGTGCGCCGGCTGGAATCGACTGGATCCAGGCCGCCGAGATGACCGTGCGCTGTGGTGCCGGCACCCCGGTGGCCGAGCTCGATCGGGCGCTCGCGGAGTACGGCCAGTGTGTCGCGGTTCCGGACTTCGGCACGGTCGGCGGGGCCTTGGCGGTGGGGCGAAGCGACCTGCGACGGCTCGCGTGGGGACCCGTGCGCGACACGGTGCTCCAAGTGAAGTACGTCTCGTCGCGGGGCGAGGTGGTGAAGGCCGGCGGGCCGACCGTGAAGAACGTCAGCGGCTTCGACCTCTGTCGCCTGCTCGTCGGATCGCGCGGCACGCTCGGGTTCCTGGCGGAAGTGATCCTGCGCACCCGACCGCGTCCGGTCCACGAGCAGTGGTTCGCCAGCCGGCGGGACCCGTGGGGCCTCCTGGGTGAGCTGTATCGGCCGACCTCGGTGCTCTGGGACGGATCGACGAGCTGGGTGCTGCTCGACGGGCATCCCGACGACGTCGGCGAGCAGGCTGCGGATTCGGACCTCGTGGCCGTCGACACCGCTCCCGACCTGCCGCCGCACCGATGGTCGGTCCCGCCCGCAGAACTCACCATGTTGCGCGACGAACCGTCGGGGACGTTCGTCGCCGAGATCGGTGTCGGCATCGTGCACCACTCCCGTCCTGCCCCGACGGTGCTGCCAGACGCCGAGACGATCGAGCTGCATCGCCGGATCCGGATGGAGTTCGACCCCACCGGGCGCCTCAATCCCGGTCTCGACGTCCTCACCGGTCCCTGATGGCGACCGGGATCCGGGCATACGTCGATCGGCCGATCGACGACGTCGCTGCGGCCGCGTCCGCGGCGCAGGTCGCGGCACGGCGCTGGGGCCTCGACGAGCCCGAGGTGCTCCGGGTGGGCATGAACGCGATCCATCGTGCCGGCGCATGTGTCCTGCGTGTGAGTGCTCCGTCGGTCCCTGCCACCGCGTCGCTGGAACTGATGTCGTTTCTCACCGACGCAGGCGTGCGCGTCCCGACCCCTGCTCGTTCCGACGTGATCGTCGTCGGCGCGCTCAGCGTCACGTGCTGGGAGCTGCTGGAGCCGGTCGACGTGCCGATCGACTGGAGTTCGGTGGGCCGGATGGTCCGACTGGTCCACGGACTCGATCGGGCTGAGCTCCCCGAGTCGGTTCCGTTGCCACCGCCGACGAACTTCCCGTGGTGGGACTTCGCCACCTTGCTCGACCGCGCTGGACCGGCACTCGACGACGACGCCCGAGCCGGGATCGAATCGGCGATCGAACGTCACCCAGGTTGGCAGTCCATCGACGGGGCGGTGGTGTGCCATGGAGACGTACACCCGGGCAACGTGGTGATGACGGCCGAGGGGGCGACGCTGATCGACTGGGACCTGCTCTGTTGGGCACCGCCCGGCTGGGACCACGCCCCGATGTTGACGTGGGCGAGCCGGTGGGGCGGCGACGGCACCGAGTACCCGGCGTTTGCTGCCGGCTACGGACGGTCGCTCGCCGATGACCCCTCAGCTGGCGCCTTCGCCGAGCTGCGGTTGGTTGCCGCCACGCTGATGCGGCTGATCGCCGGTCTGCGGACTCCATCGGCGATGCCCGAGGCGCAACGTCGTCTCGCCTACTGGCGCGGCCAACCCGACGCACCGCAGTGGACCGCGCAGTGACCACCGATGTCGATGGCCCGCGGCGTTCGCGTCAGAGGAACTTGCGGAGGATCTTCTGCTTGGTGTTCGTGTACGGCGGGTACATCAGCGACGGATCGGGACGGGTGGGCTTGTCGAGCACCGGCTTGTGGTGTGTGAAGGTGTCGAAGCCCGCCTTGCCGTGGTAGGCGCCCAGACCGCTCGCTCCGACCCCACCGAAGGGCAGATCGGGCACCGCGAGGTGCAACACGGCGTGGTTGAGCGTGACGCCGCCGGCCGATGTGTTCGCGACGACGTGGTCGAGCACGTCATGACTCTGACTGAACGCGTACAGCGCCAACGGCTTCTCGCGGTCGTTGACGAACCGGATCGCCTCGTCGACGTCGCCGACCGTGAGCACCGGCAGGATCGGTCCGAAGATCTCGTCGTCCATCACGGCCGCGTCGGGCTTGACGCCGGCGAGCACGGTGGGAGCGAGATACCGGCTGTCGCGGTCGCCGGTGCCACCGATGACCGTGGCGTCGTAACCGCCGGCGTCGAGCAGCCTCGTCAACCGATCGTGGTGACGCTCGTTGACGATCCGCGCGTAGTCCGGTGACAGACGAGGGTCGGCGCCGTAGAAGCTGGTGACCGCGTCGGCGAGCGCCGACACGAGCTGATCCTCGACACCTGCTTCGACCAGGACGTAGTCCGGTGCGACGCAGGTCTGGCCGGCATTGAGGAACTTCGCCCAGGCGATGCGCGTGGCGGCGACCTTGATGTTGGCGTCGGCGGCGACGATCGCCGGACTCTTGCCGCCGAGTTCCAGTGTCACCGGGGTGAGGTGTTCCGCGGCCGCCCGCATCACGACTCGTCCGACCTTGCTGTTGCCGGTGTAGAAGATGTGGTCGAACCGCTGCTCGAGCAGCACCGTGGTCTCCTCGACCGCTCCGGTCACGACCGCGACCGTGTTCGCGTCGAAGTACATCGGCACCAGCTCGTCGATCAGGGCAGAGACCGTCGGAGTCACCTCGGACGGCTTGAGAACTGCGGTGTTGCCGGCCGCGATGGCCGGCACCAGTGGAGCGAACAGCAGCTGGACCGGGTAGTTCCACGGGGCGATGATGCAGACGGTGCCCAGCGGCTCGGGGCGGAGCTGCGCCGTGCCGGGCTTGAACGTCAAGGGCACCTTCACCTTGCCCGGCTTCGTCCAGGAATCGAGGTGCTTGAGCGTGTGGTCGATCTCGTTGATCGTGAACGCGATCTCCGTCGTGTACGCCTCGATGCGGGGCTTGCCGACGTCGGCGACGAGCGCGTCGATCAGCCGATCCTCCTGCTCGACGAAGAGCGTCCGCAGTCGGCGCAACTGCGTCACGCGCTGCTCGTTGGTCCGCAGGACCCCGCAGCGGAACCCCTCGTGGAGTTCGCGGACGATGTCGGCAATTCGATCGACGGCGGTCATGCTCCCCACACTACGTGTTACGCCAGGGGTCAGACCCCTGGCGTAACACTCAGCGGGGTTGGTCGGTCGGGCAGTAGTAGCAGGTGCGGTTGGCGATCTCGATGCGCCGGATCTCGTCACCGCAGCGCAGGCACCGATCGCGCTTGTAGGCATAGGTCGCTTCCCGGCGGGGGATACGTTTGCTCCCGGCGATGCCGAGTTCGCTCCGACTGACGGTGACGATGCGGCCGTCCTTCACCCCTTGGCGCAGCATCCCCTGCACGGTCGCCCAGAGTGCCTCGAGCTCGACCGGATCGCAGTCGGTGCCGGGCCGGAGCGGATGGATTCCGGTGACGAACAGTGCCTCGGCTCGATAGACGTTGCCGACACCGGCGACGACCGACTGGTCCATCAGCAGGTCGCCGATGCCGCGCGAACTCCGACCGACCTTGGCGATCATCGCATCCGGCTTCGAGCCGCGCCGGATCGGGTCAGGGCCCAGCCGAGCCAGGATCTCTCGCCGCACCGACGGGGGGTCGATCGAGCAGGCGGTCGGACCGCTGAGGTCGACCGTGACGTACTGGTCGAGGTTGCCGTCCGGTTCGACCTGCAAGCGCATGCGCACCTGCCCGATCGGGTCAGGGGAGTCGTCGGTGCGCTGCACCCGGTACTTGCCGAACAGGCCGAGGTGCACGTGGCCGACCTCGCCGGTCGACCATCGGTAGAACAGGTGCTTACCGTACGGCTCGATGCGATCGAGCACTGCGCCATCCACCCGTTCGGCGTCGGCCTCGAACCGACCCTGCGGGCTGGAGACACGAACCGAGCGGCCGACGAGCAGTCTGGTGTGGTCGCGGGCGATTCGGTGGATGGTGTGGCCCTCGGGCATGCCCAGCGACGGTATTGCGTCCGGTGAGCGATCGCGCCGTCCGGCTCCGCACTTCGTTGGACGGCGACCGGTACTCCGTCGCTCGTGGCGGTTGCGTGGGCTCCGGTGCGGCCCCCGGACCTACGATGTCCGGCGGATGAGCACCACGACGGGTTCCCAACGCATCGGGCGGTCGGTGCTCGGACTGGACGCCGAGCTGGCGGCCACGTGCGTGAGCTGCGGTCTGTGTCTGCCTCACTGTCCGACGTTCCGGGTGACGGGGGAAGAGAAGTACTCGCCGCGCGGGCGCATCGATGCCATGCGGGCGGTCGAGCGTGGTGGACTCCCGATCGACGACGAGTTCGTCGACTTCGTGGAGACCTGCGTGCAGTGCCGGGGCTGCGAGATGGCATGTCCGAGTGGGGTGCAGTTCGGGGCGCTGATGGAACAGACACGAACGACACTCGCCGGGCAGGGTCGGATGACTCCCTGGTGGCAACGGTTCGGTCTGCGAATGCTGCCACGGCACCGGGTCCTGCTCGCTGGGTCGACGGCAATCGCCGTGGGACAACGGCTCCGGCTCGTTCCGAAGCGACTCGGGATTCCGCGCCTCGCACTGCGCCGGTCCCCGAAGGTCGAGACCACCGGCGACGACGTATGGCTCTTCACCGGTTGCGTGATGGATGCCTGGCAGCGCGACACGCATCGCAACACGGCGGCCCTGATCACGCTCGCAGGCGCCAACCACGCAGTGCCCGGAACCGGAGGGGGCTGCTGCGGTGCACTGCATGCGCATGCCGGCCTCCATGACGACGCAGCCGCGCTGGCCGAGCGGGTGATGGCGTCGATGCCCGGAAGTGCACCGATCCTGGTGAACTCCGCCGGGTGCGGCGCCGCGATGAAGGAGTACGGCCATCTGCTCGACACCGAGGAGTCCCATCGGTTCAGCGCTCGAGTCCTCGACATCTCGGAATGGCTGGCCGAGCGAGTTGCCCGCCTGCCCGATCCGGCCGGGCCGCGCCGGACGATCATCGTGCAGGACCCGTGCCACCTGCGTCACGTCCAACGGGCGCATGAACCGGTCCGGACACTGCTCGGGCACGTCGCCGACGTGGTCGAGCTCGACGACGACGGCCTGTGTTGTGGCGCCGGTGGCGCCTACTCGGCGTTGCAGCCGTCACTCGCCGGCGAGATCCGCGAGCGGAAAGTGGCGTCGATCCGGCGGGCGACCGAACGATCGGATGCCGTCGCCGTGGCGAGCGCGAACCCCGGCTGCTCGATGCATCTCGGCGCGGTGCTCGATCTGCCGGTGAGGCATCCGGTCGATCTCGTGGCCGAAGCGCTCGGCGTGGCTGGTCGGTGATGGGCGAGTACTCCGGATTGGTCGAGCGTCTCGAGTCGGTTGCGGCAGATCTCGACGAGCTCGCCTTCGACCGTCTCCGAGAGGCCTCGGCCAACGGTGAGGTCACCCGCCCGGCGGACGACAAGAAGCTGATGCAGGCGAGGCGGGCGATCGAGAAGGCCGCAGGTGTCCTTCGTCAGCTCGACGAGACGTAGCCGTTCAGGACGCGGATCATGGCGACCAGGTCGCTGTACCCGCGTTTGGCGAACACGAAGGAGATCCGGTCGAGGTCGACCTTGTCATCGTCTCGGCGTTCGATCTTGAAGGGCTCGGCCCGGTCGATCGAGCCACGGGAGGCGAGGTGTCCGAACTGCTCGTTGAGTTCTGCGAGCTGCGCGTCGGTCGGTCCCTGGCGCATCCGGATCACGAGGTGGTCGCCGACGTAGCGCACCGAGTCGTAGTTGGCGTAGAAGTCATCGATGATCACCGCGGCCTCGTCGCAGTCGTTGGTGATCGTGTAGAGGCCGACGTCGGTCGCCGACACGAGGCCGCGAGCGATCAGCTGCTGGCGGACGAACGTGTCGACGCCCTCCCAGTAGGGATCACCGGGCGCGTCGAGCAGCACGATCGGAACGGGCACTCCCTTGCCGGTCTGCGTGAGCGTCAGGAGCTCGAACATCTCGTCGAGCGTCCCGAATCCACCCGGTAGGCACACGAATCCCTGCGACTCCTTGATCAGCATCAGCTTGCGCGTGAAGAAGTACTTCATGCTCACGTGCTTCTCGTCCCCGGCGATGATCGAGTTGGCGCCGGTCTCGAACGGGAGCCGAATCGAGACGCCGATCGAGTTCTCCCGCCCGGCTCCTTCCATACCCGCCTCCATGATTCCCGGTCCGGCGCCGGTGACGGTCATCCACCCGCGTTCGGCGAGGGTGGCGGCAAGACGACGGGTCAATCCGTACAGGGGGTCGTCGGCGCTCGTGCGGGCCGACCCGAAGATCGCGACCTTGCGACGGTCCTTGTACGGAGCGAACATCGCGTAGGCGTCGCGCATCTCGGTCAGCGCTGCAGTGGCGATCTTCAGATCGAGCGTGTCAGGCTGGTCGGTGATGAGCCCGAGCGTTTCGGAAACAAGTTCTTCCGCGAGTCGAACATTCTCGGAAACACCCAGCTCGGACACGATGGAACGTGCTCGGGACACCGCTTCTTCGGATACATCTGGGTCCATGCAGTCTGGATCGTACGGGTCGAAGTGGCAGGGACCGGTGCTCGGTCTGCTCGCGACCGGCGCCGGGCTCGCCGCCGCCGAGCTCGTGGTCGGCCTCGTCGACGGCTCGGCGTCGCCCGTCGTTCCGGTTGGTCAGGTCTTCATCGACATCGTGCCGCGCCCCCTCAAGGAGTGGGCGATCGACACCTTCGGGACGAACGACAAGGTCGTGCTGATCCTCGGCGCACTGATCGTGGTGTTCGGGATCGGGATCACCGTGGGTGTGCTCGCAATGCGCGGGGCCCGCAGTGCCGCGTATGCCCTGACCAGCGTGATCGGCCTCCTCGGAGCGTTCGCCGTGCTGACGCGCCCGGCGCCGAGCCTCGGCAAGCTGCTGCCCACCATCGTCGGCACGGCGGTGTCGATCACCGTGCTCTGGTACCTCGCTCCCCGGCCGCAACCGCGCGCGTCGGCGGACGGCCTCCAGCCGTCCGTGCCGGCCCAGACGATGGGCGTCGATCGCCGGCGGTTCGTGGGGGGAGCGATCGGCATCGGATCGGCCGCCGTGCTCGTCGGCGGTGTCGGCCGCCTGCTCCAGCAGCGCTTCGAGGTGAGCGCCGAGCGTTCCGACATCGCGCTTCCCGCCCCTGCGTCGCGGAGCGCGGTCCTGCCTGCGAACGCCCAGGTTCCGGTCGAGGGCATGGAGCCCTTCGTGACGCCGAACAGCGACTTCTACCGGATCGACACGGCGCTGGTCGTGCCCCAGGTCTCGAAGGACTCGTGGCGGCTCAAGATCCACGGCATGGTCGACAACCCGATCGAGCTGACGTTCGCGGATCTCCTCGAACGACCGCAGGTCGAGCGGTACGTGACGTTGTCGTGCGTGTCGAACCCGATCGGCGGCGACCTCGTCGGCAACGCACAGTGGCAGGGTGTCCTGCTCAAGAACGTCCTTGAAGAAGCCGGTGTGCAACCGGGTGCGACACAGGTGGTGAGCACGTCGATCGACGGGTGGACCGCCGGGACGCCGACCGAGACGATCATGGACGGCCGCGACGCACTGCTGGCGATCGCGATGAACGGCGAACCCTTGCCGGCGCGCCACGGGTATCCGGTGCGGATGGTCGTGCCCGGGCTGTACGGTTACGTGTCGGCAACCAAGTGGGTGACCGACATCGAGCTGACCCGGTGGGAGGACTACGACGCCTACTGGGTGCCGCGCGGCTGGTCGAAAGAAGGTCCGATCAAGACGATGTCGCGCATCGACACCGATCGGCCGGGTGCCCGTCCCGGTCAGATGGTGGTCGGCGGTGTCGCCTGGGCGATCCACCGAGGCGTCTCACGGGTGCAGGTGCGTCTCGACCGCGGCGACTGGATCGAAGCCGAACTCGGCGGCGTTCCGTCGGACGACACGTGGGTGCAGTGGGTGGCCCGTTTCGACGCCGCTCCCGGGAAGTACATGGTCGAGGCTCGCGCATTCGACGGCGACGGTGAACCGCAGACCGAGGAGACCGCTCCGGTCGCTCCGAACGGCGCCCAGGGCTACCCCCGCCGCTTCATCGAGGTCGCCCAGGTGTGATGACCGGCCGCCCCCACCCCGGAAATCCTGCGGAATCGGGTCGCTGAGCGACCGATTCGCGCAAGTTTTCGGCTGGTGTTGGGCTACGGGGTGTTGGGTTACAGGGTGTTGGGTTACAGGGTGTTGGGTTACAGGGTGTCGGCTTTGGCGGTGAGGGCGGTGATCAGCTCGTCGAAGGACTTCTGGAAGCTCGAGACCCCCTCGCGTTCGAGTTGGGCCGCGACGTCGTCCATGTCGACACCGGCCCCGGGGAGCGCCTCCCACACGGCGCGAGCCGCGTCGACGTCGACATCGACCCGGCGGGCGAGCGTGCCGTGGTCGGCGAACGCCTCGAGCGTGCTGTCGGGCAGCGTGTTGACCGTGTCGGGGCCGATCAGCTCGTCGACGTAGAGCGTGTCCGTGTAGGCCGGATTCTTGGTGGACGTCGACGCCCAGAGCGGTCGCTGCACCTGGGCGCCGCGAGTGGCCAACGCCTCCCAGCGCGGCCCGGAGAAGGCCTCGCGGAACAGCTGGTAGGCGAGCTTGCCCTGGGCGACCGCGGCCTTGCCGCGCAGCGCCAACGCCTCGTCGGTCCCGATGGCGTCGAGGCGCCGATCGACCTCGGAGTCGACCCGGCTGATGAAGAAGCTGGCGACGCTCGCAACCCGGGACAGATCGGCGGCGGAGTCGGCAGCGAGACGTTCGAGACCTCGGAGGTACGCCTCGATCACCTTCGAGTACCGATCGAGGCTGAAGATCAACGTCACGTTGATCGATCGGCCTTCCGCGATCATCTGCTCGATCGGCGTGAGGCCCTCCTCGGTGCCGGGGATCTTCACCATCAGGTTGCGGCGATCGATCCGCTGGTGCAGCTCCCTGGCGGCGGCTTCGGTGCCCGGACCGTCGTGAGCCAGCCCGGGATCGACCTCGACGCTCACGTAGCCGTCGACGCCGTTCGAGTGGTCGTACACCTTCGAGAACACGTCGCACGCGCTGTGGATGTCGCGCACGACGAGCGCCCAGTAGTCGTCGATGATCGACGTGCTCGACGAGCGGAGATCGGCGAACTGCTCGTCGTAGTCGTTCGAGTCCTGGATCGCCTTCTGGAAGATCGACGGGTTCGACGTGAGCCCGCGCACGCCACCGTCACGGATCGCGACGAGCTGGCCGGAGGTGATGTAGCCGCGCTTGAGGTTGTCGAGCCACGGGCTCTGTCCCTCCTGGTCGTAGAGGGCGGCGATGCGGTTCGTGTCGGCCATTGGTGGCTCCTTGAGGGTCGGGGTCAGGAAACGAGTTCGAGTGCCCGGCGCACGACATGTTCGACGTTGATGCCGAGCTTGTCGAGCACGAGCTCGCCGGGAGCACTCGCGCCGAAGCGGTCGATGCCGATGGCGACATCGGAGTAGCGCTCCCAGCCGAAGGTGGTGGCCGCCTCGACGGAGACCACCGGCACGCCGGGTGGGAGGATCTCGTCGCGGAATGAACGGTCCTGAGCGGCGAAGCGGTCCCAGCTGGGCATGCTCACGGCCCGAGCGGCCACGCCCTGGTCGTTGAGCGCGGCGGCGGCGTCGACGCACACCTCGACCTCGCTGCCGGTGCCGACCAGCACGACCTGCGGCGCGACATCGGAGTCGGTGACGATCCCCGCACCGCGCTCGACGGCGGAGCCGTCGGTGGTCACCCGGATGTTCTGGCGGCTGAGCACGAGCACCGACGGCCCGTCATGGCGAACGACATCGGCCCAGGCGTGAATCGTCTCGTTGCCGTCGGCGGGTCGGACCACGTGGAGGTCCGGCATCGCCCGCAGCGTCGCGAGGTGTTCCACGGGCTGGTGGGTCGGTCCGTCCTCGCCGACGCCGACCGAGTCGTGGGTGAAGACGAAGCAGCACTTGGCCCCGGACAGCGCGGCGAGGCGGATCGGCGGTCGCATGTAGTCGGAGAACACGAAGAACGTGCCGCCGATCGGCAGCGTGCCACCGTGCTGGGCCATCCCGACGAGTGCACTGCCCATCGCGTGTTCGCGGATGCCGTAGTGGAGATAGCGCCCGGTGCGGTCGTCGGCGGTGAACGACGTGGTACGCGACAGGCCGGTTCCGTTGCTGCCGGTCAGATCGGCCGACCCGGAGATCAGCCCGGGAAGGTTGTCGTAGGTGGCGTCGAGGGCCGTCTGGATCGCCTTGCGGGTGGCGACCGACTCACCGAACTCGTACGCGGGCAGATCGGCATCCCAGCCGCTGGTGCCGGTGCCCGCCCAGGCCGCCTGCCACTGCGGTCCGGCCGTCACGTCGGTGCTGCGCTGCGTCCAACCGGCCCGGGCGGCGTCACCTCGTTCGGCGGCGTGCGCCCGGTAGGCGGCGACGAGATCGTCGGGCGCCCAGAACGGCTCGTCGGGGATGCCCATGATCTTCTTGGTCCGGGCGACGTCGTCGGGGGAGAACGGATTGCCGTGGGCGCCGTGGGTGTCGACGTGATCGGGCGACGGCTCACCGATGTGTGAGCGCAACACGAGCAGCGACGGCTTGTCGGTCTGGGCCTTCGCGGCGAGCAACGCTGCTTCGAGTCCGTCGAGATCGTCGGCCATCTCACCGAGCTCGACGACGTCCCAGCCGTAGGCACGGAAGCGCATGACGACGTCGTCGTTCGTCGACATGCTCGTCGGGCCGTCGATCGTGATCTTGTTGTCGTCGAAGATGCAGATCAGCCTGCCGAGGCCGAGATGCCCGGCCAGGGACGCCGCTTCATGGCTGATGCCCTCCATCAGGCAGCCGTCGCCGGCGATCACGAAGGTGTGATGGTCCTGGGCGTCGGCGCCGAATCGGGCGCGGAGGTTCTCTTCGGCGATCGCCATGCCGACGGCGTTGCCGAAGCCCTGCCCGAGCGGACCGGTCGTGACCTCGACGCCCGCGGTGTGGCCGGCCTCGGGATGTCCCGGTGTCGCCGACTCCCACTGACGGAACTGGCGGAGGTCGTCGAGTTCGAGTCCGTAGCCCGACAGGAACAGCAACGTGTACTGCAGGATCGACGCGTGGCCGTTGGAGAGCACGAATCGGTCACGGTCGGGCCAGGCCGGATCCGCCGGATCGTGTCGCATCACGCGGCTGTAGAGCACGTGTCCCAGTGGTGCGAGCGCCATGGCGGTGCCCTGGTGGCCGCTGTTCGCGGCGAGTGGGCCGTCCATTGCCATCCCCCGGATGAGCGAGACGGCGAGCTGGTCCTGTTCGGCAGTCAACGACACGCGGGCGACAGTACCTGACGGCCTCCGGAAGCGAACCAACCCGATTGGCCCAGGGGTCCCTGACCCATGGTGCAATCGTCAGGCGGGAGGGAGCAGGGTGAAGGGGACGAGGTGCCAGGGGCCGTGGTCGATGCGGCAGTGCGCGAACACCTGGTCGTAGTCGTCGAATTCCAACTGGCCACGCACGAGCCGGTAGGTGAACTTGCCGGGCTCGACGGTGAACGGGCTGACGTTGCGGGCGATCTGCTCGCTGTCCTCGTCGACGCCCCGCCGGAACACGACCTCGAACACACCGCTGCCCGGCTCACCCTCCGGGCAGAAGATCAACGCCACGAGGTGCGGCTCGATCGTCACCGGGGCCGGCGACGGCGCGGCCATCGAGAACATCACGCCGCTCAGGTCGATGCGCGTCGACGGCCCCGGCGCCTGACGCATCTCGAAGTTCTCGACGAAGAGTGCGGCGACGATCTGCATGAGTCCTCAGGCTACGGTCGGCCGTTCGCGCTGTGAACATCGACACAACGGAACAGGAGAGCGCACCATGGATCTGTCGGGCAAGGCTGCAATCGTGACCGGAGCGGGGACCGGCGTCGGACGAGCGACCGCCCTCGCGCTGGCCTCGGCCGGTTGCGACGTCGTCGTGAACTACTCCCGATCCAAGGACGCCGCCGAGGCCGTGGCCGCCGAGGCAGCGGCGAGCGGGGTTCGAGCGATCGCCGTCCAGGCGAACGTCGCAGACGACGACGACTGTCGCCGTCTCGTCGCTGCCGCGACCGACAGCTTCGGACGGCTCGACGTCCTCGTCAACAACGCCGGCACCACGAGCTTCATCCCGCATCACGACCTCGATGCGGTGACGGCGGAGACGTGGACCTCGATCATGGGCGTCAACCTGATCGGCCCGTTCCAAATGGCGAGGGCCGCAGCGACAGCGTTGAAGGCCGACGGCGGCGGGCAGATCGTCAACGTGTCGAGCGTCGCAGGCGTCTACGGCACCGGGAGTTCGATCCCGTACTGCACGTCGAAGGCGGGCCTCAACAACTTGACCGTCACGCTCGCCCGAGTGATGGGACCAGAGGTGCAGGTGAACACGGTGTGCCCGGGCTTCATCGACGGTTCGTGGTTGCAGGAGGGATTCGGCGACGCGTTCGACACGATCAAGCAGTCGGTCGTCGACAGGACGCTGCTGGGTGCCGTCTGCACGCCCGAGGACGTCAAGGATGCGATCTTCGGGTTCCTGCTCGGCTCGAAACTGACGACCGGCGAGATCCTCGTCGTCGACGGCGGGTACGGCAAGGCGTTGTGAGCGATCAGGTCCAGCGGCGCGGCACGCGGAGCACGACCCGGTAGCTGCCGGCGACGGGCACCGGCCCGAATGACCGGGAGTCGGCGCGCGTGCTCTCGTGATTGTCCGACAGCACCGACATCGTGCCGTCGCCGTGCACCTCGGACACCCGCTTCACCAGCCAGAAGCCCGTCCGGTTCGGATGCTCGACGCACCGGAGCTGTCCCACCCGTGCCCGGGAGGATCCGATGGCGACGAGTCCCTGTCCGTCGACGAGCGTCGGCTCCATCGACCGGTCGGCCACGACGAAGCGTCGGGGCAGCGCGTGGCGCCATCGAGGCCGATTCGTCGGAGGCGGCTTGAGCACGTCCACGGGCGCGGAGTGTATGTTTCGCCTGAACGGCCTTCGGGAATCGTTCGTCACGCCCACGATCACCAACCTCCAGGAGACATCATGTTCGCCAAGTTGTTCGCCCCGCTGTTCGAAGGGGCCACCGTCGCCCACGCCCACTGCGACCTGTACTGCGGGGTGTACGACCCGGCCCAGGCCAAGATCGAGGCGCTGTCGGTCGTGAAGACCGCCAAGAAGTACGCCGAGTCCGACGACGAGGTGTTCCGGGCCCGCTGCATCTCGATCAAGGAGGCTCGCGCCGAGGAGACCAAGCACCACCTGATGGTGCTCTGGGCCGACTTCTTCGCTCCCGACCACTTCGCCGCGTTCCCGCAGCTCCACGAGTTGTTCTGGAAGGCGATCCACCAGGCCGGAGAGGCCAAGAAGTCGATGGACCCTGCGGTCGGCGAGCAACTGGTCGCCTACATCGACGAGATCGCCGACATCTTCTGGCAGACCGACAAGGCGAAGCAGATGGGTGTCTACCCGCCCGCCTGAACCCGTCGGTTCCTGGCGAGGAGCCTCCCGACGCACGAAGTAGCGTTCGTCGGACCATGTCCGACCTCCACCTCGTGACCGCGACCGAGCTGCCCGTCGAGGGTCGGTCCACCCGAGACCAG
Source organism: Ilumatobacteraceae bacterium (assembly GCA_963710625.1). GTDB lineage: Bacteria > Actinomycetota > Acidimicrobiia > Acidimicrobiales > Ilumatobacteraceae > Sva-07. Next base: position 320,775 of record CAVQBG010000022.1, on the reverse strand, counting down.
ATCCTCGACGCGGCGCTCACGTGCTTCGCCCACGACGGGTACAGCGGCACCTCGCTCAACGACATCGCCGCCGAGGTCGGGATCCGCCGACCGAGTCTGCTGCACCACTTCGCATCGAAGGAGGCCCTGTACGGCGAGGTGTTCGAACGCCTGCTGTCGGACTGGTTCGCTCGTCTGGCCGATGCGGTGGAGTCGACCGCAACGGGCTGGCCCAAGATCGAGCAGGTGCTGCGCGCCGGGTTCGGCTACTTCGCCGACAACCCGTCGTACGTCACGCTGATGCGCCGCGAAGCGATCGACGGCGGCTCCCACCTCGGGATCGACCTCGCCGCGGTCCTCCGGCCGATGTTCGACCAGGCCGCCGACTACCTCGGCCGTGAGATGGCCGACGGCACGTTCCGTGAGCAGAATCCTCAACAGCTCCTGCTCACCGGCTACGGCGCCCTGCTGAGCTACTTCTCCGACGCACCGTTCCTCGAGGGTCTGCTCGACGAGGATCCACTGGCGCCGGAGGCGCTCGAGCGTCGCAGCGAACACATCATCGAGTTCTTCCGCGCCGCGCTGATTCCGACCTGAGGCCGCGAGGCGGCGCTGACGCCGCGTGCACCACATCGCGGCAGGTCGGACGGGTACCGTGTTGACCGCATGGCGACCCCAGACACGACCTCACCCGGTTCTGCCGCGTCCACGACGCTGTCGGAGCGCGACTCCAAGTCGCTGCTCGCCGACTTCGGCGTGCCGATCGCCGCCGAGCGTGTCGTGGCCGATGCGGCCCAGGCCGTCGAAGCTGCCGTCGAGCTCGGCTTTCCCGTCGTCGTCAAGCTGAACGGCGATCGGATCGCCCACAAGACCGAGCGGGGACTCGTGCGGCTCCGTCTCGGCGACCGAGCGGCGGTGCTCGAGGCTGCCGACGACCTGCTCGCGGCGGCCCGCCCCGACGATGGCGACGTGTCGCTGCTGGTCGCACCGATGATCTCCGGCAACCGGGAACTGATCGCGGGCGTGATCCGCGACCCGCAGTTCGGTCCGACCGTGATGCTCGGCGTCGGTGGCGTGCTGGCCGAGGCAGTCGCCGACGTCGTGTTCCGGCCGGCGCCGCTCGACGCCGTGACGGCGGCGGGCATGATCGACGACCTGGCCACCCAGAAACTGCTCGGTCCGTTCCGCGGCGAGGCTGCGGTCGATCGGACGCAGCTGATCGCCCTGCTGGTCGGCCTGGGACGACTCGTCACCGAGCGCGACGACATCGCCAGCGTCGACATCAACCCGCTGATCGTGCAGGCATCCGGTGAGCTGGTCGCCGTCGACGGTCTGGTCGAGCTCGGCGCAGGATTCGACGCTGCCCGCACGGTCACGCGTCAGCGGCCCACCGACGAACAGTTCCGAGCGCTGTTCGAACCACGTGGGGTCCTCGTCACGGGCGCCTCGACCCACCCGGGCAAGTTCGGTTTCGTCTCGCTCCACAACCTGCTGGCAGCCGGATACGCCGGCGGGGTGTACGGCACCAACCTCAAGGGCGAGGAGGTCCTCGGCATCCGCACGGTCGCCGACATCGCCGAGCTGCCCGACGGAGCGATCGACCTCGTGTTCGTCTGCACGCCCGCTGCGGCCAACCCGGAGTTGCTGCAAGCCTGCGCGGCCAAGGGAATCACCGCCGCCTTCCTCACCTCGGCCGGGTACGGGGAGGCGGGCGACGAGGGCCGAGTCGCCGAGGAGGAGCTGGTCGAGCTCGCCGACGAGCTCGGCATGCTGCTCGCCGGGCCGAACGGCCAGGGCGTCGTCAGCACGCCGATCGACCTGTGCGCACAGATCGTGGCGCCATACCCGCCGGCTGGTCGCATCGGGGTCGCGAGCCAGAGCGGCAACTTCGTGTCCAGCTTCATGAACCTGTCACGGGCGAGCGGCGTCGGGATCAGCCGGGCCGTGTCGGCCGGGAACGCAGCAGCCGTCACCGTTGCGGACTATCTCGATTGGTACGCCGACGACGACGCCACCACGGTCGCACTGGCCTACGTCGAAGGCATCGCCGACGGGCGCGGGCTGATGGACCGCCTGGCGACGGCCGCTGCTCGCAAGCCGCTCGTGTTGGTGAAAGGCGGCGCCACCGAGGGTGGCGCACAGGCAGCTGCCAGCCACACCGGCGCGCTGGCCGCCAACGACAAGATCTTCGACGGGGAGTGCCGCGCCGCCGGGATCACGCGGGCAGCGACGGTCACCGAAGCCTTCGAGGCGGCGGCGACCTTCGCCACGCAGCCGCTTCCGCGCGGCGGCAACACCGTGGTGCTCACCACCGCCGGTGGATGGGGCGTCGTGACCGCTGACGCGATCACCCGCGACCGCGACATCACCCTGATGGCCCTGCCGGACGACCTGCGCGAGGCGATCGACGCCAAGTTGCCGCCGCGCTGGAGCCGCAACAACCCGGTCGACTGCGCGGGCGGTGAGACCCGCGACACGATCCCCGAGGTGATGGAGCTGATCGCCACGCACGACGCGGTCGACGCGATCATCTACCTCGGTATCGGGATCCAGAGCAACCAGGCGCGGATGATGCGCGATGGCCGGTTCTACCCCGACCACGGGCTCGAGCGGATCGTGGCCTACCACGAGCGCCAGGACCAGCGTTTCGCCGAAGCGGCCCACGAACTCAGCGTGTCCACGGGCAAGCCGATCCTGGTCGCCACCGAGCTGGCGGTCGCCGACCCCGACAACCCCGGACCGGCGACGGTGCGTCGACTCGGTCGCCTCTGCTACGGCAGCGGCGGGCAGGCCGTGACCGCGCTCGGTCATCTGATCCGCTACGCGCGCTTCCGCGAGGCGCACCAGCGGTGACCCGACCCGCCGGCGCACGTGGACGTGGGCCCGGCCCGTGGTTGGTCCTCGGCGCGGTCGCGATCGTCCCAGCGGTGATTCTCTTCGCCATCCATCGCTGGTCGTCGGGATCTTCCGACGACAACCAGGCGGCGCCACCCGTCGATCCGACGGTGGAGGTTCCGGTGGCGACCCCGGCGCTGTCGACCGGGCTCCTGAGCTATCGGCGCATGTCGGGCATCGTGTCGAGAGACCTGAACATCGACGCGTTCCGCAGCGAGGTCGATCCGTTCCTGGCGACGCTCAACGACCGATCGTGTGCCGTTGTCGCCGTCGACGGCGTGGACGTGGGCGCAGTGCGCGACGAGATCGCCGTGATTCCGGCGAGCAACCAGAAACTGCTGGTCGCCGCTGTCGCTCTCGAGCGACTGGGGGAGGACTTCCGGTACTCGACCACCGTCGAGGTGGCGGCCACGCCGGTCGCCGGTGTCGTCGAGGGCGATCTGTATCTCGTGGGCGGCGGCGACCCGCTGCTCTCCTCTGACTGGTATCCGACGTCGAATCTCGAGCGGTATGCCGTCACCTCGCCCACCTCGCTCGACTCGTTGGCCGACGGTGTCGTCGAGGCCGGTGTCACGAGCGTCGTGGGCGGCGTGGTCGGCGACGGCAGCCGCTACGACGACGAGTTCTTCGCCCCGGGTTGGGGAGTGGGCGTCGCCGGCCTCGAAGGGGGACCGTACGACGCGCTGATGGCGAACGACTCGCGTGTCGAGGGTGACGACCTGCGAGCCAACGATCCGAACGAAGGGGCGGCCCGCGAGTTCACCCGGCTCCTCCAGGCGCGTGGGGTCGCCGTTGCCGGTGCACCGTCGAGTGGAACTGCGCCGGCGACCGCTGTCGAGATCGCTGCCGTCGAGTCGGCGCCGATGTCGTCGGTCGTCGCCGAGATGCTCGGGAACAGCGACAACAACACCGCCGAACTCGTCGTGAAGGAACTCGGCGTCACGGGTACTGCGGCTGGAACACGCGAGGCGGGACTCGCCGCGATTCGTGACCAACTCGCCGAGTGGGGGGTGAGCGTCGAGTCGCTCGTGCTGGCCGACGGTTCCGGCCTCAGCCCGGACAACCGTGTCACGTGTGCTGCGCTTGCCGAAGTCCTCGCCCGCTACGACCTGGATTCGCCCGTCGGGCAGGGGCTGCCGATCGCCGGTCAGACCGGCACGCTGTCCGACGTGTTCGTCGGCCACTCCGTCGAAGGTCGGCTGCGTGGCAAGACCGGCACCCTCAACAACCCGCCGTTCAACGCCGATCCGCCTGCCGTGAAGGCCCTCGGCGGTTATCTCCCGATCGAGGGCGGTGGCGAAGTCGAGTACGTGCTGATCCTCAACGGCCCGACGATCTCCGACCAGAGCGAGTACCGACCGATCTGGGACGCGCTCGCGGACACGCTCGACACCTATCCGGCCGGGCCGACACCGGCGATGGTGGGGCCGCGATGAGCAACATGCGCGTCGAGGTGGTGACGGGACCGGTGAGGTACCGCTGGACGCCGCTGTTGGGCCTGATCGCACTGGCGATGATCCCGGTGGTGGCGCTCAGCGCGTTGCTGGTGTGGAGCGATGGCCAGGCTGACGAACACGAGGCGGCCGTCGACGGCAACGCTGCGGTGCCCGTTCCGGTCGCGCCGTCGGTCTCGGCGGTGACCCCGGCACTCACGACGTCGGTGTTCAGCTACCGCCGCGCCCCGGCGAGCATGGCCGATGCCGGCAACGACAATCGTCTGTCGGACTCGATGGACCAACTCGCCGCGTTCATCGACGAGCGCTCCTGCCTCGCCGTGTCGGTCGACGGCCGGCCGGTCACCGCTCACAACGTCGATGCCGCCGTCATCCCGGCCAGCACACAGAAGCTGTTCGTGGCAGCCGTCGCGCTCGAGGTGCTCGGCGCCGACCACCGGTTCACCACCACGGTGCAGGCGCCGCCGGCGGTCGACGGTGAGATCGACGGCGACCTGTTCCTGGTCGGTGGGGGAGACCCGCTGCTGGTGTCGACCGACTTCCCGACCGACGATGACCGCTTCCCCGAGTTCAACACGACCCCGCTGGACGATCTCGCGGACGCGGTCGTCGCAGCTGGCGTCACGTCGATTCGCGGTTCAGTGGTCGGCGACGGCAGCCGCTACGAGGACGAGTTCGTCAATCCTGCTTGGGGCCCGGATGTCGCCTTCGTCGAGGCCGGACCGTACGACGCGTTGGTGGTGAACGACTCGCGGGTCCGGGGCCGGTCCGGACGGGAACGGGATCCGAACGTGGCCGCCGCACGGGAGTTCACGCGCTTGCTCGCCGATCGGGGCGTCCGCGTCTCGAACGGGTGGGACCGCGGCATCGCCGACCCGGCGCTCCCTGTCGTGGCCACCCTCGAGTCCCAGCCGCTCGATGCCGTGATCGCTGAGATGCTCACGACGAGCGACAACGACACGGCGGAGATGCTCGTGAAGGAACTCGGTGTCGCCGACGGAGGCGTCGGCACCGTGGCGGCCGGCCTCGACGTGGTGACCCGCACGATGGGTTCGTGGGGTGTCCCGATGGAGGGCGTGAACCTCGTCGACGGATCCGGCCTCAGCAGCGAGAACCGGGCGACCTGCGGTGCGATGCTGGCGGTGCTGCAGCGAGCGGAGGGGACCGCCGTGGCGAGCGGCCTGCCCGTCGCAGGGCGGAGCGGAACGTTGGAGGATGCCTTCGTCGGCACCACGATGGAAGGCCGCCTGGTCGCGAAGACGGGGACGCTCGGCAACCCACCGGTCGACCTCGACCCGCCGGCGGCGAAGGGCCTCGCCGGCTACCTCGGGACCACCAGCGGCGACACGATCGAGTTCGTGATGCTCCTCAACAGCCCCGACATCGACGAACCGGAGAACTACGCCCCGTTCTGGCTGGCGCTCGGCGAGCGGCTCGACTCGTACCCCGACGGTCCGGCAATGTCGACCGTCGGTCCGCGCTGAGCGTCGCTTCGAACAGCGGCCGATGCTCGTCGCCTTCGTGTACCGGTGGCCACCGATCGGCAGCGTGACCTAGCGTCGAGGCCGTGGCCGTTCTCCCGATGTTCCCGCTCGGATCGGTGTTGCTTCCCGGCGGTCTGCTGCCGCTGCACGTGTTCGAACCCCGCTACCGCGACATGATCCGCGACTGTCTGCGCAGCGACGACGAGCCCGAGTTCGGGCAGGTGCTGATCACCCACGGCTGGGAGACGGGCGGCGGCGACGACCGAGCGCTCGTGGGGACGGTGGCCCGGATGATGCAGGTCGAGGCGCTCGACGAGAACCGCTACGCGCTGATCGCAGTGGGAACACGGCGGATCAGGATCAACGCCTGGCTGCCGGACGATCCCTACCCGATCGCGGACGTCGACGACTGGCCCGACGTCGAGCCCGATGCACCGGGACTGGAACTGCAGGTGGCGGCGAGCCACGCCCGCGTCCGAGCGGCGCTCGCGCTCGCCGCGCAACTCGCCGAGCAGGACCTCGGCGACCTGGATGGTGACGATGGCGAGGTCGTTCGAACCGACGACACCGAGATCTCCGACGACCCCCTCCTGGCCACGTACCACCTGGCGGCGTTGGCGCCGATCGGCCCCGCCGATCGTCACCGGCTCCTCGCCGCCGAGGGACCGATGCGACGTCTCGATCTGCTCGACGAGATCCTCGACGACGTCGAAGCGATGTTGAAGTTCCGCCTTTCGTGATAGAAACGATGACCGTGTCAGACACCAACGACCTCGATGAGCGCCTCGCACGCCGGGCAGAGAAGGCCAGGCCGGCCCAGGAGGACGCGTCGGTCGGGGACATCGTCGACTACGTCAAGGCGTACGCCAAGCAGGAGACGATCGGTCCGCTGAAGGGTGCCGGGTCCTGGCTGGGCTTCGGCGCCGCTGCTGCGCTGCTCTTCAGCATCGGTGTCGTCCTGCTGCTCGTGGGGCTGTTGCGGCTGTTGCAGACCGAGTGGACCCGCTCGGCCACCGGCTCGCTGTCGTGGCTCGCCTATTTGATCACCCTGCTCGTCGCCGTTGCCGTGATCGCCGTGGCGATCTCCCGCATCAAGAAGGCGACGCTGTTCAAGGAACCGAAGTAAGGAGCCTCACCGTGTCGAAGCAGCACACCCCCGTGGTACCGGACAAGATCACCCCGCAGGACCTGGAGGACAAGTTCAAGTCCCTGCAGGACGAGATCCAGGGCAAGGTCGACGAGAAGAAGACGTCGATCGCCACGGTCGCCGCCGGCGGCGGCATTGCGCTGTTGATCATCTTCTTCCTGCTCGGACGCCGCTCCGGTCGCAAGCGGAGTGCCGTCGTCGAGATCCGCCGCATCTGATGTCGCTGCTTCCGTACGCACTCAGGCCCCGGTACGTCATCCGCAGCTTCGTGCTGCGGCGTGGTGTCGTGCATCCCAACCCGTTGGTCCGACCGCTCGCGATGCTCATGGTCGGCCAGGGCGACTTCCTCCGGGCCAAGGCGCTGCGCCATGGCCTGATCCTCGGCAACCCCTACTGGCGGGCGGTCGGCGGCCTGCTCCTCGCCCGCGAGATGGGCAAGCGCGTGCTCAAGAGTCCACCCGAGCGCCTCGCAACGGAGCGCTTCGGCCCCGGCCATTTCGTGAAGGTCACCGCGTCGGCGCCGAAGCTCCACCTGAGCCGACGCCAGCGCCGAGCCGAACTCGAACGGCTCGAGTCCGAGGCATTGGCGAGCGTCGCGGCCCGACGCCCGTCGTGAAGGTCCTGCTGCGGAACCCGCGGCGCGAGGTCGAGTTCGCCGGTTCCCGTTCCGTCAATCGACTCCTCGACGAACTGCAGCTCAGCCGGGAGGCGCACCTCGTCATCTGTAACGGCACGCTCGTCCCCGGCGATGCGGTCCTCGGCGACGACGATCAGATCGAGGTCCGGCCAGTGATCTCGGGTGGCGCAACGTGAGCCGACGGCGACGATGACGGCAGTCGGCAGCAAGTGTCGGGTCTGCAAGGCCCCGGCGGTGATCGACTTGCCTCGCCACAACGCGCACTTCTGTGCCGAGCACCTCCAACAACTCTGCCGTCGGCAGGTGGCCAAGGCGATCGACGAATTCGACATGTTCACGCCCGACGATCGCCTGCTCGTGGCCGTCAGCGGCGGAAAGGACTCACTCGCCGTCTGGGACATGCTGATCGAGGCCGGCTACCAGGCCGACGGCCTCTACATCGGCCTTGGGATCGGCGAGTACTCCACCGACAGCGGAGGCTACGTGCGGCGTTTCGCCGACGAGCGCAACCTGACCCTGCTCACGATCGATCTGCGCGACGACTACGGCTACGACGTCCCGACGGCGGCGAAGGCCACCGGTCGCGTGCCGTGTTCGGCCTGTGGGCTCTCGAAGCGTCGGCTGTTCGATCAGGCTGCTCGCGACGGTGGGTACGACGTGGTGGTGACCGGCCACAACCTCGACGACGAAGCCGCTGTGCTGTTCGGCAACACGTTGCGCTGGGACGTCGACTACCTCGCCCGTCAGTTGCCGGTGCTGCCGGCTGCCAACGGGTTCCCGAAGAAGGCGAAGCCGCTCGTGCGGCTCACCGAGCGGGAGATGGCGGCATGGTGTCTGGTGCGGGGTATCGACTACGTCGTCGAGGAATGTCCGATCGCAGCCGGCAACAGGCACCTCTCGTACAAGGAGTCGTTGAACGCGATCGAGGCGACGTCGCCGGGTGCCAAAGCCTCGTTCTACCTCGGCTTCCTCGAACGCATGGCACCGCTGCTCGCCGGACGATCGGCCGCTGCTGCGGGTGATCTCAACGATTGCACCCGATGCGGTGCGCCCACGACGGGCGACGTGTGCGCCTTCTGTCGGCTCGTCGAGAAGGCCGGTGCCCACGATCCGGTGCCGGTGGAAATGGTGTTGACGCGAGGGAGACGACGATGACCGGTGTGTTCCAAACGGGGGAGCGGGCCCTGCTGCTCGATTCGAAGAAGCGTCGGTACCTGATCGAGTTGGCCGAGGACGGCGAATTCCACAGCCACAACGGGTTCGTGGCGCACGCCGACGTGATCGGTCAACGCGAGGGCATCGTGATCCGCTCGACCAAGGGCTCGGAGTACATCGCGCTCCGCCCGACCCTCGAGGACTTCGTCGTCGAGATGCCCCGCGGCGCGCAGGTGATCTATCCGAAGGACCTCGGTCCGATCTGCATGCTCGCCGACATCGGACCCGGTGTCCGAGTCTTCGAGACCGGCATCGGTTCGGGAGCATTGTCGATGACGATGCTCCGGTACGGCGCGGAGATCGTCGGGTACGAGATCCGTGAGGACTTTGCGAACCGAGCGAGGAAGAACGTCCAGAGCTTCCTCGGCGATGCCGCCCTCGATCGCTACGACGTGCACATCGCCGACAGCTACGAGGGGATCGATCCCGAACTCGGCACGTTCGATCGCGTCGTGCTCGACCTCCCGGAGCCATGGCAGGTGATCCCGAAGGCCGAACCGGTACTGCAACCAGGTGGTCTGCTCGTTGCCTACACGCCGTCGATCACCCAGGCCGTGCAGGTGCGCGAGGCGCTCAAGGGCAAGTGGATCGATGCCCGCACGATCGAGGTGCTCCACCGAGGTTGGCACATCGAGGGTCAGGCCGTGCGTCCGGACCATCGCATGGTCGCCCACACCGCATTCCTCAGTGTGGCCCGGTTCCTCGGTCGCAACCCGTCCTGACCCGCACGCTCGTGTTCGAGCGATGAGCGAACGCCCCGCATGGCGTGATCTCGCTCATCGCCGGGGGCGTGGTGCGGAGGACGGTGGTTCGAGGCGGAGGGCGGCGCTGAGGCCGTCGAGGAGCTGTGCGGTGTCGGGCCACGGCATCGACGGGTGCGACCCGCAGAGGTCGACCATGCCGTGGATCCACGTGTGCACCTGGACGGCGACGAAGAACGGGTCACGGTCGTCGCCGAGCACGGCGAGCATACGGGCGACCGCGTCGACCAGCAGCTGGAACGCGGCGAGCCCACCAGGGGAGTCGCCGTCGCCGAGATCGACCTTGTCGGAGAACAGCACCCGGTACTGGCCGGGATGGTCGATGGCGTAGGCGACGTAGGCGTCGCCCATCGCTCGGAACGAGGTGAACGGGTCGTCGCTGCTGTCGTGAGCGTTGCGGAGCTGCTCGTAGAACGTCGCCCAGCAGTGATCGACGGCGCCACGCAACAGCTCGACATGGTCGTCGAAGTGGCGGTAGACCGCCGTGGGGGAGACGCCGGCCTGACGGGCGACGGCACGCAGCGACACTGCTTCCATCTCACCGTGCGCTCCGATCAGGTCGGCGGCGGCGACCAACAGGTCGGTGCGCAGCGTGTCGCCCTCACCGCGCGCCGAGCGCTGGCGATGGACGGTCGGCGTGGCCATGGTCGCGATCTTATCGGTTGACATCTGTTCACCTGGATGATCGATTGACAGGTGTACACGTCGCAACGGTCAACAGAAGCCGTCGCAGCGGCGGATCGGAAGGAAGTCCGTCCTGACGCTCTCGACGCGACGATGCCCCGGACCATCGGTCCGGGGCATCGTGTCGATCAGCGACGTCGGGTGATCAGGGCTCGATGTAGATGCACTCGCCGGGGCATTCCTCGGCGGACTCAATCACGGCCTCGAGCTGGCCATCGGGAATCTCGGCGAGGCCCTCAGCGCCCTGCGGGTTGCCCTTCGCCTCGGCAAAGATCTTGTCTCCCTCGACGACGTAGGCGAGGCCGTCGTCGAGCAGGGTGAAGACGTCGGGGGCGATCTCCTCGCACAGGCCATCGCCGGTGCACAGATCCTGGTCGATCCAGACCTTCATGTCAGTGGGCTCCTCGTTGAACGAAAGATGAAGTGTTGTCTACGGCTGGCACTTTACACGGCGAAGCACGTGCAAACACGTTCACGGTGAGCGCGTGTACATTCGGCGACATGGCATCTGCTGGTGACGATCGCTCCGCCGAATCGAACGCCAACCCGAGCGAGCGCGATCAGCTCGTCGCGCTGCAGGAGGAAGTGACGCACCTCCGCCTCCGGCTCGCGGATGCTCCGAAGCGGGTCCACTCGCTCGAGGAGCGTCTGCTCGAGACCAAGGGCCAGCTCGCGGCGGCGATCGGACAGAACGAGAAGTTGTCGTACACGCTGCGCGAGGCGCGCGAGCACATCGCCACGCTGCGCGACGAGGTCGACAAGCTGTCGCAGCCGCCCTCGGCGTACGGGGTGGTGGTCGGCAAGAACGACGACGACACCGTCGACATCCTCACGAGCGGGCGCAAGATGCGCGTGGCCCTGCATCCCGACATCGATCACGAGTTGCTCGATCGGGGCGCCGAGGTCGTGCTCAACGAGAGCTACAACGTCGTGATGGCGCGGACGCCCGAGATCACCGGCGAGGTGGTCACGGTCAAGGAGGTCATGGACGACGGTGTGCGGATCGTCGTCGTCGGACGCGCCGACGAGGAGCGGGTCTGCGAGCTCGCCGATGCGATCCGTGGCACCCACATCCGGTCCGGTGACCACTTGCGGCTCGACACCCGATCGAATCTGCTGCTCGAGAAGTTGCCGCGCCCCGAAGTCGAGCACCTGCTCCTCGAAGAGGTGCCCGACATCGCCTACACCGACATCGGCGGACTCGACGACCAGATCGAGCAGATCGCCGACGCCGTCGAGTTGCCGTTCCTGCACCAGGACCTGTTCGCCGAGCACCAGCTCCCGGCGCCGAAGGGGATCCTGCTGTACGGCCCTCCGGGCTGCGGCAAGACCCTGATCGCCAAAGCGGTGGCGAACAGCCTCGCGAAGAAGGTCGCCGAGACCGTCGGCGAGGGCAAGGGTCACAGCTATTTCATCAACATCAAGGGCCCGGAACTGCTCAACAAGTACGTCGGCGAGACCGAGCGGCAGATCCGCCTCGTGTTCCAAAGGGCGCGGGAGAAGAGCGACGAGGGCTGGCCGGTCATCGTGTTCTTCGACGAGATGGACTCGATGTTCCGCACGCGTGGTTCGGGCATCAGCTCCGACATGGAGTCGACGATCGTGCCCCAGCTGCTCGCCGAGATCGACGGCGTCGAGGGCCTCAAGAACGTCATCGTGATCGGCGCCACCAACCGGGAGGACCTGATCGACCCCGCGATCCTGCGACCCGGCCGACTCGACGTCAAGATCAAGATCGAGCGTCCCAACGCCGAGGCGGCGAAGGCGATCTTCGCCCGGTACCTCACCGACGAGATCCCGATCGCCGCCGGCGAGTCGATCCCCGACATGATCGATGCCACCGTCACCGAGATGTACCGCGACGACGAGGCGAATCGATTCCTCGAGGTCACGTACCAGAACGGCGACAAGGAGATCCTCTACTACAAGGACTTCTCGTCCGGAGCGATGATCGAGAACGTGGTCCGCCGAGCCAAGAAGCTCGCGATCAAGCGGGTGATCGACGGTGGCGCCAAGGGTGTCAGCACCCAGGACCTGCTCGCCTCGATCAAGCAGGAGTACAAGGAGCACGAGGACCTGCCGAACACGACCAACCCGGACGACTGGGCGAAGATCTCCGGCAAGAAGGGCGAGCGGATCGTCTTCATCCGCACGCTGGTGTCCGAAACCACCGAAACCGACGGCGCCGGCGGCCGCGCGATCGAGCGGGTGGCGACCGGTCAGTACCTGTGACCGAGCACCGCGAGTACGACCTCGTCGTCTACGGGGCGACCAGCTTCGTCGGCGAGATCGTCTGCCGGTACCTGGTGCAGCGCCACGGAGCCGTCGGCACGCTGCGATGGGCGATCGCCGGTCGCAACGCCGACAAGCTCGCCGATGTCGCACGACGAACGGGCGCCGACGTTCCCCGCATCGTCGCCGATGCCGCGGATCGCGCAGCGCTGGACGACATGGCCGCTTCGACCCGTGTCGTGATGTCCACGGTCGGACCGTATGCGCTCTACGGCTCCGAGCTCGTGGCAGCGGCCGTCGAGGCGGGAGTCGACTACTGCGACCTGACCGGTGAGGTGCAGTGGATGCGCCGCATGATCGACGCCCACCAGGCGCGCGCCGAGGAGACGGGTGCCCGGATCGTCCACGCCTGCGGGTTCGACTCGATTCCCTCCGACCTGGGCACGTGGTTCACGCAGCAACGGTCGATCGAGCAGTTCGGTGAGCCCTGCGTCGAGGTGCGCATGTCGGTCGCCGGGGCGAAGGGGGGAGCGAGTGGCGGCACGATCGCCAGCATGATGAACCTGCTGGAGGAGGCGGTCGACGACCCCGAAGTCCGCGCCACCCTCAGCGATCCGTACGTGCTCGCGCCGATCGACCAGCGGTCGGGGCCCCCGCAACCCGGCCTGGGACGACCGACCCGCGACGACCGTTTCGACAGCTGGGTGGCGCCCTTCGTGATGGCCCCCACGAACACGGCGGTCGTCCGGCGAACCCATGCGCTGCTCGGCCGGCCGTGGGGGCGCGAGTTCACCTACGGCGAGACGATGATGACCGGCGACGGCGCGACGGGCGCGGCGAAGGCCTACGCGATGACCGCCGGGCTGGCGACGTTCGCCGGGGTCGCTGCGCTCGGCCCCACCCGTCGCCTGCTCGGCATGGTGCTGCCGAAGCCGGGATCCGGCCCGTCGCCCACTGCTCAGCAGGCGGGCTGGTTCGACGTCCGCTTCGCCGGCCGCACTGCTTCGGGCGACACGATCGCCACGAAAGTCACCGGCGACCAGGATCCGGGATACGGGTCGACGGCGAAGATGCTCGGCGAGTCCGCGGTCGCCTTTCTCGACCTGTCGCCGAAAGACGTCGGGGGCGGGTTCTGGACGCCTGCAAGCGCGTTCGGCGACGCTTTGATCGAGCGCCTGGAAGCGCACGCCGGGGTGCGATTCGACGTACTCTGAGTGCCGCTGACCGGCACTTCGGCGGCGCGCCGAAGCCCGCTGATGAGCGAATCCACCACATGCGGTGGTTTGGCTCACCGGTTCGACGCCCGCCACCGGATCCCGGCACACCCATGAGCGAATCCACCGCATACGGGGGATTCACTCATCGCCAGACGGGTCGTCCGACAGGGCCGCGGCGTCCCCGAACGCCGTGGTCCGGCGCCTCAATCACAGGTCACTAACGTTGCGGCTGTGGATCAGGTGTTCGTCTCCCATTCCTCGGACGAGGAGGCGTTGGCCCGACAGCTGGTGGCCGACTTGGAGGGGTCCGGCGTCCAATGCTGGCTGGCCTCGAGGGATGTCGGCGGAAGCGACGACTACACCCAGCAGGTCATACGCGCCATAGATGGTTGTTCATCCTTCGTTGTCCTCATGACACCAGCGGCCATGCGCTCACCCCACGTGCGTCGCGAGCTGGAGCGAGCGATCGGAGACAGACGGCCGGTCCTTCCCGTGCGCGTCGACGGCGTCGTACTGGACGAAACATCGGCGTATCTCCTTGCCGGCTGCCAGTGGGTCGATCTCTCGACGGCACGACCTCAACCAGGGTTCGCGGCAATCAGCGGGATCTTGCACGGTGGGCCGCCCGGTCTCCCCTTCCGCGAACCACCGCCGTTCTACGAGGTTCTGAGCAGCCGCACGTCCGACGTCGGCATCAAGGTTCGCCATCCAGGCGCAAGCCTGGCGCTCGTCTGTTCGTGCACGGTCGTGCTTTCGCCGCTCGGGCTCCTACTCGGCATTGTGTATCTGCTGACGCCGGGTCGCTCGCCAGAGGGCCGAATCGCTGCCGGTAGCGCCGTCGCGATCGGGGTCGGTGGAACGGTCCTGCTCGGCGTCATCGTCGCCATCATCATCACCGCAACCGGTGAGGACAGCGCTGGATTGATGTTGCCAACGGGCCACCCGGTGCTCTGACGACCGTTCGTATCAACTCGGCAGTCTCGTGATGGCTTGTTGAGCGACCTCGAGCCCGTACCCCTGACCGGCAGGGTGAACCATCGAGCCTTGACCCTGCGGGAGAATCTGAATGCTGTATGGGTCCTCGATGTCCTTGCCGGCGAGAGCGAGGTAGAGAATCCCGGGAATGATGAGCAGCAGGAACAGGAGCGTGGCGATCAGGCACGACGGGCGTCTTCTGATGTGCATCACACCCGTGATGCTCCGGTCGGTCTGGCTCACGACCTGCGCGCCGGACGCCGTGAGCGTTTGAACAAGGAACGCACTGGTCTGGTCGGGTGGAAGAACCGTGAATGTCGCCTGGATCCTCTGCTCTTTCGCACGCGTCATGCGACCCCTCCCGACGACACCTCGAGTTGGACGAAACACTATCGGAAGGCTCGATCGAGCCCGAACCAGCGTCGGCGGCGAGCTCTGTCCACCAACCGTCGGAGTGGTTGGTGGGGCATCCCTGAACGCCGGTGCTGAGGCGCAGTCGGCGCGGTCTGGGCGATCTTGATGCTGGACTTCGCGCTCGTCGGCCTTGGCAGGCAGGACCGGAAGGTGCACGCTGGCGAGCATGGAACTCGAAACCGTCCCCATCGCGATCCCAGACGACGCAAACGTCATCGTCGGCCAGTCGCACTTCATCAAGACGATCGTCGATCTTCACGAGGCGCTCGCCGGGTCGTCGCCCGCGCTGCGCTTCGGTGCGGCGTTCTGCGAGGCGTCCGGGCCACGTCTTGTGCGGCGATCCGGGAACGACGACGAGCTGATCGCAGCGGCGGTCGAAGCCGCGCTGGCGATCGCCTGCGGCCACTGCTTCGTCGTGTTCCTGCGGGCTGGCTACCCGGTCAACGTGCTCAATGCGCTCAAGCAGGTGCCCGAGGTCTGCCACATCGTGTGTGCCACGGCCAATCCACTCGAGGTGCTGGTCGCAATCACTGCGGGCGGGCGCGGAATCGTCGGCGTCGTCGACGGCGAACCCCCGCTTGGCGTGGAGAACGACGACGACGTCCTCGCCCGGCTCGAGCTGCTGCGGACGATCGGCTATCGCGTCTGATCCCAGCGACACGATGACGTCGGCTGTGGAGCACCCGTTCGTTCACCGGGTACTCGACTCCCAGGCCGTCGCCGGTCTCCTTGCCACGACCGTTCGCCGTCCGCATGTCTCGCGGCGCCAGCGTCAGCGAGGAATGCACAGGCGCAATGCCGACAGGGCATTGAATCATCGACGGCGGTCGGTCGCCGCGAATCGCGTCGTCGACCGGTTGCGGTGGGCATGCGCCGCTACCGTTTCCGGTCGTGGCCTCTGTCGACTCGTTCGCTGATCGGCACGGCGGGTCGTCCGCGTCGGGAGCGATGTTGAGAGTGCTGACCGCGTTTCCGGGGCGGAGCGAGAATCTTGTGGCGGTCGTCGACGGGCTGCTCGGCGACACACTCGAGGACCGCGACTCTCGCTGGTCCACGCCGATGACTCTCCGTGCGAGCGACACGGTGCTGCCACTCGACCCTCACGAGATGATCGACTCGCTGTCCACGGTCGACGTTGGCCCGCGCATCTGCGTGCTCGTTCACGGGCTGATGTCGACCGAGTCGATCTGGCGCTTCGAAGACGACCCATCGATCACCTATGGCACGCTGCTCGCTGACGACCACGACACGACCGTGCTCTCGGTGCGCTACAACACCGGCCGCCACATCTCTGCCAACGGGCGCGAGCTCGCTCAGCTCCTCAACCACCTCGTGGCGGCGTGGCCCGTCCGAGTGCGCGAGGTCAACCTGATCGGTCACAGCATGGGCGGGCTCGTCGTGCGATCTGCATGTCACTACGCGCGCCGCCAGCGTCCGCTCGGTCGGTGGCTCCCGATCGGGCGGCCCTGGACCAGCAAGGTGCGTCGAGTCGTACTGATCGGGGTGCCGAACACCGGCGCCGGCCTCGAGGCTGTGGTCAACTCGGCCAGCGCCGCCTTGTGGGCGCTGCCCATCCCACCGATCCGACTCGTCGGGCTCGGGCTCGACCAACGCAGCGCGGGCATCAAGGACCTCCGCTTCGGCGCCATCGTCGACGAAGATTGGCTCGAGCAGGATCCCGGCACTCGTCAACGCATCTTCCGCCACCGACCGGACCGCCTCCGTCGAGCCGATCATCTCGTGATCGCCGGGACCGTCACCGCCGACCCTGAGCACCCGCTGGCAAAGCTGATCGGTGACCTCCTCGTCACCTCGACGAGTGCATCGGGCCGCTCTCCCGACGGTGAACTCTTCCCGCGGGCGACGACGCGAACGTTCTCGGGAATCACCCACAACGCGCTGGCCCACCACCCAGACGTCTACCAGGCGATCACGGACTGGTGGTGACCGGACCCGACGCACTCGCCGGCCCGCGAACCCGCCGGATGCTGTCCGACCGAAAGCACACCTCGGGACACCTCTTGCCTGTCGGCAACTGTCACCGAACGCCTAATACACGTGTGATCCAGACGGCATCCGCGTCGGCTCCGAGGGCTGCTGGGAGCGTGGGCGGATGAACCCGTTTCCATGTCTTGTTCGATCCTCGAGCCCTGGCGGGGAGGTGAGGTATGCGCTGGGCGATCCGTTGGTCGATTCGTATCTGGCGTTCGTGGCTGGGCGGTGTCGTGCGAACACGTTGCGGGCGGTTGCGCATGATCTGAAGACCTTCTTCACCGTCGTCGACAAAGCACCGGTTGATGTCGTCGCGGCGGACGTCTTCGCGTTCATCGCTGAGCAGCGCGGCGATCGGACGGTGGTGCGCATCGGTGACGGCGAGTCGAAGTTGTCGGCGCGCACGATCGCTCGACGGCTGTCGTCGATCTCGGGTCTCTACGCGTATCTCGTTGCCCGCGGCGACACGTCGGTCACCGCGAACCCGGTCCCGCGTGGGTTGTCGACGCGTCGCCGAGGCGGGCGTCGACGCGAGGTGCCACTGGTGCGCGTCCCGCGGACGCTGCCAAAGATTCTCTCGCCGGGCGAGGTGACTGCGCTGTTGGCGGCGCTGCGAACCCACCGGGACCGGGCGATGGTTCTCGCAATGGTGCTGGGCGGTCTGCGCCGTTGCGAGGTGCTCGGTCTGCGCTTGGGTGACATCCAGGTCCCGGAACGATCGTTGTTCATCGCCGAAGGCAAGGGCGGCCATCAGCGCGTGATCCCGATCTCGAACACGTTCTTCGTCGCTGTCGGCGACTACCTCCGTCACGAACGACCCTGCGACGCCGACACCGACCGGGTGTTCGTCACCTTGAAGGGCCCGACACGTGGCCGCCCGCTCACTGCCGATGGGATCGACACGATCCTGCGCGGCGCCCGTGACCGTGCCGGGCTCGCCAAAGCAACGTGCCATCAGTTGCGCCACACCTGTCTGACCCGGCTTCGTGAGGCAGGCATGGAACTCGAAGCAGTCCAGGCTCAAGCCGGCCACGCGTCGATCGAATCGACGCGCATCTACCTCCACCTCACCAACGACTGGCTCGCCGCCGAGTATCGACGAGCAACCGAACGCATCGACGCCGACGCCGCAGCCGAGCTGCGCTCGATGCAGGAGATCAACCAGTGACCGCCGTCGCCGCCACCGCCAGCGTCGAGGCGTGGATCCCACGCCCCGGGTCCGACCGCGAATGGCCGGAGCTGTCGCTGCAGGCACCGCTGCTGGTGGTCACGATGCGCCGCTACCTGCTGCAACTCACCACGTTCCTCGCACCGCGCAGCGTCGACGCCGCCGATGGCACCCTGCGCCAGTTCGCCCGCTGGCTCGTCGCGAACACCGACGCCCGCACCGTTGCCGACATCACCCGAGTGCACATCGAGGACTACAAGGTGTGGCTCGCTGCCCAACCCGGCACGAAATCATCGACGCTCGCGAAGAACACCCAACGTCAACGACTCCGCATGATCCGGATCTTCATCGAGCGCCTCATCGAATGGGACTGGCCCGACGCACCCGGCCGCAACCCGATCCTGCACGGCGACATCCCACCACGCCCCGAGCCGATCCCGAGATTCCTCACCGACCAACAAGCCGCCGCGTTCATGGCCGCCGCCGCAGCCCACCCGCTGGCGCGCTACCGGCTCGTCGCCCAAGTCCTCGCCCGCACCGGGCTACGCGCCACCGAACTCTGCGAGCTCGCCGCAGACGCCGTGACCCGCATCGGCAACGACGGCTACTGGCTCCGCATCCCGGTCGGCAAGCTCCGCAACGACCGCATGATCCCGCTCCACGCCGACCTTGTCGAACTCTTCGCCGACTGGACCGCCGCCAACAACGAACACATCCGAAGCTCCGGTCGGCTCCTCGCCGACGGACACGCACCCATCGACCGGCGAACCGTCCACCGCATCGTCGCCCGAATCGGAGCGACCGCTGGCATCGACGACATGCACCCACACCGACTCCGCCACACCCTCGCCACCCAAGCCATCAACCGCGGCATGCGCCTCGAAGCAATCGCCGCGCTCCTCGGTCACCGCTCACTCGAGATGACCCTCGTCTACGCCAAGATCACCGACCGCGTCGTCGCTGACGAATACGCCGCCGTGTGCGAACAGATCGACGCCCTCTACGCCACCGCCGCGACACCCGGCGCGCTGCCCGCCGAGATCGAAACCAACGCCATGACCCGCCTCCGCCAAGAAACCCACGCCCGCATGCTCGGCAACGGCATGTGCACACGACCCGTCGAACTCGACTGCCGCATGGAAACCATCTGCGAAACCTGCGCCTACTTCGACACCGGACCCGAGTTCGTCCCCGTCCTACTCCGCCAACGAAACCACGCCCGAGATCACCAACAACCCGACCGCGCCGCCCTCTACGACAGCCTCATCCAACGAACCGGAGCCACCCCTTGACAGCGATCACACGTATAACGCCGGGTCGGAGTCGTCGGATCAACCGGTCCAGACCTTGCCTGCGGCGGCTCTAGCATCGATCCGATGTCGGCTGCAGAGCTGGGTCCGTGGGCTCCGATGTCGGTCGGCGACGTCGTGGAGTTCTTCTCGGCGAATCCGATCGACTGGTGGTTCGCCGGGGGCACGGCGCTGGAACTGCACATCGGACGCTCGTGGAGAACGCACCACGACATCGATGTCGGGGTCTGCCGTGCCGAGGACTGGCACGATGTCCTGCTCATCCACGAGTGCTTCGGGCTGCCGATCCCTGCGGACTACGCCCGGTGGGTACACACGTCGTGACCCGTGCCTCGGAACATCGCCGAGCTGAACGTCACCAGGAGCGGCGGCTCCGATAGGTTCAGGGCATGGCGCTGACCAAGGTCTGCGGGATCGAGACCGAGTACGGCATCGTCGTGCGCGGGGGTGACAACAATCCCGTGTCAGCGTCATCGATGCTGATCAACGCCTACGTTGCGGCCACCAACCGCGAACGGGGACGAATCGGCTGGGACTTCGAGGACGAGCAGCCGGCCAATGACGCCCGCGGCTTCTCGCTCGACGACTCGCTGGCGCCCGAAGTCGAGACGATGCTCGTCAATGCGGTGCTCACCAACGGCGCTCGCTACTACGTCGACCACGCCCATCCTGAGATCTCCACTCCGGAGGTCACCACAGCGCGCGAGGCACTCGTGTGGGACCGTGCCGCCGAGGAGATCGTGCGGGCGTCGATGATCCACGTCGCCGCGCTCCTGCCCGATGACGGCGAGATCATCGTGCACAAGAACAACTCGGACGGCAAGGGCAACAGCTACGGCTGCCACGAGAACTACCTGATCGCCCGGGAGGTTCCGTTCGGGCGACTCGCGAGCCAGATCACCTCGCACTTCGTGACCCGCCAGGTGTTCTGTGGCGCCGGGAAGGTCGGCTGTGAGCTGCCGGGGCGTCCGAACGACCACGTGCCGTACCAGCTCAGCCAACGCGCCGACTTCTTCGAAGAGGAGATCGGCCTCGAGACCACGCTCAAGCGGCCGATCGTCAACACGCGCGACGAGCCGCACGCCGATGCCCAGAAGTACCGGCGGCTGCACGTGATCGTCGGCGACGCCAACATGAGCGAGGTCGCCACCTACCTCAAGGTCGCCACGACAGCGGTCGTCCTGTCGATGATCGAGGACGACGAACTCGGCGACGACTGGCTGCTCGGCAACCCCGTGGCCGCGATCCGCCAGGTCAGCCACGATCCGTCGCTACGACAGACGATCATGTTGCGCGACGGGAGCAGGGCAACCGCACTCGAGATCCAGTGGGGGCTGCTGGAACGGGCCCGCAAGTACGAGCAGTCGCACGGTCTCACGTGTGTCGGCGAGGACGTTGCGCTCGACGTCCTCGACCGGTGGGAGGCGGTGCTGACCGGACTCGAGTCCGATCCGGCGTCGGTGGCGAGCCAGGTCGACTGGGTCGCCAAACAGCGGCTCGTCGACGGGTACGCCGCCCGGCACGACATCGCCCCCGGCTCGATGCGTCTCAAGGCGATCGACCTCCAGTACCACGACCTCCGTCCCGATCGGTGCCTGGCACTGCGAGCCGGACTCGACACGATCGTGTCGCCGGCGGAAGTGACCAACGCGATGACCGAGCCGCCCACGACGACGCGGGCCTACTTCCGCGGTCGGTGCCTCCAGAAGTACCCCGACGACGTCGTCGCTGCGAACTGGGACTCGCTCGTGTTCGACATCGGACGCGATCCGCTTCGTCGGGTTCCCATGATGGAACCATTGCGCGGCACCGCCGAACACGTTGCTACGTTGATCGACGAGAGCGAGACGGCACGAGAACTCCTCGACCGTCTCGGCCAGTGATCGAACACGATTCATCCGACTCACCGAAGGGAAGCACACGCTGATGGCAGAACGCACCCAGAAGTCGAAGGGCACCACGAGCCGCGACGCCGAGAGTACGGTCGAGGCCGCTCCGGCTGTCACCGAGACCGGCGAGAAGCTGAAAGCCGAACTCGACGATCTGCTCGACGAGATCGACGAGGTGTTGGAGACCAACGCCGAGGACTTCGTGAAGTCCTACGTGCAAAAGGGTGGTCAGTGATCCCGTGACGATGCCGATCTTCTCGACCTCGGACGATCCGGGATCGAGTTTTCCGGAGCTGTTGCGTCGGGTGGGCCTCGGTCCTGCACCGGTCGTCGGCGCCTCCACCGACCTGATGCGCGACCTGTCGGTGCCGCACGCCACCACGTGTGTGGCACTCACGTTCGCCGACGGCGTCGTCATGGCGGGCGACCGACGCGCCACCTCGGGCAATCTGATCTCGCATCGCACGATGGAGAAGGTCGTCGAAGCCGACCGCCACAGCGGCGTTGCCATCGCGGGCGCAGCCGGCACAGCGATGGAGATGATCCGGCTGTTCCAGCTCCAGCTCGAGCACTACGAGAAGGTCGAGGGGACGGCGCTCAGCTTGGAGGGCAAGGCGAATCAGTTGTCGATGATGGTTCGGGGCAACCTCCAGGCCGCGATGATGGGCATGGTGGTGGTTCCGATCTTCGGCGGCTACGACCTTCGGCGCGAATGCGGGCGGCTCTGGGACTACGACGCCACGGGCGGCCGCTACGAGGAGCGCGACTACGTCGCCACGGGATCGGGAAGCCTGCATGCCGGCACGGTGATCAAGGTCGGTTTCCGCTCCGGCATGAGCCGTGACGACGCCGTCGACCTCGCGGCGCGGGCGCTGTGGGAGGCTGCCGACGCCGACTCGGCCACCGGCGGTCCCGATGCACTGCGCGGCATCTATCCTGTCGTCGCCACGATCGATGCCACCGGATGGACCCGGCTCGACGACGACGATCTCGCCGCCCGGTACGAGGCGATCGTTGCGGAGGTGCGTTCGCGATGAGCATGCCGTTCTACGTCGCTCCCGAACAGATGATGAAGGACCGTGCCGACTTCGCGCGCAAGGGCATCGCCCGAGGGCGGGCACTGGTTGCGGTCCGCTATGCGGAGGGCATCGTGATCGTCGCCGAGAACGCGTCGGAGACGCTGCGCAAGGTGAGCGAGATCTACGACCGCATCGCGTTCGCCGGGGTCGGCAAGTACAACGAGTTCGATCAGCTGCGCGTGGCGGGCGTGCGAGCCGCTGACCTCAAGGGGTTCCAGTACTCGCGCGACGACGTCGACGCCCGCAGCTTGGCGAACAGCTACGCCCAGATGCTCGGCACGATCTTCACCCACGAGATGAAGCCGATGGAGGTGGAGATCCTGGTCGCCGAAGTCGGCCTCGAACCGTCCGGCGACCAGATGTTCCACATCCTCTACGACGGCACGGTGTTCGATGAGCGCGACCACGCGGCGATCGGCGGGGATGCCGAGGCGATCAACGAGCGGCTCGCGGAGACCTGGACCGACGGGCTGGATCGCTCGGCGGCGATCGCACTCGGCCGAACGGCGCTCGGTGGACCCGATCGGGAGATCTCCGCCGACGACCTCGAAGTCGCCGACCTCGCACGCACCAACGGCCGCCGGTGCTTCCACCGGCTGGCCACCACCGACCTCGACGCCTGACCGCCCGCTCCGATGAGTTACCGGGCAGCGGGGTTGCGGTGAATCTCATCGCAGACCGCTGACGACGGCGCCTCGTGCGACAGCAGGGTGGGGGCGAGAGGCGTACGATCGGGACATGGTCGCCATCGACGTCAACAGTGACCTGGGAGAGTCGTACGGGGTGTGGACCCTCGGAGACGATGCCGCGATGCTGGGCATCGTCACCAGCGCCAATGTGGCGTGCGGGTTCCACGCAGGCGACCCCTCGGTGCTCAGGGCCACCTGCAGGCTCGCTGTGCAGAACGGTGTAGCGGTCGGCGCACAAGTGTCGTTCCCCGATCTCCCCGGATTCGGACGTCGCCACCTCGACATGGCGCCTGATGAACTCCGCGACGCCGTCCTGTACCAGCTCGGTGCTCTCGACGCCTTCGCGCAGGTGGCCGGCACCGAGATCGCCTACGTCAAGCCGCACGGCGCGCTGTATCACACGACCGCGACCCATCCTGCCGCCGCCCGGGCACTCGTCGCGGCCGCCGCCGAGTACGACCCGTCGCTCGCCGTGCTCGGGCTTCCGGGCTCGGAGCTGCTGGCCGCCGCCGACGAGGCGGGGCTGGAGGCCGTGCCCGAGGCGTTCGCCGACCGCGCCTATCGACCCGACGGCGGTCTCGTGTCTCGCCGCGAGCCCGGAAGCGTGCTCACCGACATCGACGAGGTCGCCGAGCGGGCGGTGCGGATCGCCACCGACAACGAGGTCGTCGCCGTCGACGGCACCGTCGTGAGCATCCGCGCTCGCTCGATCTGCGTGCACGGCGACACCCCTGGCGCCATCGACCTCGCTCGAGCGGTGCGCTCGGCACTCGATGCCGCCGGTGTCGGCGTCTACCGTTTCACCGACTGAGCGCTCAGGCGCAGAACGAGGCCACGCATGACCTACGCACCTTCACACCGAGCGTTCTACGACGCCGACAGCCACATCATGGAGCTGCCCGACTTCCTGCGCGACTACGCCGATCCCGCGGTGCGCGACCGGATTCCGCAGGTCAGTTACGCCGCGTCGCTCGTCACCGACGAGGAGGTCGCCGACATCGTGGCGAACGGAGGGCGCCACGCCGATGAGCACGTCGATGCACAGATCGCGCTCGGCGATCAGCTGATCGCACGGTCGAAGGAGATCCAGGCGCTCGGTGCCTTCGACCGGCACGACCGCTCGGTCGCCCTCGACATGCTCGGCTTCCGCAAGCAGCTGGTCTTCGCGACGCACAGTGTGGCGATGCCGTTCTCACCAAGTCGGAAGCTGTCCGCCGATGTCCGCTACGGCGCCGCTCGAGCCCACAACCGGGCGATGAGTGAGTTCTGTGCCGACGACGGCCGACTGATGGGTGTGGGGATCGTTCCGCTCGACGACCCCCAACTGGCGCTCGACGAGGTCGAGTTCGCGCTCGATGCCGGGCTGGAGGCGATCTGGGTGCCCCATCATCCGGCAGGTGAGCGGTCGCCCGGTCATGTCGACCTGGCCCCGTTCTGGGAGTGCCTCGCCGATTCGGGCACCCCGTTCGTGCTCCATGTCGGCGGATCGCCGTTGCAGCTCGATCCGCGCTGGGCCAACACCGGGCGGGCGCCCGCACGCGATTGGATGGGTGGCGGCGAGAACGTGCGCAGCAAGGACATGGCGGTCCTTCACCAGGGGCCCGAGACCTTCATCTCGGTGATGGTGATGGACGGTGTGTTCGAGAAGTACCCGTCACTTCGTGGTGCCTGCGTCGAGCTCGGCGCTGGATGGGTGCCGTCGATGCTGACACGCCTCGACTGGGTGGTGCGGTCGTGGAGCAGGGTCGACCAGTACCTCGCCGAACTCGAACGCACGCCCTCGGAGATGCTCCGGACACAGATGGCCTTCACGCCGTACGTGTTCGAGGACGTGGGTGCATTCATCGACCAGTCGGCGCCGGAGCTGTATCTGTTCTCCAGCGACTATCCCCACGTCGAGGGCGGCAAGGATCCGATCGGTCGGTTCGAGGGCTCGCTCGGCCAGCGCGCCGACAGCGTCCGCGACCAGTTCTACGCCGAGAACTTCCTTCGCATCTTTCCCGCCGCCCGCGTGCACTGACTCGATGCAACGACGACCGTACGGACCGCTGGCGTGGCTGGTCGATCAGGTGTCGGCGCCCGCTGCCTGGGCTGACACGCTCCGAGCGATGGAGGTGCCGGGCGTCGAGGAGATCGTGCCGACGGAGTCGACCGTGGTCGTCCGGTGCGCCAACGATCGCCACGATGCGGTCGGCGAAATCCTCGATCTGGTCGTGGCGGCCGAGCGATCGACGGCGACAGAGCCTGCGCTGACGATCGACGTCGTGTACGACGGCCCCGACCTCGGCGAGCTCGCGTACGCCGCTCAGGTCTCGGTCGACGATGTCGTGCGCCTCCATGCCACCGGCAGCTACGAGGTCGCCTTCTGCGGGTTCAGCCCCGGCTTCGGCTACCTGCGTGGCGTCGACGGGCGTCTGCACGTGCCTCGCCGGGCCACCCCGCGCACCTCGGTGCCGACGGGCTCGATCGGCATTGCCGCGGGCTACACCTGCGTCTACCCGTCGGCGTCACCTGGCGGGTGGTACCTGATCGGACACACGAGCGCCGTCCTCTGGGATGCCGAGCGCACCCCACCAGCGCTGCTGCACCCTGGTCAGCCCGTCCGATTCCGCCGGGTGGCAGCGTGACGGCGCCCCCAGCGCTGCGCGTCGTCCAGGTCGGCTTCGCGACCACGGTGCAGGACCGAGGACGCAGGGGACTGGCCCATCTCGGCGTGCCGACGGCCGGTGCCGTCGATCGACGAACCCACGACCTGATGAATCGACTCGTGGGCAACCTGCCCGACGCGGCGACGATCGAGACGATGGGGGCGCTGATCCTCGAGGCGTTGCGACCGCTCGTGGTGGCCAGCAGTACCGACGCCAGCCGCCACACCGTCGCAGCCGGATCCCGGATACGCGTCGACGTGCCTCCCGGCTCCGTCTGGGCCTATCTCGCTGTCCGGGGCGGGATCGACGTCGACCCGGTACTCGGATCCCGCAGCCAGGACACGCTCGGGGGCGTCGGGCCGGCAGCGCTCGAGGTCGACTCGCTCGTTTCCGTCGGACCGGATCCGGAAACGGCCCTCGCCGTCGACCATGCACCGACGCGTGGTTCCGCCGGAACGCGAGTGCGGATCTGGGACGGGCCGCAACACGACTGGTTCATCGGAGGCACCCAGTCGCTGATCCGTCGATCGTGGCGGATCACCAGTGAACTCAGCCGCGTGGGCGTGCGACTCGAAGCGGGCGAGTTCGACCGCAGCACGCGGTCGCAGCCCCAGATGCAGAGCATCGGCTTGACGCCCGGCGCCGTCCAGATCACCCCGGCCGGTGAGCCGATCGTGATGCTCGCGAACCATCCGACGACGGGCGGCTATCCGGTGATCGCGGTCGTCGAGCCCGCCGACCTCGCCGACGTCGTCCAGACACGGCCGGGCTCGCTGGTGCAGTTCCGTCGCGCCTGAACCGACCCTCGAGCGCATGGCGCAGGCCCGCTCACCGTGTCTTGACCGAGCACCCCGACGGGGAGCTGACTAGGTTGCCGTTGATGGAGCGACGCATCTACGGACTCGAGAACGAGTACGGCGTGACGTGCACCCTGCGGGGGCAGCGTCGCCTCAGCCCCGACGAAGTCGCCCGCTATCTGTTTCGTCGGGTCGTCTCGTGGGGGCGCAGCTCGAACGTGTTCCTCCAGAACGGCGCCCGTCTGTACCTCGATGTCGGTTCGCACCCGGAGTACGCGACTCCCGAGTGCGACTCGCTGTACGAACTGATCGTGCACGACAAGGCGGGTGAACGCATCCTCGAACAGCTGGTCGAGTCGGCCGAGCAGCGACTGGCAGAGGAATCGATCCGCGGAACGATCTACCTGTTCAAGAACAACACCGACTCCGCCGGCAACTCCTACGGCTGCCACGAGAACTACCTCACGAGCCGCGACGACGACCTCGGTCATTACGCCGAGGTGTTGATTCCGTTCCTGGTGTCACGCCAGATCTACACCGGGGCCGGCAAGGTGTTGCAGACCGCCAGGGGAGCGACCTACTCGATCGCACAGCGCGCCGAGCACATCTGGGAGGGCGTGTCGTCGGCGACCACACGGAGTCGTCCGATCATCAACACCCGCGACGAGCCCCACGCCGACGCCGAGAAGTATCGGCGGTTGCACGTCATCGTCGGCGACTCGAACATGAGCGAGTACACCGGGTTCGTCAAGGTCGGCGCGGCGGCGTGCATGCTGCGAATGCTCGAGGATCCCAACGTGGTGCTCCGCGACATGACGCTCGAGAACCCGATCCGGGCGATTCGGGAGATCAGCCACGACATCACCTGCCGGCGCACCGTCCGCCTCGCCAACGGCCGGGAGGTGTCGGCGCTCGACATCCAACGCGAGTACCTCGACCGAGCGTTGCGCTACGCGGACTCGCAGGGTTTCCCCCCATTGGAACAGCGGGCGTTGGAGATGTGGGAACACTGCATCACCACGATCGAGAAGGATCCGCTGCTGCTCGACCGCGAGGTCGACTGGGTCATCAAGTACAAGCTCCTCGAAGCGTTCCGTGAGCGTCACGACCTGCCGTTCGGGCATCCCCGGGTGCAGTTGCTCGATCTCCAGTACCACGACGTGTCCCGGGCGCGAAGCCCCTTCTACAAGCTCCAGGACCGTGGGCTGATCGAACGGATCTGCACGGACGACGACATCGCGCAGGCCGTCGACGTGCCGCCGCAGACCACACGCGCACGGCTGCGAGGCGATTTCGTCAAGCGGGCGAAGGAGCGCAAGCGGGACTACACGGTCGACTGGGTGCACCTGAAGCTCAACGACCAGGCGCAGCGCACCGTCCTCTGCAAGGACCCGTTCAAGAGTCGCGACGAACGCGTCGAGCGGCTGATCGAATCGCTCTGAAACACTTGCCCACGCTGTCGGTGTGGCGGGCTCGGTTGCGGTTACCGTGGGGTCCTCGTGACATCGGAGTCGACCCTTCCCCGCCCCGCCGACGAGCCGGACGCCCCACTACCGGACGTCGACAAGTCGGCGCTGCCCGCGAGTGCGCGCGCCTTCGTCGACTGGGTCATCGTCATCGCCGTCGCGCTCCTCGTTGCGTTCGTCGTGCGGACGTTCGTGCTCGCTCACTTCGTCGTCGAAGGCGAGTCGATGTATTCGACGCTCGAAACCGGCGACCGCGTGTTCGTCAACAAGCTCTCGTATCGGCTCCACGACCCGAACCGGGGTGATGTCGTCGTGTTGCACCAGATCACCGGGGCGTCCGAGCGCGACCTGATC
The DNA here is from genome assembly GCA_963710625.1 of Ilumatobacteraceae bacterium. Classification (GTDB taxonomy): domain Bacteria; phylum Actinomycetota; class Acidimicrobiia; order Acidimicrobiales; family Ilumatobacteraceae; genus Sva-07. The sequence goes on along the minus strand of CAVQBG010000022.1, from coordinate 292,289 downwards.
AAGCGCGTGATCGGTCTTCCCGGCGAGACCGTCGAGGTCCGCAACTGCACGGTGCTCATCGACGGTCGCGTGCTCAACGAGCCGTACCTCGATCCCGAAGTGGTGACCCCGACCGACTGCGGTGGCGACTACTCGCTCAACGGACCGGTGCCGGAGAACCATGTGTTCGTCATGGGTGACAACCGCGGTGGCTCGCAGGACTCGCGCGTGATCGGTCCCATCGACGAGGACGACCTCGTCGGTCGGGCCTTCGTCGTCTTCTGGCCTCAGAGCCACTGGCAGTGGCTCTGAGGGTTCCTGCATCTGCGGGAACGGTCGCTCTCAGATCGTCCCGATCTCGGCGTTGACGGCGTCGATCATCACGTCGACGTGATCGCTGTAGACCGCGTCGACACCCATCCGCAGTGCGGGACGGAGGTCGTGTTCGTACTGGAGGTCCCAGCTGAACGCCACGAGACCGAACCGATGGAACAGTGCGACGAGTCCGCCGTTCCAGTCGGTGCGGTGGAGATTGATCCCGTCGACACCGTGCCGTGAGAGGTATTCGGCACGCCGCTCGGGAGTCCCCTTGATGCGGTCGAGTCGGGTGGTCTGGAGCAGACGCACGGGGATCCGCCCGCCTTCGTCGAAGCGCTCGCGCAGCTCGAGCACCCGGTTCAGGCTCGGCTCGCACAACCACACCCGGTCGAGCATCGAACGGTCGATCGCCGACACTGCGTCGACGATCGTGCCCGCCGACTCGGGATCCTTGAGGTCGAGCGAAAGCGAGTAGTCGGTGCCGAGTTCCTCGAGGAGCTCGGTGAGCGTCGGGATGTGCGGTGGCAACTCATCGCGTCGGAACTCGCCGATGGGTCGCTTGCGGAGACCGCGCTTGACGACACCGTCGTGATCGAGCACGGCCACGCCGTCGGACGTGAGCCACACATCGCTCTCCAGGCCGGAGGCGCCGAGCTTGAGCGCCAGCTGGAAGGCTTCGATCGTGTTCTCCGGGGCGTGCGCACGTGCGCCGCGGTGCGCGAAGGAGATCGGTGGGTCGAGCAGGGAGGGGAGACGTTGCTGCACTCCGAGACATGATGGCAGGCCCGTAGACTCCCCCCGTGTTCAATCTGCAGGGCAGCGAGATCATCGTGATCCTGCTGATCGCGCTCGTCGTGCTCGGGCCCGAGCGTCTGCCCGACGCCGTTCGTCGTTTCATGCAGACCTACAACGAACTCAAGAAGATGGGCAGCGGCTTCCAGTCGGAGATCAAGTCGGCGTTCGACGAGCCGATGCGGGAAATGCGCGACACCGCCCAGATGGTTCGCGACGCCGCCGACCCCAACCGGTTGATCGCCGAGGCCGAAGCCGAGCAGCGGTTGCGTGCCGACGCGGATGCGGCGATCGCTGCCGAGGCCCCCGGCGACGGGTTCGCTCCACCGACACCACCGCTGGCCGCCTCGTCCCCTCCGGTCGCGGCATCTCCACCGCCGCCTCCTCCGATCACGCCCGGGCCACGAACCGCTGAAGCGCCGTCGACGAACGGCCACGCGGATCACGACGAGACGGCCACCAGACAATGAGCGCCGACGAGGACATCGCCGCGTCGCCCGACGACACGATGACGCTCACCGAGCACCTCGCTGAGCTGCGCGTGAGGATCATCCGCAGCGCGCTGGCCATTGCGATCGGGATGGTCCTGATCATCGCGTTCTACAACCAGGTTCTGGACTTCCTGATCGAGCCCTACGCCGAGCTGTGCCGGAGCAAGCCGGAGGACTTCTGCGACCCGGCGCTCAACGCGTTCACCCCGACAGAAGGCCTGTCGACGCGCATTCGTGTGGGCATGTACGGCGGCATCATCGTCGCCCTACCGGTGATCTTGTGGCAGGTCTGGCGGTTCACGGTGCCGGCGCTCAACGCGAAGGAGAAGCGCTACGCGATCCCGTTCGTGTTGTCCTCGATCGTGCTGTTCAGCGCCGGTGGTGTGCTCGCCTACACCACGGTCTCGCAGGCGCTCGAATTCCTGATCTCCTGGTCGGGCTCGGACGTCAACCAGCTCTACTCGGTCAGCAGCTACGTCAGCCTGATCGGGTTGATGATCTTCGCGTTCGGCATCGGATTCCTGCTTCCGGTCTTCCTGGTCGGGCTGCAACTCGTCGGCGCCGTCAGCCCGCGACGGCTCCTCAAGAGCTGGCGCTTCGCGCTCGTCGGAATCGCCGTGATCGCCGCAGTGATCACCCCGTCGGGCGATCCGATCACGATGGCGATGCTCGGGATCCCGATGATGATCCTGTACTTCGTGGCGGTGCTGATCGGCTGGCTGGTCGTTCGTCGCCGACCGGCCGAGGAGTGACCCCCGCCGACCTCCGGGCCCAGTTCGTCGCCCGGTACTCCTTTCCGCTCGACCGATTCCAGGTCGAGGCATTCGATGCGCTCGACCGTGGCGACCATGTGGTCGTCGCCGTCCCGACCGGCAGCGGCAAGACGGTCGTGGCGGAGTACGGCATCGAGATCGCCCGGAGTGCCCGGCGCCGGGCGTTCTACACCGCACCGGTCAAGGCTCTGTCGAATCAGAAGTATCGAGACCTCGTCGCGAGGTATGGCGACGAGGAGGTCGGCCTGCTCACCGGGGACAATTCGATCAACGGCGATGCACCGATCGTGGTGATGACCACCGAGGTGCTGCGCAACATGATCTACGGCCGCTCTCGCCTCCTCCACGATCTCGGGCTCGTCGTGCTCGACGAGGTCCACTTCCTCCAGGACTCCTATCGAGGGCCGGTGTGGGAGGAGGTGATGATCCATCTGCCGCCGCATGTGCGCCTCGTCTGCCTCTCGGCGACGGTGAGCAACGTCGACGAGCTCTCGGAGTGGATCACGACGGTGCGCGGTCCCACCGCGTCGGTCGTGGAACGTCGCCGACCGGTCCGACTCGACAACGAGTACCTCGTGGCGGACAAGACCAACGACCGCCTGCGGATGCTGCCGGTCTTCGTCGACGGACACGTCAACCGCGACGCCGTCCAGCTCGACGAGTCCGCCGCACGTGGGAGTCGGGGACGGCGCGACGACCGCCGTCAGCAACGTGGCGGTGGCCAGGGCTCGGGGCGTCGGGTACTCGCAGCACCGGGCCGCGTCGAGACCGTCGAACTGCTCGAACGACGCAAGCTGCTCCCGGCGCTGTTCTTCATCTTCAGCCGAGCGCAGTGCGATGCAGCGGCCAAGTCGTGTGTCGACGCCGGCGTCCACCTCACGACCGCCGACGAGCGCGCGGCGGTCCGCGCCATCGTCGACGCCCGCCTCGGCGGTCTGGACGACGACGATCTCCGAGTGCTCGGTTACGCCCAGTTCCTCAGTCAACTCGAGTGCGGGGTGGCTGCCCACCATGCCGGCATGGTTCCTCCGATGAAGGAGGTCGTGGAGGCCTGCTTCCTCGAAGGGCTGGTCAAGGTGGTGTTCGCCACCGAGACGCTCGCCGTTGGAATCAACATGCCGGCTCGAACCGTCGTCATCGAGAAACTCACCAAGTTCACCGGCGAGCACCACGAGCGCCTGACGCCAGGGGAGTACACCCAGCTCACGGGTCGGGCCGGTCGCCGCGGCATCGATGACCTCGGCTCTGCGGTGGTGCTGTGGTCACCCTGGGTGCGATTCGACGAGGTCGCGGAACTCGCCGGGAGCTCGTCGTTCCATCTCCGTTCGGCGTTCCACCCCACGTACAACATGGCCGCCAACCTGATCCGCACCTACAGCAGCGACGAGGCGCATCGGTTGCTCAACCTCTCGTTCGCGCAGTTCCAGGCCGACCGCGACGTCGTGCGCCTCGAGGCCCGGCTCGAGCGACGCCGGTCGGTGTTGGACGATCTTCGCTTCCAGGCCCGCAGCGACCACGGTGATCTCGAGGAGTACCGCCGGCTGCGAGCAATCGAGCTCGACGAACAGGCGCAGGGACGCGACGCCCGCCGCGAGGCCGTCGAGGACGGTCTCGCCCAGCTGCGTCCGGGTGTCGTGGTCCACCTCAGCAAGGGCACCTACCGGGGTGCTGCGGTCGTGGTGGCGAACGCTCACCGGAAAGGTGGCCGTCGCGTGACGCTGATCACCAAGTCGGCCAAGAGCATCCACGCCGTCGCGGACGACTGGGACGAACCGCCGCGTCCGATCGGCAACGTCGAACTGCCCGCCACGTACGCCCCGAACCGCAAGGAGTACCGCAACGACGTGGCTCGGCGGCTCCGCCAGGTCAGGCTCGCCCCGGCGCCGTCGTCGAAACGGCCGCGAGCACGCTCCGTGCACGCAGATCTCCATCCGGTCGCCACCGACCCCGACCTCCGCTCCAAACTCGCCGCCGCCGGGCAGGCCGATCGCATCGAACGCGAGGTCGCTGATCTCGAACAACGCGTCAGTGGCAAGAACCTCTCGCTCGGTCACGAGTTCGACCGAGTTCTCGATGTCCTGACGGTGTACGACTACATCGATCGTTCCGCCTGGGCGCTCACCGATGCCGGCGAGATGCTCGCGAGAACCTTCCACGAGTCCGACCTGCTCGTCACCGAGGTGGTCCGCTCCGGTGTGCTGGACGGGCTCACCCCGGCCGACCTCGCGGCACTGGTGTCGATGGTCGTCTACGAACATCGGAGTTCCGACGCCCCACCTGCACCCTGGTTCTCCTCCGACGAGGTCAGGCGACGCGCGAGGCGGCTGCTCGCGATCAGCGACGACCTGCGGGCGACCGAACGCTCGGTGGGGCTGGCCGAGCACCGTGCTCCCGACCCGACGTTCGCTGCGATCGCTCACGCGTGGGTGGCAGGGGAGGGGTTCGCCGAAGTGGTCGGCGACGAGGAGCTGACCGGAGGCGACTTCGTCCGCACGATGAAACAGCTGATCGACCTCCTCCGCCAGCTCGCCATCGTGTCGCCGATTCCCACGACCCGCGCCGCTGCGGCGGCTGCGGCCGACCATGCGTTCAGGGGCGTGGTCGCCGACAGCTCCGCCGCCGCACCGAACCCGATCGACGATGCCGATCCGCAAGGGTGAGTCCTGGGGCCGGTCGGTCGATCGACCCGACGGACTCGTCACACTGTCCACCGACGCCGATGTCGCCGCGGCGGTGGCCGTCCAGCGCACCGGGCAGTCGAGCCCTCCGGTCTTCGTCGCCGGCGGCGACCTCGCCACGACGCTGGGCGCCGGCCCTCCCGATCGGGTTCAGGTGATCGAGTTGCCGATCGACCTCGCCGAGGTGCGGCTCGACGGTGCCGAACTCGCCGTTCCCGCGTGCGCCCATGTGGTGATGCGCTCACCGTGGTGGCGCGGCGGTTGGTTTCGTGGCCCGATCGTGCTCGTGATGAACGCGGAGTTCCTCGGGCGATGGGACGTTGCCCCACGCGGGCATCCGAATGATGGCCGGGTCGAAGTGGTGTCGGTGGACGCCGAGCTGTCTGTTCGTCAGCGCCTCGCCGCGTGGCGGCGTCTGCCGAATGCCTCCCACGTCCCTCATCCGGCGATCGCCACCCGCTCGGTGAAGCGGGATCAGTGGACGTTTCCGCGGCCGGTCGCAGTGCGCGTCGACGGGCGGGCGATGGGCCGGGCGACGACCGTCGAGGTCGACGTGATCGCCGACGCCGGCATCGTTCACGCCTGACTCCGTGCCTGACGGGGAATTCGGATGCTCCCTGGTCATCGATCCCGGAGGATCCCGAGGGGCCCGGTCATGCTCTTCTAGAGTGGTCGATCGTGGCTGTGTACGTCCCCGAGTCCTTCACCGCGGACGAAGCCGATGTGCTCCGCCGGTACTTCACCAATCTCGACGGCCCCGTCTTCGCGCTCGTCAACCTTCCGGAAGTCGTGAAGGGCGCTCTGTTCGCCCGGTACAGCCGCAGTCACAAGTCGCTCCGCCGTCTGTTCCTCGACGAATTCGTCGGCGACCTCGACGTGAGTGGCGACCACTCCGTCGACGCGACGATCGGGCTCGACCGGGCCGAGGAGCTCTACGAACGGGTCTTCTTCGACTACGGCGACGACTCGGTCGCCCAACTCGGCGGGGTCCACCTCGCCTGCGAGCAGGCGTCGAATCTGCTCACGAAGATCCTCGAGTGGGGTCGCTTGATGAGCTATCTCGAGCAGAGCACCCGCTACATCTCGTACGACGCCCGGCTCGGCGGGCGATACCGGTACTACCGCGATCCGGCGGTGCTGGCCGGGCCGCTCGGCACTCGATACGTCGGCGACCTCGATCGGATCTTCGACGCGTACAGCCGCAGCGTCGATGCCGTCACGGAACATGTCCGCTCGACGGTGCAGCGCGGACCGGACGACAGCGAATTCGTGTACCGGACCGCGACTCGCGCGAAGGCGCTCGACGCTGTGCGCGGGATCCTGCCGGCGGCTGCGACGTCCAACGTCGGGATCTACGGAACCGGCCAGGCCTTCGAGGCGTTGCTCCTGCGGATGCGTTCGAACGCGTTGCCCGAAGCGCGAGAGTACGCCGATCTGATGCTGCACGAGCTGCGCAAGGTGATCCCCAGCTTCCTCCGACGCGTCGACCTGCCGGACCGCGGCGGACGATGGAGCGACTATCTCGCCACGACGCGTTCGGACACGGCGGCACTCGTCGACGAGTTGTTCGGATCGACACCGGTCGAACCGGCAGCAGAGGTCGAACTGGTCGACTTCGACCCCGACGCCGAAGACAAGCTGCTGGCAGCGATCTGCTACTCGCATTCGACGCTGCCCGAGCATCAACTCATCGACCGTGTGCGGCGACTCGGCGTCGACGAGCGCGTCGCACTGATCCGGGCGTACGTCGGAGAACGCGAGAACCGCCGTCACAAGCCAGGACGTGCCTTCGAGCGCAGCTTCTACCGATTCGACGTCCTGAGCGACTACGGGGCCTTCCGCGACATGCAACGACATCGGATGCTGACGATCGAATGGCAGCGGCTGACGCCGAACCACGGCTACAGCCGACCCGATCTCGTCGACGAAGCCGGTCTCGGCGGCGAATTCGACGAGGCGATGCAGAGGTCGGCCGCGCTCTACGACGCACTCGATCGCGAGTACCCGTCACAAGCGTCGTATGCGGTGTCGATGGCCTACCGCATGCGCTACGTGATGCAGTTCAACGCCCGAGAGGCGATCCACATGCTCGAGCTCCGGTCATCGCCCCAGGGGCACCCGTCGTACCGACGTGTCGCTCTGGAGATGCACCGCTTGATCGGCGAGCGAGCCGGACACCACGCGATCGCAGGTGCGATGAACCACATGACCACGGAGGCACCGGAACTGGAACGGCTCGAATCCGAGCGTCGAGCCGAGGCCCGCCGGGGCGACGCCTGAGCGCCCGTTCGCGCCGCGATCCTCTGTGTTGTGACCCCTGTCACACATGTGGCGTCTCGGTCGATCGGTCACCCACGCCTATGCTCCCGCCGCAACCGCCCATTCGTTCGGTGACCCGCCGCACGACGAGATCGAAACGACGACATGGCTGACGACGACACGACCGAGATCGAATCCGACGAGGAGACCGACGAGGAGACCGACGACATCGACCTCGACGACGACGACATCGACATCGACGACGACGACGATCTGCCGGCCGACGACGATGACGACGACGACGATGCAGTGGTCGACGATGACGAGGACGAGGACGAGGCTGCAGTCGAGACACCGCGCACGAAGCGCAAGAAGCGCGCCGACGACGACGAGGACGACGAGGACGACGAACTGCTCGCCGATGACGACGTCGAGGAGGATCTCGACAAGATCCTGAAGGACCGGCTCGTCGCTTCCGACGAGGACGACGACGAGGACGACGAGGACGACGAGCCCGAGGTCAAGGGCGAAGGTGGCGAACGCCTGATGCCCAAACAGCAGGACGAACAGCTGTGCTCGTCGTGCTTCCTGCTCGTGCGCTCCAGTGCGCCGAACTGCCCCGTCGGCGACGACGACTGCCCGATCTTCGGCTCCTGATCTCGACGCCGGCCATGACCACCTTGTTGGATCAGGTGCCGGCGGCCTTCGAACGAGTGCGGCGCGAGATCGTGCTCGCTCGGTTCATCGGCAAGCTCGCCGTCGACCAGGGCGTGCGGGAGCTCCGCAGCCGGATGGACGAGTTGGTGGGTGGCGCAGGCGTCTCGCCCCCGGACGTCGATGCGCCGGCCGACGCGATCGTCCCAGCCCGGGAACCGGACGATCCGGGACCGCAGACCCACGTCGACGTCGCATCGCTGGCGCTCGCCGATTACGACCACCTTCCGGCGTCCGACATCGTGGCACTGCTCGACGACCTCGAACCGTCCGAGCGGACAACCATCGAGGCGTACGAACGGGCGGGCCGTCACCGCCGCACGATCCTCGGCAAGATCGACCAATTGCGTGGTGAGGTCGGATGATCGACCCGATCGTCCGACCGGCCGATCCGGCGAGCGGAGACGACCTCGTTGCGCTCCACCTGCTCGAAGACGAGGCACGGGCGGCGCTGGTCGGCCAACGCGGCGGCGACCGCTGGCTCGTCGAACATCCGCAGACGGTCGATTGGACCGCGCGTTGCGGAACATCGGACGTGTACGTGGCGGTGATCGACGACGTCGTGGTCGGCTACCTGATCGCCGACCTGGGAGACGATCACGTGGTGCGGATCGACCAGGTGTGGGTGACACCAGACGCCCGTGAACTCGGATTCGGCGATGCGTTGCTCGCCGAGGCGATCGCCGTGTCAGAGACCCGGGGAGCGGTCGCCGTCGAGGGTCAGGCTCTGCCGGGCGATCGACACACGAAGAACCTCTACGAACGTGCGGGGATCGTGGCCCGCCTGATCACCACGTTCCGCTGGCTCTGAGCGAGTGGGTCAGCGCCCTTTCCACTGCGGGGCGCGCTTCTCGATGAACGCGGTCAGCCCTTCGGAGAGGTCTTCGGAGCGCATGACGACGCCCATGGCAGCATCGGTCATCTGCTTGAGCGTCTCGTCGTTCTCCGTGGCAGCAGCGAGCACGACCTTGCGGCTCTCCCACACCGCGAGCGGCGCCGCTGCGGTGATCTGAGCGGCGAGCCGAAGTGCTTCGTCGGTGGCCTCACCGGGCTCGACGAGACGGTTCACGAGACCCAGTTCGTGGGCACGCGCGGCGGGCAGGGGCTCACCGGTGAGGATCAGCTCCATCGCCGCCGATCGTCCGATCGCACGGGGGAGCCGGAACAGGCCCCCGGCGCCCGCGACGAGGTTGCGCTTGACCTCGGCCAGCCCGAACGCCGATCGGGTCGTTGCGATCACCAGATCGGCAGCGAGGACGATTTCACAGCCTCCCGCAGTCGCGAGCCCGTCGACGGCGACGATCACCGGCTTCTTGCGCTCGCGGTAGGCGAAGCCGGCGAAACCCCCTCGCTCGGTCATCAACGAGCCTCCGGCGCCCGAGTTGATCGCCTTCAGATCGGCACCAGCGCAGAACACCGGCCGCTCCTGGCCCTCGGTGTTGGCCTGGATGATCCCGATCCAGATGTCGTCGTCAGCCTCCATCCGGTCGATGGCGGCCTCCATCGCCTGGGCGACGTCGCCATTGACCGCATTGCGTGCGTCGGGACGGTTGAGGGTGATCAGCGCGACACGGTCGCGTGCTTCGTAGGTGACGATCTCGGACATGGCCGAGGATCGTACGCGTCGCGTCGCGAACGGGGCGAACCCGCTCAGTCGCTCGACGTGACCGACTCCTCGGCCGGTGACTCCTGAGGCGTCTCGGCGGCGGGCGCGTCCGCGACCGGCGCGTCCGCGACCGGCGCATCGGCGACCGGCGCATCGGCGACCGGCGCATCGGCGACCGGCGCATCGGCGACCGGCGCATCGGCGACCGGTACATCGGCGACCGGCGCATCGGCGACCGGCGCGTCCGGAGACGCCGGCTCGGGTGCGGGTGGTACCTCGCCGGACGGACGGGACCGGTCACTGGAGCGTCCGCCCTTGCCGGCCGAGCGGTGGTCCTTGCCGCCGGAGCGGTTGTCCTTGCCTCGCTCACTGCGGTTGTCCTTGCCGCGGCCGTCCTTACGGGGTGGTCCCGCGCGCAGCGGCTTCGGCTTGGGTGTGCCGGCCGGGATCTCGACACCGAGCAGCGCAGCGATCTGAGGCAGGGCAGGCCCAAGGCGCAGCGTCGTCGCCTTGAGGTCATCGGTGACGACCGACGGCGCCGTCGTCGGTGCCACCAGGGTTCGAACCGGCGAGAACGCTGCGGCCTCGAGCACGGCAATCCAGCGATCGGCAGGATCCTCCGGCTGCAGGGCCGCTGTCGCTGCTTCGCCGAGACGCCGGGCCAGATCCGGCGGGAACATGACGCCGGCCTTGGGCGGCTGCGACGAGAGCCGGAGGGCCCGGATCACGCGCCCGACCCCGATGGCGGCGTCGATGTCGCCGAACCAGAGCAAAAGTTCCTCGTCCTGCTTGCGGACGAGTGCCTGACGCAGGTCCTCGGCGATGGCCCGGGTGGACTCGTCACGTGCGACGATCGAGTCGTCGCTCGCTGCGACGACGCTGCGCAGGTCGCGGAGGTCGAGGTGTTCCATCTGTCGCTGGGCGGCTTCGGCGCGGTCGAGCCACTCCGCCACCCGCAACTTCGGCAACATGTCCTCGGCCATCTTGACGACCGAGGCCTCCGGCATCGCGGGCTGGCCGGCCGCTTCGAGCTTGGTGTTCTCCTCCTTGACCCGGGCGCGCACGGCCGACATCCCTTGAAGTGCGAGTTCGGCGATCGGCCGCTGTTCCTCGGGCAGATCGGCGAGGACCGCATTGCGCCGGGCCTTGCCGGGTCGCAACCGCTTGGGCTTGGGGCGCTGAGGGAGTTCGGGCGGCGGATCGAAGTGCGGCCGTTGACGCCCCTGGTCGGACCGGCCCTTGCCGTCGCCGTCACGGGCACCGGATCGGCCGCCGTCGCGCCGTCCGCCATCGCGCTTGCCGTCACGGCGCCCGCGCCCCTCGCGACCATCGCGACTGTCACGTCGCTCGCTGCGGTCACGCTTGGCCCGGGTCTCGATCACCGCTTCGAACGGCTTGTCGCTCGGGAGCAGCTCGAGCACGTTCTCGTCCTCGGCCTTCTCGCGCGCCTTGACGATCGACTGCACCTCGATACCGTCGAGCATCTGCTCGATCTCGACCTTCAGTATGTCGCCCACGGCGGATCCCGGAGGCAACAAGCTGCCATCCATGTGCCCGTTGGGCTTGCGGGCGCCGGCGGCGCGCCACGTCCACGAGCCGTCGGGGAGCGCGCTCGTCAGCTCGATGTCGATCCTGCGGGACATTCCGGCAACGGTACCGGGTCCGCGCAGGAGAACTCCAACGAGTCTCCGCCGCCCGACCCGGCCCGGTACCGTGCCGCCGATGGCCGTGTATGCACTCGAGGACCTCGAACCCACGATCGCCGCCTCGGCGTTCGTTCACCCCGACGCGGTCATCATCGGTTCGGTCACGATCGGGCCGGAGTCGTCGGTGTGGCCCGGGGCCGTTCTCCGCGGCGATGGCGGCGACATCCGAATCGGGGCGCGCACGAGCGTGCAGGACAACGCCGTGCTCCACACCACCCCCGAATGGCCCACGGTCGTGGGCGACGGATGTGTGCTGGGACACCTGATCCATCTCGAGGGATGCACGATCGAAGACGACGTCCTGATCGGAAATGCCGCGATGGTGCTGCACCGATCGGTGATCCGAACCGGTGCCATCGTCGCGGCGAACTCCGTGGTGCTCAACGACGTCGACGTGCCCTCGGGTGCGCTCGCTGCTGGATCGCCCGCGGTCATCAAGCCCGGGCGTGCCGATCTGACGCTGATCCAGCGGAGCGCTGCGGCCTACGTGGAACGGATCGTGGGGTACCGCACGGGTCTGCGGCGCCTGGACTGATGCGGGCTCTCGTCGTCACCGTGGCGTCCGACGAGGTCGAGCTCGCTTCGGACGTGCTGTGGCATCTGGGCGTGAGGGCGATCGAAGAACGACAGGGCCCGGACGCCGTCGACCAGGTCGAGTTGTGGACGGCGGTCGGTGACGAGCCCGACGCCGTGGCCCGTGCGCTCGAGCGCCTGGGCGATCGTTGGTCGACCCGAGTCGTCGACCTCGTCGACGACACCGCCGACACGTGGCGCGAGTTCGCCCGGCCGATGTGGGTCGACGACGGTGTGGTCGTCGTGCCTGCCTGGCAGGATCACACGTTCGACGGCGGCGTCGTGGCGATCTCGATCGAACCGGGAGGCGCATTCGGTCTCGGGGATCATCCCACCACGCTGCTCTCGCTGCGGGCTGCGCGAGGTCATCTCGGCGTGGGCCGTGAGGTGCTCGACGTCGGTTGTGGGAGCGGGGTCATCGCGATCATGGCAGCGATGGTCGGTGGCAGCCCGGTCCGCGCGGTCGATGTGGCGTCGGCTGCCGTGGAGGCCACCCGCGCGAACGCGATCCGCAACGGCGTCGCGGATCGGATCACGGTGGACACCACACCCGCCGGCGACGTCGACGGCACCTACGATCTCGTCGTGGCCAACATCCTGGCCCCGACACTCGTCGAGCTCGCCGACGATCTCCGCCGGCTGACGTCACCCGATGGGCGCCTCGTGATCAGCGGCATCCTCGCCGACCGCCACGACCACGTGGTCGCCGCCCTCGCGCCGATGGTCGTCGAACGAACCGACGTCCTCGACGGCTGGGCGGCCGTCATCCTCTCGCACCCCAGCTCTCGTTGACCATCCGATGCATGTCGGCGCGCAGGTCGGAGCGGGTCGTGTGCCGATGCACACCCCGGCACCTCGGACGTCGAACACAGGTGTGGGACGCCGAGGTCACCAACGAGACGACGGAACGGGCGATGGCGTTGTTCCGGTGCACGCAGATGGTGCTGGGCTGAGCGCGCCAGGAGTTGTCACGTCTTTCGCCACACCGAGATGTGAGTGGAGGATTCTCCGGTGAACGGTGACCGATGCCAATCGCTCCAGCGGGCCTCCAAGGTCATACCCGCGAGCTCGGCCATCAGGTCGAGCTCCGACGGCCAGACGTACCTGAAGGCTCCGGCGACGACCCGCACGCGATCACCGTCGACGAAATAGTGGTGCGAGACGAGGATTTGATCGACGAGGTCTCGGTACTCGTCGAAACCGAGATGGTGCGCCGACACGTCGAACGGCACGACCGTTTCGCCGGGGGAGAGCCGTCGGAGCCGCGGCACGCCGTTCTCCACGACGAAACGCCCTCCCGGGCGGAGATGCGCCGCAGCATTGCGGAAGCAGGCCACCTGCTCGCGCTGCGAGCGGAGGTTGCTGATGGTGTTGAACACGAGGTAGACGAGCGAAGCGTCGTCACGGAGCCGGGTCTCGGTCATGTTGCCGAGGGTCACCGAGAGCCGATCGGCGCCATCCTTCTTGCGGAGCTCGGCCAGCATCGGTTCCGAGACGTCGAGTCCGGCGACGTCGACACCGGCATCCGCGAGTGGGAGGGCGATCCGGCCGGTTCCGACGGCGAACTCGACCGCCGCACCTCCGCTGGCCAACTCCGCGAGGACGGCGACCGCCGGATCGACGACGTCGGGCCTGAATCGATCGGCCACGGTGGCGTCGTAGTCGGCGGCGACCGATGGATCGAGGTGCTGGTCCGGTTCGGTCAGGTGGTCGATGGGCTCCATGGCGAGACTCTTGCCGTTCCCGGCATGCCGGGCCGAACGAGTTCGGGCACCTAGCGTTGAACCATGACGGCCGTTACGTTCGATCACGCTCCGGCGACATGGTTCCGTGACTGCACCTGAGCGCCCACTCCATCTCGCGGTCGACCGCTCGACAGTCGACCTGACCGCAGACGACCGGGTACTGGCGAGGGGGTTGGCGGCCGCAGGTGTCCCCGTCGTGCCGACGATCTGGGGCGAGCGCCTGGCCGCTGGACGGCGCATCCTCATCCGCTCCACCTGGGACTACGTCGCCAAGTTGCCCCGGGCGGGGGAGTGGCGCGTGCAGAGCAGGCGTTCGATGTCGGGCCTGGAGGGGAGTGACCGGACGGCACCGGCCGTCGTGGTCGCCAGCGCCCCCGCCGCGGCGGCGTAGCGGACCGCCTCGCGGAGACCGTCACCGGAAGCGAGCCGGGCAGCGAGGGCGCCGCAGAACGCGTCGCCGGCGCCGGTGGTGTCGATCGGGGTGACCTCGAACGCGGGCTGCGTCCACTCCACGGTGACACCGTCGGCCATCTCCGAGACGGTGACACCGGACGCGCCCATCGTGGTGATGACGGCGGTGACTCCGCGCGCGAAGAGCGTATCCGAGCCGCCGATCAGGGCCAGTTCGTGTTCGTTCGGGATCACGACATCGCAGACCTCGAGCAACTCGTCGGGCAGCGGCCGAGCGGGAGCAGGGTTGAGGATCGTGCGACCGCCGCGAGTCCGGGCCGCTCGGAACGCTGCGATCACCGTCTCGATCGGGATCTCGAGCTGGGCGACCACGACGCGAGCATCGACCAGGGAGTCGGCACGCACGAACGCGTTGGCCCCCGGCACGACCACGATCGAATTCTCCGCTCGCTCGTCGACGGTGATCAACGCCCGACCGGTCGGCTCGGCAACGACCGCAATCGTGGAGATGTCGATTCCCTCGGCCTCGGCGACCGTCCGGAGCTGTCGACCTGCGTCATCGTCGCCGACCGCCGCGATCAATGCCACCGACACGCCCGACCGTGCGGCAGCGACCGCCTGGTTCAATCCCTTGCCGCCGGCGTGTTCGGCATAGCCGGTGCCGGCAACCGTCTCGCCCGGCCCGGGGAGCCGGTGCGTCGTGGCGACGAGATCGAGGTTGACGCTGCCGACGACGGCGACGTCGAACACTCAGCTCGCTCGGGCGCGGATGCCGATCGGGGCGATCAGACGGAAGCCGGCGGCATGTCGCTCGTCCTCGGACTCCCCGCCCCAGAAGCCGTACTCGTGGTGGTGGCGAGCGAAGGACACGCACTGGGTCTGCACCGAGCAGCTCGCGCACACCTCCTTGGCGGCTGCCTCTCGACGCTCACGCGCCTGCGGCCGTTCGGCAGCGGTGGGGAAGAACAGGTGAGTGAGGCCCTTGCAGGCGCCATGACGCATCCAATCGTCCTCGGACTGGATCCGATCGATGGAGAACTCGACTGCGGACATTGCACACACCCCCGTGCGATAGATCTTCTTCCCCCGGCTGATTCGCGCTGGGTTGTTCAGGCCCTGCGTTGCGAGACAATAAATCGAATCAACCACCGAGTCAATTGCATGTGCCAACTAAATGTCGAGGCGGCTCATCCAACCGTTCGTGCGCCCACGATCGTCTCGACGCCGGCGGCGAAGGTCTTCACGTCGTCGACGGTGGTGTCCCATGCGGTCATCCAGCGCACCTCGTGTCGGCTGGTGTCCCAGTCCCAGAAGAAGCACCAGTCGCGCAGCGGGGCGACGCACTCGGGCGGCAGACGGGGAAACACACTGTTGACCGCCGGCGGGTCGCCGAGTTCGACGCCGGGGATGCCGGCGGTCAGTCGGTGCAACTCGGTGGCCATGTCGTTGGCATGTGCGGCCAGATCGATCCACAGGTCGTCGTGCAGCACGGCGTTGAACTGGGCAGCGAGGTAGCGCATCTTCGACGGCAGTTGGGTCACCTGCTTGCGGATGTACTGCGATCCCTCTTCGCACGCCGGGTTCAGGAACACCACGGCCTCCGCGCCGAGCAGGCCGTTCTTCGTTCCACCGAAGCTCACCGCATCGACCCTGGCGTCGGTCGTGAACGAACGAAGGGCGTCGCGAGTGGCACCGAGCGCCGCGGTGGCGTTGGCGATGCGCGCGCCGTCGAGGTGTACGAGCATCCCGAGGGCATGCGCCTGGTCGCACAACGCGGCGATCTCATCGGGCGTGTAGAGCGTGCCCAGTTCGGTGGCCTGGGTGATCGACACCACGCCGGGTTGCACGTGGTGTTGCACGCCCTGGGCCGTCGCCACCTCGACGAGTTGTTCGGGCACGAGCTTGCCGCCGACCGAGGGGAGATCGATGAGTTTCGTGCCCAGCACCCGTTCGGGCGCACCGGTCTCGTCGACCGCGATGTGGGCCCAGTCGGTGCACACGATGCCGTGATGGGCGCCGGGCAGCGAACCGAGCAGCGTGGCGAGGGCAAGGACGTTGGCGCCGGTGCCGTTGAACGCGAGTCTGGTCGTCACCGCCGTCCCGAACAGATCTCGGAAGCGGTCGGAGCACTCACGGGTGTGCACGTCGTCGCCGTAGGCGAGCGCATGGCCGGAGTTCGCTCGTGCGATGGCTTCGAGGACGGCGGGGTGGGCGCCTGCCGCGTTGTCGCTCGCGAAGGCACTCGTCGGGGCTGCAGGCAGGTTCACGACGCAGAAGTCTCCCAGACCATCGAAGTCTCCGCACCAACGAGTCGGGTACTATTTCGTCATGACGAAATCACCACGGGCCGAGGGGAGCGGGGCACCGAGGCCCACCGGGCACTGTCGGTGGTGTCGTCGGGCGCTGCCGATGCGGTCGGGTCCGGGGCGGCCCAGGCAGTTCTGTTCGCAGCGCTGTCGTCAGTGGGACTGGGTGGCGCGCCAACGTGCCCGGGAACTCGAATTGAGCGAGAACGAACTCGTGGTGGCTCGCACCGAGCTCGACACACTGCACGACGAGCTGTACGTCCTGGCCTGCGCCGTCGAGGACGTCGAGCGCGACCTGTCGACTCGTCCGACCAACGCCGAGCTGCGCGATGCACTCGACTGGCTGCTCGAGGCGGCGAAACCTCTGCGGGACCGGGAGATCAGCCCGTCGAGCTGACTCCGACGAGCGGCGGCCGTTCCCGGCGCCACTCACTCGCAACGCCCATAATCTTCGTTATGTCAATTTGAGTCAAGATCGATGGACATGGCCAGAGATCTCGGGCAGACTGACCCGACCACGCTCTCCAAGGGCGGCTGCCGCCCCGTGGCATGCGGCCGCTCGACCCGATGGCGAGGAAGCCTCGACCACACGTCGAGGCTTGAGCTACACGTCGGGCGGACCGATCACTTCATCGTGTTGGGAGAGAGGTCGTCCATGCCGTCCACGTTCACGAACCGATCGACTCGCCGTTGCTCGCCGGTGCGCGTCCTCACCAAGGGGATCTGTGTGGTGACCGTCGGCGGACTGGTGCTCGGCGCGGTGCCCGCCGCGGTCTCGGCCTCCCCCGTCGTCGTCAGTGCTCCCCTGATGCCGTCGATCGTCGGCGTCCGCGAGGGAGCGACCGGCCAGGACGTCAAAGTGGTGCAGACCGCCCTGCTCGCTGCCGGCGTCAAGGTCCCCGGTGGCGCCGACGGCATCTTCGGACCTGCGACCAAGTCGGCGGTCACCGCCTTCCAATCGCGCAACGGCCTCGCCGCTACCGGCGAGATCGACGCCCCCACCGCCGCCGCGCTCGGCCTCGAAGAGGCCCCGGCCGCCGCACCGCCGACCGGTGCCCTGACGATGGGCGCCAAGGGCGACAGCGTCGCCGAACTGCAGCGTGCCCTGATGGCTGCGGGTGTGTACGTACCCGGAGGTGCCGACGGTGTGTTCGGCCAGGCCACCAAGACGGCGGTGTCGAACTACCAGCGCTGGAACGGGCTCCCCGTCAGCGGTGACGTCGATGCGGCGACGTCTGCTCGCCTCAAACTCGGCACGGGGACCGTCCCGGCGGCGACCCCGGCACCGGCTGCCGCTCCCACCGCCGCCACCACCACGCTCGCCGGCATGGCGATCGGCGCCCGCGGGGAGAACGTCAAGGTGCTGCAACGCGCGCTGATCGCCGCGGGCATCACGGTACGCGGCGGTGCCGACGGCGTGTTCGGGCCGGCGACCGCCAGCGCGCTCACCTCCTACCAGCAGGCCAAGGGACTCGCAGCGAGCGGCGTCCTCGACGACGCCACCATCGCCAGCCTCGCGCTCTCACCGACCACTCCGGCTCCCCCGGCCGCGCCGCAACCGGCCCCCGCCGCGACCGCTGCCAACCCGTACCAGGGCATGACCGTTGGCGCCCGTGGTGACACGGTCAAGGAACTCCAGCGGGCACTGATGTCGACCGGGATCGTTCTTCGCGGCGGCGCCGATGGCGTGTTCGGCAATGCGACCAAGGGCGCCCTCATCGCCTTCCAGAAGACGAACGGGACCGCCCAGACCGGCGTGTTGACCGCCCAGGAGGCCACCACCCTCGGCCTCGGCGGTGCCTCGACACCATCGTCGGCGACCCCGCAGGGGATCTCCTCCCCCGCCGGGTACCCGGTCTACGGCGAACGCGGTGCCCGAGTCACGGCGCTGCAGCAGTCGCTGATCGCTTCCGGGATCACCTTCGCCGGAGGCGCCGACGGCGTGTTCGGAGCCGCGACCGCCGGAGCGATCATCGAGTTCCAGCGCCGATCCGGCCTCACCCCCACCGGCAAGCTCGACGAACGAACCGCCAGCCTCCTCGGGAGCGCACCTGCTCCGGCCCCCGCAGCCCAACCAACCGTCGGAGTCACGATCGACGTGTTCCCCGTGCAGGGCAGGTGCTGGTTCGGCGACACGTGGCAGGCACCGCGCGGCGGTGGCCGGCTGCACGAGGGCGTCGACGTCATCGCCGCGAAGGGCAATCTCCTCTACGCAGCGGTCAGCGGCACGATCTCGAAGATGTACTGGGACTTCCCAGGCGCACTCGCCGGCAACGGGTTGCGGATCCAGCAGGAGAACGGCACCTACTTCACCTACCTGCACATGGACACGTTCGCCGAAGGAATCGTCGTCGGAGCCGTCGTCACCGCCGGCCAGGTGATCGGAACGGTCGGCAACACCGGGAACAGCGCCACGCCGCACCTGCACTTCGAGGTCCACCCCGGCGGCGGCGCAGCCGTCAACCCGTACCCGCTGATCAAGCCGATCGACGCGTGCAGCCAGACGGCCCCGCGCGCCTGACCGAACCGGACCCCGGTTGAATCCACCGGAGCCTCGACGGGTGCGGATACGCTGCCCCGACAACTGAATCGCCGTTCCACCCGAGCGGGAGAGTCGCCGTTCGTCGGCGGCGCCGAAGGAGCAACCTCCCCGGAATCTCTCAGGCCCACGGACCGCCCGGGTGAGGCATGCTGGAAAGTGTCAGCTGGTACCGCATCGGCCACGTGGCCGTGACCAGCTGGCCACCGACGGGGAAAGCCGAGACCGCAGGGTCCTGGCGAAACTCTCAGGTATCGATGACAGCCGGGGAAGTCGAACCGCCAGGAGGCCCTCCCGTGTCCCCATCGTCCACTGCGCCATCACAGCCCTCGACCGGTGATCGTGTGCCGGTCCCCCTCGATCGCCTGATCGAGCCCGACGAGTTCACTCGACGTCACGTCGGCCCGAGCCCCGACGACGTGGCGCAGATGCTCGCCACGATCGGCGCCGCGACCGCCGAGGAGTTGCTGGAGCAGACGATGCCGTCGTCGATCCGGGCCGCTCGGCCGCTCGACCTCCCCGGTGGCGTGAGCGAAGGTGAGGCGCTCGCCCGGCTGCGCCGCATGGCGGCGAGGAACCACCGGGTCACCAGCCTGATCGGAATGGGGTACGCCGGCACGATCACTCCCCCGGTGATCGCTCGCAACGTGCTCGAGAACCCGGCCTGGTACACCGCCTACACCCCGTATCAGCCCGAGATCAGCCAGGGCCGCCTCGAAGCGCTCCTCAACTTCCAGACGCTGATCACCGAGCTCACGGGCTTGGACGTCGCCAACGCCTCACTGCTCGACGAGGCCACTGCAGCGGCCGAAGCGATGACGATGGCCCGACGTCAGTCGAAGTCGTCGTCCGATCGGTTCTTCGTACACCACGACACCCATCCGCAGACGATCGCCGTGCTCACCACCAGGGCGGAACCGGTCGGTATCGAACTCGTCGTCGGCGATGTGGCCGATCTCGCAGTCGACGGCGGTGTGTTCGGTGCACTGTTCAGCCTGCCGACATCATCGGGCTCCGTCGCCGATTGGACCTCGGCGATCGATGCCGTGCACCAATTGGGTGGGATCGCCGTCGTGGCCACCGACCTGCTCGCGTGCGTCCTCACCACTCCCCCGGGACACATCGGCGCCGACATCGCCATCGGATCGGCGCAGCGGTTCGGCGTGCCGATGGGATTCGGTGGACCGCATGCGGCGTTCATCGCCGCGCACGATCGCGCAGCGCGGGCGATGCCGGGCCGCATCGTCGGGGTGAGCACCGACACCGAGGGCCGTCCCGCGCTGCGCCTCGCGTTGCAGACCCGGGAGCAACACATCCGCCGGGAGAAGGCCACCTCGAACATCTGTACCGCCCAGGTCCTGCTCGCCAACATCGCGGGCCTCTACGCTGCGTGGCACGGCCGGACCGGGCTCGAACGCATCGCCGAACGGGTACAGCGAATCACCTCGGTCGCCGCCGCCGGGCTCCGATCGGGAGGCCTCGAACTCCGCAACGACGACTGGTTCGACACGCTGAGCGTCACGGTCGCATCGGCCGACGACGCCATCGCTGCAGCCCTCGAGGCGGGCTACAACATCCGGCGGGTCGACGACCGCACGATCGGTCTCAGTTTCGACGAGACCACCGGTCTCCACGACGTGTCGGCGATCGTCACGGCGCTCGGTGGCCGGCTTCCCGACGACTACGACGCCGTCGCCGATGGCCTGCCGGCCGACGTGCGCCGGAGCGACGACTTCCTCACGCAATCGGTGTTCGATCGGTACCACAGCGAGCACGAGATGCTGCGCTACCTCCGTCGCCTCAGCGACAAGGATCTTGCGCTCGATCGCACGATGATCCCGCTGGGGTCGTGCACGATGAAGCTCAACGCAACGTCCGAGATGGTCCCGATCACGTGGCCCGAGTTCGCCGACATCCATCCGTTCGCACCCGTCGACCAGGTGCAGGGATATCTCGAGATGATCCACGACCTCGAGCAACGCTTGGCGACCATCACCGGCTACGACGCCGTGAGCCTGCAGCCCAACGCCGGAAGCCAGGGCGAATATGCCGGACTCCTCGCCATTCGTGCCTACCACCGTGCTCGTGGCGACGACCAGCGCACGGTCTGTCTGATTCCCTCGAGCGCACACGGCACGAACGCCGCCAGCGCAGTGATGGCGGGTATGGACGTCGTGGTCGTGGCGTGCGACGATGCCGGCAACGTCGACCTCGACGACGTGCGCGCCAAGATCGCCGACGTCGGCGACCGCCTGGCGGCGACGATGATCACCTATCCGTCCACGCACGGTGTGTTCGAGGCCGAGGTCGGCGAGCTGTGCTCGCTGATCCATGCCGCCGGCGGCCAGGTGTACGTCGACGGCGCGAACCTCAACGCGCTGGTCGGCCACGCTCGTCCCGGCGAGTTCGGGGCCGATGTGAGCCACCTCAACCTCCACAAGACGTTCTGCATCCCGCACGGCGGCGGTGGTCCGGGCGTCGGCCCGATCGGCGTGCGGGCCCACTTGACCGAGTACCTGCCCGGGCACCCGCTGCGCACCGACCAGCCGGTCGGCGCGGTGTCGGCGGCGCCGTACGGTTCGGCGGGCATCCTGCCGATCCCGTGGATGTACATCGAGATGATGGGCGGCGCCGGCCTCACCACGGCGACGACCGTGGCGATCGTCGCGGCCAACTACATCGCCGAGCGCCTCGATCCTCACTTCCCGGTGCTCTACCGCGGTGATGGTGGACGGGTGGCGCACGAGTGCATCCTCGACCTCCGGCCGATCACGAAGGCCACCGGGGTCACCGTCGACGACGTTGCGAAGCGCTTGATGGACTACGGCTTCCACGCACCCACGATGAGCTTTCCGGTTGCCGGCACCTTGATGGTCGAGCCGACCGAGAGCGAGTCGTTGCGCGAGATCGACCGGTTCTGCGATGCGATGATCGCGATCCGGGCCGAGATCGACCGGGTCGGCGCGGGCGAATGGGCCCACGAGGACAGCCCGCTCCATCACGCCCCGCACACCGCCGAGGACCTGCTGGGTGACTGGGATCGCGTGTACTCGCGGGACCTCGGTGCGTTCCCGGTGCCGGGCCTGCGGGCGACGAAATACTTCCCAGCCGTCTCGCGCATCGATGGAGCACAGGGCGATCGGAACCTGGTCTGTTCGTGCGAGCCGCTGGAGGCCTACGCGGCTGCCGTCGGATGACCGCTGCGGTGTCGCTCGATCGGTAGGTTGACGCAATGGCCGACGACCGCACCGACCCACTCGCAGACCTGTTCACCCTCTTTGCCGCGCCGTTGTCCGGGACCGTGCGTTCCCTCGAACAGTTCCGCAAAGGGGTCGACGAGTTCCTCAAAGGCGTCGAGAACTTCAACCGGACGATGGCCAACCTCAACGAGAGTTCCGAGCGGATCAACAGTCTCCTCGCGGATGTCGAAGAGCCGATCCGGGCAGCGATCCCGCAGGTGACCCGCACCGTCAAGGCTGCCGACGAGATGATGCAGGTCGTCAGCGGCCCGGCGATGGCCGTGGCGCCGGGGCTCAATCGCCTGGCGGAAACACTGAGCACCCCGGCGTTCGCACAGTTGCCGAACCAGATCGGCCAGTTCTCCGACGTGCTCGGTGAGATCTCGCACCGCCTCAGCCCGCTCACGCAGTTGGCCGAGTCGGCCGGTGGCCTGTTCGGCGGCTTCCGCGTCCCCGGGATGCGCCCCACTCCCCCGGCGGACACTGCTCCCGAGCGATCGATCGTCACCAACACCACTCGTCGTCCTGCACCCGAGACGCCCGCGCCGGAGCCGGCGACGAAGCCGACCCCCAAGAAGGCGTCAGCCAGGAAGACCGCTGCGAAGAAAACGGCTGCGAAGAAAACGGCTGCGAAGAAGAAGACCGCCGCCAAGAAGCCGTCAGCCAGAACGACCGCCGGCAAGAAGACCGCCGGCAAGAAGACCGCCGGCAAGAAGACCGCCGCAAAGGCAGGTTCCACCGCGTCGTCGAGCGCGTCGCGCTGACCGACCGGGAGAGGGTCAGCGGCTGACGAACGGCGTGGCGACCACGCTGCCGGCGAGCGGCTTCCCGCGGACGTCGATCACCACGTCGGCGCCGACGGAGACGGCCGGCGGCACGAACGCCAGGGCGATGCCGTGACCGAGCACCGGTGAGAAGTTGCCGCTGGTGATCTCGCCCACGTCGACGCCGTCGACGAGCAGGCTGCAGCCGGCTCGCGCCGGCCGGCGGCCCTCGGTGGCGACGCCGACGAGGTGCCGGTCGACGCCGCGCTCGCGCTCGGCGAGCGCCGCATCACGTCCGACGAACGCGGGCTTGTCCCACGCCACCACCCACCCGAGCCCCGCCTGCAGCGACGTGATGCCGGCGCCGAGTTCGTGACCGTGCAACGGGAGGGCAGCCTCGAGCCGCAAGGTGTCGCGCGCTCCGAGCCCAGCGGGCGGGATGTCGGCCGCCAGCAGCGCCTTCCACATGTCGGCCGCCGCCTCGGCGGGAACCGCGATCTCGACACCGGCCTCGCCGGTGTAGCCGGTTCCCGCGAATGTGCACGGATGGCCGTTCCACGTGGCATCGGCGACACGGAAACGGCCGATCGCTCCTGCTTCCGGGAACACCGTGGCGACCAGTCGTCGTGCATCGGGCCCCTGGACGGCGATCACCGCACGCGAGCTGGTGGTGTCGGTTCCGCCGATCGCCGACCGGACCCCATCGGTGTTCGAGGCGTTCGGCATCACGTCGAACGTGTCGCCGTCGGGGTGCCACCACACGATGATGTCGTCGACCACCGACGCGTCGTCACCGTCGAGGAGGTGGGTGTACTGGGCCCGGCCCGGCGTGATCTTGGTGAGATCGTTGGTGAGCGTCGACTGCAGGGTGTCGTGGGCGTCTGCGCCTGCGAGCCGAACCGTGCCGAGGTGCGACACGTCGAACATCACCGCACGGCGACGACAGGCGAGGTGCTCGTCGATGGTGCCGCTCGGATACGAGATCGGCATCTCCCAGCCACCGAACTCCACCATGGTCGCCCCGAGTGCGCGGTGCTCGGCGTCGAGCGGAGACCGCTGCAGCGTCATCCGGTGCGGCGGTGGAGGTCGATCGGCTCCGACGACAGTGGCGCGAGATCGGCCTCGAGCTCGTCGCGTACGCCGCCCAGCGACAACACGTTCAGCACACCCTGGCCGTTCTTGAGCACATCGACGAGCTGATCGCCGTCGCACAGCATCACGCTGCCACCGTCGATGACGATGTGAGCGGCGGCGATGTCGGTGTTCATCTGCTCGCGGAGAAAGCTGAAGACCTTGCGGACCTGTTCGAGCTTGATCCCGGCATCGAGCAACTTCTTGATCGCCTTGAGCTCGAGCAGGTCGTTGTACGAGTAGAGGCGGCGACTGCCGCTGCCGGTGGCGTCGGTGAGCGACGGGCGGATCAGGTCGGTGCGCGCCCAGTAGTCGAGCTGGCGGTAGGAGATCCCCACCACCTTCGCCGTCTGGGTGCCGCTGAATCCGAGCTCGTCGGGGATCTCGTTGCTGCTGTCGTCTGGTGTGTCCTGCACGGAAAGCCTCCGGTTCGCTTCGCCCAACATCACGAACGTGTCCGAGCACGTCGCACGATCTCACAGGTTCGTAACTACGCCACTGTGAGACACAGCAGACTACGGAGTTCCGCGCGCCGCGTCAACACTCGGTAGTGTCCGGTCACCGACAGCAGGGAGATCTCGTGAAGCAGGACGACAAGGTCATCGGAGCACTGCGCAGCGTCAGCCTCTTCGAGGGGCTCGACGATGCTGCCCTCGGGCGGATCGCCGCGCAGACCAAACCATTCCGGTTCGGCGCGGGTGCCTCCGTGATCGACGCCGATTCAGCCGGCCGCTTCGGTCGCCTCTATGCCGTCGTCAGCGGGACCGCCGAAGCCCGGATCAACGACGCCGTCGTGGCGACGTTCGGGCCCGGCGACTACTTCGGCGAGATGAGCGTGCTCGACGGGAGTCCGCGCTCGGCGGCGATCGTGGCGACGACCGACATGGAGACCTACGGCCTGTCGGCCTGGAACATGCGCGTGCTGCTGCGCGAGGAACCCGACATCGCGATGCACATCATCGAGATGCTCGTCGCCCGCTTGCGCTCGCAGAACACCGCACTCCACGACTGACCGACGTCAGTCGTGGATCCACACCGTCGAGCGCAACGGCAGGAGGTTCTGCCCCCAGATCAGGTCCATCACCGGGTTCACGACCCGGACGCATCCGTGTGATGCCGGATAGTTCGGGACGCTCCGGGCGCCGTGAACGGCCACGCCACCGACGATGAACTTCGGGCGGTACAACGTGCCGAGGTCGCCCTCGTAACGTGCGACGTCACTCTCACGGTACGTCCGGAAGGTGCCGACCGGTGTGGTGGCGATGCCGATGACCCGGTTGCCGGCGTTCTTCTGGTCTTCCTCGTCGTAGCTCTTGCCGTTGCCGGTCGACACGTTGAAGATGTACCGCACCTCTCCGTCCTGGACGACGTAGGCGATCTGCTTGCTCTTGTCGACCTCGAGCAGGGTCCCGCTCGTCCGTCCCGCCTGCGGCCGGCAGATCTCGGTGTTGAGCGCCACCGCGGTGGCCGTGTCGACCACGGTCGTCGCGGGCAGGCCCTTCCACTTCTGGAAGGCCATCACTGCCTGGACCGTCGTGAGGCCGTAGCCGCCGTCGGTCCCGGCGTTCCAGAAGCCGAGCTGGAGCAGCCGGCCCTGCAGGGTGGCGACCGACGCACGTGAGGATCCGAAGATGATCGGCCCGACCGGATTGGTCGGATAGCCGACGGCAGCAGTGGAGCACGTGGGCGATGCAGCGTTGAGTGGTTTCGCGTACGGCGCGGCACCTGCGGTGCCGACGAAGTACCCGGCGAGGTCGGCGATCAGGTTGCCGCCGGACTCGGTGAACATCGAGAACCCTCGGGTGGAGACCGGCACGATCGCGTGGTTGGCGAGTATCTGGGCCGGGCGGACCACGTTCATCGTCGACGTCGTCGGCTTGGTTCCGGGGGCCACGGTGCCGGCCGTACCGACGGTGATGTAGCCGGTGGCGATCGTGTCGGCGCTGGTGGCGTTGAGGACGACGGCGGAGACGTTCGCTGCGCCGAACGCCGGGTTGCCTGCAACGGGAACCTCGAAGGTCCAACCGGGCTCGGGGCGTGTGGTCCCGCCGAGTGGGTTCAACGCTGCGCTGCGCGTGTCGACGATGCGTGTCGGCGACACCATCGGCACGAACAGGCCGGTCGCGTCCGATGGCGCAGCGGCGCCGGTGTACGTGCCAACGAGGTCGATCAGGAGGTCGCCACCGGCATCGGAGAAGATCGTGATCGAGCCGGTCTCGTCCACGGTGACGATCGCCTGGTTGGCGGCGATCGCCCCGATGCCGGCCGGCGAGTTCAGGTTGGACGTCGCCGGCTGCGCACCGCCGCGCGGATACACCTGCCAGTAGCCGGGACGGCTCGTGACCGACGTGAGGTTGACCGCGACGGCGCTCGCGCCCGCTGCGCCCGGAATCGTGAAATTGCGCGTCTCACCCGGCGCGAAGTTGGCGAGGCCGCGTGTGTCGAGCACGCGAGTCGGTGCCGGCAACGCCTGGAACCGTCCGGACGTGGCGCTGTCGGCAGCGGTGTAGTAGCCGAGCAGGTCGACGATCGCGTTGCCACCTCCGCTGGTGTAGACGTCGACCACACCGTCAGGGCCGACGGGCACGGTGACGAGGTTCGGTATCGCTCCCCCGGCCAGCGATTGCAGCTCGTCGATGTTCAGGTTCGATGCGTTGGGGCGCGGGCTCGTGTGCGGCCAGACCGTCCAGAAACCTGCGCCGGCCGGCCCGGTGACGGTGAGGTTCAGCACCGCGGCCGTGACCGTGCCCGGCTCCGGAAGCGGCGCATCGCCCGTCACCCTGACCGAGAGAGTTGCACCAGCAGCGAGCGCGGCGGTCTGGCGAGTGTCGACCAGACGTTGAGACGTGGGCATCGCCACGTAGGCACTCGTGGTGCCCGCAGCGGACACGGTGCCGGCCGGAGCCACCGCCGAGAAGACGGCGAGACTGCCGAACACTGCAGCCAGTGATGTTGCGAACGCAAGGAGAGGTCGGTGACGCACCCCGCAAGGATAGGGACGAATCTGCTGATCCGCCATCGCGGGCCCCGCTCGCGGTCTGCGACACCGTCAGCGTCACCGTCAGCGTCACCGTCACCGTCAACGTCAGCGACAAGGCGAGCATCGAACGTCAGTGCTGATGCTCGACGCGTTCGCGGCGGTCACCGGCCTCTCCCACGCCTCAGGGAACGTCGACTTCGTGACCTCGGCGGATTTCGTCGTCCGTGTAGCTGACAGCGTTGCCGTTCACGAGCAGTACCCGACCTCCCCGGCTGGTGCACTCCGCGACCCGGTCGGGATACTCCAGATCAAGATCGAGGATGAAGTCCGGCTGCGCCGGATTGCCCGGCTGGACATGCCCGCTGAAATGGCAGATCTCCACCCTGTCTTGCTTGGCGGCAGTCGCAGTCGGGGCTGTCGCGAGCGGCGCCGCCAGCGCTACCAGCGTTGCGACGATCAATGACTTTCGCATTGGGTGACCTCCTGTCGTTGGGAACCGCAAGATGACGAGCGGATCGCGCGCACCACCCGCTCGAACAGCACAGAGGCCGAAGTCACAATCACGTGCGGCATCGCCATTGCTCGCCGGATGTGACACGGCGAGCAGCGGGCGTGAATTCCGGTGAACCCGGACGTCCCCCTGCGAAGTACCGAGAATTGCCTGTGACCTGCGGAAGCGGGCTAGCCCCCAGCGTGTCGAGCTACTCGAAGTCTTCCGGTGAAACGTTCTCGATGAAGTCCTTGAACTCGTCGATGATCTCGGCGGCGTCGTCCTCGGGTTCGAGTGCCGGTTCCTGTCCGACCTCGTCGATCAGCTGATCGGACGCGAACAACGGTGCGCCACAGCGCACCGCCAGTGCGATCGCGTCGGAGGGTCGTGCCGACAGGATGCGCTCGCCGTCGGCGGTGGCGAGGTGGAGTTCGGCGAAATAGGTGCGGTCACGCATCTCGGTGACGACGACCTGGGTGACGGTGGCGCCGAGTTCGCCAAGGGCGATCAGGAACAGATCGTGGGTGAGCGGCCGGGGCGGCACGACGCCCTCGAGTGCGTAGTGGATCGCCGACGCCTCTGGGCTGCCGATGTAGATCGGCAGGAGACGATGGCGGCCGTCCGACTCACGCAGCAGCACCATGGGCGTGTTGGCCGGCACTTCGACACGTACACCGACGAGCTCCAAGGGGACCACGTCGCTCACTGTACCCGGCTGCGCCGAGCCACACCCCGTCGGGTTTCAGTGTGCTCCGTCATGGCGGAACGCTGACCGCATCATCGCCGAACGCAGCCGGCTTCCAACCTGTTCGAGATCGTTCAACTGGCTGACCGCCTGTGCGCGCGCCTCGGGATTGCGTTGGCGCAGCAGCGGCTGGATGAGCTGTTCGAGCAGGCCCGCCTCGCGATCGGCGGCAACCCGCCAGCCACGCAGGTGTCGGGCCTCCAGGCCAGCGTCGAGCAGCCGCTTCGACGCCGACGCGATCTCGACTGCGTCGTCGTCGAACGGTCCCTCGGGGCGGTTCGACGTGGACGTGACCACACCGTAGGACTGGAGATCGGCGAGTTGGTCCCGCCCGATGCCAGCCAGTGCACAGAGTTCGTCGGCGCTCAGGAGCACTCCCGGCAGGACAGCCGCCGTCGCGGCTGCTGCGGGGGCCGGTACGGCGCTGCGTACGCGGTCGCTGGTGGCTGCAGCCGACGGCTGCGGATCGTCGGCTGCCGTCGACGGTTCGTCGTCGGTGCGTTGGAAGAGCGCTGCCGCGCCGGTGACCGCGGTTTCGTCGGCACCGTTGGACTCCGAGGTGCGTCGCGTCGCACCCGCACTCGGGTGGGCGTCGGGCCGGGGAACGTCGCTCGACTCGCTCACGTTCCTGATGCCCCGCGGCCGCGGGTGCTCGTTGGTGGGATCGATCTCGCCGGAATCGATGCGGTCCTTGATGACCCGCAGCGGGAGGTAGTTCTCACGTTGCTCGCGCAGGATGCAGCGCAGCAGCTCGACGTCGTCGGCATAGAACTTCCGGTACCCCGACGCCGTCCGTTCCGGATCGATCAGACCCTGACTCTCGAGGAACCGGATCTTGGAGATCGTCACGTCCGGGAACTCCTCGAGCAGCAGCGCCAGGACCTCGCCGATCGAGAGATGGCCGCCCCCCGTCGCGACCGCCACGGCCGGAACGACGTCGGGCGTCACGCTCGGGGGCGCCGAGTCAGGCATCGGGCCGTTCGAAGTAGACGAGACGGAACTTTCCGATCTGCAACTCGTCGCCGTGACGCAGCATCATCCGTTCGATGCGTTCCTGGTTCACGTAGGTGCCGTTCAGCGAGCCGGCGTCGCTCACGACGTGACCGTCCGGGGTTCGTTCGATCTCGGCGTGACGGCGAGACACGGTGATGTCGTCGAGGCTGATCTCGGAGTCGGGATGTCGACCGAGGCGGGTCACCGGCTCGTCGAGGGTGAAGCGGGCGCCGGCCTGGGCGCCGGCCCGAACGATCAGCACGCCGACCTCGACGGGGAGCTCCCCCACCGCAACGTGGATGTCGTCGTCGACGCCGGGCGCGTCCTGCAACGGATCGACGGTCGAGAGCGTGATCGTCCGATCGTCGAGCGAGTCGAGCGGCGAGCCGCAGCTCGAGCAGAAACTGCTCGACGGCGGATTGCGGTGGCCGCACTGGTTGCAGAACACGTAGCTGCTCAAGTCAGGCCTCCGTCAGTGCTCGGTACGCATCGGCGTCCATGAGTCCGTCGAGTTCCGACGGGTCGGCCATCTGGATCCGGCAGATCCAGCCCTCGCCGTACGGGTCGCTGTTGAGCAACTCGGGGGCGGCCTCCAGCGTGTCGTTGACGGCGCTGATCGCTCCGGTCACCGGCGCGTAGATGTCGCTCACCGACTTCGTGCTCTCGACCTCGCTGAACGTCGTTCCTGCGGCGACGGTCGCACCGGCTTCCGGCAGCTCCACGAAGACCACGTCGCCGAGAGCGTCCTGTGCATACTCGGTGATTCCGATCGTGACGGTGTCGCCGTCGACGCGGACCCATTCGTGATCGGTCGAGTAGCGAAGGTCGGAAGGGATGTTCATGGGTCCACCGTATCTGGGTTCAGGTGTCGGCTGTGACTGCATCGGAGCGAGAGGATCCACCGGCAGCAATCGCCCGTCGCACCTGTGGAATATAGGCGATGCCGGTCCACCAACTCAGAATCAAACCGGGGATGCCCAAGATCCAGGCCGCTGCCTGGAACAGCCCGGCGTACGACTCACCGCTGCTACCGATGAGGAAGCCGGGGACGGCGAACATCAGCAGCGCTGTGGCGACCTTGCCGAGGTACGTCACGTCGATGCGTGCGATCTTGTAGACGAAGGTGGCGATCACCATCATCAGCCCGACGAGGACCTCCCGGGCGAGCACCGCGATGGCGAACCACAACGGCATCGCGCCATCGATGACGATGGCGGTGATCGCCACGATGAACAGGAGCCGATCGACGGTCGGGTCGAAGACCTTGCCGAACTCGCTCACCTGACCGAGACGGCGAGCGAGGTAGCCGTCGACCCAGTCGGTGGCGCTGAGCCCGCCGAGCAGCAGCGCCGCCCCGACCGGATTGTCACGGCCGAAGAGCATGTAGAGGAAGAGCGGCAGACACAGCAGCCGCAGCAAGGTGAACAGGTTCGGGACGCTCCAGATCCCGTCGAGCATCGACGGTGACGTCTCCTCGGCGGCTGCGGGCTCACTCACCTGGCACAGCGTATGGTGCGGGCATGACCACGGTGTTCACGAAGATCATCCAGGGCGAGTTCCCCGGCACGTTCGTGTGGCGCGACGACCAGTGCGTCGGCTTCCTGTCGATCAACCCGATGGCGCCCGGGCACGCGCTGGTGGTCCCGATCGAGGAGATCGACCACTGGATCGACGCGCCGCCGGAACTGGTTGCCCACCTCTTTGCAGTGGCCCACACGATCGGCAAGGCGCAGCAGGCGGCGTTCGAGTGCGACCGCATCGGCGTGATCGTGGCCGGCTACGAGGTACCGCACACCCACGTCCACGTCATCCCGACGTCGTCGATGGCCCAACTCAGCTTCGCGAACGCCGCCGCGTCGGTCGATCGGAGCGACCTCGACGCCTGGGCCGAGGCGATCCGAGCCGAACTCCGAGCGGCCGGAGCGGTCGGCGTCTCGTCGTGAGGTCACCCTCGACCTGAACTTCAGATCGAGGGTTGGATGAGGTCGGGCCGGTTGTTGCGGACGTTGTTGACGTCGGTCGACACCTCGTGCATGACGAGGAGCTCGTCGTCGCAGCCCACGAGGAGTGGGGTGAGCGCGCCAGGATCGCCGACACCGGGATCGAGCCATGTTGTCCAGGCGCCGCTCGGCAGGATCGCGGGCATCCGATCGTGGACTGCCGCCATCGCGGCATTCGCCGCAGTGGTGATCACCGTGGTGCTGTGGAGCCAGCGGCCATCGGGATCATCGGGGTCCTTCCACCGGGTCCAGAGCCCGGCGACCGCCAGCGGATCGCCATCGGCGCGATGGATGAACATCGGCTGCTTGAGCGGCTTGCCCTTCGCGTTGACCGGACCGCCCTCGGCTCCTGGCTTCCACTCGTAGAACCCGTCCATCGGCACGATGCACCGCTTGGTCCTGAGCAGCCCCTTGAACGCCGGCTTCTCGGCCAGGGTCTCCGCTCGGGCGTTGATCATCCGTGAGCCGATCTTGCGGTCCTTGGCCCAACTCGGCACCAGCCCCCAGTGGAAGACATCGAGTCGGGCAGCGCCGCCTCCGCTGCCGACCAGCGCATAGACATCCTGGGTGGGAGCCACATTGAAGTTCTCACCGAGCGACTCGGCCACCACCTCGGTGGGTACGACCGGGTCGAAGTAGGCCGCAATCCGATCCGGACTTCCCGCTGACACGAACCGACCGCACATGAACTGCAGGTTACGCATCCGTCGCACCGGGCCGTCGCCGATGTCGACGTGTCAGACTGGCGCCGTGACGGACCTCGTCGAACGCTGCGCAGACCTTCCCCGGCGCACCTTCTCCGAAGGGGAGGTACTCGTGGCCGAGGGCGCCCCCTTCGGGTCGATCATGATCCTGGTCGAGGGCTCGGTGTCGATCGATCGCGAGGGGGTCACACTGGCGGTGCTCGACACCCGTGGCGCCGTGCTCGGTGAGATGTCGACCGTGCTCGAGCGACCATCGACAGCGACGGTCCGAGCGCTCTCGGACTGCACGGTGCTCCAGGCCGACGACGGCGCAGCATTCCTGCTCGAACGACCCGATGTGCTGCTCGACGTGGCCCGTGCCCTCGCCACCCGTCTCGACAACCTCACTGGACACCTCACCGACGTCAAGCGCCAGTACGCCGGCGACCCCGGACACCTCGGGATGCTCGACGAGGTCCTGGGCACGCTGATGCACCACCAGACCAAGCCGGTCACCCCCGGCTCGGCGCGTCTGCCGGAACTCGACTACTGAGCCCGGACCCGGCACGGATTCCTCGACGTCCGCCCTGATCAGGCCGACGCGAACGCCATCTCGACGAGCTCGTGATCGGGCGACGCCACCCACTCGGCGGTGCCGGCATCGAGGTCGATCACCACGTGCGCCGGCATCGGGCCCGGCTGGTGCCCGGCATTGACCAGCCACGTCGAACCGCGTCGGTCGACCCACCCGCCGCCGGCCACCCACGGCGCCTGGTGGATGTGTCCGCAGATCACGAGGTCCGGATGCCAGCGATCGATCCAAGCGGCCAGGTCGGGGTCGGGGTAGGCCTTGGCGCCGGCCTGGCACAGCGGAGAATCGGCCGGTGGTGAGTGGTACACCCAGATCCAGCGGTCGGGGCGGTCGACGGCAGCGTCCGCGAGCTGGTCCTCGACGAGTCGACGCGTCATCGGGCCGTCCCACCACGGGCACACGGTGAACCGCACACCGTCCTGGTCGATGGACCGGCCATCGACGACCAGCCGCTCCGACGCGAGCTCCTGCAGCCAACCGGTGGCCTGCTCGCCGGTCGGACCGGGACCGTCGAGGTCGTGGTTGCCCGACGACGCGAGCACGAGGGATCGCTCCGACAGCCGCTGGAGGTACTTGGAGACCACCACGATCTGCACCTCGAGAGGCGCGGCGCCCACGACCTGGAGGTGATCGCCAGGGATGACGACCACGTCGACGTCGCCCGCTTGTTCGACGAGCCAGTCGAGCTGTGGCAGCCGATAGTGCAGGTCGGCGGTGCAGAGCAGCTTCATGCAGTGCAGCTCACACGGGAACCGCGTCGCGGTAGAGCGCAGCGAAGTTGGCGCGGTAGAAGCGGTCCATCACGTCGTCGTTCGACGTGTCCATCGTCGATTCGAACCGGTCGATGGGGTCCTTCGTGCCCTCGGGGTGTGGATAGTCGGAGGAGAACATGAACAGATCCGACCCTGCCTGCTCCGCCATCCAACCGACGGGCTCGCCGGCGAACGGTGTGAACCGGAGGTGGTCGTGGACGTACTCGCTCGGCAGCTTCGCCAACTCGCGCAGCGGTGCTTCGGTCTTCGCGAACTGCATCGCCCGATCGAGGCGCCGGATCCATGGCACCACCCACATCGCCCCCTCCTCGACGGACGCTCCGCGCAGCCCGGGGAACCGCTCGAACATGCCGTCGAGCACCATCGCCGCCCAGAACACCTCCGGACGCTGGTGGATCGCCATGAAGTCCTTCGCCCGAACGTTCTCGCCGCCACCGAGGAAGTCGGTGACCGTGTGGCCGTTGTCGTGGAAGCCGGGACGAACCGGGCGGCCACCTCCGCCGATGTGGCTCAGCACCGGGACGTTCTCGGCCTCGAGCAACGCCCACAACGCATGGTGATCGGGGTGGGTCGGTGACACCACGCCTCGCGGGAGATCGGTGGGCACCATCACGGCCCGACACCCTTCGTCGATGGCACGCCGTGCGCACTCGGTCGTGCGGGCCGGGTCGCCCCACGGCACCGACGCGACGGCGAGGAGGCGACCGTCATCGGCGCAGAACGCCGCCATCGCCCGGTTGAGCGCATCGGAGCCGCCATAGAGAAGATCGAGGTCCCTGCCGGCGAACTGCGTCGCGGCAAAGGTCGGGAACACCAACTGCGCTGCGAAGCCGAGTTGGTCCAGCACGAAGGACCGCTCGGAGGGGTCGAAGGCCCCGACGGCTCCCCATCCCTTCGAACGGAGGAGTTCGACCGGGTCGGGGTCGAGCGTCGCCACTCCCCTGGCCTGCCGATCGGCCGCGTCGGCCACGGCGCGATCGGCGAGCGCTCCTGCGCCACCGAGCGCGAGTGGACGCAGGCTGTCGGCGATCGAGCCGTCGGCGAAGTCCTCCAACCAGCCGGGCAGTTCCATCACATGGCTGTCGGCGTCGAAGACGAGACGATCCCCCACGTACGTCATGGGACGACTGTAGCCGGGCACCCGATCGGGTCGCCGGCTGGTGACATGCTGGGGTCATGAGCGAGCATGCATCGGGACTGACCGCCACCTACGACGAGTCACGACGACGATTCCTGAGTGCGTGCGCCACTGCAGGGGCCGAGGTGACGTCGTTCGTACATCCCGAGGTCGGCCTCGCGGGAGAACCCCTGGCGATCGACGTGGCCTCGCTCGGCGCCGACGACGCTTCATCGGTGTTGCTCCTGGTGTCGGGCACCCACGGCGTGGAGGGGTTCACGGGCTCGGCGCTGCAGCACCACTGGCTCGACAACCGTGCCGAGGAGCGACCCGACGACGTACGCGTGGTGCTCGTGCACGCGTTCAATCCCCACGGCTTCTCGTGGGTGCGGCGGGTGAACGAGGACAACGTCGATCTCAACCGCAACTTCATCGACTGGGACGAGCCGCCGCCGGCGAACGAGGACTACGGCGGGATCGCCCACCTCCTGGTCCCTGATGCGTGGGACGACGACACCCAACAGTCGACCACCTTGTCGCTGCTCGCCTACGCGGAGGAGGTCGGCCTCGACCGACTCCAGGAGGTGGTCAGCGGTGGCCAGTACACCCACCCGACCGGCGTCTTCTACGGCGGAGCCGGAGCGGTGTGGTCGCACCGCTGGCTCGTCGAGCACCTCGCCGAGATCGTCGGGGTGGCGACGCGGGTCGCCATCGTCGATCTGCACACCGGACTCGGGCCGTGGGGCCACGGCGAGCTGATCTCCCACGAGGGGCGAGGTGCGCCCGGCTACGAGCGTGGGACGGCGTGGTGGGGTGACGTGCGCTCGATGCTCGACGGCGAGAGCGTGTCCGCGAACCTGTCGGGCGACTGGCTCGGTGCCGTCGACCGTCTGCTGCCCAGGGCCGAGGTGACCGCCGCCGCGCTCGAGTTCGGGACGGTCGACACGATCACGGTGCTGCAGTCGTTGCGTGCCGACGCCGTGCTGCACCGTTCCGGCGACCCGACG
Source organism: Ilumatobacteraceae bacterium (assembly GCA_963710625.1). Lineage (GTDB taxonomy): Bacteria > Actinomycetota > Acidimicrobiia > Acidimicrobiales > Ilumatobacteraceae > Sva-07. The sequence goes on along the minus strand of CAVQBG010000022.1, from coordinate 256,885 downwards.
GGCCCGGGCTCCGAGGCCGTCCGGGCGCAGGTCCGCGCCGCGTTCGCCGACGACGATCCGGCATGGTTCGAGGCCGTGGCCGCCCGTTTCGACGAGGTCACCACTGCTGCCCTCGCGAACCTGGCTCGATGACGTCCACTTCGGGATCGATACCCCCTAGGGTGTGATCCGTGGTCGATCTCCAACTTCCATCGACGCCTCCCGCGTCGGCGTGGGACCAACTGCAGCGGTGGCCGGCGCAGCGGTGGGCGGCGGCTGTGGTCGCCGCGATCGGCGTGGCGTTGCTGATCGGGATCCCGACGGACGTGATCCCCAATCCGGTGTTCGGACGCCCGGTCCCGGTGACCTGGTGGTCCTACCCCACGCTCGCGATCACTGCGGTGCTCGGCGGCCTCCTCGCCGCGACCTACGTGCGCGCGACGGCGGACGCTGCGGCTGCCAGCGACGAGATCGACGCGCCCACACGCAACGGTGGCATCGCCGGCCTGTTGTCGTTCTTCGCCGTCGGATGTCCGGTGTGCAACAAGCTCGTCATCGTGGCACTGGGAGCCACCGGTGCCCGGCAGTGGTTCGAGCCCGTGCAACCGGTGCTCGCCGTCGGCTCGATCGTGCTGCTCGCCTGGGCACTCCGCGCCCGGCTCCGCTCGGCCGACAGCTGCAGGCGGTGAGCAGAGCAGCGCAGGAGATACGCGATCAGCGCTGGCGGGTGTCGAGCAGTCGGCGATTCACCGGGGTGAACACGGCGGGGTCGAGGTAACCCTGCAGGTCTGCGAGCAGGTGGGCGCTCGCCTGGGTGTAGAGGCAGGTCGAACCGGCACCATCGAGCGGGACGATCGCGAGGTTGGCGCGCGTCTGTCCCGCCGAATCGGCGTTGAGGTTCGAGAACGCACCTTCGCGTGCGCTGCACGGCAACGCCTGCACGTACCCTCCGTCACGTGTCTCGGTGACGACGAGCGACAACACCGCCAAACCGCCCGGCCGGCCGGTGACGGTCGTTCGTCCATCGGCGGGCAGCGGGGGTTGCGGGGCCGGCTGGCGGGTGTCGCGCAACCGTTGCGAGACCGGGGTGAACGACGACGGGGCCAGGTACCCCTGCAGGTCGACGATCACATGGGCGCCTGCGTTCGTGTAGACGCACGACTCACCCTGCGCATCGAGTTGCACGATGGCGAGGTTGGCGATCGTCTGCCCGGCCCGATCGACGTTGAGGTTCGAGTATGCGCCGGGTGCCGCTGCGCACGGAAGCGCTTGCAGGTACCCGGACGCCACACTCTCGGTCGCCACGATCGAGACGACCGCGAGCCCGTCGGGCTCGCCGCGGAAACGCACGCGACCGTCGGCTGGGATCGGCGGTCGACCCGGGCCGGGTTGACGGGTGTCGAGCAGCCGCACGGTTCGGGCGGAGAACGCGTTCGGCGCCAGGTACCCCTGGAGATCGACGAAGATGTCGGTCGCCGATTCGTTGTAGATGCAGGCGGACCCGTTGGCGTCGAACTGCACGACGGCGAGATTGGCGAGCGTCTGACCGGGTCCGCTCGCGTTCAGCGTCGAGAAACCGCCGGGGGCCGCAGTGCAGTCCAACACCTGCACGTACCCGCCCGCTGCGGTGTTCGTGATGCCGACCGACAGCACAGCAAGGCCGTTCGGATCGCCCGAGATGCGGGTGATCGAACCCGCCGGCACCTGCGTGGTCCGCGGGGCGACGAGTTTGCGGACCTGCGACGAGCCGTTGAGTGTGTAGTAGAGGGCGGCACCGGCGACGCCGTCGACGAAGGCCATGTCGGTGATCCCGAAGGCACCGGTGAGGATCGGGTCTGCCCAGTCGACCGAGCCGTCACGGGAGCGCAGCCAGATCCGACCGGACCCGCCGTCGGCGAACAGGTAGCCCCCTTCGAAGGCCGGTGGCCAGACGCCACGCGGCACGAATGCCCCCGCGGTGATGAAGGTCCCCTGAGCGCGGCCGTAGTCGGTGATCGGGTCGGTGACGCCGGGCGGCGGCCCCGCGCAGGGCGGGTTCTGTCCACGGGGGCACTGACCCTCGCGACTGTTCCAGCCGTAGTCGGCGCCGAGACGACCGTCGTCGATCTCCTCGCGAGCGCTCTGGCCGACGTCGTTGACGAAGAACCGTGTCGAGGCGCTGTTCGGATCGAACGCGAAGCGGAAGGGGTTGCGCAGACCCCAGGCGAAGATCTCCCGGCAGGTCGTGGTCGGTGTCGACGGCGTGTTGCCCCTCGTCGCGCACGTGACTCCGCCCGTGAGCGGATTGCCCGGCGCCGGCGCGCCGGTGAACCGGTCGATGCGCAGGATCTTGCCGTTCAGCAGGCTGAGGTCCTGCGCGGCGTCGTTGCTGCCGCCGGAGCCCGAGTCGCCCCGTGGGTCACCACCGGCGTCTCCCGTCGAGACGTAGAGGAAGCCGTCGGCGCCGATGTCGAGGTCACCGGCGTTGTGGTTGCCGTTGACCGAGGAGATGTTGTCGAGCAGCACCTGCTCGCTCGCCGGGTCGATCGTGTTGCCCGACATCACGAACGCGCTCACCCGGTTGACGCACCCGCCGGGCGCGCCGGACGACGGTCGGGTGTAGAAGACGTACACGCGACCCGACGTCGCAAAGGTGGGGTCGTGGGTGAACCCGAGCAGACCGCGTTCGCCACCACCGCACACGCCCAACTGCAGCGCTGCGGTCGGCAACAACGCGCCCGTGACGGAGTCGATCAATCGCACACGTCCGCTGTCCTGCTCGAGCACCGCCACTCGCCCGCCCGGTAGTGACTCGACGGCGGTCGGCGATGCGATCGCAGCCACGGGAGCGTCGGTGAACCCCGGCGGCAGGGCCGATGCGGTCCCCGCCGTCATCTGCACCACCGACACCGATACCACGCACAGCACTGCCGCAACCACTCCTCGACGCATGGGTGGACAGTAGTCGGCCGCCGTCCGACGCTGCGTCAGCCGTCGAACGATTCGTCGACGAAGAACATCTCGACCTCGGTGCCGTGTTTGATCGCACGTCGCCCACGAGGCGTGCAGCGGTACTGGCCCTTTGATGCGGTCGTACGTGGCGTCTCGTGGACGCTGAACGGTGGGCGCTGGCCGGCAACGTCAGCTGCCGGCCCCGTCGAACTCGGCGCGGACGCGTTGCGCGTCGGGATGGGTGGCGAGGTAGGCGTCGACGTCGAGGCGCACCCGCTCGGCGTTGAGCGCCGGCTGATCGACCGTCGCCCAGCGCACCATCCCGTCCCAGAAGCGGTCGATCAGCTCGCTGCCGCTGACCGTGCCGCCGGCATCGGTCCGGAACGTCACCGAGCGCAGCTCCCCGAGGTACACGCACAGCGAACGGACGTGGATCAGCTCGTCGGTGCGGATGCGCTCGATGATCTCCGCTGCGAGTTCCGCCTCGTCGCGGCGGTCGGTGAAGACGTCGGGCGACCGCAGGATCGCCTGTGCTTCGGCGAAGCCGAGTTCAGCCCGGAACTCGATGATCAGCAGGTTCGCGAGCAGCGAGATCAGACCCTCGATCTCCGGTGGAAGCTCGGGCATGTACCGCACACCCGCATCGGGCCGCCCGATGTTGTCGGGCGGTTCGGCGTCGGGATACGCATCCTCACCGAATGCGAGGTCACGAGCGAGGAACCACATCACGTCGTGTCCACCGATGCCGAGGTCGGGTTGGCCACCCTCGTCGAGTCCGTGGGCGACGAGCAGACCACCACCGAGATGACCGATCGCCATCTCGGAGATGTCGTCGACGATCACCGGCTGGAGATCCGGGAAGGCGATGTCCGCCAACAGACGACCGTGTGCCTCGATCTTGCCCGTGATCGTCAACTGGTCCCAGAACCAGCGACCGAGGCCGTTGCGCAGCAGCACCCGCTGCTGATCGACATTGACGACGCGCACACCGGCGAGCAGCGACGAATCGGCGTCGAACATCTCACCGCCGCGGGCGACGAGCGCGTCGCTCCAGGCATCGAGCGCCTGCTCGCGCACGAACGCACGGGGCGGGCAGTACGTGCCGGTGCCGTCGAATCCGCCATGAACCCGTTGGCCGAGGATCACCTGGGGCTGCAGGTCAGGGTGATCCTGCATCAGTTCCTGCTCTGTGTAGGTGAGCTGCATGGACCGACCTTACGGCCTCGGGTCGGTGGCGAGCAGCCCGTCGACCCTCGCGAGGATGTCGGGTGCGTCGTTGTGTGAGTGGGTGAACCCGAGCGAGCGTTCCTGCCGAACCGTCTCGATCGACCGGAACGCGGTGATGTACGCGCGGCGACGGCTCGCCGCTGAGGTGTTGCCACCCGAGCCGTGCAGGACACCTTCGTTGTGAACGGTGATGTCGCCTCGTCGGATCTCGACGGGGACGAGGACGTCGTCGGGCCGCAGGTCCGTCACGAGCGTGTGCTGGTCCTCGCGGCTCCCGCTGGCCGGTCGGTGCGGCCGGACAGGTTCACGGTGGCTGCCCGGGAGGAACTGCATGCATCCGTTCTCGATCGTCGAGTCGTCGACCGCGAGCCAGCACGTCGCCGTACGGCGGTCGTCGGTGTTGATCCAGTAGGCCTGATCCTGGTGCCACGCGAAGACCGCGTCGTCACGGCCCGGCTGCTTGGCGAGGAGCTGGTCGAAGTCGAGCGCCATGCCCTCGCCGCACAGCTGCTCGGCGATACCGAGGCCGACGCGCTCGAAGATGTTCTCCTGCCAGGCGGGGTGATACCGGCGCGGCAACATCACGTTGAAGATCGTGTACCGGCCCGGATCGGTGCCGTACTCCCCCGTCACCATGTCGTTCAGATCCTTGCCCGGGACGTCGATCGCGCCGCGAAGGAACCGGTCGTAGACCACCTCGATCGCATCCACCTCGTCCGCGGTCAGCACGCCCGGAAGGTGCACGTAGCCGTCGCGCTCGAAGGTGGACCGCTCATCGTCGCTCACGACGTACCGGTCCCCGATGCGGCGTCCCATGGCTGCCCAACGTACTCGCACCCGATCCCGCCGGGCCCGTCCGGCTCGCTCGCGGAGGGACCTTGGCTGTCACGCTGTCGAGGTGGCGATCGAGACACCGACGCACCGACCGGCGAACGCGCTCACGTCGCGGCAGTTCCGCTTCCTCTGGTTCAACAACGTCACGTTCTTCCTGGTCGCCAATGCGCAGCGGTTCGTGTTCGGGTGGCTGGTGCTCGACGGGCTGCAGCGCGGGGAGGGCACCCAGGGACTGGTCGTGTTCACGCTCGGGCTGCCGGCTGCACTCCTCGTGCTCCAGGCGGGAGCATGGGCCGACCGCTGGGATCGACGGCGGATGCTGATCGCAACCCAGTTGGCGGGCGGCGTGGCCATGATGGCGACGGCGGTGCTCGTCGGCGCCGACCGGATCGGTCTCGGCTGGATCATCGTGGCGACGCTGCTCGCCGGGTCGGCGTCGGCGATCGGCTCGCCGGTGCGTTCGGCACTGATTCCCGCGCTCGTCGCCAAGGACCAGTTGTTCAGCGCGATCGCCGTGAACGCGATCGCAATGACGCTGTCGATGATCCTCGGGCCGGTGCTCGCCAAGACGGTCGGCGACCAGTTCGGTTTCGAGGGGGCGTTCTGGTTCCAGGCGATCCTGCTGTTCGTCGGTATCGCCTTCCTGTTGCGTCTCGAGGTGCCTGCGCACGAGGAGGTCGGCGAACGCCGGTCGGTGGTCGCCGAGACCCGACTGGCGGTGCGACACGTGCTCGCCGACCACAACCTCGCCACCCTCTTCGGGTTGCTGCTCGTCGCCAGCCTCACGATCAACCCGGCGGTGATGGTCACGATGCAGGCACACGTGAAGGACGAACTCGGCCGCACGGCAGGTGATGCGGCGATTCCGTTCGCGCTCATGGGCCTCGGGATCGCGATCTCGTCGGTCGTCGTCATGCGAAAGGGCGACATGCGGAACAAGGGAGCGGTCTTCCAACGGGCGATGATGTGCGGAACGGCGATCACCTTCCTGATCGGTCGGTCGAACAGCTTCGCCCAGGTGCTGGTGCTCTCGTTCCTGATGGGCCTGGCGGGTGGCTTCTTCATCAACATGAACCAGGGTCTGATCCAGGCGAACACCCCGCAGGCGGTCATGGGGCGTGTGATGGGTCTCTACACGCTGGTGACCATCGGCCTGCTCCCGTTCGGGGCGTTGTTGCTCGGTACGGTGGCGTCGATCATCGGGGTGGGGAACACGATCAGCCTCGCCGCAGCGGTCGGCTTCCTCGTGGTCGCGATCACCTACCGGCGCAACACCGAACTGCGCCGCTTGTCCTGAGCGCCGCCGGTGGGGGCGAGACCACGGTGGCGTCGTGCCATGATCGACTGATGCGCACGCCCAGGTCGGCACGCCACGCCCTCGCTCTCCTCCTCACGGCGAGCGTCATGATGGTCGCATGCGCGGACGACGCCGACACGGCCGTCAGCACCACCGACGACGTCGACCAGCCGGCGGTGAGCGAGCCCGTCGTCGAGCCGGTCGACGACGAACCCGGCGTCGGCGACGAGTCGGTCGACGAGTCGACGGCGGCCCGTGCCGACTGCTCCGAAGAGGCACTGACGGGAGGTGACGAGGACTTCGTGTTCACCTCGGCGTACGACGTGATCGACGGCGAGCTCTCCGACGTCTGCTTCGGGTCCGACGACCCGGTGATCGTCGACGCCTGGAACGACCTCGCGGCGATCACACCGCCAGGGCAGCTGACCGATCTCGCACTGTTCGGCGGCTTCGAGCCCGATGGCGACGAGGCCGCCGAGACGTTGGCGTTCGTGACTGCGATCGACGCCGACGGCAGCCAGTTCCAGATGTCGGTGAACACGGTCGAGGCGGCCGTCGACCCCGACGAGTTGCTGTTGACGCTCGCTCACGAGTTCTCTCACGTGTTCACTGCGACGAGCACGCAGCTCGATCGCACCGACGAAGCGATCGACGCGTGCGACACCTACTTCAACGGGGACGGGTGCTATCTGCCGGAGGCGCTGATGCTCGCCTGGATCGATGCGTTCTGGGACGACGACCTCCTCGCCGGACTCGATCCGCTGGAGGACTCACCGGAGGATGCCGACGAACGGTGCTCACTCGACGACGGGTTCTTCGGGGTGTACGCAGCCACCAACCCCGAGGAGGACTTCGCCGAGGCGTTCAGTGCGTTCGTGTTCCGAGTGGAGCCCGCAACGGACGCTCAGGCAGCGCGGATCGACTGGATCGAACAGCAGCCCGGACTCGCCGAGTTCCGCGATCGTGCCGACGCTGCCGGCATGACGCCGCTGGCGAACAACTTCGGCATCTGCGGTTGACCGGCGACGTCCGTGCCGGTCAGTCGGCGAGGCGGTGCAGTGGCTGGTTGACACCCTCACCGAGCGTCACCAGTCCCCCGCCGACGAACGCGACGGCCTCGCCCTGGGCCTCCGGGGCGACCGTCACCTCGCACGGCTCGCCGGCGAGCGCCGCCGCGACGGTTTCGCCGGGCCGGCGCGCCCACAACCACACCGCTTCGTAGGTTCGCAACGCGACCAGCGCACCGTCGGCGGACACGTCTCCTCCGGTCGGCACCCCACCGAAACCGAGCAGCGTGGCGGGGTGTGGCCCGCTCGCCATCGCGAGGCCCTCGAGGCGTGACATGTCGATCTGACCGGCGGCCACCAGCTCGACGGGTCCGGTACCGTGGCCGTCGAGCGAGCCTTCGAACACGAGCGACGGCAACGTGGCCCCGACGGCGTCTGCGGTGCCGTTGGCGGCTCGCGCCTGCTCCTTCGTCACGATCACCACTCGCCCGGCGGCGTCGTCCACGAGGAGTACCTCGGCGTTGTGTGGTCCGTCGGGGTACACGAACTCGAGGCGCTCCACAACGGTCACCTCGCCGACCACTGCCGGATCCGGCTCGGCGAAGCGGAACACGGTGATCGAGTCGCGGACCGCACCGTTGTCGCCGATGTCGGCGAGCAGGATGTCGTCGCCGTCCCCGCCGCTCACGAGGGCGATGTCCTCGACGTCGACGGCGTCGACGGCGTCGAGCGGATGGAACCCGAGATCGAAGCCGTCGGTGGCGACGGCGAAAACTCCGGGCGTGATGCCACCGTCGTTGTGCGACCACAGCACGTCCGGGTGGGCGCGGCTGGCGACGAGGCCGGACGCCTCGGCCAGCCGGTCGTTTGCGACCACCCCCCACGTGGTCACGCCCGAGCGTGCGCACATCGCCGCCGCGCGATCGGCGGGAGCGACCGGCAACACGGTCGCGCTGGGCGCAGCGGTCGTCGCGGCGCTCGCGGATGTCGCCTCGGTTGGCGGCGATGTGTCGGCGAGCTCGGTGCTCGCGACCGGCAGCCTCGGGTCCGACGTCACGGCCACCTCGGCGGTCGACGTGCATGACGCTGCGAACCCACCGGCGACCAGGAGGGCGCTCAGGACCCGGACCGTGACCATGTCTGGAGCGTAGGGTCTGGCCGGGCGAGGCGCCCGCCGGCCGGCCTCGTACCATCGTTCGGGTGACGGACACCGAACGTGCATCACTGACGACCCTCGCCTTCATCCGGCACGGCGAGTCGAACGTCACCGTCAACCGCGTGATCGGTGGATTCCGCACCTGCAGCGGGTTGTCGGATCTCGGTCGCCGGCAGGCCGAGCGACTCCGCGACCGGCTCGCGGCGACGGGCGAGCTCCCGGCCGACGTCCTGATCGCCAGCAACTTCCAGCGGGCGATCGAAACCGCCGAGGTGATCGCTCCGGCGCTCGGCGACCTCGAGATGGCAGTGGATGCCGACTTCGGAGAGCACGACCCCGGCCCGGAGATCGACGGGATGACGTTCGGCACCTTCGTCGAGCGATTCGGCCCCCCGGACTGGGCCGGTGATCCCCATCACGACGTGTTTCCGGGCGGCGAGACGACCGCCCAGTTCCATCTGCGAGTCGGTGCGGCGATCTCACGCACGGTGCGGGCCAACGCCGGTCGCACGATCGTGGTGTCGTGCCACGGTGGCGTGGTCGATGCGGCGTTCCGGCATCTGTTGCGCACCGCGACCACGGGGGGATTCGAGCTGCAGACACTCAACACGTCGATCACCGAATTCAGCGAGGCCCCGTCGGGCGGGTGGCGCCTGATCCGATACAACGACGCCGCCCACCTGGAGGGTCTGCCACCCGAGACGACTCGGGTGACCCGGTAACGGCTCGCTCTCGACGGATCCGACCGCGGCGTGCGACGACGCGACTCGCCGCCGACGACCAGTGTGTCGTCGTCGGCGGCGAGTCGCTGTCAGGACCGTTGCTGTCAGGCGGGTCGGCGGCTCAGCACCACCATCCCAGCTCCTGCCAACAGCGTGGCGAGGCCGATCAAGAAGATCGTCAAGGTCTCGCTTCCGGTGTCAGGCAGCGCTGTCGGGGCGGCCGCCACCGGTGGCGCCTCGGCGACCGGCGCCTCGGCGACCGGCGCCTCGGCGACGGGTGCCTGCGGCACCACGGCGACGGGGGTTTCGACCGCCGGGGTCACCACGACCGGGGTCTCCACGATCGTTGACGGAGCCGGCGGCACCGGACCCTGGGACTCCTGGGTCGGGCACGCGGCCGCCTCCTCCTCGGTCATCGCACGAGGATCGCGCACCACCTCTGTGGTGGTCTCCGACTCGACCCACACCTCGCCGTCCCACGTGTACGTGTACTCCGTCACGCTGTACGTCTCGGTGACCGTCAACGCTTCACAATTCGCGTCGGATCCGATCAAGATCTCGACCGCGTCCTTCGTCGGCATCGGCGGCTGTTCACCCGGAGTCGGGCACGCTGCCGCTTCCTCGTCGGTCATGTCTCGAGTAACCACCTTCTCGGAGATGGTCTCGGACTCGACCCACTCGTTGCCGTCCCACGTGTAGGTGTACGCCGTCACGCTGTAGGTGTCGGTGACCGTCAACGCGTCGCAGTCCGGAACAGATCCGATCAGGATCTCAACCGCGTCCTTCGACGGCATCTCGGGCTTGCCGCACTTGCCGGGCAGATTGTTGGGGTCCACGTCGAGGTAGTCGTACAACAGCCCGTACTTCGAGTTGTCCTTCGGACGCGTGTTGGCGTGCCCGTAGTGGTCGTTCTCGCCGTGGTACGAGCCGTTCGGCACCGTCGAGGCCACATCCACGTAGATGAGGTTGTAGCCGTTCTTGAGCTCTCCTTCGCCAGCCGTCGCGTGGCAGACCCAGACCTTGTGTTCGCTGTCTGGGTCGGGCTTCGTGGCGAGGGCTGGTGCCATGGTCCCGATCGCGGAAACGCCGAACAGGGCTACCGCGACGGCGACAGAACTCCTGCGCATCGCTCCTCCTCTCCCTCGCTGCGGGCCGTCTGGCTCGCTGCGATCCCGCTCGATGGATGGCCCAACGCAACTGGCGGGTCCGGTCACGTTGGACCGGCAGGGCAGGTGAGTGTCCTACTCGATGGTCACGCTACGTGGCCGCCGGTCGCCCCGGCAGGGCACGAGGTCCCCGAATTGCCACGGCCAGTGAGTCTTGACGAGCGCTTGACAGCGACCCGGCCGTTCGTGCGAACACGTCCCGATACTCCCGTCGAACGACGCGACACCGAGCCTCGTTCCATGCAACAGGTACCGATCATCGACATCCGGTACCCCGGAGCCGTCGCACTCGACGATCTCGACCGGGCATGTCGTGACCATGGCTTCTTCCTGCTCGAGGGGCACGGGCTCGACGACGTGGTCGATGGGACCTTCGCGTCGGCCCGTCGGTTCTTCGATTCCGATCCCGCCGTCAAGGACGCAGTGCGGCGAGATGCGCTGGTCGCGCTCGGGTGCAACGACCGCGAGTTGACGAAGCGCAGGCGGGATCACAAGGAGGTGTTCGACTTCGTCGACCGCACACAGGAACGGGCGGCCCACCGCAACCGATGGCCGGACGTCGACGGGTTCCGTGAGGCGATGGTGACGCACAACGACGCGTTCAGCGAGCTGGCGGGGCGCACGACCGCACTGGTGCTGTCGGCGCACGGCCGGTCGGGTCCGGACGCGAGCACACACCGAGGCGACCGCACGAGCAGCCACATGAGGCTCAACCACTACACCATCGGCGACCCGGTGCCCGAAACAGAACGGTCGACGTTGAACGCACTCGGAGACGTCGCACTCGGCGACCACACCGATTCCGGGCTGATCACTCTCCGCGTCCAGGACGCCACCGGCGGATTGCAGGCGTTGTCGGGCGACGACGGATGGATCGACGTCGAACCCCGGTCCGGGGCCATCGTCGTCAACCTCGCTGACTGCATGCAAGTGCTCACCAAGGACCGCCATCGCGCGGCAACCCATCGAGTCCTCCCGATGGATGGGATCGATCGGATGAGCATCCCGTACTTCCTCAACCCGCCGATCGATGCGATCATCGAACCCATCGACGGCGGAGAGCCAAGGTATCGGCCGTTCGCGTTCCGTGAGTTCATCAACGCCCGAGGCGCCGACAACTACGTCGACGCCGGCGTCGAGGACATCCAGATCACCGACTACCGGATCATGGTGGATCGCTGACGTCGACGATCGTCCAATTCCAAGGTTCGGTCAACACCCGCTGACCGAGCGCCCGCCCGACCGTCGCCGCGCTCGGCGAAGGTCGAGCGGGAACCGGCTCCACGCGCCACCGGGGAACAGGTCGCTCGGTCTGCTCGTCGGGTGGCCGGCTCAGTTCGGCTGGAACACCGCCGTCATGTTGCTCTTGTAGAGGTCAGCGATGCCGCTGCCGGTCACCGACTGGCGCACGCACGTCAGTTGGAAGGTTGCCGTGCCGGCTGGGACATCGAATCCGATGGTGCGAGCGAAAGAGGAGTACTCCTCACTTGCGCCAGAGTTGCTCACGAAGGTGTAGTCAGCAGTGACGGGAGCGCCATTGGAGACAGCACAGACGATGAACACATTCGACCCGAGGCGAAGCTGGGTGGTCGACGTGACGAGGACCTTGCCGCCGACCGGAGCGTTCACCGAGATCGACTGGACCGTCACAGCCACACCTTGGGTCGTCAAGGAAGACACCGCGGTGGGAGGCGCCACGACGAATCCCAGACTGCCGGTGCTCGGGGGGATCATGTAGCCGACGACATCGATCAGCACTTCGGCGGTCGGCCCGGCAACACCATAGGCGTTGTACGTGATGTCGATCTTCCCGGCATTCGTACCTGTCGTGGGGAGGCCGACTTGCACCGAGTTCGGCACGGTCTCACCTGCGTTGAAGTTGAGCGACGACGTCGCCGCTTCACCGGTCGCGTCGCCGGGACGGACCGCCAGGAACCCGTTCGCGGACGGTGCGACAACGGTGACGTTCAGCAACACACCCGTCGCGCCGGTGGGAACTGCCGTTCCGGTGACCTGCAGTTTTTGTGGGACAGCGGACACGAACGGGCCCGGCAACCCGACGTTCACCGGGTCGCGGGTGTCCAAGATGCGCACCGGGTCGATCGTCACCACTGACGACGGCGCACTCGACGCTGCCTGCACCGCAAAGATCCCACCGCCGCCAAGCGTGACCGCGACCGCCGCTCCGATCGCCGCCCAACGTGACCTCCACAACCGACGACGATCGCCAGAAACCGAAACAGGACTCATGATTTCTCCTTGGGGTTCGCGGGCGGCCCCAATCGACGGCCCGGCCCGTCAGCTTCCTCGCTCGGACTCCGGCCGTCTGTAACACGCATCACACTGGGCCAGGACGCTCTCTGCTGGCCGCCGCTCATCGCCCAGCGGTGGGGCGCCGATGACCCGCAGTCCTCAGCCGACCGGAACGATGCTCCCCCACGCCTGGCATGGATCCGCTGGTGTCACGTGGAGCTCGAGCTGGAGCGACTCGATCTCGGCGGTGTCCCTCACCAGGCCCGTGAAATGGAGCGGATTGTCGGCACTTCCGGACAGTACGAGCCTGATGAAACTCTCGCTCAAGACGCTCTTGTTCTCGGGTGTTGACCCGTCGAAGAGGATCCCTGCGAGCCGAAGAACACCCGAGGTGCTCTCGAAGATCAGGGATGGGTTGGACGGGATGCAGTTGACACTGATCGTGACTCCTGCGAACGTGCCGAGATCCAGACTGGTTCCGCTCGGAATCGGCATGTCGACGAGCTCTGCTCCTGGACCTGGCGCTCCGGGTGCGCCGTCAGCCCCTGGCGCTCCGGGAGGACCAGCGGGACCGGTTGGACCGGTTGGACCGGTTGTGCCTTCGACCAGGTAGCCCACCACGTCGATCAACACCTCCGTCGTCGGACCCGGTACCCCGTAGGCGTCATAGGTGATGTCGATCTGACCGGCGTTCGCTCCGGTTGTGGGCAATCCCACCTGCACGGAGTTCGCGATGAGATCGCCGGCATCGAAGTTCAGCGATGACGTCGAAGGGACACCGGTTGCGTCACCGGGACGGATCGACAGATACCCGTTCGCTGTCGGGTCCACGACCGTGACGTTCAACAACACACCGGTCGCACCAGCCGGCACCCCGGCCGTACCCGCCACTGGCAATTTCTGTGACATCGCTGAGACGAACGGCCCTGCAAGACCGACATCGCTGCGGGTGTCCAGAATTCGTACCGGATCGATCGTCACCACCGACGACGCCGGACTCGACGCTGCCTGCGCGACGAAGATTCCGCCACCACCGAGTGTGACCGCAACGGCAGCACCGATGGCCGCCCATCGCGACCTCCACAACGAACGACGACTGTCAGAACCTGCAACAGACTCCATGAATCCTCCCAAGGCTTCCGGGCGTCCACCGAGGCCGCTCGGCTGACTCATTCTCGCGCATCGGGGAAAGTTCGCCCGGTCGGGCGGGCTGCAACGGGAATGTCGCCGACTCCGCGAACGCCGCTGCCGGAATGGGGGCGCGATGCTCGGGCAGCAGACACTCGTCGGCACAGGCGACGATCAACCGGTGCTCGCCGAACCGCAAGCGATGCTCTAGTCGTCGAACCAGTCAATCGGTTGGAACGCGTCCGGCACGACGACCTCCCAGTCGCCGAAGATGAAGTCGTCAGCCGATTCGGCCGAGTACGAAAGAAAGATTCGCGAACCGGGCCCGAGGTTCGGATAGATCGCCGAAGCAAGATTCTCCACGGTGCCGGGGCGAGCACCGATGAAGTCGGAGTAGAGCGGTTCGACTTGACGCCCATCCGCGGTCACGGCCTCGGCCGCGCTCATGTAGGCAGTTTCTGTGGCCACGTCGCTGACGTCGAATCGCCACTGAACTTGGAAGCACGAGACGACTTCGGGAGGGGTCTCGAAGGACTCGTCGACGACGTCGGCACAGAACTGCGAGTCATCGGGACCAGGAGTGATCAAGTACACGTCGATCTCTGCGCTCATTGGGCCGTCAACGAATTCCGGCCGTTCCTCGGTGCTGTTCACCCGCTCTGGGTCCTCGGCGCTCTCCCAGACGATGCCGAGGTAGTCGCTGCTTGGCACCGACGTCTCGGGGGCCGCTTCGGTTGTGTTCGGCGCTTCGCTCGTTCCGGGTGCGGCGACGGTCGCCTCAGACACGCCCGATGTCGTCTCCGGGGCCGCGTCGTCACCTCCGCCGGCTCCGGCTGCGACGAGGCCGACGATCAAGATCAGGATCGCAATCGCTCCTCCAACGAACCACCAGGTCTTCCACCAGGGCCCTTCGGCATCCGGACTCGTCGAGCCAACCGACGGAGGAGCCGGGGGCGGCCACGATCCACTGTCACTCAGAGGCGTCGGGGGCAGCCACGAACCACTGTCACTCAGAGGCGTCGGGGGCAGCCACGATCCACTGTCACTCAGAGGCGTCGGGGGCAGCCACGATCCACTGTCACTCATGCGTGTGAACCTAGTCATTGCCGAAATCGCGCTGGATCCATCAGCACCCGGCCAGGCTTTCTTCGCGACCTGTCGCCCCGCAGGCGACCGGTGAGTGCCATTGTCCTCTCCCATTCCACGAACGTGTATCGGAAAGTGATGGAAGACTCTTCTTCGACTGTCCGGGAGGTGACCATGAAAGCAGATCTGGTCCTCGAAGGCGGCGGCGTCAAGGGCATCGGCCTCGTCGGAGCGATCACCCGTTTGGAGCAGGACTTCACGGTCGAGCGGGTGGCCGGCACGTCGGTCGGAGCACTCGTGGCGGCGTTGGTCGCGGCGGGGTACTCCGGAACGGAGTTGGAAGCCGAGGTGCTCGCCTTTCCGTTCGACAAGGTCAAGCGGGCCGATCATCTCGACAGGCTGCCGATCGTCGGACCGGCGCTGTCGATCGCGATCGAGCGCGGAATCTGGGAAACGACCTTCGTTCGCGAGTACCTGGCTGGACTCCTCCAACGCAAGGGTGTGCAGACCTTCCGCGACCTCGAGATGCGCGACAGCAAGTCGTCGCTGGCCAAGGACCGCCGGTACCGCCTCGTGGTGACGGCAACCGACGTCACCACCGGTGACCTGTTGTACCTCCCGTGGGACTACGACGATCGCTTTGGACTCGATCCGAATGAGCAGCACGTTGCCGACGCGGTCGCCGCGTCGATCGCGATTCCATTCTTCTTCGAACCGGTGAAGCTGACCGACAGCGAGGGCCTCGAGCACGTGTTGGTCGACGGAGGGGTGCTGTCGAACTTCCCGATCAGCGTCTTCGACCGAACCGACGGACGGTCTCCACGCTGGCCCACGTTCGGCATGAAGATCATTCCCCGGTTGCCGGAGGGAACACCGGATCTCTTCCCGTTCGCGGGCATGGTCCCGATTCCGGGGATGCGCCACCTCGAAGCGCTGATCGCCACGATCATCGTCGGGCGCGATCAGACGTTCCTGTCACAGCCGTGCGTCGGGGCCCGCACGATCGAGGTCGACACCGGCGGCACGGGCGTGATCGACTTCGAGCTCACCGACGCCCAGAAACGACAACTGCGAGACAACGGCTGGGAGGCAGCCGATCAGTTCCTGGCCACCTGGGATTGGGTCCACTACCTTCAGAATTGTCGAGGCACCACGCCTGCCTAGACATCACGGAGGAACCAACGATGCGCTGGTTCGTCGCAGTGGGCCTCCATCCTTGTCGATCAGCTGTTTGCCTGCCGGACGACCGGTCTTGCGATGAGCGAGTCCCTCGTATGCGGTGGATTCGCTCATGGGTGTGCCGGGATCCAGTGGCGGGCATCGAACTGATGAGCCAAACCACCGAATGTGGTGGATTCGCTCATCAGATGGCTTCGGTGCGCCGCGGTGGTGTCGAGAGAGGACATGGTCCTTGGGCGAGTTCTCATTCCTGCCGTCACCCTGTACTTCTCAGGTGACCGACGAGACAGGCGTCATGACGCCCGGCCGTGATGTTGCGATCGCCTCTTGTCCGCGGACGGGTCACGGCGTGCGGTTGTCAGGTGTCATCGAAGAACACCCTGATGACGGCGAGCGTCCACAGGACGATCGTGTCACGGCGTCGTTGCTGGTACGGCTGTCGTCGGTGTCGGGACCGTCGTCGTCGTTGTCGTCTCGGGTGGCGACGGGATGTCGATCGGTGCAGGGGTGGACGTCGTCGGCAACGGGATGGTTGACGAAGGCGTCGGGGTCGTGGTGGGTGCGGTCGGGATCCAATCACGCACGCTTGGTCCCTCGGCGATCTGCGCGCCGAACAGGAACGATGCTGTCCATCGTGGCCGTGGTGGGGTCGTCCGTTCGCGGACGAGCATGCGCCACTCCTCGTCGGTGAGGCGCGGCTCGTCGGACGACCGCCAGAATTCGTAGTACGAGAAGACCTGACCCTCGGCAAGCTCGAAGCGGCCGTCGCCGAGAGGGACGATCACGTAGATGGTGTCGACCCCACCGGTTCCGAGTTGGAGGTAGTCGAACGAGGTAGTGAAGATGTCCGTCACCAGAGCTGCCCGCTCGTCGAGGTCGGGAACCGCGTACCCGAACTCGTTGAGTTCGATCTCGCTCGACGCGATCCAGAGATACTCGAGTTCTGACCCGATGTCGCGAAGCCGGTCGTTCTCGCCATCACTGGCAACGATTCCCTGGAGCTCTCGGCTTGCGATCCCGCCGAGCCAGTCCGAGAGCTCGATGAGGGTCGCCAGCAGGTCCTCGGTCTCGTCGGTCAGCAGCGCGCGGTCGGCGAAACCGTCGCGCAACAGTCCGGCAGCCGAAGCGATGCGACCGAACGCGACCGGGTCGGGCTCCACCCAGTGGCGGGGCACGAAGTCGGGGCCCTCAGGTCCTTCACCCTCGCTGCCCGATCCCTGCTTGCTGTAGAGCACGGTGTCGTGCTTGAGTTCCGTGTAGGAGGAGAGCCCGCTCTGAAGCGACTTGGCCTGCCAGGCGTCGGTGCGCATGAAATCCGGGTATGCCCGGCCGCGTGGCTGGAACTGGGGCTCGATCGCGACGAGCCACGCGTCATAGACAGTGCCGGCCCAGTCGTCGGGCTGCCGGGCGGCGACGATGGACGTCATCGCGTCGAGTTGTTCTTCGTAGCGGAAGTAGCTCGATTCGGTTTCGAGTTGCAGGTCGCGGGCGAGCGGCGAGCCGAACGCGGCTGCCACGTCGAGCGCCGACACGTGAACGCGGCGCTCGGCCAAGGGTTCGCGCCCGACGTTCGGCCAGGCGAGTTGGTCGAGGATCAACGAATCGAGGGTGAACCGGGCGCCCATCACTCGCACGGCCGCCCGCTCCGGGTCGATGGCGACGGCGTGGTTTGCGAGCACGGCGTCAGCGATGCCCGCGGCGTCCGCGCCTGCGAGCAGGATCGGCTCGTCCGCCCAGCCGGGCACGACGCCGTCGGCGGCATCCGCAAGTTGGAGGGGGTCGATATCGTCAGCGAGGCCGACGAGGAACGCGGTCGGCTCGTAGATCGCCGTCCAACCCTCGAGCAACTCCGGGTCGTCCAGCAGCACGCGCGACACGAGCAGGCCGGGGATGACACCGCTGCCGTCGGCAAGCGCGAAGCCCTCCTGGCCGAGCAGCGACATCGCCCGGAAGTACCGCTCGAGATCGGCCGTGCGGGTGTAGTGGCCACGCGGCAGGAACAGGCTGAAGTCGATACACCCGACGAACGACTCCGGCGCCTGGCATTCGACCACCCCGGTGATCGGCGAGGTCTCCATACCAGCGGCGTCCTCGACCAATGCCACCTCGCGCGACGCCAGATCGTTGATCGGCCCGACCTCGAGGCCGAGCAGCGTGGCCGCCGCCTCGTAGTACGCCGTCGCTCGGTGAGCGGCCTCGGCGAGCTCCGTTCCGGACAGGGACGTCTCCTGCACCCGGGCAGCATCGACAGCACCGACCAAGAGATCCTCGAGAACAGGGAGCAGCCGTTGCTGTTCAGTGTCGCGCAGCACACGGTCGAAGACGAGGTGCCACGAGTGATAGATGGCATCCGTCGTGACGAAGAGAGGATCGAAACTGTCGTAGGCCGACGCCTTGTACCCATCGTGGAAGAAGCGATACCCCCCGCTTCCGTTCACCACGAACCCGTTCGCCTCCAGCCGCTCGACAAATGCGGCCGAATCGAACCAGCTTGCGTCCAGAAGCAGAGCCTGAGACGGGGTCAGCAAAACATCGTCGAGTGAGGCCGGCGTCGACGGGCCCGGATAGACAGCGTCGTCGGCCAGTGGAGGCACCCACCGGTAGTCGGCGAACGCGGCGACGCTCCGCAACCCGGCAACGCCGGTCGAAGTGGTGGATACCGGAGCCGTCGTCGTTGTGGTCGTCGAGGCCGATGGAGCGGTCGTGGTGGTCACGGGCTCGACGGTCGTCGCCGTGTCGTCGTCGCCCGAGCATGCCGCGAACATCAACGATACGGCGATGAGGATCCCCACAACTGGGTGGTGTCCGCGCTGGTGATGTCGCATGTCGGTCCCTCTCATTCGCTCATCGCCGGTGTCCCTGGTGCCGTCTTGTCGCCCGCGTTGCGATCTGTGAGAACGGGGTCGGTCTGGCCATCGCGGTCGATGTCGGCACAGGAGGGTGTGCCGGCGCCCGGCAGAACCGCTGCAGTACGGAATCCGAAGCCGTCCCAGAACCAAGCACCGCCGGCGACGATCGCCGAGTCGTCCAGCGCCGTGAACCCGAGGGACATCGAGCCATCACACACGGCGATCGCACCGACCGGTTGGAACATCAACGCCGAACCCCAGCGCATGCGGTTCGCCCTCGTGTAGACGGCGAGATGTGCGGTTCGGCCCTGCTCGTCGAACCAGTCCACTTCATCGAAGGTGTCGTGCGCCCGCTCACCGCTCGCCGGCCGGCGGTAGGCGAGCACGAGGTCGGTCTCGCCGGTGCCGGTGACATCGCCGACCGAGCGGGCCACCTCCTCAGAGCTCGCAGCGAGTGGGCTGTCGCCCCAGGCCGGCACCGGGGCGGCGCCGACCGGCGCCCACGAGCGCACCGGTGTCCACCACTCACCGTCGAGCGCGACCGCATCACCTGCCGGCTCATCCCAGCCGTCGAACGTGGACCGGCCGGCGTCGATGCTGACTCTCCCGGACCGGGCCGCAACGACGCCGTCGCCGTCTACCAGCACCTCGAGCGCGAGACCGGCGCGAGTGCGCGGCATCGTCTGGTCGAACAGCGCGTTGCCCAGGCCCGGGGCGACCACCGACGTCCGGGACGCGCCGTCGCGCACCTCCACCGGATAGGCCACATGCGACCCGTGGCCCCACACCACGTCCGCACCCCAGTCGGCCAGCAAAGCCACGACGTGGGCGAGCGCCGGGTCGGGACGCCTCAGGTACTCGACGCCACCATGGAGGCCGACCACCACGACGTCGACGGTGGAACGCAACTGCTCCAGTGTCGTACGGGCGATGCCCGAATCCCACGAGTTGACGCCCGGCTGCGACGCCGTTGCTGCGACTCCGCCCGACACGTCGAACGCGACGATCCCGACACGGACGTCCCCGACGTCGACAACGAGCGGCTCGCGCGCCTCGTCCTCTGACCTACCGCCACCGACACCCGCCACACCAACGACCTCGAGGGCCCTCAGCGTGTCGACCACGGTCTCGGGGCCAGCATCGGAGGCGTGATTGTTGGCCACCCCGAGCACGTCGAAGCCGGCGCCGGCAAGCAACACCGCCGCGTCGGGATCGGCTTCGAGAGCGTGATCACCGGAGAGATGGGGGCGCCGGGTGAGCGGCGATTCCAAATTGGCAAACGCCAGATCGGCGCCAACGACGACCGGTCGCAATCGCTCGAACACCGTCGTCGGATCCCCGGCGACAACCGGCGCGACACCCCGACCCAGCATCACGTCTCCGACGAACACCAGACGGACCAGCCCGGAACGACGAGCAACATCGCCTCGCCCGAGCGCCGGCGACGCCATGCCCGACGTGGCAGTCCAGGTCGTCGACGGCACCGAATCGACCCCGACCGTGGCTGACGCGCACGATGCTGCGAGCACACCGACGGCGGCCGCCAACGACCATGCTCTCATCACTTCAAGATGCGCCGGGAGGGATCTCCCGTCCAGAGCAGAAGGGCCTCCGTGCAGGCAGGAGTCCGAGTACGTCACCTACGGCCCGCTGTCGCCGCGTTCGAGCTGCGGTGCATCGAATCGGCCGTCGAGGTCGGCCGACCGGTGACGTTCTGCCCAGCACGCTTGGTGGAGCCCGGGTGGCCTCTTCGTAGACCATCGACACCACGTCTGGCCGTTCGGGGAACTGGACTGCGAGGCAAGCCTCCCATGCAGCTCGGCGCACCGTGGACTTCAGTCCTGGATCGAAGATGGACCACATCCGTGGCACGGCCCCGGACGCCAGGCCATCATCACGCCACTCGGGTACGGCTCATGTCGAGCGCCGCATGGTCACTGGTTGCAGTGTGTCCGATAGCGGAACGGACGTTCTCGTGACAGATACTCCTGAGCGGGCCTGCGGTCCGGGCGGGCTCAGGTGCGTTGATACGGCCGGTGCCCCCAGAAGCTGGGCTTGGTGAGTTGGGTGACGGTCCAGGTGTCGTCGTCGACCTGGCGTCCACCGCAGCCGACCTCGACCTCGAAGCCGGAAGGGGACACGCTGTAGAACGAGATCATGTGGTCGTTGGTGTGCTTCCCGAGCCCGGTAGCGATCGGCGTCCCGGTGTCCTCGTGGCGATCGAGCGTGTAGCCGACATCGTCGAGGGTGTTCATCTCGACCATGAAGTGGTACAGCCCCGCCTCGTCGGCGGGGGCGAGCGCGAGGGTGTGATGGCGAGGGTTGCAGTGGAGGAACACCACGTCGCGCTCCGAGCCGCCGGGCCTGAAGTAGTCGGAGACCCGGAAGCCGAGGACGTCGGTGTAGAAGCGCACACTTCCCTCGATGTCCGGTGTGCCGAGGACGATGTGGCCCATGCCCTGGGTTCCGGTGGTGAACCCGCTGACCCCGGCGGGTGACACGAATCGTTCGTGGTCCTCGACGACGCCGTGGAAGAACTCCGCGGTGAACCCGCCGGGGTCCGTGGTGCGGATCAGTCCCCGAACCCGTCGTTCGTCGCATTCGGCTTCGGAGCCCGGGTCGAGGGCGAACCCGGCCGACTCGAGTTCGGCGGCGCAGACCTCGAGGGCGGCGGCGTCGGGCAGTTCCCAGCCGGCGAACGCGAGTCCCTCCGTCGTCTCGGTGGGTCGTGTAATCACTCGGAATGGTCGGTCGTCGATCTTCATGGCGAACCCGTCGCCGTGATCGACCCCGGCGGCTCCCAGCAGTTCGGCGTAGCCCCGCCAGGCGTCGAGGTCTGCGACGTCGAGACCGATGTAGCCCAACCCTCGAATGTCCATGCGTCCCCTCGCTGTCGGTGCTCTGGCCCGACACGGCGCTCCGAGCGAGCGAGCGAGAGTATCGCACACAGCAGGTCGTCTCAACGCTCGACAAGAACGACGAGGGCGTTGCACGGTGATCACATTCGAACCCGCTGACACCCGCCGCGATCACGAGGTGCTGACCGAACTCGACGTCGCCTACCTCGACTGGCCGCCGGAGTCAGTCGCAAGTGGATGGATCGCCCGCCCACATCAAGGTGACGGTTACCTCGTCAGGTGGGAGTTCGAGAAGCCAGAAGGCTCCGAGCACCTCGGTCGTGAGCTGGATGCTGTCCCATGCGGGTTCGATACTGAACCCGTCGATGCCGTGTTTCTCGGCGAAGTCGGTGAGTGCCTGGATGGTCCGTGGGCCCACGATGCCGTCGACGGCCAGGTTCGCGCCCTCGCGGTTGAGTGCCTGTTGGAGTTCTCTCGCGAACTGCTCGTCGAAGAAGTAGTAGGGCAGATTCACCGACCAGCCAAGGGTCCCCGAGACCGATCCGGTCGGCTCGGCGAGCTGGAAGCCCCACTGGGTGACATCGGGGATCATCGGCGACGAGTTGGGAAGCGAGCGAACGTGGCGAGCGGTGGAGCCGATCCCGATTCCGTCGGCCGTGGTGAGTGCCACCTCTGGTGCTGGGATGGACCACAGGGACCACGAGGCGAGATGCAGCGGTGCGGGTGGCGAGTCGAATCGGCCGGGCCAGTCCGTGAAGGTCGCATGAAGGCCTGCGGAGTCCCAGGAGACTGTTCGGGTTTGCTCGATCGCAAGCGTGCATTCCGGTTCGTTCGAGATCGTGTCGCTGTCGGGCGCGCCGAGTACGTCGACAAGCGCCGTGAGCACAGCGTCCATCTGGGTCCCGAAGTCGACGGGGCCGAGACCATCAGGGCGAAGGCTGATCGTCGAGGGTGGCGATTCGAAGGGCTTGATCGGTGGTCGGGGTTCGATCGTGGCAATGACGATGTCGTTGGGTGGGAGGCCGAGCGCCTCGCCGATCTCGGGTGTGAGCCAGAGCTGCGAGGTGAACGGTTCGATGCTCTGCTCGGTGAGGAAGTCGGTCCAGGCGGATTGCGTTCGTGGACCCCACTCGCCGTCCACGACAAGGTCGGCGCCATGGTTGTTGAGGGCGGTCTGCACCGCAGCGATGTCGCGCCAATCGATGTCGGGCGTAGTGGGTACCCAGTCCAGCCGACCCCAGTACCCTCCGGTCGCGCCGGAGCTGACGGAGTAGCTGTCGAGCAGCCCTTCGTTGTAAGTGAACTCGACCCACGAGACGGCCGTTCGGAGTTCACCGACGGTCATGCCTGCACACAACCCTTCTTCGGTGACGAGGCGGGTGTCGCCAGTTCCGACGGTGGCGTGCCAGTCCCCGAACTGCAGCGGCGTCTGCTCTTGCGGCCAGACATCGCGATCTGTGTCGAGCAATGCGACTTCGAGGCCAGAGCTGTCCCAGACGGCCAGCTGTCCGCTTTCGATGATCCGCAGTCCTCGAACACAGTCGAGCCAGCTCGCCCCCTCGACACAGCCGTCACCGAGCGGTCCGATCGGCTCGACACGATCAGGGGCCCCCAGGAGTGAAGTGAGATCAACAAGTGCCTCCTCGGCAGGGACACCGAAGTCGACCGGGCCCAGACCGTCGGGACGCAACACCCTCATCTCCGGCGTACTTGGCTGATCCGTTGTGTCGACCGTGGGGGTCGACGTCGTCTCCGGGGCAACCGGTTCGGTCGTCGCGGACGTCGAAGGCGCAGTGCTCGGATCAGCGACAGGCGACGAAGAGCCCCCGTCACCTCCACAACGAGCGGCCAGCAACAACGCCACCGCTACGGGGATCCAGCGCCGCAGCATCACAACTCACCTCCATCCTCACCATCCACTGGCAGGACGCAGTCCCGCAAGAGGCCAATGACAGCTCACTGCGAACCAGGCGACGGCCCAAATCGAACACCGCATGATCACTGGTCACACCGTGTTTGCGAGATGGTCCCTTGATGTGCCGACAGGGGATACGTCGCAGCGCGTCACGGATCCGGCGATCGGGGGCTGCGGGTCCGCTCGTCACGTGGGTGGACATGGTGTTGCGATGGCGATCGGTGGAGAGCTCAATCGGCCTCGACCGTGTCAAACCTGACGCATTGGTACGGCAACGGCGATCATCCGGACCCGCAGCGTCGACAGCACCGACGCCAGACGCGAGACTTGCTCGATGACGGCGACCGGTCCCACGAGTACAGACAAGGCACCGCCACCACCACCGAGTGCGGATCCTCCGACATCGGACGCCAGGGCCTCTCGCACTGGCCGTCTCGGCCGCTTCCTGAACGTCGGCGCAATCATTGCCGCGCTCGGATTCGTATTCGGTCTCGTCACTTGGACCATTGACCAGCGGGCACAGGATCGAGCCGATCGGCGTCAGGCCCGGAGCGAGCTGACAGGGATTTTGTCGGATCTCGCTGCCCTTCCGCGTCAGTACACGCCGCTGCTGCTCGAAGCTGATGGTGTTCTCGAGCAGAATCTGACCAGCCTGTATGCCGATGAAGCGAAGGTGCTGATCGCCCAGGCACGCGCGATCGTGGAGTCCTCCCCGGACATCACGACGGCCGGCGACTACTTGGCGATCGGCAACGGTCAGTGGTTCGCCCAGGATTCGACTGGCGCTGTGGACTCGTGGAGAACCGCTGAGGTCCTGGCAGTCGACGACGATGCCACCAACACAGCGACGGTGATCCGACGAATTCTTGGGTTCCGGTTACTCCAACTCGGCTTCCTCGATGAGGGACGGAAGACGTTCCAGCGCGCCGTGGAGTGGGACGGGCTCACCGCACCAGAGGGGCTGCTCCGGACTGCCGAGAAGGCTGACACTCACTCGCAGTGGGCCGTGGCCGAGGCGTCGATCGGCGACTGTCGGCGCGCCCTCGGCCAAGTCGATCTTGCACGTAGCGCTGTTCCGCGGCCGGGCGAGGTCTTCGATGACCTGCTCGCGAAGGTCGAGGTTCAATGCGAAGCGGGATGACGAGCCGGAACACCGGATAACCGGCTCGTTCGAGCACGATGCGCCCGCGGCGTCCCCGACGTGCCGTTCGGGGGACACGTCCTCTGCGCTCGGATCGCGGCCCGCAAGCGGTGTCCGGTGGGGGGACGGGCAACAGACGGTTCCCTACACCCCGACGGTCCCGGCTGGCTATCGGTGCCCCCGTCCCGCTTTGGTCATCATGGACCGGTGGGAACGCGACGCATCACGGTCGGCGAACGACGCGCTCGGCTGGCGCGCCGCCATCGTCTGGTCCCCTCGACACGAACCGATGACGTCGCGGCGATCGCGGATTCGGTCGTGGCGCTGCATTCCTCGGATCCGGTGTCGGTGTTCCTCGCGGCGCTGGCCCGGATGCGCCACCCGTCGATCGCAGCGGTGGAGGCCGCGCTCTACGAAGCCCGTAGCGTGATCCGGTTCCACGCGATGCGGCGCACCCTGTGGGTCGCAACGCCGTCAGTGGCGCGGGTGGCCCACGCATCGTCGACAACGAAGCTGTTGGGGCCTGAGCACCGCAGGTTCGTGAAGCTGCTCGCCGACAACGGCATCTCCGACCACGGAGACGACTGGATCGCGTCGGCGAAGGAGCAGGTTCTGGCTGCGCTACACCGCGCTGGTGAGGCCTCGACGCGTCAGCTCGGCGAGGCTGTGCCCACCTTGCGGCAACCGATCGAGCTGTCGCCGGGCAAGCCGTACGCCGCGACCCAACACGCACACGTGCGCATCATGCTGCACCTCGGCTTCGAGGGCGTCGTGGTGCGGAGCCGCCCGATGGGCTCCTGGGTCAACAGCCAGTACCGCTGGGCCGCAATGGACGACTGGGTGCCAGGGGGCATCGTCGGCATGGATCCACGTGAGGCCTCCGCCGAGCTGGTCCGACGTTGGCTGCACTCGTTCGGTCCCGGAACGACCACTGATGTGCAGTGGTGGACCGGCTGGACATTGAGCGACACCCGGCGCGCTCTGGACGACGCGGGCGCGGTCGTGGTCGCGATGGAAACCGCCGACGGTGACATCGACGCGTGGCTCGCGCCCGACGACCTCGACGCGGTGCGTGGATCGTCGAAGTGGGTCGCGCTCCTACCCGGCCTCGATCCGACGACGATGGGATGGAAGGACCGGAGCTGGTACCTCGACGCTGGGGTCGCGTCGCACGTCGTCGACCGCAACGGCAACGCCGGACCCACGATCTGGGTCGAGGGCCGCGTCGTGGGCAGTTGGGTCCAACGCAAGGACGGCACCATCGCGCTCGGGTGGCTCGCCGACGTGCCCCCGGCTCGGCGTGCTCAGGTCGAGGCAACCGCTCGTGTGCTGGAGCACGAGTTGGGCGACACCCGCTTCACGATGCGGTTCCCCGCTCCGATCCAAGCCGAGCTGCTGTCGTCCTGAACGCTCTCGACGTCCAGGCCCGCGGTCCGCGGAGTGTCACGATGAGGCAAGCCCACCTGATCCCACCGGTTGCAGGAGCTCGGTCGGCTCTGTCTGCGTACGGGTGTCCTCGACCCGGCGTTCGGGGTGCCACGCCCCTGTCGGACGACCGGTTCTTGCGATGAGCGAATCCCCCGTATGCGGCGGGTTCGCTCATCGGTGTGCCCGGATCCGGTGGCGGGCATCGAACTGATGAGCCAAACCACCCCATGTGGTGGATTCGCTCATCAGCTGGCTTCGATGGGTCACCCGACGTGCCGATCGAGGACAGGGTCCCGGAGGCGAAGGGTGCGGGCCTGCGAGCAATGTCCGCCAGGGGGACGGCGGATTTCAAGCGGACGCCTGGGCAACGCGCGGTTCCGGTTCGGTATCAGGTCGGAAGACGCTGACGCTGACCTCGATCTCGACGTCGTCGTCGTTGGATCGCCGACCGCTCAGCGCCCTTCATGGCTGCAAGTTTCGCTCGAACAGGTCGAGCAGTGCCGCCCAGTGCCGGTCGTCGGCGCTTCGGTCGTAGGCAGGGCGGTCGTCGAACGCGAAGCCATGGTGTGTCCCCCAGTACCGCTCGACCCTGCCCCTCACGCCAGCGGCTTGCATCGCCGCTTCGAATCGGTCGACCATGTCGAGCGGCACATACTCGTCGTGCTCCGCAGCACCGACGTACAGCTCCCCCTCGATGTCGCCGAGCCTGGTGTGCGGTGAATCACTCGCATCGACATGGAGACGCACACCGTAGAAGCTGGCTGCTGCTTTGACCTGCTCGGGGTACTCGGCGGCGACCCAGATCGAGAACGGCCCACTCATGCAGTACCCCACGCAGCCCACCCGGCCAACGTCGGCTGCGGGGTCACTTGCCACGTGCGCGAGCAGGGCCCCGGCGTCACGGGCGATCAGGCGATTCCCGACGAAGCCCGTCAGTTCGACCATCTTCTGGAACGACTCCTTGCTGGAGAAGTCGAGTTCGAACGACGGCGCCGCGCGGTAGTACAGGTTCGGCAACATCACGGAGTAGCCGTTCGAGGCGATGCGATCAGCCATCTGGTGCAGCAACTGCCGCTTGCCGGGCGCATCCATCAAGAACAGCACGACTGGGAATGGCCCGTTGCCCTCCGGGCGCACGACGTAGGTGCCGATCGCGCCGTCGGCGGATTCGATCTCGATGTCGGCTCGGAGCATGCGCCGACGGTATCCCTCGGCGTCCTCCACTCCGCATCTCGGCTTCGCTACCGGCCCGTGATCGCTGGCCCCGATCCGTCGGACACGGGACGGTGAGGATTGCGCAGTCATCAAGCAGTCAGACGCGAACCAGGGGCTCCTCGTTTCCGAGAAACCCCTGGTCACAGTGTCGGGCTGGGGAGATTCGAACTCCCGACCTCTTGTCCCCCAGACAAGCGCGCTAACCAAGCTGCGCCACAGCCCGTATGCATGTGGAGCGCTGATGCTAGCGACCGGAACCGGCTGACCCTCCGCTCAACCCACGCTGGTCAGGTGAAGATCTGGACGAAGCGCCATCCCAGATAGACCACCAGCGTGACGACGAGCAGCTTGAAGTGCCACGGAGCCTTCTCCTCGTCGGCCGCCTCGCTCGTCGGCTCCTCGACGACACGTCCGCAGCTGGGACACGTGCCGTCATCGTTCATCGAATTCGGCGTCCAGTACTTCGCGCACTCCTCACACCACGGCATCAGCGGCCTCCAGAATGCTCACTGCCGCTTGCGCACGCGCAGCTTGAGGGCGGTCGATCCGAGGTCGAACTCCTCGCGGATCGTCCGTTCGATGTAGCGCAGGTAGTGCTGCGGGATGTCGCGGTTCACGAACAACGTGAACGTCGGCGGGTCGATCGCACCCTGAACGGCGTACATGATCTTCGCCCCGCCACCCGCAGGCTGACGCTGCTGGGCCGCGGCGATCACCTTGTTGACGTCCTTCGTCGGAACGCGGGTGTGGTACTGGGAGATCGCCTCGTGCAACCGCGGGTGCAGCTTGTCGACGTTCTTGCCGGTGAGCGCCGACATCTTCAGCACCGACGAGTCGGCGACGAAGCCGAGCATGCGCTGCACTTCGCCCTGCACCTCGAGGCGTTCCTCGGTCCCGACGAGGTCCCACTTGTTGAGGATGAGCACGATCGGGCAGCCGGCGGCGTCGACGCGTTCGGCGAGGCGCTGGTCCTGTGCCGTCACGCCAACGGTCGCGTCGATCACCAGCAGCGCCACGTCGGCGTTGTCGATCGAGCGCAGCGCCCGCACGAAGGAGTAGTACTCCGCGGAGTCGTCGATCTTGCCCTTGCGGCGCATCCCGGCGGTGTCGATGAACACGACCGGGCCGCCGTCGGTGTGCACGAGTGTGTCGATCGAGTCGCGGGTGGTACCGGCGAGGTCGTGGACCACCGAACGGTCCTCGCCCACCAGCCGGTTGAACAGGGTGCTCTTGCCCACGTTCGGACGCCCGACGATCGCCACGCGTGGCACGACTTCCGCCGGCGCGCCGGCCTCGTCGACGGACTCGGGTGCCCAGGGGTCGATCGGCTTCGACACCGGCGTGCGCAGGTGCTCGGGAAAGCGTTCCAACACGATGTCGAGCAGGTCGCCGGCGCGACGACCGTGCAGCGCGCTCACCGGCACGGGTTCGCCGATGCCGAGGCTCATGAACTCCCACATCTCGGCCTCTCGGCGCTCGTTGTCGGACTTGTTGGCGACGACGATCACCTCGGTGCCGGAGCGGCGGATCCAGTTGGCGATGTTCTGGTCGTCGTCGGTCAGACCGACAGAGGCGTCGACGACGAACAGCACGACGTCGGCGTCCTTCACAGCGGCCTCGACCTGACGACTGATCTTCGCATCGAGTTCGTCGCCACCCGGCATCCAACCGCCCGTGTCGACCACCCGGAACGGGATGTCGAGCCACTCGGCGTCGAGTTCCTTGCGGTCACGGGTGATGCCGGGCCGGTCCTCGACGATCGCCTGCTGGCTGCCGACGATGCGGTTGAACAGCGTGCTCTTGCCCACGTTGGGGCGGCCGATGATCACCACCGTTGCGACCTCGTCGGTTGCCGGTACGTCGTCGTTCGCTGCGACCTGGTCGGTGGCCGTCGCTTCGTTGGTGGCCGTCGCTTGGTCGGGCGGCGTGTCGCTGGTGGTCATGGGTTCTCCGTTCGGGGGCGCATCGAGGCGACGCCACCCCCTGTTTCGAGCGCTGAGCGCAGGGCGATGCCGTCGGTCTCGATGATCTCGACCGCGCGGGGCAGCTCGTCGACCGTGATGCCGTCGAGGAATCGTCCCTCGTCGGACAGACACACGTCGGGAAGCAGGTAGCGATGACCATGAGGTTCATCGGCGAGCACCCGGGCGAGATCCTCCCCGGTCATCAGGCCGGTGACGCCGGTGTTGCCGCCGAAGAACTCGTTGCGCACCGCAATGACTCGCACGTCGCTCCGCCCGAGCGACTCGATCAGCGGCGCGATCACGGGCGCTCCGAGTTCGCCGGTGAGGA
This sequence comes from Ilumatobacteraceae bacterium, assembly GCA_963710625.1. Taxonomy (GTDB): domain Bacteria; phylum Actinomycetota; class Acidimicrobiia; order Acidimicrobiales; family Ilumatobacteraceae; genus Sva-07. Next base: position 227,222 of record CAVQBG010000022.1, on the reverse strand, counting down.
CACCGATCGGGGCCGTCGGCCGAGGACGCAACGAGATCGCCGTCGCAGCGGGCCCCGCAGGCGTCACCTCAACCTCGGAGGCACACGCAGCAGTGCTCCGGAGCCCGGTGTATGCGGCGGGGTTCGGTGGCGCGTCGACGGCGGCGAAGAAACCCCGCCGGACCCCGGTCGCCTGGTGGGTGTGCCCGTGGAACTCGGCCTCGAAGGTGCGCGCCATCCCGATGCCGTCCTCGTGCATCGGGAAGCCGTCATAGCGGTCCGCGGGCGGGAACGGCCGCTCGGCCATCAGGTAGTACTCGTCGGCTGCGTACACCATTCGTTTGCCGAGCGTCGCCTGGAACACGTCCTGCCAGTCGTCGACGATGTCGACCACCGCCTGGGCTTCAGCGACCGTGTGGAAGCGCATGGCCGCCTCAGCGTTGAACTTGGAGATCCCGAGCGGGACCACCGCGACCGAGTCGAGATCGGGGTACTGATCGAGGATGCCCGCCATCGTGTCGGCGAGCACGGCGCCGTCGTTGACGCCGGGACACACCACGATCTGGCCGCGCACGGTGATGCCGTGGTCGAGCAACGCCCGCAGCCACCGCAGGCTCATCGCCCCACGGGGGTTCTTCAGCATCTGGCTGCGGATGTCGGGATCGGTGGCGTGGATGCTCACGTGCAACGGCGAGAGACGCTCGGTGACCACCCGTTCGAGGTCGGCCTCGGTGAAGCGGGTGAGCGTCGTGAAGTTGCCGTAGAGGAACGACAGGCGGTAGTCGTCGTCCTTGAGGTAGAGGCTGCGGCGCATGCCCTTCGGCAGCTGGTAGATGAAACAGAACTCGCAGTGGTTGTCGCAGGTGCGGACCCGGTCGAACACAGCGCTCGACACGTCGATGCCGAGTGGCTCCCCCGGCCGCTTCTCGATCGAGAAGGCCAGGTCGAGGCCGCCGCGCAGGACGTCGAGTTCCAGTTCGGCCTCGTCGGTGGCCATCTGCCACTCGATGATGTCGCGCGGCACGTCGCCGTTGATCCGCACGATCTCGTCGCCGGCGCGGACCCCGGCGACGTCGGCCGGAGACCCGCCGGCGACCGCCACCACGATCGGTGCGAGCGACCGCGACGGGACCGCTCGAGCGATCTCGCGCTCGATGTCGCGCTCGGTGTGGATGGTGCCGGACATGGGCAGGTCAGGCTACCGGTCACGGGTCGCGGGTAGATTTGGGACGGATGTCTTCCGCCCAGGCCGAGTCCCGCGTCGAGTCGGTGCTCCTCGCCCAGCCCCGGGGCTTCTGTGCCGGCGTCGAGATGGCGATCAAGGCCCTTGCGTGGATGGTTCGCTCGTTCCCCGGGCCCGTGTACTGCTATCACGAGATCGTCCACAACAAGCTCGTGGTCGATCGGTTCCGTGCGCAAGGAGTGGTGTTCGTCGACGACATCGGCGATGTCCCCGTCGGCAGTCCGATCATGCTGTCGGCCCATGGATCCGCACCGGAGGTCCTCGATGCCGCTCGCAGCCGCGGGAGCTACGTCGTCGACTCCGTGTGCCCGTTGGTCACCAAGGTGCACCACGAAGTGAAGGTGCGCGCCGGCAAGGGTTACCGAATCGTCTACGTCGGCCATCAGGGCCACGAGGAGGCGATTGGCACGATGGCGGTGGCGCCCGACGCGATCGACCGGGTCGAGTCGGTCGAGGAGGTCGACCAACTGGAGCCGTCCGAGCAGCCGGTTGCGCTGCTCGCCCAGACCACACTGTCGCATCGTGACTGGGAAGGCGTTGCCGTGCGGGTGAAGGAGCGGTTCCCGGACGTGTGGACGCCGGGACGCAGCGACCTGTGCTTCGCCACCACGAACCGACAGGCAGCGCTGATGGAACTCGCCCACCGCTGCGACGTCGTGATCGTGATCGGTTCCGCGAATTCGTCGAACACCCGAGCCCTCGAACAGCTCGCCCACGAAGAGGGATGCGATCGGGTCTACCGCATCAACGACGTCGCCGAACTGCCTGACGATCTCTCGGGCATCGTGGGGGTCACCGCGGGAGCGTCGGCTCCCGAGGAACTCGTCGATGCCGTCCTCGAGTTCCTTGCACCGAGGCGTGGCGTCGAGCTCGTCGACGTCACGGAGGAGGACGAGTACTTCCCTCCCCCACGCAACATCCGTGAACTGCAGAATTCGATCGAACAGGCCGCCACGATCCTGCTCGGCGGCAGCATGCTCGGCCGGCCCGTGATGGACGACCGGTCACTCGGCGCCAGCGACGTCCTCGCCGGCCTCAGCCGCGTGTGAGCTCGCCAGCAAGGTGTGACGTCGGTCTCACCGTCCACCGTTCGTGTCTTCGGGCGTAGCACGGCGACGGTGTTCAGATGCCCTGGCAGCTTGGCTTCTGCAACCAGAACTACTTGGCAACCAGAGCTACTTGGCAACCAGAGCTACTTGGCAACCAGAGCTACTTGGAAGGTGTCTCAACCTGACGTCACGTCGTGACGCGGGCCTCGACGGTTCCACAGCCACCCGACGCCGACCATCCCGACCAGTGCGACGACGAACCACACTGGACGCGGCCAGGCGACGAGCAGCGAACCGACCACGGTGATCGCGGCCAGACCGGCGAACCAGACGATGACGTCGATGGTCCCGCGCCACGTCGCCGGTGACACTGCATCGATGCCGCTTCGCATCTGGCCCCGGTGCTTCCACGCCCACCAGCCGGAGACGCCACCAGCACCCAACGCCACGCCGTGAGCGGCAGGCGGCTCCTCGTCACCCAGCGACCAGCGCGCATCCTGCCCGCGCCTCGCTCCACGCCGCTCGAACATGGTGAGGACAGTGCCATCAGCGGCGCCCCGGGCGCAAGTGTCCTCGGGCGCGGTGTGAAGACCTTGGGTCACATGTCGCCACGAAAGTTGTGGTTGACGGCCCTGACTTGCTGCTCTGGCGACAACCGGTCCCAACGACGGGTTGTTCGACCGAGCGAGAACAACGAACGAATCCGGAACCACGCTGTTCTCTTCGAGGGAACAGCCACTTCACTCTCGTCTGTCACGTCGGGTTGTCGAGCGTTCATCGGACCTCGGTTCGGAATCACACTAACGACCGTGTCGGCATGCTGCCAGGGCGGACATGTGTTGAGACCAGGCAGTGGGTCGGCGGCGATGTGCCAGACGACGGCTCGTGCGTTGGCGGCGAGAACTCGAGCTTGGGTGGTTCCGAGCCGATGACATGACGTGAGCTGTGGCGATCGCAGCGGTGGTGCTCGGCCCTTCCGATCGTCGTCATCGCTGCATGGTCGGCGATGAGGTCCGCACGATGTGCGTGGGGATCTCGACGACATCCAACCCAGCTGCGTGCGCTTCGCGATCTCGGCCTGCGCCTTCGGCGGGGTGTCGTTGTCCGCGATCGATGTTGTGGGTGGTTGGCTGCGCCGCTGGCACTTGGCCAGACTTCCGACGTGGCCGCCATGCCTGACGTTCTCGAAGCGAGCCCGCTGAATCTCGTGCGTTGGCGCCCGGAGGATGTCGACGAGGTCCTCGAGGCAGTCCGTTCCAGCTTTGCGGAGCTACGGCAATGGATGCACTGGGCGCAGACCATGCCGACCCGAGAAGAACAGAGAGCGGCACTCACCGAGGGAGCCGCGGCCTTCGACGATGGCACTGATTTCGGATTCTTCTTTCGCGAGACGGCGACGGACGCACTCGTCGGCGGAGCTGGCGTGCATCGTCGATTGGGTCCGGGCTCCGTCGAGATCGGCTACTGGGTGCGGAGCGATCGGCACAACCGCGGCTACGCAACCAGGGCAACGGAAGTACTGACCGACGCCGCATTCACGTACCTCCCCGACGTCGACCGTGTCGAGATCCACATGGACTGCACGAACCTCAACAGCGCTCGGGTCCCGGAGAAGCTCGGTTATCGGCTCCTTCGCGTCGAGCAGCGCGAGAAGCTTGCTCTCGGTCACAGCGGCAAGGGCTACGTCTGGGAGACGCGCCGCGATACGTGGACCGTGCCGCGAGCTCGAGAGTCGGTCGAGGACACTCGATGACGCTCGCTGGTTCCGTCGAACCACCCCGCACCACACGCCTGCCCGGCTGCGACCGGTAGCGGATCCATGCGGTGCCGAGTCGGGGCGACGATCACGGACTTCGTACGTTCAGGGTGATGCTCTCGGATCGCGTGGCCACCAGGTTGGTGAACGGAGCGGACATCGCCCGCACACGACACCACGAGGAGAGCCCATGGGAATGAGAGATCCGCACCGTGCGCACCTACTTCGACGACCTCGCGTTCCTCGAACAGCTCATCGGCTGACACTCGACGTCGTGGACATCTCGGTCGACCACGATCCCGACCCCGATGACCTCGAACTCGTCGAAGCCGGTGTCCGTCGTGCGGCCGACGCAGCGACACGGCTCGCACCCGACAACGATCTGGCCGTCTTCGCTCGCGAGAACGGCCGGATCCGCGCCGGAGTGACCGGGTGGACCTGGGGCGACTGCTGCGAACTGCAGAGCCTCTGGGTCGCCGACGAACTGCGCGGTCGCGGGCTCGGCACTGCGCTGATGCGCGCAGCGGAGGACGAGGCGCGAACGCGTGGATGCACGACGATCGTGATCTTCGCCCACTCCTTCCAACCACATCAGCTGTACAGCCAGCTCGGCGACGACGTGGTCGTGCGCATCGAGGGCTTCCCGACGGGCAGCGACGCGTTGTGGATGGTCAAACGGCTCGTCGCAGCCGAGTGAACTCAGCTGCGCGGAACCTCCGACCAGGGCACGTCGCGGTCGACTCGGACGTCGCCCGGTAGACCGAGCACCCGCTCGCCGAGGATGTTCTTCATCACCTCGGTGGTGCCGCCCTCGATCGAGTTCGCCCGGCTGCGCAGGAACGCCTTCTGGAGCGTGTCGGAGCCCATTGCCGTCTCTGGCCGGATCATCTCGTAGCTGCCGTAGAGCAACCCGTCCGCACCGAGGAGGTCGATCACCTCGTCGTAGATGTCCTTGTTGAGGTCGGCCGACGCCATCTTGCCGATCGAACCCTCGGGACCGGGGTCGCCCATCTTGCGGTTCTGGTTGGCACGGATGTTCGTGAGGCGGAGCACCTCGGCCCGTGCCCACAACTTCATCACTTCGTCGAGCGTGGCGGCGTCCTTGCGGGCGGCCGGCACCTGCTGCCACGTCTGCACCAGGGCGGAGATCGTGCCCGAGCCGCGCTGTGGAATCGTGCCGCCGATCGACACGCGCTCGTTCATCAGCGTCGTGAGCGACACCCGCCAGCCGTCGCCCGGCCCACCGAGCATCTCCTCGGTGGGGATGCGCGTGTCGGAGAAGAACACCTCGTTGAACTCGGCCTCGCCGGTCATCTGCCGCAACGGGCGGATCTCCACCGTCGGGTCCTGCATGTCGACGACGAACGCGGTGAGCCCGGCATGCTTGACGGCATTCGGATCGGTCCGGACCACGAGCAGACCCCACTTGGACAGGTGCGCAAGCGTCGTCCAGACCTTCTGGCCGTTGACGATCCACTCGTCACCGTCCTTCACACCGGTCGACGACAGGCCGGCGAAATCGGATCCGGAGCCGGGCTCGGAGAACAGCTGACACCAGATCTCCTCGCCGGTGAACAGCGGACGGAGGTAGCGCTGTTTCTGGGCATCGCTGCCCCACGCCACCACGGTCGGGCCGCACATGCCGTGGCCGATCGGGTTGCGATACATCGGGTTGGGCGCGCCCGCGGCGTACACCTGCTCGTTGATCAGCTTCTGCAGCTTCGGGTTGAGGCCGAGGCCGCCGAACCCCTCGGGGAAGTGCACCCAGGCGAGGCCGCGATCGTACTGCTCGCCGAGGAACACCTTCGGGTCGGTCGACGCCGGCGGGAACGACGTCAGCAGTTCGCCGACGAGCTCGGTGACGCGCTGCTCGTCCGCGGTCGTGTCGGTGCGGGGGTCGGTCATCGTCATGGCGCGAACGGTACCCCTGGGCCGCCGACCGGGCCGAGTCGTGTCAGCTGCCCGCGTCCAGCCGCTCGAGCAGCTGGTCGCGGATGCTGGTGCCGGGCTCACGGGCCTTGTCGCCGGTGACGCGCCAACCGAGCCGACTCGAGTAGAGCAGCGGCGGCTCCTTGAGGCGACCCGGCGCAACCTCCACCACGCGGGCGAAGAGCAGCTCGTGGTCGGCCATCGGGACGCGGTCGAAGGTCTCGCACCGAAGCCAGGCGATCGAGTTCGGCACCACCGGCAACCCGTTGACCGGCCAGTCGACCAGGTACTCCTCGGCCACGTAGTGGAACTTGCGGCCCGGGTAGCTGAAGTACTGACCCTCGACGATCTGGTCGGCAGCGAGGATGCTCACGGCGAACTCGCCGGCGGCCACCATCAGCGGGTGGGTGTCGTGTTTCGGTGAGACGCTCGCCATCACGATCGGCTCCTCGAAGCTCACCTGCTCGAACCAGTGCGACGTGTACGCCCGTCGCACTCCGTCGTGGGCGGCCCCGATCACCTGCACGCCCTTGATCATCTGCCCCAGGCACTGCTTGATGTCACGATCGATCACGCCCATCAGTGTGTCAGCCGATTGCAGCAGGGTCCTGCCCCTGCTGCAATCGGTCAATTGAAGATGGCGGAGGCGGCGGCGATCTCGGCGGCTTCGGACTCGGCCAGCTCGGGAACCTCGCTGCGCAGACTCATGATCAGACCGAGCCGAACCAGGTCGGAGCGCCCGCTGAACACACCCTTGAGGTTGTTGAGCATCCGGATCACGATGTCTCGGTTCGGCGTCGGTTCGAGGTAGGCCTCGTTCCAGGCCACCTGCCCGCGCGTCAACTCCTCGAACAGCGATCGGGCCTCGGAACGAACCAGCCGCCGTCCGCCGTCGAACGGGTCGAAGAAGACCTCGTCGTCGTCGGCCACCCGCACGAGGAAGTGGGCCGGCATGCCCACGCCGACCAGCCTCACACCGACACGCCGCGCCACCTCGATCATCAGCACCGAGAGGCTGATCGGGATGCCGGTGCGCGTGGAGATCACCCGGTCGAGGCACGAGTTGCGCCAGTCGTAGTAGGCGTCGCGGTTGCCGGCGAAACGCTCGTCGTCGAACAGATGTCGAGCGACGCCGTCGGGGGTCGGCGTCGGACAGTTCCCGGCGAGGTCGTCGAGCTCGGCGAGCCATCCGATGAGATCGAGGCCGGGCTGCAACTCGGTCGAGATCAGCAGAGCCGCCTCGTCGAGCGGCACGTCGGCAGCGCCGGTGGCCATCAACTCGGCGAAGCGGGTTCGAACCATGAGGGCAAGGTATCGGTCGACTACGTTGCCCGGCATGTTCCCCGGTGCACATCTCGCAAACCACGGCGACAAGCCTGCGATCATCATGGCGGGATCTGGTTTCACCCAGACCTTCGCCGAACTCGATGCGGCCGCCAACCGACTCAGCCGCCTCCTGCGCGCCGCCGGTCTGCAGCCGGGCGACCACGTGGCGATGTGCATGGAGAACCACGATCGCTACCTCGAGATCGTCTGGGGATGCCACTACGCCGGGCTCGTCTACACCTGCGCGTCGTCGCGCCTGACGAGCCACGAGTTGGAGTACATCATCAACGACTGCGGTGCTCGGGCATACATCACCTCCAAGTACAAGGCCGACCAGGCGGCCGAGATCGTCGCGACGACCCCGAACGTCGAACTGCGCCTCATGCTCGATGGCACGATCGACGGCTACGAGAGCTACGAGGCCGCGGTGGCCGACCAGTCACCGGAGCCACTGGACGAAGCTCGCGTCGCCGGCCTCGACATGCTCTACTCGTCGGGGACGACCGGGATGCCGAAGGGGATCACTCGCGCCTTCCCGAACACCCCACTCGCCGAGACCCCGGGTGGCGTCATGCCGCTCCTGCAGCTGCTCTTCGGTATGGACGACTCGAAGCGCTACCTGTCGCCGGCGCCGTTCTACCACGCAGCTCCGCTGCGCTTCTGCCTCGCCACCCATGCGATCGGGGCGACGATCGTGGCGATGGAGCACTTCGACGCCGAGGACTACCTCCGCCTGGTCGAGCAGTACGACATCACCCACAGCCAGGTCGTGCCGACGATGTTCGTGCGCATGCTCAAGCTGCCGGACGAGACCAGGGCCAAGTACGACGTGTCGTCGCTCGAGTGCGTCATCCACGCGGCGGCGCCGTGCCCGGTGCCGGTCAAGCAGCAGATGATCGAATGGTTCGGCCCGGTCATCCACGAGTACTACGCGGGCAGCGAGGGCAACGGCTTCGTGTACTGCAACAGCGAGAGCTGGCTCGCCCATCCCGGCACCGTCGGTTCGCCGATCAACTGCGTGATCCACATCGTCGGTGAGGACGGCGAGGACGTCTCGCAGGGCGAGTCGGGCACCGTGTACTTCGAGGGCGGCGCCGAATTCGAGTACCACAACGACCCGGAGAAGACGAAGAACTCCCGGCACCCGAAGGGCTGGAGCACCCTCGGTGACGTCGGCTACCTCGACGCCGACGGGTTCCTCTTTCTCACCGATCGCAAGGCGTACATGATCATCTCGGGCGGGGTGAACATCTACCCCCAGGAGGCCGAGAACGTGCTCGTGACACATCCGAAGGTCGTCGACGTCGCGGTGTTCGGCGTCCCCAACGACGACTTCGGCGAGGAGGTCAAGGCGGTCGTGCAGCCCGTCGAGATGCCCGCCGACGACGCCGCGGCAGCTGCGCTCTCCTCGGAGCTGATCCAGTTCTGCCGCACCGAGTTGGCCGACGTGAAGTGTCCCCGCTCGATCGACTTCCGGACGGAGCTCCCGCGGCACCCGACGGGCAAGCTGTACAAGCGGCTCCTCAAGGACGAGTACTGGGCCGAGGCCGGCCGACAGATCTGAGGCCGTCCCGGTAGATGCTGGGGTGTACCGGCGGGCTGCGATCTCACGGCACCGGCGGCGACAGACGGGTGCTGATCGCAAGCGGGTCGGTCCACGGAGGGCCGTGGTCGAGCCATACTGACGACATGGCCTGGTTCGCTCGATTCCGACGACGACTCCACAACTACACCTCTGACGGTGACTACGCGGGCGCCCAGGGGCAGCGCTCCGATGCCAAGAGGACCAAACGCAACGGAATGGCCCAGGGTGAAGTGATCGCCAACCGCCCGGGACGCTCGGACATCACCTGAGAACGCGCACCACGAACCCAGACGGCGGGCCATCTACAGTCGTGGCGTGATCGATCATCCCTACCTCGATTGGCCGGGGCCGATTGCGTTTGCCCATCGTGGCGGCACGAGCACAGCACCGGAGAACACCCTCCCCGCATTCGAGCACGCCGTCGAGCTCGGATTCACCTACCTCGAGACCGACGTCCACCTCACCGCAGACGGCGTGCTCGTCGCCTTCCACGACCCCGACCTGCTTCGCACGTGCGGTGTCGAGCGCACCATCGCCACCACGGCGTGGTCGGAGCTCCGTGAACTCCGCGTCGACGGACGCGAACCCATCCCGCTGATGACCGACCTGCTCGATCGGTTCCCAGATGCCAGATTCAACATCGACTGCAAGTCCGACGCGGCCGGTCCGGAGCTGATCGACCTCGTGCGTCGACGCGACCTGCTCGACCGGGTCTGCATCGGGTCGTTCAGTCATGCCCGTCTCACCAAGATCCGGACGTTGCTGGGATCGCAGGTCCTCACCTGCATGAGCCCGCAGGAGATCGCCGAGCTCCGTGTCACCGGACGCGTCCGCGGCACAGCCCGACGTGTGGCTCAGGTGCCCGTCCGTGCCCGCAGCGTCGGCATCGGCGCACGGGTCGTCGTGGCCGGTCGGCGGTTCGTCGACGCTGCACACCGCAACGGCGTTGACGTCCACGTGTGGACCATCGACGATCCAGCGGAGATGCACCGGCTTCTCGACCTCGGCGTCGATGGAATCATGACCGACCGGCCCGAGACGCTGCGGTCGGTGCTCGTCGAACGCGGACAATGGCACGAGGCGCCGGGAGCCTAGGGTCGTGACGATGTCGAGCTACCCGACCAGCACCGTGCGAGCACCCCGTCACATGGTGGCCAGCGCCGACCAGCTCGCGACGTCGGCCGGTATGGAGATGTGGTCCCTCGGGGGCAACGCCGTCGATGCGGCGATCGCCTGCAATGCAGCGATCGCGGTGACGGGTCCACACCTGTGCGGCATGGGTGGCGACCTGTTCGCTCTCGTCCACGTCGACACCGCGGATCAGTTCGGCGACACCTTCGCACTCAACGCGTCGGGCCGCGCCGGCTCGGGGGCCGATCCGGCTGCGCTGCGGGCCGAGGGTCACTCCGACATGCCGTTCAAGCTCGACGTCCGCTCGGTCACGGTGCCCGGATGCATCGATGGCTGGATGGCGCTCCACGAGCGTTTCGGGTCGCTGCCGCTCGACGTGATCCTCGCACCGGCCCGGCGCCTGGCCGCCGACGGGTTCCCGGCCAGCCCGTTGCTCGTGGGCTCCCTGCGTCGCCTCGACGCCGAGAGCCGCTCGAACCTCGCCGAATTGGCAACCCAGGCCACATCGACCGGCGCGGTGGTGCGCCGACCTGGCGCTGCGCTCGCCCTCGCAGGGCTGTCGGCGTCGGGTCGAGACAGCTTCTATGGTGGTGCGTTCGGCGAAGGGCTGCTCGAGGTCGGCGCAGGGCTCTTCACGGAGGCCGACATCACCGCCGGTCACGCCAACTGGGTCGAACCGCTGACGACGTCCGCCTTCGGAGTGGAGCTCCACACGATCGGCCCGAACTCGCAGGGCTACCTGACCCTCGCCGCCGCTCGACTCGCGGAGCAGCTCGACCTCCCCGACGACCCCGACGACGAGCGCTGGGCCCACCTCCTGGTCGAGTCGGCGACCGCGGCGGGCTTCGACCGACCCGAGCAGCTCCACGAACTCGCCGACGGCGACGCCCTCGTCGAGCTGATCGCCGGCCGTGTCGGCATCGTCGGCCTCGAACGGTCGAGCGGACGCACCGCTCCGTCGTTCGACGGCGACACGACCTCTCTCTGTACCGCCGGGTTCGGGCCCGACGGCGTGCGGATGGGCGTGTCTCTGATCCAGTCGAATGCGTCGGGCTTCGGAAGCCATCTCGTCGAACCGAACACCGGCATCAACCTCCACAACCGGGGGCTCGGCTTCAACCTGGTCGCCGGTCATCCCGCCGAGTTCGGACCGGGTCGGCGACCGCCGCACACCCTGTCGCCCGCCCTCGCCACCCGGGCGGGTCGCCTGGCCGCCGTGTTCGGCACGATGGGCGGCGACGGACAGCCCCAGATCCTGCTCCAGGTCGCTGCTCGACTGTTCCACCACGGCCAGTCCCCCGCCGTCGCCGTCAACGCAGGTCGCTGGATGCTGCACGGTCCCGTCACCGGGTTCGACACCTGGACCGGCGCCGGCGGACCCAGCGTCCACGTCGAAGGTCATGCACCGGCCACCTGGGGCGACGCGCTCGCCGCCCGCGGCCACAGAACGGAAGCGCAGCCGGCGTGGGACTCCGGGTTCGGTCACGCCCACGCCATCGTCGTGGAGGACTCGGGGCTACTCGCCGGCGCCGCCGACCCCCGCACCGTCGTCGGCAGCGCCGCCGGCTCCTGATCCCGCCTGCCCCGCCGCCCCAGCACGCTGCATTCCGCGTCAGCGACAATCGTCGATTCTCGCGTGTGTGCCGACGGAGACGGCAGGAGGACGGGTCGGTACCCGGCTACAGCAGCGGGAGGACTTCTTCGGCGAACCGCGCCATCTGCTCATCGGCCTTCTTGTACGGGTCGCCGAGCATGTGGGGGAACAGCGTGAGGTACTCGAGTCCCAACAGGTCGCGGTAGAAGGCGACCTCCTCGGCCACCTTCTCGGGCGGGCCGACCAGGATCGTCTTGTTCTCGATCGACTCGTCCAGGGTGGGGATCAGGCCCGGCTTCGCGGGCTTGCCGTCGGGCCCCATGTAGCCCCGGCTCCACCCGTAGGGGCCGAGGAACTTCCAGAACTCGTCATGGCCGGGCAGCGCCGAGGCCCGGGCCTCCTCCATCGTGTCCTCGATGCGATACGCGACCACCAGCATCCGCTTCTCGTGCGACGCCAGCTCGACGTCGTGGGCGGCGTGGTACTTCTCCGCGTAGGTGTCCCAGAACCGCTTGATGAAGCTGTAGTGCTGATTCCAGAACACGGCACCGTGGTCGACCACGGGGACGTAGTCGAGCGTCGGCGGAGACGTGACCGCCTGCCAGATCTCGAACGGATGGATCGGCTTGGGGATCAGCGTCAGTTCCTGGACGGTCTCACCGCGATCGGGGATGCCCGGGATCGGGATCTGGAAGTGCACGCCCTGGAACGAGAACGACTCCTGGGTGAGCGCCCGCCGGATGATCTCCATCGACTCCTCGAACACCTCCCGGTTGTGGACGTCGGCCGCGACCTGATCGGGATTGTCGAGCGAACCGATCGACACGCCCTTGTCGTTGAGGTGCAGCACCTCGCGAGGCACGGTGCCTCGGCCGACGCCCAACATCCCCCGCCCTCCCGACAGGTTGTGCAGCGTGGCGAAGTCCTCGGCCAGACGCAGCGGATTCCACTGCGGCACGACGTTGAACATCGCCCCGAAGCGCAGCGTGGTGGTCTGGGCAGCGATCCAGGTGGAGATCAGCAGACCGTTCGGGATCACCTCGTACCCCTCGTACTGGAAGTGGTGTTCGGTGGTCCAGAACGAATCGAAGCCGAGCCGCTCGGCCTCCTTCGCGGAGTTGACGTAGTCGAGCGTCGCCTTCCAGCACTCGTCGTTGGTGTAGCGACGATCCATCGGCGCCGGCGCCCCGGCCCCGGCGTCATCCATCTCCACGCCTCCGAAGAAGAAGGCGCCGAGTTTGAGGTCTGGCTTGAGGTCGGAGCGTTCGGGCATGCGGGTAGTTTCGCGCGGATGCCGAGCACCCTCCTACAGCAGGCGACGATTGTTCACGGAGCCGTGACAGACGGCCCCACCGACGTCCTGATCGTCGACGGCTGGATCACGGAGGTCGCCCCGTCGGTCACCACTGCGGCCGACGAGACGGTGGACCTGAACGGGTGGCTCCTCTCCCCTGCCGCGGTCGAGCCGCACGCCCATCTCGACAAGGCGTTCCTCGCCGAGGCGGTCCCGAATCCCACCGGTGATCTGATGGGCGCGATCGAGGCCATGGCTGCCGCCCGGGATCGGTTCGACGCCGCCGACATCGTCGAGCGCGCCGAACGGGCGGCCCGGCTCATGGCCTCGAACGGCTACCGAGTCGTTCGCACGCACGCCGACACGACGGCCGAGCAGGGACTCCGGAGCGTCGAAGCGCTCGCGGAGGTAAGGCGGCGACTCCGCGACGTGATCGACATCGAGATCGTCGCGCTGTGCGGCTGGCCGGTCGTGGGTCCCCGAGGCGCCGATCAGCGCGAGCTCCTCGTCGACGCGTTGGCAGCAGGCGCCGACCTGGTCGGCGGTTGTCCCCATCTCGAGGAGCCGGGCGACATTGCGCCGGCCACCGAGTTCTTCCTCCAGACCGCTACGGACCATGGTGTCGGCGTCGACCTGCACACCGACGAGACGTTGGACCCGACCGTGCTCGGACTCGTCGACCTCGCCACCATGGTGCTGCAGGGATTCGACCACCCGGTGACCGCCAGCCACTGCGTCAGCCTCGGCATGCAGGCAGCGGATCGCCAACGCGAGATCGCCGACCTGGTCGCTGAGGCCGGGATCAGCGTGATCGCGCTGCCCCACACGAACCTGTTCCTGCAGGGTCGCGGCCATGCTCCGATGCCGCGTGGGCTCACCGCCGTCGCTGCACTCAGCGCTGCCGGAGTTCCGGTCGCCGCGGGCGCCGACAACCTCCAGGATCCGTTCAACCCGGTCGGTCGTGCCTGCCCGTTCGAGACCGCAGGCCTGATGATCATGACGAGTCACCTCCTTCCCCACGAGGCCTGGGGATCCGTGACCGGCGCGGCCTCCGCCGCGGTCACGCGATCGGTGCCCGAGATCGCCCCTGGTCAACCAGCCGATCTTCTCGCCGTCGCCGCCTCCTCACTGCGCGAGGCGATCGCGTTCGGTCCGCTGCGACGAATGGTGTGGCGACGAGGGAGGCTCAACCGGGAAACCGAGAGTTAACACTGGTGGCGGCGGGCCTGCTGGGACCCACGACCTAGGATGACGCGCATCATGGCCGACCGCGCAGAACGCCCTGACACGACGCGTCGACGATTCGAGGATCGCAGGGTCGTCGTCACCGGCGGGGCCCGTGGCATCGGCGCCGACATCGTGCGTTCGTTCGCTGCGAACGGGGCCGAGGTGGCCATCCTCGATCAACTCGCCGACGAGGCCGCAGCTCTTGCGAACGAGGTCGGCGGTGTCGACGTCGTGTGTGATCTCGCCGATCCGACCTCGACCACGGTCGCCATGGATCGGGCGATCGGAGCACTCGGCGGTGTCGACATCCTCGTCAACAACGCAGGCGTGTTCCGCATCACGCCGCTGCTCGACATCTCGGCCGACGAGTGGGACTGGGTGTTCAGCATCAACGTGCGAGCCATGCTCCTCACCACCCAGATCGCTGCGCGTGCAATGATCGAAGACGGCCGCGGCAAGATCGTGAACATGGCGAGCATGGGCGGCAAGGTTGGCGCAGCCGGCCAGGCCCACTACGCCGCGTCGAAGGCGGCCGTGATCTCGCTCACCCAGGTGTCGGCAGCCGAACTCGGGCCCTACGGCGTCAACGTCAACGCGGTCTGCCCTGGCTACGTACTGACCGAGATGGGGGCACCCACTCGAACCGATGAACAGATCGCGCAATGGTCTGCCCGGTCGCCACTCGGTCGACTCGCAGAAACCTCCGACGTCGCCGCGATGACGCTCTTCCTCGCATCGGCCGACGCCGACTACTGCACCGGGCAGGCGTTCAACGTCACCGGCGGAATGATCATGCACTGAGGACCCATGACCGACACCATCTCCGATCCACCCGTCACCACCGATGTCGCCGTCGCCTTCGACGACATCTCGATGACCTTCCCCGACGGCACCCACGCGTTGGCGTCGACCTCCTTCGAACTCGGCGCCGGCGAGTTCGTCACCGTGGTGGGACCGTCCGGATGCGGCAAATCAACGCTTCTGCGTATCGCCTCCGGCCTGACCACGCCCACCACCGGGTCGGTCACCGTCGACCAGTCAAGTCTCGGGTACGTGTTCCAGGACGCCACGCTGTTGCCGTGGCGGACGGTGCTGCAGAACGTCGAACTGCTCGCCGAACTCGATGGCCTCCCCAAGGACGAGCGGCGCCGCCGCGCACTGGAGAACATCGAACTCGTCGGGTTGAGCGGCCACGAGGACAAGTTCCCGAAGCAGATGTCCGGCGGCATGAGGATGCGCGCGTCGCTTGCTCGGAGTCTCGTGCTCGAACCCACCGTCTTCCTGTTCGACGAACCGTTCGGTGCGGTCGACGAGATCACCCGCGAACGCCTCAACGACGAGGTGATCACATTGTTCATGCGCAAGAAGTTCGCGGGACTGTTCATCACCCACTCCATCAGCGAAGCAGTCTTCCTGTCGACGCGCATCCTGGTGATGAGCGGCCGCCCCGGATCGATCGTCGGCGAGTTCCAGGTGCCGTTCGAGTACCCACGCGACCCCGAACTGCGCTTCGACTCGCACTTCGCCGAACTGTGCGGCGACATCTCCCACGCGCTCCGAGGAGCACACTCGTGACCGCCAGCCTCGAATCGGGCACGGAGGTGTCGCTGGCCGCCCTCGGTGCAGACGAGACGCTCGCCGGCGAGACCACGCCGTCCGGGCGACCGACCAGGAAGAATCTCGTCGGTTCGATCGTCGGACCGCTGGTGTTCCTGGTGCTGTTCCTCGCCTTCTGGGAGTACATGCACCTCGACGGAATGCGTCGGTTCTTCGACAAGCCCGGGTTCCTGCTCCCCTCGTCGGTCACCGTGATCGACAAGTCGTTCCTCGACTCGATCGTTCGCGAGCAGATGATCACCGGTCTCGCGTGGACCACGTTCACCGCCCTGACCGGCCTGGCGATCAGCGTGGTGCTCGGGCATCACCATCGCTGTGCTGATGGCCCAGGCCCGGTGGCTCGAACGCTCGATGTACCCCTACCTCGTCGCCGCGCAGGCCCTCCCGGTCCTCGCGATCGTGCCGCTGATCGGTTCGGTCTTCGGCGGCGGCATCGGCGCCCGGATCTTCGTCTGCGTGATGATCTCGATCTTCCCGATCGTCACGAACACGTTGTTCGGCCTCACCTCGGTCGACAACTCGTTGCACGAGCTGTTCACGCTGCGCGGCGTGTCGCGGTCGACGCGTCTCAGGAAGCTGCAGTTCCCGGCCGCCATGCCGTCGATCTTCATCGGGTTCCGCATCTCTGCTGGTCTGAGCGTGATCGGCGCGATCGTCGGCGAACAGTTCTTCCGCGCCGGTCAGAAGCCCGGCATCGGTGTCGTCATCGAACAGTTCCGTCAGAAGGCCCGGTTCCCCCAGGTGTACGGCGGACTGATGGTCGCCGCGTTGCTCGGCATCGCTGTGTTCTTCGCCTTCGGCGCCCTGCGCAAGATCGCGATCGGCCGCTGGTACGACGAGTCCTCGTAGTCGTCCCCCGATCCCGTTCCCCACCCACCGGAATCCTCGTGGTTCCCCGATCCCCAGCCAGCGTGAACCCCCACAAGGAGCAACCCATGAAGACCACCCGCAGCGCCAAGCTGCTCGGCATCACCCTCGCAGCAGGGCTCGTCGTCGCAGCGTGCGGCAGTGACGACGACAGCGGTTCGGCGGACACGTCGAGTGACGGCACCACCGCCACCGAGACCACCGACGACCGACCGACCGACGATGACCGACACGACCGAACCGATCGCCGACGGCGAGGCCGTGTCCCTGGCCGGTGACTGTCCCGAGACGGTCGTCATCCAGCTCGACTGGATGCCGGAGGCCGAGCACGGATTCCTCTACCAGATGATCGGCGAGGGCTACGAGATCGACGCGGGCAACGCCTACGTGACCGGCCCGCTCATCGATGCCGACGGCAACGACACCGGCGTCGACATCCAGATCCGCTCCGGCGGTGCAGCCCAGAACTTCTCGCCCGTCACCCAGATCATGTACTCGAACGACGACATCCTGCTCGGATTCGTCTACACCGACGAGGCGATCCAGTTCTCGGGCGACTTCCCGACGGTCGCCATCGAGTCCGGCTACGAGAAGAACCCGCAGATGATCATGTGGGATCCCGAGACCTATCCGGACGTGACCGGCATCGCCGATCTCGGCGAGCAGGGTGTCCTCGTCCGCTACTTCGGTGGCGCCGCCTACATGGACTACCTCACCGGCTCCGGCATCCTCTCGCCCGATCAGGTCGACGGTTCCTACTCCGGCGACCCGAGCCTGTTCATCGCGGACGAGGGAGCATCCGCCCAGCAGGGCTTCGCCTCCGCCGAGCCGTACCTCTACGAGGTCGAGCTGACCGACTGGGGCAAGCCGGTCGCATACGAGTACATCAACGACATCGGCTGGGAGCAGTACGCCCAGTCGATCGCCACCAAGCCGGAGAACATCGAGACCTACGCGGCGTGCTTCACCAAGCTCGTTCCGATCATCCAGCAGGCCAGCGTCGACTACCTCGCCGACCCGGCCCGCACCAATGCGATCATCCTCGACGCCGTCGACCAGTTCGGCGCCGACTTCGGGTGGGTCGTACACCCAGGGTGCCGCCGACTTCGGCGTCGCCAAGATCATCGAGGACGGCCTGATCGCCAACAGCCCCGAGGGTGTCGTCGGTCAGTTCGACATGGACCGGGTGGCCGGGCTGATCGAGTTGGCCGTGCCGATCTACACCGCTCAGGGTGCGACGCCCAAGGATGGCGTGACCCCCGAGGACATCGTGACGAACCAGTTCATCGACACCTCGATCGGTCTCTGACCAGCTCACCGAATCGGTCGCCGGTTTCCGGTGACCACCGACGACGGGGCGCTCCGCCAGGAGCGCCCCGTTGCGCGTCCGCTCAGCGCTCGGGTGGCGACAACAGCTCGAGCACCACCTGCAACAGCACGTTCGCACCGGCTTCGATGTCTGCCGCCTCGGTGAACTCGGCGATGTTGTGGCTCAGCCCGTTGACGCTCGGGGTGAACACCATCGCCGTCGGACAGAGCCGTGCGAGCATCTGGGCGTCGTGGCCAGCACCGCTGGGCATCCGTCGCGTCGAGTGACCCAACCGTCTCGCGGTCGCCTCGACGAGGTCGACCACCGAGGCGTCGAACTCGACCGGCTCGAACCGGGCGAGCGACGTCGTGGTGATCGAGACGCCCTCGGTCTCCGCGAGGTCGACGAGGAAGTCGGCGAGACGCGACTCGGCCGTCTGCAGCGTGCGATCATCGGTGTTGCGAAGGTCGACGGTCATCACCACGCGCGCTGGCACCACGTTGACCAGGTTGGGGTAGACGTCGATGCGACCGACGGTGCCGACTTGATCAGGCCCGAGGTGCCGGGTCAGGTCACGGACGTAGGTCGTGATCGCCGCCGCGCAGTACGCCGGGTCGTGACGCAACCGCATCGGTGTCGTGCCGGCATGGGCCGACTGGCCGACGATCACGATCTCGGTCCACGAGATGCCCTGCACCCCTTCGACCACGCCGATCGTGACACCCTCGTCCTCCAACACCGGTCCCTGCTCGATGTGCAGTTCGACATAGGCATGCGGTGCGACCGCGGTCGGGCATGGAACGGCTCCCGCGTAGCCGATGCGTTCGAGCTCGTCCCCGAGGCGAGCGCCGTCGTCGGCAGCGACCAGGTCGAGTGCGCGCTCCAGCGGCATCCCGCCGACGTAGACGAGGCTGCCGAGCATGTCGGGGGCGAAACGGGCACCCTCCTCATCGGTGAAGAACGCCACCTGGAACGAGCGCTCGGTGACGATGTCGTGCTGCGCCAGGGTCTCGGCAACCTCGAGACCGGCGAGCACGCCGAGATTGCCGTCGAATCGTCCCCCGGTGCCCACCGTGTCGATGTGCGAGCCGACCATCACCGGCGC
Organism: Ilumatobacteraceae bacterium; assembly: GCA_963710625.1. GTDB lineage: Bacteria > Actinomycetota > Acidimicrobiia > Acidimicrobiales > Ilumatobacteraceae > Sva-07. The sequence goes on along the minus strand of CAVQBG010000022.1, from coordinate 208,211 downwards.
CAGCGCTGGATCGGCACCGGGCCGTGTCGCCACGACGTTGCCGATGGCGTCGATCGCGACCTCGAGGCCGAGGTCACGCATCCAGGTCGACGACGAGGTCGCGCCCGAGCCGGTCGTCGTCGGTCAGGGCGAGCCGGGCGTTGCCCCACTCGCCGTTCGGGCCGTCGATCCGGCCGATCGCGCCGAGCTCGTCGATGCGTGCGCAGCAGCCGGTCGACGTCGATGCGCAGTGCGCCGTGCTCCGCCGTTCGCTGCGACGTTCGGTTCCACGCTCATCCCGTCGGCAACTCGAAGCGGGAGATCTCGGCGAGGGCGCCGCAGAACGCGTCGACCGCACCGTCGAACAGCACCCGGCCGCGCTCGGCCGTGGCGGGGGTCGGGTCGCCGATGTGGCCGTCGGGTCCGAAGTCGTTCGACAGCCAGCCGAAGCCGACCGCCCCACCGAAGCGGACGTAGCGGTTGTCGGCGAGCGACTCGGGCACGTTGCGCGTCGCCGTCGACATGTCGACGAGACCGGTGCGAGGTGGAGCATGATCGACGTCTCGTCGGTTCCGCCGTGGATCCCCATGCCGAGTTCTTCGGCCGGCGACGACGCCGCCCTGGTCCGGGGGAACGCCCGGATGGGCGAGGAACGTCATCAGCCCGTGAGCGAGGCGGATCTCTCGGTTGGCGACGCCGACGAGTGCGGAGTTGCCGCCGTGGCCGTTGAAGAACACGAGCTTGCGTGCCGCTGTCGTCGCCACGCACCTGCCGATGTCGTCGAGCACCGCCAGCAGCGTCGTCGCCGACAGCCAGATCGTGCCGGCCGACCAGGCGTGCTCGTTCGACTTCGTGTAGGCCAGCGGCGGCAGGAGCCAGACGTCGAGGTCGTCCCCCACCCGTTCCACCGCCGTGGTCGCCACCCGGTCGGCGATCAGGAGGTCGGTGTTGAACGGCAGGTGCGGGCCGTGCTGCTCGACGGCCCCGAGGGGCTGCACGAAGATGCTCGATGGCGTGACCAGCTCGGCGATGTCGGGTCCCCGGAGATCGACGAGACGGCGCGAAACAGAAGACACACCGGCACGATACGCCGTCGACATCGAACTGCGAGAGACTCTCGGCCGTGCCAACCGCCGCCGCATCACACCGACTTCGACGCCATCGTCATCGGAGCGGGCCACAACGGGCTGGTCACGGCTGCCTACCTGGCTCGGGCCGGCATGTCGACGCTGCTCCTCGAGGCTCGCGCCGACGTCGGCGGGACCGCGGCGAGCGAGCACTTCGCCGGCGCCACGGTCAACATCTGCAACTGCGATCACCTGACGTTTCGCACCACCCCGGTGATCGAGGAACTGGGCCTGCGCGAGTTCGGGCTCGAGTACATCGACCTCGAACCGGCGCAGCACAACTTCTCGTGGGCAAGCGCCGCCGCCGGCCAGGGCTGGTCGCACCACAACGATCTCGAGGCCACGCTCGACGACATCGGCCGGCACTTCCCCACGCAGGTCGACGGCTACCGCCGCTACGTCGCGACTGCCGCTCCTGCGGTCCGCATGATCTTCGAGGCGGCAGCAGAGCCGCCGACCGTCGCCGGTCTGACGAAGCTTGCACTGCGCCGCCGGTTCAGCGGCGCGAGCACGCTGATGCGGTGGTCACGGCGGAGCGCCGCCGATGTGCTGCGATCGTTCTTCGACGAGGAAGCGATCATGGGACCCGCTGCTGTGACCGGGCCGATGGTGTGGGGCATCACGCCCGAGATGCCCGGGAGCGGACTCGGCGCGTTGACCCATGCGATGCGTCACGTGGCCACGGTCGGCCGACCGATCGGCGGCAGCGGCCAGGCTACCCGCGACGCTGCTCGCCGCGTTCGAGGCGGCCGGCGGCTCGCTGCGCACGAAGAGTCCGGTCGACACGATCATGTGCTCCGGCGAACGCGATCAGCGGTGTCGCTCTCGTCGACGGGACCGAGATCTCGGCACCGATCGTCGTGTCGGCCTGCAATCCTCACGACACGTTCCTGCGCTGGCTCAAACACCCGCCGGCGTCGGCGAGCGACCTCGTGCGTCGATGGCGCGACGTCCATCACGACGAGGGCTACGAGTCGAAGATCGACGCCGTACTGTCGGCGCCGCCGGTGTTGCGCGGCTTCGACCGTCCGCTCGGGCCGACGTCAGCGATCGCGCCCAGCCTCGCCGACATCGATCGAGGGGCCGCGATGATGGCCGACGGCCGGATCCTCGACCGCCCTGGACTGCTGGTCAACGTGCCGAGCCTGATCGACCCGACGATCGCTCCCGCTGGGCGTCATGTCCTGTCGCTCGAAGCCCTGTACACGCCGTTCGGTCTCGTCGGCGGCTGGGCCGACTCGACCGAGCCGCACCGCTGGCTGGAAGCGTTCGCCGAACTGTGCGAGCCGGGGTTCCTCGACTCGATCGTCGAGTGGCGGGCGATGACCCCGGACGTCTACGAACGCGACTTCCACCTCCCCGCCGGCCACGCGACGAGTTTCGCCGGTGGTCCGCTCGCTGCGTTCCGCAACTCGAATCCCGAGCTGACGAAATACGAGACCGCCGTCGACGGTCTGTACCTCACCGGCGCCGCCACGTTCCCCGGCGCCGGCGTGTGGGGCGCCAGCGGCCGCAACTGCGCCACCGTCATCCTCGAACAGCGCGCCTGACCCGTTCTCGTGAACTCGTGCGGGAGTGAACCCCGCACGAGTTCACGAGACGGTGGAATGCCGGGGTTCGTGGGGTGGTTGACATCGTAGCGTCCTCCACACGTGTTCTTCGAAAGGAGCACTCCCCCGTCATGACCGCTGGTTCGATCCGACTGGGCACCTATGCGGGCATCCCCGTGCGAGCCCACTGGAGCATGGCCCTCGTCGCCGTCCTGTTCGGTTTCAACCTGGCCGCCTCACTCGGGGTCATTCCGGGCCTGATCGCCACGGTAGCCTTCTTCGGCTCGATCCTCGCCCACGAGTTCGGCCACGCCCTCGTCGCCCGGCGCTACGGCGTCGAGACCGAGTCGATCGATCTGTGGGCCCTCGGCGGCGTCGCCCACCTCGACCGTGAGCCGCCCACGCCTCGTGCCGACGGCCTGATCGCCGTCGCCGGCCCGTTGGTGAGCCTCGTGATCGGCGTCGCCGCGCTCGGGGCCGGTATCGCCCTGCAATCGAACGCGATCGGATTGATCGGTGCCGTCAACCTGCTCCTCGCCGTGTTCAACATGCTGCCCGGAGCGCCGCTCGACGGCGGACGGGTCCTGCGGGCGGTCCGCTGGGCGCGCACCGGCAACAAGTACCGGGCCATGCGTGACGCCGGCAACGCCGGGCGCGTCCTCGGCTGGGGCCTTGCCGGCCTCGGGGTCGTGATGATGCTCAACGGCCAGTTCGGGGTGTTCGTCCTGATCACCGGCATCTTCATCGCCATGAACGCCAGGGCCGAGATCATGGCGTCGTACATCGGCGAACAGCTCGACGGCACCAAGGTGAGCGACCTCACGTGGTTCGGCGTCGCCCAGGCCGGTACCGACATGGACGCCGACTCGATGATCTGGCAGCGTCAGCGGCTCGGCAATGCCGGCGCGGTCGCGGTGGTCGGCGACGACGGCGAACTCGACGGCCTCGTGCTCGAGGAGCAGCTGTGGGCGGTGCCGTCGGAACGACGCACGATGGTGATGCTCACCCAGCTGATGGTGCCGTTCAACTCGCTGGCGAAGGCGGCGCCCGACGAGGACCTCGCCACCGTGCTGCCTCGGCTCAACCCGTTGCGACCGGTCGTCACGGTGTGGAGCGAGGGCAAGCTGCTCGGGATCGTGCCCGCCAAACGCCTCCGCGAGCGCCTCGAACAGGCCCAGCGCGCCGCCTTCGCGCCCTGATCGCGGCGCCGGCCGCGTCGAGTTCAGGCGTCCTTGACGGTCCAGTCGCGTTTGGCGACCGGGTCCTTGTCGCTCCACGGGAAGTTGATCCACAGGTCGGTGCGCTTCCAGATGTAGTCGCACTTCACCAGGGAGTGCGACTTCTCGTAGAGCACGCCCGTGCGCACCTCGGCGACCTTGCCGGCGCAGAACTGCTGCACCGAACGCAACGTGTGGCCGGTGTCGGCCACGTCGTCGACGATCAGGATGCGGGCATGGGAGACGTCGACGAAGTCGGGGGCGGGCGGCAGGATGCGGGGCACCTCCAGACGCTCGTCGACGCCGGTGTAGAACTCGACGTTCATCGTGTACACGTTCTTGACCGACAGCGCATAGCCGATCGCCCCGCCGATCAGCAGTCCGCCGCGGGCGATCGCCAGCACCATGTCGGGCTCGTATCCGCTGTCGACGACCATCTGCGCCAGGTCGCGGGAGGCCGTCCCGAAGACGTCCCAGGTCATGATCTCGCGCTCGTCAGGCATGGGCTGCGAACCTAGCCGCACCGGAACCTGACACCGCCGACATCCGCGTTGCAGCAGGCGGTCTGACCCCTGCTGTCTGACGCCTCGACGCACCGCATCAGAGGCAGATGTCGGCGGGGCGGACGGGGACGCGATCGAGGGGTTTGCCGACGCCGTCGACCTGCCGGAGGGCGTCGCGGATCGCATTGACGATCGCCGGCGTCGAGGAGATGCACGGCGGCTCGCCGACCCCCTTCGCTCCGAGCGGAGCGTGCGGATCGGGTTCCTCGACGAGCGTCGCGACGACCTCGGGCATGTCGAGGAACGTCGGCAGCAGGTAGTCGGTGAAGTTGCCGTTGCGGATCACGCCGTCGACCTGGATGATCTCCTCCATCACGGCCAGCCCGAGACCCTGGGCGATGCCGCCTTCGATCTGGCCGATCACCGACAGCGGGTTGAGCGCCCGTCCGACGTCCTGCGCCGTGGCGATCTGGACGACCTTGACGAGGCCGAGCTCCGGGTCGACGTCGACGACGGCGCGATGGGCCACGAACGCGAACGCCGTGTGGCAGTTGCCCTGGCCGTTCTCGTCGAGTTCCTCGGTGGCCGGATGCCGGTACTCGACCGTCTCGTCGAACTCGATGCCGGCGGTCGCCTCGGCCACCGACAACCGCCACCCGGAGACGGTGTCGACGAGGTCGGTCCCGTCGACGGCCAGGCGGATCGGATCGACGTCGTGGACCCGCCCGACCTGCTCGAACATGCGCTCGCGCACGGTTCGACAGGCGGCATCGACCGCTCCGCCGCTCATCCACGTCTGGCGCGACGCCGACGTCGAGCCCGCCGAGCCGACCTGGGTGTCGATGCGATCGAGGACGACCTCGTCGACGCCGAGGATCGTGCGAGCGATCTGCGGGGCGATCGTCACGAAGCCCTGACCGACCTCGGAGGTGGCGAACTTGAGCGTCGCGACCCCGTCGGCGAGGCGGCAGCGGGCGGTGGCGTAGTCGTCGAAACCCTCGGAGTACATCAGGTTCTTGATCGCCACGGCCCATCCGATCCCGCGGACGATGTCCCCTCGGCCGGCGGTGCGGCCGGCCCCGCCGGGCAGCTTCATCACGTCGGAGATGCCGTCGCCATCGGGCCGACCGCCGATCGGTTCGTCGGGCAGCGGCAGCGCCGCGGTGTCGCGGATGCAGCGTTCGACCGGCGCGACGTTGAGGACCGGCTGACCCGGTGATCAAGGCGTCGCCGGTGCGCATCGCATTGAGCAGGCGGATCTCCACCGGGTCGACACCGCAGGCCAGGGCCAGCTTGTCCATCTGCGACTCGTGGGCGAAACAGGCCTGCACCACGCCGAACCCGCGCATCGCGCCGCACGGGAGGTGGTTCGTCCGGACGGCGTAGCCGTCGACGACGGCGTTCGCGCACCGGTACGGCCCCTGCGTGTGGGTGACCGCGTTGATCAGCACCGCCGACGAGGTCGACGCGTAGGCCCCGCCGTCGAACACCATCCGCGACTCGATCTTGACGATCTCGCCCGCCGAGGTGGCGTGGTGGCGCATCCAGATCGTCGCCGGGTGCCGGTGCACGTGACCGAGGAAGCTCTCCGCCCGGCTGTAGGCGATCCGCACGGGACGGCCCAGCCGCAGTGCGAGCAGACACGTGTGGACCTGCAGGCTGATGTCCTCGCGTGCACCGAACGCCCCGCCGACACCGCCGAGCACGAGACGCACCGCGTCGACCGGGAGATCGAGACATGCCGCGATCTGGGCGCGGTCCTCGTGCAACCACTGCGTGGCGACGTGCAACTCGACACCGCCGCCGCCCGCATCGGGGACGGCGAGCGCCGCTTCGAGACCGAGGAACGCCTGGTCCTGCATGCCGATCTCGTACGTGCCCTCGACGACGACGTCGCCGGTCGCCGCGGCGTCGCCGCACACGATGCGCTGATGTCGGATCAGGTTGCCGTCGGGGTGGATCGATGGGTGACTGCCGTCGATCGCCGCCTCCGGGTCGAGGAGCGGTTCGAGCACCTCGTAGTCGACCACGATGGCGGCGAGCGCCCGTCGACAGGTCTCGGGGTGGTCGGCGGCCACCGCGGCGATCGGTTCCCCGACGTAGCGGACGACGTCGGACGCGAACACCGGCTGGTCCTGGCTGATCAGGCCGTAGGTCGTCTGGCCGGGAACGTCGGCGGCGGTGACCACCGTCTCCACCCCGTCGATCTTCCAGGCACCGCTGACGTCGATCGAGCGGATCCTGGCGTACGGATGCGGCGATCGCAGCGTTGCCCCCCACAGACATCCGTCGGCGGAGAGGTCGGAGGAGAACTCGAAGCTCCCCTGCACCTTCGCGGTGCCGTCGGGCCTGGTCGGCGACGTTCCGATCGTGCCGTGGCGGGTGCCGGTCCCCGACGTGACCGCCGTGTCGACGACGCTCATCGCTCGGTCCCCGGACCCGGGGTCACCCCGACGGGCAACGGCGACCTGCTGCACGGCGTCGATGATCCGTCCATAGCCCGTACAGCGGCACACGTTGCCGGCGAGCTCCTCACGGATCTCGGTGTCCGACGGCGTGGCAGACCGCTCGAGCAGGTCGTGGACCGCCATGATCAACCCCGGGGTGCAGAACCCGCACTGCACGGCGCCCGCCTCGACGAAGGCCCGTTGGACGTCGGAGGGCGCACCGACCGGCGCCACGCCTTCGATCGTGACGATCGGCTGACCGACCGCGCTCGCCGCCATCACGAGACACGAACACACCAGCACCCCGTCGAGCAGCACGCTGCACGACCCACACTCGCCCTGCTCACAGGCGCCCTTGGTGCCCATCAGCCCGAGACGATCCCGCAGCACGTCGAGCAGGCTCTCGCCCAGCCACGAGTCGGTCACCTCCCGGCGATCACCGTTGACGTCGAGGACGTAGTGGTCGCTGTCGCTCGTCCTGGCGCTCATGCCGCCAACTCGTTGCTCGATGCCCGCCGTACCAACCGACGGGCCAGGACGCCGACGGCGTGGCGCCGGTACTCCGCGGTCGAACGGTGATCGGTGATCGGGCGACTCTCGCTCGACACCAGCTCACCGAACGTCACCAGATCCTCGGGCGCGACGCCGAGGTTGCTCCAATCGATCGTCGATGCCAGGTGCTGCTCCGCATGCGGACACCGCAGGATCGTGGGCCCGACCGATCCGAGGGCGACAGCGACCCGTTCGTGCGATCGATCGAGCACGACGCAGGCGCTCGCCACGGCGATCACCATCGCATTGCGGACCCCGACCTTCGCATAGCCCTGCCATCCCTCGACGAGGGGCACGGTGACCGACACGATCATCTCACCCTGCGTCAGCGCCGTCCGCTTCACACCGAGCATGAACTCGCCGACCGGCAGCGTGCGCCGTCCCGTGCCCGACGCGAGTTCGACAGTGGCGTCGAGCGCCGAGAGCACCGGCAGACCGTCACCGGCCGGCGAACAGGTGCCGAGGTTGCCTCCGAGGGTGCCGGCATTGCGGATCTGCGGCGACCCCACCGTTCGCGCCGCCTCGGCCAGCGCCGGGAGCAGCTGCGCCAGGGGGCCGGTCTCGATCTCGCGATAGCTCACGGCGGCGCCGATCGTGACGGTTGCGGCGGCCGGATCGCGTCGCCACGATCGCAGCTCGGGGATCCGGTTCACCACGACGACACTGCTGTCCGGGCGCCGGTGGCCGTCATTGACCTCGACCATCAGGTCGGTACCGCCGGCGAGCACTGTCGCCGAGCGGTCCACCGCGAGTGCCTCGACGGCGGCGGCGACCGAGTCGGGCAGATGGACCGTCATGCCGCGAGACTGTACAAAACGTCAAGGGCCTGCATGCGGTCATCGGCTCGGATTCACACACCCGAAACGATCGCGGCGCCCCGTTCGACGGACCCCGCGCTGCTAGCTTCGCACCGATGTTCACGGGCAGTACGGCGGCGGAGACCGACTCGACCGGGCCGGCCGCCGACTCCGATCGGGCGAGCTGGACACGCGCGCTGGTCGTCGGCCTCGGCGTGTACCTGGTCTCACGACTGTGCGTGATCGGTGCCACCGCGGTGCGAGCCGCACAGATGACCGTCGACGCACGGGCAGACGGCGAACCCGAACGAGGTGCAGCGACGATCATCGGCGAGGTCCTGACCTCGTGGGACGGCCGGTGGTATCTCGAACTCGTCCGACGGGGCTATCCCGACTCGATCCCCGCCGACATCACCTATGAGCAGCTCGAGGCGCGGGCGGCATTCTTCCCGCTGTACCCGTGGACGGTCCGAGCCCTCGACTGGGTGCTTCCCGGTGGCGACACGCTCGCCGCGCTGTTCCTCAACTTCGTGCTCGGCGCCGTGTCGGTGGTCCTGGTCGGCCTGCTGGCCAGACGCCTCTACACCGTGTCGATCGCTGCCCGGTCGATGACGCTCTACGCCGTGTTCCCGGGAAGCGCGATCCTGTCGTTCGCCTACTCCGAAGCGCTGCTGATCGTCCTGGCCGCTGCGTGTCTGATCCTGCTGATCGACGAGCGCTGGCTGCTCGCCGGGCTCGCGGCCGGGCTCGCAACCGCGACACGCCCCAACGGCATCGCGCTGGTCGCTGCCTGCGCCGTGGCGAGCTTCCTGGCGATCCGACGTTCGCGGGAGTGGCGATCACTCGTCGCGGTCGCACTCGCCCCGATCGGGTTCCTGGTGTTCCAGTGGTACGTCGACCACACCGCAGGCGAACGAGGTGCGTGGTTCCGGGTGCAGCGTGAGGCCTGGTCGGAGGGAACCAGCTTCGGTGCGACGGCGGTCGCCAACACATGGGGGTTCGTCACCCACCCGCTGTCGTCGCCCGCCGACGCGCTCACGGCGTTGTCGATGGCGGTGCTGGTCTTCATGGTGTACTGCGCCTGGAAGGCCCGCCTGCCCTGGACCCTGGTCGCCTACTGCGCAGTCGTCGTGGCACTGATGCTGATCCCCGAGACGGTGACCGCCCGCCCGCGGTTCCTGTTCACGGCGTTCCCGTTCTTCATCGCGATGGCGGCATGGTGGCCGGAGGCAACCGAGCAGGAGTCGGATCACCGTGCGAGCTGGGAGTATCTCGGTTGGGATGCGACGCTGGTGGTCTGCGGCGCCGGCCTGGCCACGCTCACCGGCCTCTACGCCGTGTTCGGCGTCATCCCATGAGCCTGACGGCCCGCCTCGGCCGTCACTCCACCGCTGCGGGCGTCGCGCTGCTCGCGATCCTCGCCTACGTCCCCACGCTGGCCAGCTCGCCCGGGCGCATGCCGGCCGACACCAAGCTCTACCTGTACTTCGATCCCGCCCGGCTGCTCGGTCGGGCGGCCTCGACGTTCGAACCGGACCAGTTCGCCGGGTGGGTCCCCCACCAGCAGATCACCTACCTGTGGCCGAGCGGGCCGTGGTACCTGCTGTTCGACGGCGTCGGCCTGCCCGACTGGTTCGCTCACCGACTGTGGATCGGCACGATCGTCTTCCTGGCCGGTGTCGGCACGATGTGGGCCGCGCGCCTGCTCGGCGTGTCGACGCTCGGCGCCGTGGCCGCCGCCGTCGTGTACCAGACGTCGCCGTACCTGCTGCCGTACATCTCGCGGACCTCGCTGCTCCTGCTGCCCTGGGCCGGTCTCGGTTGGATCGTGGCGCTGACGGTCCGGGCCACACGAGCAGCGGAGCCCGACGAGCCGATCGCCGGCGACGGGTTCGAGCCGACAGGTTGGCGCCATCGTCTCGGTCCGTGGCGCGACCCGGCGCTGATCGCACTGATCGTCGCGACGGTCGGTTCCGCCAACGCCACCACCCTTGCGATGATCGTGCCCGCGCCCGTGCTCTGGATCGTCCACACCACATGGCAGGGTCGGATCTCGTGGCGACAGGCGATCGGTGTCGCCGCACGCATCGCGGTGCTGTGCCTGACCGTGTCGATCTGGTGGATCAGCATGCTGATCGTGCAGGGCCGTTACGGAGCCCCGGTGTTGAACTACTCCGAGACGGTCGAGGACGTGAGCCGCAACGCCACCGGCTCCGAGGTGACCCGGGGCCTGGGCTACTGGCTCTTCTACCAACGAGATGCGTTCGGCCCGACGACCACCGCATCGTTCGACCACCTGGTCAGCCTCCGCACGATCGCGGTCAGCTACGCGGCGGTCATCGTCGGCCTGATCGGCCTCGCACTCACGTCGTGGCCGCAACGCCGATTCGCCGCGATGTGCGTGGCAGTCGGGGCCGTGCTCGCCGTCGGCGTCCACCCGATCGACCAGCCGTCACCGTTGATGGCGCTGCTCGTCAACGACGATGGGTCCGGGCTGGCACTGGCACTGCGCAGCAGCACTCGCGCCATCCCCGTGTTCCTGATCGGCATCGCGCTCGGCGCCGGCGCGCTCGTGACCGCGCTGCCGGCACGCCTCCCGGCGAGCGACGACGCCCGGTCGGGCGTCGGCCTCAGGCTCGCTGCGGCGCTCGGTGTGACGCTGCTGGCGATCGCCAACCTGCCGTCGCTGTGGAATCGGGCGTTCGTCGATCCCGCGATCGACCGCGATCAGGATCCACCGGCCGCATGGGATGCGGCGGTCGACGCACTCGACCGCACCGATCCCGACGCCCGGGTGCTGCAGCTCCCCGGGGCCGAGTTCGGTGCGTTCCGATGGGGCTACACCGTGGACCCGCCCCTCGTGGGCCTCTCGGAGAAGCCGCTGGTCACCCGGGATCTGCTCCCGCTCGGCTCGGCCGCGGCGATGGATCTGCTCTTCGCGCTCGACGACCGGTTCCAGGAGGGCACGATCGAGGCCGACGCCGTCGCCCCGGTAGCCCGCCTGCTCGGTAGCGACACGCTCTGGCTGTCGAACGACGCCGCATTCGAGCGGTTCCGCACCGCTCGACCCGAGCTCGTCGACGCGCTGCTGACCGCCGACGCCACCCGAGCGGTGAGGCCGTCGGGGCTCGGCGCCGCCGAACGCTTCGGCGAGCCGTCGGTGAACGCGCCGGAGGTCCCGATGATCGATCCCACCGCGCTCATCGACCCATCGGTGGGGCGCCCGCTGTCGCCGGTGGCCCTCGTGCCCGTCGAGGATCCCGTCGGTGTCGTCCGGGCGAAGACCTCCTCGGTGGTCCTCTCCGGTTCCGGCGACGGGATCGTCGACGCCGCGGCCGCCGGACTGCTGTCGGGTCGGGAACTGGTCCGCTACAGCGCCTCGCTCGACGACGACGCGCTCGACGAGGCCCTCGCCGACGCCGACCTGCTGATCGTCACCGACTCCAACCGTGACCAGGCACACCACTGGCGGGGTTCGCAGGACGTCCGCGGGCACACCGAACCCGGCGGGCGTGCGATCGACGTGCTCGATACCACCAGCGCCGACCAGCGCCTCGATGTCTTCGCGCCGGACCCCGATCGGCAGACCGTCGCCATCCAGGACGGTCCGGTCCGGGCGATCGCATCGAGCTACGGCGAGCCCTTCGCCTACCGCCCCGAGGACCGCGCAGTGTTCGCGATCGACGGCGATCCGACCACGGCGTGGACCGTCGCCGATCACGGCGACCCGATCGGCGAACGGATTCGGCTCGACCTCGCCGACGGAGCCACGGCGGCGGGTGGCATCGACTCACTGCGGCTACGCCAACCCACTCCGGCAACCGGCGGACGCTCGATCGCTGCGGTCACGATCACCGTCGACGATCACGCTCCGGTCGTCGTCGAACTCGACGAGACCTCGTTCGGGGAGGCCGGCCAGGCCATCGACATCGCGGCGGTGGAGGCCGGTGGAACGGTCACGATCGAGATCACGGAGGTCACCACCGGCCTGTTCCCGTTGGCCGCTTCGTTCGCCGGCGTCGGCTTCAGCGAGATCGACCTCGGCCTCGATCCGACCACGGAGATCATCCGGGTACCGACCGACGGGCTCGACGCGCTCGAGGCCGACGTCCCCCTGGCCCTGCTGTTCACGAGGTGGCGGACCGACCCGACCGATCCCTGGCGTGCCGATCCCGAACCCGAGATCCGACGCCGTTTCGACCTCCCGGCGCCGCGCACAATCGACGCCACCGCGACGCTCCGACTCGATCGGCGCGCCACCGATGCCGCCCTCGTCGACCTGCTCGCGGCGGCCACGTCGTCGACCTCGCCGGTCGCCAGCACGCGGGTGACCGGTGGAGTCGCTCAACGCGGCGTCGCGGCGGTCGACGGCGACCCCAGCACCGCATGGGTCACCGGATTCGACGACTCGGTCGGCGCCGTCCTCGGCTTCGACACCGTCGGCCCGCTCGGCACCGACCTCGCGATCGACCAGCCGACAGGGCCGTACTCGCCGGTCACGGGAGTGCAGCTGCGCGCCGACGGCGAGATGCTCGACGTGGTCGTGCCGCCGCCGGATGCGTCCGGCCGCAGCGTGATCCAGCTTCCCGAGGCCTTCGTTCGCACATCGACCGCGGGGCCGTTGGAGTTCGAGGTCACCGCGATCGACGAGCGCACGACGATCGACCGCCGTTACGGCGACCCGCGGGCCCTCCCGGCCGCGATCTCCGAGCTCGACGTCGAGCCGGTGACGACCGATCGGACGGCGACCGTCGCGGTCGAGTGCTCCCCCGATTTCCTCGACGTCGACGCCCGGCCCGTGCCGATCTCCTTCGAGACCACGGTGGGTGCGCTCCTCGACGGCGAACCGGTCACCGCAACGGCCTGCGCCCCACTGGAGCTGTCGGCGGGCGTTCACGACCTGGCGTCATCGGCGTCGTCGGCACTGACGGTCGACCGCATCGCTCTCACCGACGAGGTCGACCGCAGTGGATCTCCAGCGGCTCTCGACGACATCCCCGTCGAGGTGACCCGCAACGAACCGCGCGCCCGCGACATCGTGGTCGGGCCATGCCCGGACGGCTGCTGGGTCGTGCTCGGCGAAGGGTTCAACGAGGCCTGGGAAGCCAGCGTCGACGGACGATCGCTGGGCGGTGGCCGTCTGGTCGACGGTGGATTCAACGGCTGGTGGCTCGCTCCGACCACCTCGCCCACCCGGGTCGAGTTCCGGTGGACGGCGCAGCGGCCGGTCACGCTCGGGCTCGCCGTCTCGGCGCTGGGGGTCCTCGTCTGCATCGGTCTGGTCGTCGCCGGTGCCCGTCTGCGACCGCAGCGGCTGCGCGCTCCCCGACTCGCGACCGGACAACCCGGCCGGTCGCGGCCGCACCTGATGGCATCGGCTGCGACCCTGATTGGCGCGAGCGTCACGCTCGTCGCACCGGTCTGGGGCGTCGCGGCGCTCGCCACCGCGGCGGTGTCGTACGGGATCGGCATGCGGGTACGGGGACGTTGGGTCACCCGCGTGTACGAACTCCTCGGTGTCGCCCTGCTGGGGCTGACCGCGCTCGCCGTGCTCAGGATCGAACGGCGCGACCGTCCGTTCCCCAATGCCGGCTGGACGACCCACTTCGACCACCTCAACGGCCTCGCGCTGTTCGCCGTCCTCGCGATCGCCGTCGGTGCGATGTTCGCCACCGATGCCGACCGTGACCGCCGCTGACCCTGTACGTTCTCAGCCGATGTCCCGGGCTTCGATGATCGAACGCGCGGCCCGGCATCCGAACCGGGTCGCCGCGCTGGTCCTCGCCATCGCCGCCTACGGACCGATCCTGCTCACCCGGCCCGGCCGGGTGAGCGCCGACACCAAGACGTACCTGACCCTCGATCCGTCAGCGGTGCTCCGTCAGGCCACCTCGATGTGGGACCCGACGGTCGGTGCGGGCACCGTCCCTCACCAGAACATCGGCTACCTGTTCCCGCTCGGCCCCTACTACTGGGTGATGGAGGCGGTCGGCTCGCCGGACTGGCTCACCCAGCGGCTCCTGTGGGGCACGATCGTGTTCGCTGCGGCATTCGGCATGTTCCGCCTCGCCCGATGGCTCGGGTGGAGCGCCGCCGGTGCGCTCGTCGCCGCGTTCGCCTACGGGTTCAGCCCGTATCTGCTCAGCTATCTCGCCCGACTGTCGGTGATCCTCGGCCCCTGGGCGGCCCTGCCGTGGATGGTGCTGCTGGTGTCGAAGGCCGCCCGGACGCGTTCGTGGAAGCCGGCTGCCCAGTTCGCCGTCATCGTGGCACTCGTCGGCAGCGTCAATGCGACGTCGCTCGTGCTCGCCGGCCTCGGCCCGGTCATCTGGCTGACGACCGACGTCGCGTCGGGTCGCGTGCGGCCCGGCCCGGCCGTCCGCGCGGCAGCGAAGATCGGCGCGCTCAGCGCGGCGGTCTCGGTCTGGTGGATCGTTGCACTGCGTATCCAGGGGACCTACGGGATCCCGATCCTGCGCTACACGGAGACCTACGAGTCGGTCGCCAGCGCGAGCACGCCCGCCGAGATCGCCCGCGGTCTCGGCTACTGGTTCTTCTACGGCGGCGATCGGCTCGACCCGTGGATCGAACCCGCCGGCCCCTACACGAACCACGTGGGGGTGATGGCCGTCGGGTTCACGCTCGCCGGCATCGGACTCCTCGGGTTCCTGACCCGCTTCTCCGGTCGGGCGAGCGCAGCGACGCTGCTGCTGATCGGCCTCGCCGTCAGCGTCGGCGCTGCGCCCCTCGGCGACTCGACGCCGTACGGCGCCCTGTTCGAGTGGTTCGCCTCCGACACCACGGTCGGCCTCGCGCTCCGTTCGACGCCGCGTGCGGCACCGCTCGTGATCCTCGCCCTCGCACTCGGCGTGGCATCGAGCGCGGAGTGGGCCAGGGCGCGCCTGGCGGCTCGGCGCCTCGCCGCCGAGCCGCCGACGCCACACCGGTGGGAACTCCTCGCCCCGATCGCGGTGATCGGCCTCGTCGTCGTGCAGCTGTACCCGTGGTTCACCGCGAACTCGATGTCGTCGTCGCTCGAACGCGACGAGGCGGTGCCGACGTACGAGGAGGAACTCGCCACGTGGCTCGACCGCACTCGCGATCCGGAAGGCGGCGGCCGCGTCTGGGAGATCCCAGCCGCGGACTTCGGCAACTACCGCTGGGGTGGCACGGTCGACCCGGTGCTGCCCGGCTTGATCGAGCGCCCATATCTCGCCCGTGAGCTGGTGCCCCAGGGCGGCGCCGGCACCGCCGACCTCCTCAATGCGTTCGAGCGCCGCCTCCCCGAGGGGTGGTTCGAACCCGAGACGCTGCCGGCGATCGCGCGCCGGTTCGGCGTCGACACGATCGTCGTGCGCAACGATCTCGAACACGAGCGCTACCTGCTCGCCCGCCCCGGTTCGCTGTGGCCCGATCTCGTCGCCGTCCTCGGCGAACCGGACTTCGCCGGGCCGATCGTCACCGACGACACCGTGATCCCGCTGGTCGACGAACGCACGCTCGCCGACGCCGACCGGGTGATCGACTTCCCGGTCGTGGCGGCGTGGAACCTCGAGCCGGTGGCGGCGGTCACCACCGCGTCGACGGCAGCGCCCGTGATCGTCGCCGGCAGCGGCGAGAGCCTCGTCGATCTCGCCGGTGCCCGCCTCCTCGACCCCGACCGACCGGTGCTGTACGCATCGACGCTCCACGATCTCTCGTCCACCGGCGAGTTCGATCCGGCGATGGTGGGGCCCGACACGTGGTGGGTCGTCACCGATGGCAACCGCAAGCAGGCGCGCCACTGGTCGACCGTCAGTTCGAACCTCGGTGCGATCGAAGCAGATGGTCCGCTCTCCCTGGACGACGATCCCGCCGACCAGCCGCTCGACGTGTTCGTCCCCGACGGCGACACCGATCGCCAGACGATCGCTGCGCATCGCGGTGACGTCGCCGACGTTCGCGCCAGTTACTACGGCAACCGGATCGCGTTCACCCCCGGTGACTCGCCGTCGTTCGCGACAGACGGCGATCCGACGACCGCCTGGCGCGCCGGTGCCTTCGGGCCGACCGGTGGCCTGCGCTGGGAGGTCGACCTCGTCGAACCGGTCGACGCCTCGACGATCACGCTCCTGCAGCCGATCACCGACACCACCAGCCGGTACGTCATCGATGCCACGATCACCCTCGACGCCGGACTGCCGACCGAGACCACGTTCGACGCCGTGCTCGACGAGCGGTCTCGTACCGAGCCCGGGCAGCCGATCGACCTGCCCGTCGACTCCTTCCAGACGCTGCGGTTCGAGGTCGTCGACGACAACGTCGGCAAGGTCGCCGACTACACGATCCTTCCGGGCGTCGGACTCGCCGAAGTCACGATCCCGGGGGTGACCGACGACCGCGTCGTGCGCAGCCCCGGCCTCGACTCGTTCGGGATCGTCGACGACGATCAGCTCGCCGACCAACGCATCACGTACCTGTTCACGCGGCAGCGGATCGATCCGGCGACGCCGAACGAGGCGCCGCCCGAGCCCACGTTGATCCGGGAGTTCGATGTGCCCGAGGCTCGCGAGTTCGCCCTCACCGGTGATGTCCGGTTGTCGGCGCGGGCATCGGACGAGCTGCTCGGCTCGTTGCTCGGCGACACGTATCCGGTCAGCGCCGACCGGCGCCTGCGTGGGAGCCCCGGCTCGCGCGGCGCGGCCGCGCTCGACGGCGACCAGTCCACCGTGTGGCAGACCGGTTTCGACGACCTCGTCGGGGCGACGCTCACGATCGACACACCCCTCGCTGCCGACACCCTCACGCTGTCGTGGCTCGACGACGGCCGACACTCGATCCCGACCGAGATCACGATCACCGGGGACGATGGCGTCACCCGGGTCGTCCCGGTGCCGCCGACCGCGGCGATCGACGGCATCGCCACGGTGGTGCTCCGGGTCGAAGGTCTCACCGCCACACGGACGGTCGTCACGATCTCCGCGGTCGACGAGCGTACGACACCCGACTACTTCTCCCGGCTCCCCGAGGTGCTCCCGATCGGCATCACCGAGCTCGCGATCGGCGACATGACGCCCGCTCCGGCCGACTCTGCGGCGGAACTCGACGACCGGTGCCACGACGATCTGCTCACGATCGACGGCCAGGCCATCCCGGTCCAGGTCCTCGGCACGCTCCGCGCGGCGACGTCGCGGACCGAGTTGAGCCTCGCCGGATGCGGCGACCCGGTCCGCCTCGGCGCCGGGACACACGTCCTGCGATCGACCCCAGGGGTGCTCAGCGGGTTCGATGTCGACCGGGTGGTGCTCGACGGAGCCGGCACGGTCGCCGCGACGGCCGTGGCGCCCGGGCCGCTGGCCGACATCTCGTCGTTCGGCGACACCGAGGTCGTCGCCGTGGTCGACTCGTCGGACAAGACCGCCTGGCTCGTCCTGCAGCAGAGTTGGAACGCCGGGTGGACTGCCTCGAGTGACGGCACCGACCTCGGTGCACCGGTGCTGATCGACGGCTACGCCAACGGGTGGCTGCTCCCACCGTCGGCCGGGACGCGGGTGGTCACGCTGCGGTGGACGCCACAGGGCAGTGTGGTCATCGCACTCTGGTTCTCGTTGTTGGCGGGCCTCGTCGTCATCGGGCTGCTGGTCTGGACGCGCAGCGACCGCCTCGCCGCGTCGATCGATGGCGTCCCGGACGACATCTCCGCCGGCGCCGGATGGTCGGGATGGCCGAGGACGTCGGTGTCACTCGCTGTGTCGCTGATCGCGCTCGTCGCCGTTCTCGCCGGACCCGCCGTCTCGCTCGGCACCCTCGTGGTGCTGCTGCTGCGGCGACGCTGGCCGTGGCTCGCCCTCGTGGTGGTGCTGGTCGCCGGATCGGTGGTCGCCGGCATGATCATCGCGTCCGAGTGGCGCTACGACTACCCGCCCGGGCCCGACTGGCCGAGCCGGTTCGGGTGGACCGCACCGCTTGTCTGGCTGGCGGTCGCGTCGGTCGCGGTGACCGCGATCATGCCGGCCGGAGTGCGGCGCAGGCAGTAGGGTCCGCTCTTCGTGCGCACGCTGATCATCGTGCCGACCCACAACGAGGCGGCGAACATCTCGGAGATCCTCGACCGGATCCGCGATCACGTCCCCGACGCCGACGTCATGGTGGTCGACGACCGGTCCACCGACGAAACGCGGCCGATGGTCCGCGCCCGGGCCGACACCGACACGCACATTCGTCTCGTCGAACGCGAGGTGAAGCGCGGCTTGGGCGATGCCTACCTCCACGCCTTCCGCATCGGTCTCGACGAGGGGTACGACGCACTCGTGGAGATCGACGCCGATCTCTCCCACGACCCTGCGGTGCTCCCGACGATGCTCTCGCTCGCGGAACACGGCATCGCACTCGTGATCGGGTCACGGTACATCCCCGGCGGTTCGGTCATCGGCTGGCCCCGCCGGCGGACGTGGTTGTCGCGGTGGGGCAACCGGTACGCCGGCATCGTGCTCGGGCTGGCGCTCAACGACGCCACCGCCGGGTACCGGGTGTACCGAGCGGATGCGTTGCGCACGATCGGACTCGACGGCGTCCAGGCCGACGGGTACGGCTTCCAGATCGAGATGACCTACCGGGCGGTCCAGGCGGGCCTGAGTGTCGTCGAGGTGCCGATCGCGTTCCGCGACCGCGTGGCCGGCACGTCGAAGATGCACCGCGGGATCGTGTTCGAGGCGTTCTGGCTCGTCACCGTGTGGGGTCTCGCCGACCTGCTCACCCTGCGCCGGAGCCGACGCGCCTACCGCGAGATCCCCACCCACGTCGACTCCTGAACGCCCCATCCGGCCGCCCGACATGCGAGCGATGAGCCGGGCCCCCGCATACGGAGCGTTCGCTCATCGCTCGCGGGAGTGCTCGACGCTCGCGGCGAGGAGGTCGAGCTGGCGGGCGGCCACCGCGGTCCACGACAGGCCCCGGGCATGCTCGACGGCAGCTGTCGCCATGCGGTGTCGACGATCGTGATCGCACACCAGCGATGCGATCTCCTGGCCCATCGCAGCCGGGTCCGCCACCAGCACCCCGGTCACTCCGTCGATGCACGATCCTCGATGACCTGCGATGTCGGTCGCAACACACGGCGTGCCACAGGCGGCGCCCTCGGTCAGCGACATGCCCCAACCCTCCGCATGGGAGGCGCTCACGACGAGCCACGCGCGCCGGTAGGCCTCGACGAGCTCGTCGTCGCTCACCCGGCCGCGTCGATCGACCCACGACGACGCATCGTGCTCGGCGATCCATGCCTCGACCGGGGGACGATCGGGTCCATCGCCGACGAGTTCGACGGTGAGATCCGGGACCGATCGTCGAGCCTCGGCGAGGGCAGCGAGCGCCAGACGCTGACGCTTGACCGGCGCGAGCCGCCCGACCACCACGACGTGCGGATGGTCGGCGCGACGCGTCTCGTCGGGCGTGAACCGCTCGTGGACCCCCGGTGGGATCACGGTGAGACGATCGCGGTCGATCCCGAGACGTTCGATCTCGTCGGCCGACGACTCCGACAGGGTGGCAAAGCGGCTCCGCCGGTAGAACAGCGGCGCGAACCGGGTCTCGACGAACCGGCCCCCGGCATCGAGCGGACGGGGCAACGCCTCGGCCCACATGTCGCGATGCACGTGGTGCATCCACACCACCCTGCGAGCAGGCGCCCAGACCGGAGCGAACCACGGCACGCCGTTCCAGATCTCGATCGTGGCGGTGTCGGACGGTCGACGCCGCACCAGCTGGCGCAGCGCCACCCGGGGGAACACGTCGTAGCGACCACCGCGTTGGATCACCCGGTAGCCGTGGCGTGCGAACTCGCGTGGCTCGTCGACCGTCGAGGTCCGGTGGACGATCTCGATGCCGACCGCCGCCCAGCGACGGAAGATCTCGTCGGCGTGCAGCTCCGAGCCACCCGCTTCGGGGTCGTCGAGATCACGCCAGGCGTAGCTCTCGACCCGCACGACACCGGTCGAGCGCAGCCGGTCGGCAGCGGTTCCGAGCGCTGCCGACGGATCCTCGGTCATCGATCGAGCTTGCGCCACACCATGCCCGGGGCATGGAGCAGCAGTCCGAACACGACCTGGAGGATTCCCGGGACCCAGACGACGCTCCGGCCACGCCGCAATCCGGCCGCAACGGCATCGGCGACATCGGCGGTGTCGACCGAGAACGGAGCCTCCTCCATGCCGGCGGTCATCGACGAGCGGACGAACCCCGGTCGGACGGTCATCACGTGCGCCCCGGATCCGTGCAGCCAATCCCCGAGCCCGGTGGCGAACGCATCCTGTCCGGCCTTGGTGGAGCCGTAGACGAAGTTGGAGGCCCTCGTGCGCACACCGGCGACACTCGACAGCACCACGAGGGTGCCGTGGCCCTGGGCGCGGAGCTGTCGCGCCACCGCCAACCCCGACGACACCGCCCCGACGTAGTTGACCTGGGCGAGCGCCGCTGCTCCAGCCGGATCATGGAGGCCCGGCTCACCCAGCTGGCCGAACGCCTGGATCACGACGTCGAGGTCGCCGAACCGGTCCGCGAGATCGACGACGAGCGCCTCGTGGCTCTCCACGTCGGTGGCGTCGAAGTGCACGGCGACGATGTCGGCGCTTCCGAACGTCATCGAGTCGACGTCGACCTCACCGGGGTGGCGAACGGCGAGGATCACGCGGCGCAGCGACGGGGACACGAGCGCCGACACGATCGCCTGACCGATGTCGCTCGTACCGCCGAGCACGAGGATCGTCTGGGGTTGCTTGACGGCGTTGTTCACGTGGGCATCCTGTCAGTCGGGGCGATGATCGTCACAGCAGGTCGAGTCGTCGGGCCTGGTCGCTCGCGAACACGCCTGCCGGATCGACCCGACGGCGCACCGCGAGCCACTCGTCGAGCCGCGGGTAGCCCGCCCGGATCACCCCGGGCGTCGCGGTTGCGTCCTTGGCCAGATAGTGCCGTCCTCCGGCGTCGAGCACCATGCGATCCAGGTCGTCGACGAGCCGGCCGAGCCCGGCGACGCCGGCCGGGAGGTCGAGTGTGAGGGTCCAGCCCGGAGTGGGAAAGCTCAGCATGCCGCCGCTCTCGGGCCCGAAGCGCTTGAGCACGGCGAGGAAGCTCGCGTGCCCGGACGCGGACACCGTGCGCACGATCTCGCGGAGGGCATCGACCGCGTCGAACGGCACGACGAACTGGTACTGGAGGAAGCCGGGCCGGCCGTACAGCCGGTTCCACTCCCCCACCATGTCGAGCGGGTGGAAGAAGCCCGTGATCGTCTCGATACCGAGGTGGGACCGCGGCGCCTTGCGATACCACAGCTCGTTGAACGCCCGCACCGCCAACCGGTTCAACACGTTCGGCATCACCGAGGGCACCGCCGCAAGGGCACCGGGGTGGAACGCCAGCGGGTCGGCGCCCGCCGACGGTTGTTCGGCGACCAGTTCGTCGTAGGTCGCGTGATCGCCGCGGGTGAGGACCGAGCGTCCCAGGTTGGCGCCGGTCGCAACGAGGTCGACCCATGCGACCGAGTAGCGGTGCAGGTGGTCGCCGGCCTCCATCACCTCGAGCAGCGCATCGAGGTTGGGCACGCGCTCGGTGAGGACCAGGCATCGGCTGGTCTCGATCGGCAGGAGGCGCACCGTCGCGTCGACGATGATGCCCGTGAGCCCCATGCCGCCGACGGTCGCCCACCACAGCTCGGGCTCGCTGGTGGGCGAGACGACGCGCCGGGTGCCGTCGGCGAGCACCATCGTCATCGAGTCGACGTGCGAGCCGAACGTGCCGTCGGCATGATGGTTCTTGCCGTGGATGTCGCTGGCGATCGCCCCGCCGACGGTGACGAAGCGCGTGCCGGGCGACACCGGCACGAAGAACCCTCGGGGCACGACGTGGCGGAGCAGCTCGTCGAGGCTGACACCGGCGCCGACAGTGACCGTGGCCGTGGCGGGGTCGAGCACGATCGGGCCGGGAGTGAGCCGCAGGACGGCGCCACCCCCGTTCTGCGCCGGATCGCCGTAGGCGCGACCGAGGCCGCGTGCGATCATCCCGCGCGGCGCGGCGAGTTCGCTGATGGTCCGCTCGTTCAACTCGTCCGCGGCGATGTCGACGATCGTGGCGGCGGATGGCGCGGTGCGACCCCAACCGGTGAGCTCGGCCTGGCGTGTCCTCACCGGAGCACCGGGCTCAGTACGGCCACTCGGGCACGTCTCGTCCGAACCGGGCGAGCACCTTGCCCAGCCCGAGCGACAACGCCACCTTGAGCGCGACGTTCTTGACGAACCAGGGCAGCTGCGCCAACTGCCGCCCGGCGTTGGACGCGCGAGCCGAGACGCCACCGCTGAGATCGGCTCGGTAGATCGTCATCGACCGCGAGCGTCCCACGTAGCGGAATCGACCGCCGAGGAGGAGCCCGCGCAGGATCGCAAGCGTCACGCCGATCGAGGAGAACGAGTCGTGGATCAGCATCGTGCCGCCATCGGTGACGCGGGCGCCCCAGTCCCGGATGTCGTCGCGGGCGGGCGCGTAGCGGTGGGCCCCGTCGATGTACAGCACGTCGATCGGCTCGTTCACCTCGGCGAGCGCGGCATCGGAGAACATCCGCAGGTGCCGGACACGGTCGGCGACGCCGGCCCGATCCAGGTTGGCGAGGAACGTCGCGTTGTCGTCCTCGGCCTCCTCGGCGAAACCGTCGATCTCCTGCGGCCCTCGGTCGTTGCCCGCGTGCGGGTCGATGGCGATGACGGCGACCTCCGGCGCGGCGGCACTGGCGAGCACGATGGTGGATCGGCCCTGGAAACTGCCGATCTCGACGATCGTTCCCATCGGCGGGCACCGGCGCGCCGCGTCGTACAACGTTGCGGCCTGGCCGGGTGACATCCACCCCTGCACGTCGGCAACCCTCGCGGTGACCGTGGCGAGATCCGGCGGATCGGTGGCGGCGTGATCAGGAGACATAGACGGCGAGACCATAGACGACGATCCAACAGAACCCCAGGAATACCAGCAACCGATCGCTCGTGAACACTTCTTCGGGGGCCGCTCCGCCTCCTTCTTCGAGCACGAACAGGTACCGCATCAACGCCATGAGCATCGGCACGATCGACAGCTCGTACAACGGCCAGTCGCTCGCCGACAGTGCGCTGGTCTCGAAGGCCCACACGCAGTAGCTGATCAGCACCCCCGCGAGGCTCACCGACAGCATGATCCGGAGGTAGCCGATCGAGTACTCCTCGAGCGTCGCCCGCGTGCCGGCACCGCCGCCGACCTCGTTCAACTCGGCGTACCGCTTCCCGACGACGATGAACAGCGACCCGAACGTGATGCACAGCACGAACCACCGCGACATCGGCACGTCGACGGCGACCGCGCCGGCGGCCGCTCGCAACACGAAACCGGCCGCCACCGTCACCACGTCGACGACCGGGACGTGCTTGAGTCGCAGGGTGTAGGCGATCGTGATGACGATGTAGGTGCCGACGACCGCCACGGTCTGCCAGCGGCCCGTGAGCGCAGCCAGACCGAGCGCGACGATCGGGAACGCGACGCCCGCCGCCCGGGCCGCACCCACCGACAGCTGCCCGGCGGCGATCGGGCGGTCGGACTTCGTCGGGTGCCGGCGATCGGCGTCGACGTCGAGCAGGTCGTTCCAGATGTAGATGCCGCTCGCCGCGAAGCAGAACGACACGAACGCGATCAAGGTGAGTGCGAGGTTGTCGCCCTGGTCGAGCACGCCGGCAGCCCCGGGCGCGGCGAACACGAGCACGTTCTTCAGCCATTGTTTCGGGCGGCTGGTACGCCACAGGGCCCTCAACACGAGTGGATCGCGAATCGTTCGTCGATGGACATGGCGCCGGTGACCGTACAGCCCGAGGGTCGCATCAGCGGGGCATCTTGCCGCGGCCGACCCAGTGGGCGACATCTGCGTCGAGCAGGAGCTCCCGATCGCCGCCCGAGTCGCCGTAGGCGGTGACCGCGACCGACGACCGCCCGTCAGCGTGCTCGTCGAGCCAAGCGTGCAAGCGACGAACCTTTTCCGGCCCGCGGCAGTTCGAACCGAGCAGCCGACCGTTCAGTCGACCGGCTGCGTCGACGTCCAGGCGCGTGGCCAACACGTCCTTGGCGCCCAGCAGCGCCGCCAGCGGCCGGACGTACACCTCGAACGACGCGGAGACCACCACGACGGTGTCACCGCGGTGTCGGTGCCGCTCGAGTTCGGCGACGACGTCGCGACGCAACCAGGTCGCGTGGATCTCCTCGGCGAACGCGTCGGCGATGCGCTGGACCTCGTCGGCGTCGCGCCCAGCGAAC
Source organism: Ilumatobacteraceae bacterium (assembly GCA_963710625.1). Lineage (GTDB taxonomy): Bacteria > Actinomycetota > Acidimicrobiia > Acidimicrobiales > Ilumatobacteraceae > Sva-07. The sequence goes on along the minus strand of CAVQBG010000022.1, from coordinate 183,746 downwards.
GCACCGGCTGCGCTCGCGCGCTTGAGCGCATCGCGATCGCGGCGCAGCCCGGCGCCCGCCAGACCGACGGGGTGACGCAGCACGCGTGTCACCAGGACGCTGGTACCGGCCACCCGGCGCAGGAACGGCACGACGCAGTCACGGGTGGTCAGCGTGCCGTCGAGGTCGAACGCAGCGACGTGCGTGATCGGGCACGTCGGCGGGGAGCCGGCGCGATCGTCCGGGTTCACAGCAGGTGGGCCGGGATCGCCGCCAACGCGTCCCAGTAGCCGGGCCAGCTCTTCGAGACCACCGCTGGCTGCGAGATCTCGATGCCGTCGACGACGAGGCCGAGCAGGCCGAACGCCATGGCGAGCCGGTGGTCGTGGTGGGTGTCGAGGCGTGCACCGCTGAGGTGATCGGTGGGCTCGATCAGCAATCCGTCGGGTTCGACCGTGACGAGTGCGCCGGTGCGCCGGAGCTCGGCCGCGAGGTCCCCGAGCCGGTCGCTCTCCTTGGCCCGGATGAATCCGACACCCGTGATCCGGGTGGGCGTGACCGCCTGGGTGGCGACGACCGTCACCGTCGGCACGAGATCGGAGATGTCGGCCATGTCGACCTCGACTCCTCGCAGCGGTACGTCTCGCCGTCGCATGACCACGGTGTCGTGGCTGCCCTGGGTGATGATGCACCCCATCGATTCGAGGACATCGACGAAGCGGGCGTCGCCCTGCACCGACGACGAGCCGAGACCGCGAACGCTCACCGCTCCGCCGACCATCGCGGCTGCAGCCAGCGGATAGCTCGCAGAGCTGGCATCGGGCTCGACACGGAACTCGGTCGGGAAGTACTGGCCCGGCCCGACGATCACGTGCCGGTCGCGGAGCTCGACGTCGTCGTGGCCGAAGTCGTGCATCACCGACCGGGTCATCTCGAGGTACGGCCGCGACACGATGCCGGACGACAGCCACAGCTTCAAGCCGCCGGGCACGTACGGGGCGATCAGCATCATCGCGGTGACGTACTGGCTCGACACGTCGCCCGGCATCACGACGGCATCCGCCCGGCGCAGTGGGCCGGCAACCGTGACCGGCAGGTGACCGGGCGTCTCTCCCGGCGTGACGCTCGCGCCGAGGGCGGCGAGCGAGTTGTGCAGGGGCGCCATCGGCCGACCACGCAGCGGCGGTTCACCATCGATCGTGTACTCGCCGGTTCCGAGCGCAGCGAGAGCCGTGACGAACCGTGACGTCGTCCCGGCGAGGCCGGCGTGGAGCGTCATCGGCCCGGGGGTGAGGACACCGCCGGTGCCGATCACGTCGGCGATCCGCTCGCCCTCGTCGAGTCGCACGCCGATGCCGCAGCCGAGCTGCTGGAGGCAGTCGATCATCGACGCGGTGTCGTCGCCTGGCGCCACCCCGACGATCTCGCTGGTCCCGTCGGCGAGCGCAGCGCAGATCAGGGCCCGATTGACGATGCTCTTCGACGGGGGCACGCGAACGTCGGCGATCACCGGCCCGTCGGCGCGCCGGACGCGATAGGTGTCGTCGCTCATGACAGCGGCTGGACCGCCGGACGGAACCCGCGAGCGAGGAGGCCGCCCCGGAACAGCTCGGCCAACGCCCGATCGACGATGACGACCGCCACGCCGCGTGTGCTCTCGGCGACGTGCACCACCTCGAAACTGGCGATGTTGACGCTGAGTTCGGCGGCCAGCGTGAACACTTCGGCGGCGGCACCGGCACGGTCGGGAATCGGGATGCGGACCTCCGCCAGTTCGTCGGGATGCACGACGCGTGCGGGCAGGTTCACGCGCGCCTGGCGGGCCGCAGTGAGGCGGGCGTACAGCAGCTCGCGGTCGTCGCTGCCGACGATGTCGCGCATCTCGGTGAGCCCGAGGATCAGCTGGTCGAGGACGTCGACGATCGCCGGACGGTTCTCGGCGCAGATGTCGAGCCAGATCCCGGGGCGGCCGCTCGCCACCCGGGTCATGTCGCGGAAGCCTCCCGCGGCGAGACGCAACAGCGCGGCGTGCTCCTCGGCCCGCTCGCTGGCGAGACCCATCAGCGTCGCCGCCGTCAGGTGCGGAACGTGGCTGACCACGGCGACCAGTTGGTCATGACGCTCGGGAGACAGTGCAACGACCTCGGCGCCGAGCGACTTCGCGAGCGAGGCGACCGCGGCGAAGACGGCGTCATCGCTGTCGGCGGTGGGCGTCAGCACCCAGACGGCGCCTTCGAACAGGTCGGCCTGCGCCCCGTCGAGACCGTCGAGTTCCGAACCGGCCATCGGGTGTCCGCCGACGAACCGGGGGTCGTCGCACGCTGCGCAGATCGTCGCCTTGACGCTGCCGACGTCGGTGACCGCTCCGGTCGTCTCGGCCAAGGCCCGCTTCACCTGGTCGGCCGCGGCGAGGACGGGCACGGCGACCACGGTGATGACGGCATCCGGATCGAGTCCGAGCGAGTCGACCACGCCGCGTTCGAATGCCGCATCGGCCGTTGTGCGGTCGGTGTCGTCGCCGGTCACGTGCCAACCGGCCCCCCGCAGTCCGAGCGCGACCGACCCGCCGATCAGGCCGAGGCCGATCACGTTCGCTCGACGCACTCGCGTCGCCGATTCAGCGGGGTCGTCACTCACGTCGATCGATCGTACTGTCGGACGCGCCGGCCACGGCCTCCGTCAGCGCCCGCCATTCGTCGGTGGTCAGTTCACGCCACGACCCCGGCCGCAGGCTCCGGTCACTGATCGGTCCGACGCGCGTGCGCACCAGGCGTCGGACGGGGTGTCCGACGGCCTCGCACATCCGCCGGACCTGCCGGTTGCGACCCTCGTGGATCACGAGACGCAACACCCCGGGGTCGGGCTGTGAGACACGGGCCGGGGCGGTCGGCCCGTCATCGAGTTCGACACCGTCACGCAGCGCCCGCAGCGCTCCGGCCGACACCTGTCCGCCGTCGACCTCGACGAGGTACTCCTTCTCGATGCCGTGCGACGGGTGGGCGATCCGGTTGGCGAGCTGGCCGTCGTTCGTCAGCAGCAGCAGCCCCTCGGTGTCGACGTCGAGACGACCCACCGAGAACACACGCGGCGTGCTCGGCACGAGCTCGAGCACCGTGGGGCGCCCGTGGGTGTCACGGGCCGTCGTGATCACCCCGATGGGCTTGTTGAGCAGGTAGTACACCAGACCGGGGCGCACACCGATCGGCGCACCGTCGACTTCGACAGCATCCGCGTCGGGGTCGACGCGCCGTCCGAGGATCGCCACCTCTCCGTTCACGGTGACGCGACCGGCTGCGATCAGGTCCTCGCACACTCGACGGCTGCCGTAGCCGGTGGCCGCCAACACCTTCTGCAGCCGCTCCCCTTGCGGCAGCGCGGCGCTGGCATCGGCCAGCTGCTCCCACAGGGGCGGCTCGGGCGTACGATCGGTCACGGGTCCGCAGTCGGTTCGGGCGCCGAAGACTGCCGCTGACCGGATCCGTCGCTCGTCGACACCTCGATCACCGGCGTGACGCGCAGCCCGGTCTCCAACGCCTCGACCACCTCGGCGCTCGGGATGAACTCCGCGATCGGGGGCAGGTCGTCGAGGGTGGCGAGGCCGAGCTTCTCGAGGAACGTGGCGGTGGTGCCGAACAGGATCGCCTGGCCGGGACCGTCGTCGCGGCCGATCTCGTCGATGTAGCCACGTGCTTGGAGTGTGCGGATCACGCCGTCGGGATCGACACCGCGGATCGAGGCGATCTGCCCGCGTGAGATCGGCTGCTTGTAGGCGATGATCGCCAACGTCTCGAGCGCGGCGCCCGACAGCCGGGCGCGCTGGTCGTGCAGCAGGAACCGTTCGACGTACGGGGTCAGGTCGGTGGCGGTCTGGAAACGCCACCCTCCGGCGATGTGGACGAGCTCGAACCCGTGTCCGGACGCCACGTAGGACGCCGCCAGCTCCTCGCACCACTGTTCGATCATCACCGTCGGCTCCTCGAGGAGCTGCGCGAGCAGCTCGGCGGGAACCGGATCGTGGGCGACGAGCACGATCGACTCGATCGCCCGCTTGTACTCGACGACGCGCTCGTCGGCCGGTTCGGTCGGATCGGTCAACTCGTCGGACATCGCGCTCAGCCCTCGTACGCGTCGATGAGGATCGACGCGGTGTCGAAGCTCTCGTCGGCGGTCCACAGCACCTCGATGTCGCCGAACCGCTCGGGCTGGTCGAGTTCGACGGCGCCCTGCTTGTACAGCTCGAGGACCGCGAGGAACCGGATGATCACCTCGATGCGGTCGGCGAAGTCCGCGGTGAGACGTCGGAACGTGATCCGGCCGGCCCGCGGCAGCTCGTCGAGCAGCTCGGCGACGGCGTCGGCCACCGTGGTGGTGATCGGGTTGACGTGGTAGAGGTCGACGACCGGCACCGGTTTGGGCGTCAGCGCCCGGATGGCGGCGTTGCGCAGGCTGATGACGGTGGTGCCCTCCAGCATGTCGGGGACCACGTCGGCGAAACGGTCATCGGGTCCCACCACTCTCGGGAACGACAGATCGGCGTCGTCGGCGAGTCGGGCGAAGATCTGCGCGACGTCCTTGAAGGTCTTGGCCTCGAGGAGGCGGGCGAGCAGCATGTCACGCTCCTCCCAGAGCGCGAGTTCGTCGTCGAGGTCGATGTCGGAGGGGTTCGGCAGTAGCCGCCGGGCCTTGAGCTCCACCAGCGTCGCAGCGATCAGGAGGAACCCGGTGGCGACGTCGAGGTCGAGGAACTGCATCCGCTCGATCTCGGTGAGGTAGGCGTCGACGATGTTCGACAGGTTGACCTCGTAGATGTCGACCTGTTCGCGCAGGATCAGCTGCAGGAGCATGTCGAACGGCCCTTCGTACACCGGGGTGGAGACCACGGTGCCCGAGGCGGTACTGGCTGCATCGATGGACATCGACGCCCAACCTACCGGAGCGTCGGTGGTGCGAACGGGTATCGTCGGCGCCCGTGACGAACGCACCCAGCCACCCGACGACACGTGTGCTGTCGTGCATGCAGCCGACCGGCGACGTGCACCTCGGCAGCTATCTCGGTGCCCTGCGGAACTGGGTGTCCGGACAGCACCAGTGCGATGCATTCCACGGCATCGTCGACCTCCACGCGCTGACCGTGATCGACGAGCCCGGCGTGATCGGCAAGCTGACCGTGGAGCTGGCGGCGATGTTCTTCGCCATCGGTCTCGACCCCGACGTCGCCACCGTCTTCGTCCAGAGCCACGTGCCCGAGCACAACCAGCTCGGCTGGATCATGGAGTGCACGGTCAGCTACGGCGAGCTGTCACGGATGACTCAGTTCAAGGACAAGTCGTCCAAGCGCGAGGGCCAGTTCATCTCGGCCGGACTGTTCACCTATCCCGCGCTGCAGGCCGGCGACATCCTGCTGTACGACGCGAACGAGGTTCCGGTCGGCGACGACCAGCGCCAGCACGTCGAGATCACGCGAGACGCAGCGATCCGCTTCAATCACCGCTTCGGCGACACGTTCGTCGTCCCCGAGGCGGTCACGCCGGCCGTCGGGGCGCGGGTGATGAGCCTGCAGGACCCGATGTCGAAGATGTCGAAGTCGGACGCATCCGACGCCGGGTGCGTCTACCTGATCGACGAGCCGGGTGTCCTGATGAAGAAGTTCAAGCGGGCGGTCACCGACTCCGACACCGGGCCCGACGCGGTCCGCTACGACCGCGTCGAGAAGCCCGGGGTGGCGAACCTGTTGGAGATCAACGCGGCGGTCACCGGCCGGACACCGCAGGCCGTCGCCGAGCAGTACGAGCAGTACGGCCGCCTCAAGGTCGACACCGGCGAGGCCGTCCTCGCCGCGCTCGACCCGATCCGCACCCGATACCACGAGCTGATGAACGACAAGGGCGAACTCGCCCGACTCCTGCGCGTCGGCGCCGACAAGGCCCGCACCGTTGCCGCCACCACCCTCGATCGCGCCCGCGACCACATCGGCCTCCTCCCCGCCTGACCCCGTTCTCGTGAACCCGTTGGGGAGTAATCCCGCAACGGGTTCACGAGAACCGGTCGTCACACCGGCAACTGGTCGAGGGAGACGGCGTGGCGCCAGACACCGAAACCGAGTGGGTGCTGCCACACGGGTCGAGCCGATGACCGGGCGGCCGGGAACCAGGCCACCTCACGGCCGACGCCCGACGCCGAGCGACACCACACGCCACGGAGCCCCGCCGTGTGCGCCTGGACACCGATCGCCTGCGTGACGTGGTGGTCGATCGCCCGACCCCGGGCGTCCGCGGGGTACTGGGCCGGCAGACCCACAGCGGCGACACCGTCGGCCGACACGATGTCGGCGACGCGTTGGCGGCCCGGCAACGTTGCCGCGGCGAGACGGATCGGGGCGTCGTCGTCGAGATCATCGGGTTCGACCCCGCGTCCGGCGAAGAGATGCCGCACCTGGGCGTGCACGGTGGCCAGATCCTCGTTCAGGTACAGCGTTGGCCATGAGTCCGGCGGGTTCCACCGTCCGCCTCGTCGTTGCGCGAAGGTCGGGTCGAACGGATCGGCGAAATGCGGTCGGGTGATGCGCAACCAGACGTGCCCGTCGGGCACCTGGGTGTCGATCATGGAGCGATACGGGTGAGGTCGAACGTGTCGTACAACTCGTCGCGCAGGACCTCGAACTCTCCGGCCAACGCCACATCGAGGCGTGTCCGCCCGTCGAGGGCTTCCACCGGGCGTCTGACCACTGCGGGAATGCGCTCGCGCTTCACCCACTGATCGAGCACGTCGGTCGCCTGACCCAGCAGCGCCACCTGATCCCGACGGCTCGCCGGGGCGCCGTCGGCCAGCCATTTGGATGCCGCCTGCCGGCTGATGCCGAACATCGCTCCGAGCTGGGTGGCGGAGAGGTCCCACAACCGCACCGTTCGCTGCAGCGGGCTGGCGTTGAGCTGGTGGTCGAGTCGGTCGATGATGCGCCGAAGGACGTCGGCGTCTCCCCCACTGCGCAACACGACCTCGTTGGCCATCGATTCGACGATCGACATGCCGACACGTTACCGCCACCAGTTGTCAACCGCAACCATTTGTCAATGAGCGGTGACTCTCCCCCTCCTCTCCCGATCAGGCGTGGTCCGAGCGGTTGAGCGCTGCGAAGGCCGGGCCGCGTTGGGCGATCAGGTCGACCGTTGCCGGGCTCGACCCTGCCGCCCGAGCCATCGCGGCGCCGATCTCCTCGTGATCGTGGTACGCCCGGAATGCTGCGGTACGCGGGCCGACGAGGGTGGCGATCACCCGCCCGAACGTACCGAGCCCGCACTCGATCTTTCCGACGTCGTGCAGGATCGCACCGGCGATCTCCGCTGGCGTCGCATCCGGCCTGGCCCGCACGAACCGGCGCGCTACGGCGGCGCTGTGACGACGGTCCTGGTTCGACAACTGCACCCACAGCGCACGCTCACCGGCGAGGAGATGGTCGTCCACCCACACCTCGTCGTCGACCGAGGGCGGTGTGGGAGGCAACGACGTCACGAAACGCGCCGTGAGGTGCCAGAGCTTGACGAGCGGATTCGAATGGCCCAGGTCGGTGTCGCTCACCGCGTCAGTGTGGCCCGGGGATGAGCGGATCGGTACACGTCCCAGAGTCGCTCCTGGCTGACCTTGGTGTAGATCTGGGTGGTCGAGATCGAGGCGTGGCCCAGCATCTCCTGCACCACGCGCAGGTCGGCGCCGTGATCGAGCAGGTGGGTTGCGCACGAGTGCCGCAGCACGTGCGGCGACAGGTGGTCGCCGATGCCGGCGCGTGTGCCGTACTTCCTGATCACCAGCCACGCCGCCTGTCGCGTCAGACGACCCCCGCGGGTGTTGAGGAACACCGCCTCGGCATCGTCGCGACGCCGCCACCGGTCGGGCACCATCCGCGCCCGTCCACTCGATGAGAACCAGTCCTCGAGCGCAGCGGCTGCGGTCGATCCGAACGGCACGATGCGTTCCTTCGAACCCTTGCCGTAGAGCCGGACCAGACGTGCGTCGAGGTCGACCTCGCCGATCGAGAGCCCGACCGCCTCGGAGATCCGGGCCCCGGTCGCATAGAGCAACTCGATCAGCGCGAGGTCGCGTCGATGGACTGGCTCGGTGACGATCACGGCATCGATCAGGCTCGTGACCTGGGCTTCGGTCAGCGGCTTCGGGATCCCCGCCGGAACCCGCACCCCTTCGAGGTCCGCCGCCGGGTCGTCGCGTCGCTCCCCCTCGATCGACAGGTGCCGATGCAGCATCCTGATCGCCGCGAGCTGTCGTGCGATCGACGACGTGGCCGCACCGCTCGCCCTGCGCTCACCGACGAACTCGACGAGTTGGGTGTGATCGACGTCGAGGACGCCGACGCCGCGTCCGGCGAGCCACTCGCAGTAGGCAGCCAGGTCGCGACGATAGGCCGCAACCGTGTTCGGTGCCCGTCCCTTCTCGGCGACCATCCACGACAGGAACTCCTCGATCTCGATCGGCAGCATCCCGCGTCCCGTTTCTCAGGTCCCAGGATGATCGCGAGCGCGCAACCGACGCTCGGTGAGCAGCAGCGCGACCACCGACTTGGCGTCGGCGATCTCGCCGCGTTCGACCATCCCGATCGCGTCGGCGAGCGGCAGGTGGAGCAGCTCCATGTGCTCCTCCTCCGGGCCCTGGCGATCGTGGGGCACCGCCGTGCAACCGGTGGCGAGGTAGAGCGTGGTGACCGAGTCGGTCATTCCGGGCGACGGAAGGATCTCGGTCAGCAGTTCGATCCGATCGGCCCGGAGACCGGCTTCCTCGACCAGCTCGCGCCGCGCCACCGACTCGGTGTCCTCCCCGGCGATGTCACGCATCCCCGCCGGGATCTCGAGCACGGTGCGCTCGTACGGCGGCCGGTACTGCGACACGAGCACGACCGAGGGGTTGCCTTCGGCGTCGAACACGAGCGGGACGACGCCGACGGCGCCGGGCGACCGCACGATGTCACGGGTGAACGTGGAGCCGTCCGGCGCCGAGAACTCGGCGACCGCGAGGTTCCAGACGTGGCCCTCGTGGATGATCGACTCCGACAGGCGACGGAAGGCCGCGTCGTCGCTCACGACGACAGCGACGGCTCCGAGGTCGTCGCTCCGGCGACGTCGGCGCGCCCCTCGACGTCGACCGCGCCATCGGATTCGTCGTTGGCCGCCCGGCGGGCGAGCGCCGCCGCCACCAGCTCACGGAACAGGGGGTGCGGACGATCGGGGCGGCTCTTGAACTCCGGATGGGCCTGGGTGCCGACCCAGAACGGATGGCCGGGCAGCTCGATGAACTCGACGAGGCGGTTGTCCGGCGACGTCCCCGAGCACCAGAGCCCGGCTTCCTCGATCTGGTTGCGGTAGCGCTCGTTGAACTCGTAGCGGTGGCGATGGCGCTCGGACACGACCGGCTCACCGTATGCCGCAGCGACCTGGGAACCCGACGCGAGCACCGCGTAGTATGCGCCGAGACGCATCGTGCCGCCCTTGTCCTCGATGCCGCGCTGTTCCAGCATCAGATCGATCACCGGGTAGTGGGTCGTCGGGTCGAACTCGGTGGAGTTCGCGTCGGTGAGCCCGACGACGTCGCGGGCGAACTCGATCGTCATCGCCTGCAGCCCGAGGCAGAGCCCGAGACAGGGCACGCCCTCCTCGCGGGCGTACCGGGCAGCAGCGATCTTCCCCTCGACGCCGCGGTACCCGAAGCCGCCGGGGATCACGATCCCGTCGAGGTGGTTGAGTTGCCCTGCGGCGAGCAGGCCCTCGACGCTCTCGGACTGGACCCACACGATCTCGACGTCGGCGCCGTGATGGAACCCGGCGTGTTTCAGGCTCTCGACCACCGACAGATAGGCGTCGGGCAACTCGATGTACTTGCCGATCAGCCCGATTCGTACGGGGGTCGTCGCCGCTTCGACCTTGGCGACGAACTCCTCCCAGTAGCTGAGATCGGGTTCACCCTCGATGCGCAACAGGTCGCACACGAAGTCGTCGAGGCCCTCGTCGTGCAGGATCAGGGGGAGCTCGTAGATGTTCTTCGCGTCCGCGGCGTTCACGACGGCGCGTTCCTCGACGTCGCAGAGGCTCGAGATCTTGCGCTTGAGGTCGTCGGACAACGGCTCCTCGCTGCGACAGACGATGACGTCAGGCTGGATGCCGCGGCTGCGCAGCTCGGTCACCGAGTGCTGCGTGGGCTTGGTCTTCTGCTCGCCGGACGGACCGATGAACGGCACCAGCGTGACGTGGATGTAGCAGACGTTGTCGCGCCCGACCATGTTGCGGAACTGACGGATCGCTTCGAGGAACGGCAGGATCTCGATGTCGCCGACCGTGCCACCCACCTCGGTGATCACGACGTCGACGTCGTCGTGAGCCACTCGTTCGACGCGGCGCTTGATCTCGTCGGTGATGTGCGGGATGACCTGCACGGTCTTGCCCAGGTAGTCCCCGCGCCGCTCGGCGGCGAGCACGGCCTGGTAGATCGATCCGGTCGTGGCGTTGGAGTTCCGCGAGAGGTTCTCGTCGATGAACCGCTCGTAGTGGCCGAGATCGAGGTCGGTCTCGCCGCCGTCGTCGGTGACGAACACCTCGCCGTGCTCGAACGGGTTCATCGTGCCCGGATCGATGTTGATGTACGGATCGAGCTTCTGGAGTGTGACGCGCAGGCCACGGAGCTTCAGCAGACGGCCGAGCGACGATGCGGTCAGGCCTTTGCCGAGCGAGCTGGCGACGCCTCCGGTCACGAAAATGTGCTTCGGCATCTGCCAATCCTCCGTCTCGGTGCTCGGTGTCCGTACGACACCATGACGGGAGATCACCATACCCCGCGCGTCGACCGCGACGCGTCTTCCTCGCGAATTGCAGCAGGGGTCTGGCGCCGGCCCCAGTTCGCGTCAGCGCTCGAGCAGCTCCCGGGCGTGGTTCAGCGCCGAGTCCGTGCCCGAGCCGGACAGCATCCGGGCGATCTCGGCAATCCGTTCCTCGCCGGAGATCGCGTTCGCCGCAGCGAATGTCCGACCCTGCCGGACGGTCTTGGCGACCGAGATCTGGACGTCGGCGGCGGCCGCGACCTGCGCGAGGTGGGTGACGACCAGCACCTGATGGGTCCGGCCGAGCTGCGCGAGGGCATCACCGATCGCCTGGGCGGCGGCCCCGCCGATCCCTGCGTCGACCTCGTCGAACACCAGCGTGCGCCCGCTCTGATGGTCGGCGGACGCCACCGACAACACGAGGCGCAACGCCAGCATCGCCCGAGCCAACTCGCCGCCCGACGCCACCCGAGTCAGCGGAAGCAGCGGTGCACCCGGATTCGCGGCGAGCAGGAACTGGACACGATCGCCCGGGTGGTCGTCGGGGTGATTGCCGACCTCGACGGCGACCGACACGTGCGGCATCGCCAGGTTCCGCAGCTCGGCTTCGACCGCAGCGGCGAGCTCGGGACCCACCTCCCTGCGTCGGCGGCCCACGGCGATCGCGGCGGCTCGTTCGTCGGCGACCGCCTGTTGTCGCTCCCCGTCGAGCTCGGCGGCTCGTTCGTCGAACTGTTCGAGTTCACGCAGCCGATCGGCCGATGCTGCGTGGAACTCCATCACCGCTGCGAGGTCGTCGCCATATTTCCGGCGGAGGTTCTTGAGGAGTTGGCGGCGCTCGCGCAGGAACGCCAAACGCTCGGGTGACTCGTCGATCGCCTCGCCGCGTGCCCGGAGGTCGCCGGCGAGGTCGTCGAGCTCCGCAAGGAGGTCCCGGAGGCGGTCGGCCTGCTCCGCGAAGGGCGCCCGACCGTCGATCGCAGCGAGTGCAGCGGCGATGGCGTCTCGCGCACCCCCGTCGTCGCTGAGCGACATCGCGGCTGCAGCCGCCGCATCGCGGTGGGCCGTGGCATCGGCAAGCAGCGACTCCTCGGCGTCGAGTCGTTCGTCCTCGTCGGGGTCGTCGATCGCGGCGGCGTCGAGTTCGTCGACCTGGAAGCGGAGCAGGTCGATCTCCCGAGCGCGGGCACGATCGTCGCCTCCTAGCGCGGCCAGTGCGGCGTCGATCTCGGTCAGCCGGGCCCGGGCCGCCCGGAGCGGATCGAGATCGATCGAGCCGTACTCGTCGAGCGCTGCACGCTGTGTCGTCGTCGACAGGAGCGACTGGTGTGCGTGCTGTCCGTGGAGATCGACGACATCGGCGGCGACATCGGCAAGTGACGCGACGGTGGCCAGCCGTCCGTTGACGTACGCGCGGGACCGTCCAACGGCGGGAACGATCCGGGTGAGCACCGTCTCCACGCCGTCGGGCGTCACGAGACGACCGTCGACTCGGGCCTCGACCGCTCCATGGCGCACCATCGAGGAGTCGGCTCGTCCGCCGACCAGCAGCTCGATCGCCTCGACCAGCATGGTCTTTCCGGCCCCGGTCTCGCCGGTGACGGCGGTCAAGCCCGGCCCGAGCACGAGCGCGACACGTTCGATCACGCCGAGGTTCTCGATGTGCAGTTCGGTCAGCATCGCTCAGGCATCGATGCCCGCTACCGGTCGGCGAGGCCGAACTTGGCCTTCAGGATCTGGTGGTATCGCTCGGCACCGAAGCGCACGAAGTTGGCGGTGGCCGACGACGGAGAGCAGGACACCACGTCGCCGTCGTCGAGCGAGGCAACCGGCCGACCGTCGAGCGTGAGCTCGGCACGACGATGGCCGGTCACCTCGATCTCGACCACCTCGGACGGGTCGAGCACGAGCGTGCGATCGAACAGCATGTGCGGCGACACCGGCGTGAGCAGCATCGCCCGGTGGCGCGGCGACACGATCGGGCCGCGGGCGGAGAGCGAATAGGCCGTGGAGCCGGTCGGCGTGGCGACGATCAAGCCGTCGGCGGCGTAGTACGTGAAGGGCTCACCGTCGATGCGCGCCAACAGGCGCACGGTGTGCCCGGACGCGGCCTTCTCGACGACCGCCTCGTTGAGCGCCCGGCCCACACGCTCTCCGTTCACCGACGCATCGAGCATCATGCGCTCGTCGAGGTGCCAACGGCCCTCGTGCTCACCGCTCGCGAAGCGGCCGAGCGCTTCGGTGAGGCGATCGGGTTCGACCTCGGTGAGGTATCCCAACGAACCGAGATTCACGCCGAGCAGCGGTACGGCGGCGCCTTCGAGGAGACGGACGCTGCGCAGCATCGTGCCGTCGCCGCCGAGGCTGAGCACGAGGCTCGCCTCCGCGATCGGCCGCACGCTGGCGTGCTCGTCGAGCCGGATGGCTCGGGCATCGTCGGGTGTCATCCAGAACGGGATGTCGCGTTCGGCACACCACTGCAGCGCACGCAGAGCGTGTTCACGAGCGGTCGATCGTTCGTGGTGAGCAACCAGCGCCACACCGCGCATCATCGACCCCCGGCAGTGACGGCGTGCACCAGGAACTCGACGTTGCCGTCGGCGCCCGTGATCGGCGACCGGGTCCATCCGAGCACGTCGCAACCTGCCGTCCGCAACGCCTCGGCGACTTCGTCACACACCCGATCGTGGACCGCCACGTCGGTGATGATCCCGCGACCGCGGTCGACCTCGCGACGTCCGGCTTCGAACTGGGGCTTGACGAGCAGGACCATCGGCGACCCAGGTTGGCACAGCCCGACCAGTGTGGGGATCACGAGCGTGAGGGAGATGAACGACAGGTCGCCGACCACGAGGTCGACGGCGCCCCCGATCGTGTCGAGGTCGGCGTGGCGGATGTTGCACCGTTCGAGGTTGGTGACGCGGTCGTCGGCCCGCAACCGTTCGTGCAGTTGCCCGTGCCCGACGTCGAGGGCGACCACGTGAGCGGCTCCGCGTTGGAGCAGGCAGTCGGTGAAGCCTCCCGTGGAGGCGCCGACGTCGAGCGCTCGCCGACCGGCGACCTCGACGTCGAACTCGGTCAGCGCATGCTCGAGTTTCTCGGCACCGCGGCCGACGAACCGCGGCGGGGGCCCGTCGATCACGACAGCATCGGAGGGGGCCACCTGACGTGCGGCCTTGTCGGCGACCGACCCGTTGACCAGCACGCGGTTCGCGGCGATCAGGTGTTGTGCCTCGGTGCGGCTCGTCGTCAACTCCCGCCGAACCAGTTCGGCGTCGAGCCGTCGACGAGCCACGGAGAGGTCAGCTCGCGGGTGGAGTGGGTGCCGCGGCCGGCGCCTTCTTGGCAGCAGCCTTCTTCTTGGCCGGGGCCTTCTTGGCAGCAGCCTTCTTCTTGGCTGGGGCCCTCTTGGCAGCAGCCTTCTTCTTGGCGGGCGCCTTCTTGGCAGCAGCCTTCTTCTTGGCGGGCGCCTTCTTCTTGGCCGGGGCCTTCTTCGCTGCCGGCGCGCCGGAGTTCATCTCGGCCTTGACCCGCTCGGCGATCCTCTCCGCCAGTTCCTCGAATCGGTCCTCGAGTTCGTCGAATCGCTCCGACAGCCAGTTGATCTGCTTGGAGAATTCGTTCTGGAGATCCTTCGACAACCGCTCGGACGTCTCGCGACCGCGGTCGAGGAGAGTCTGCACCGCCTTCTCGGCGTCGCCGCGACGAACCTCGCCGGCCTTCACCATCGACTGGACGATCGATTCGGCCTGCTTGCGCGAGATGTCGGTGAACTCGACGCCGGCATCAACGAGTCGCTGCAATGTGTTGTTTTCCATGCGCTCAGGCTACTGCCGGTGGTCAGAGGCGGTACACGATGCGCGAGGCCGCCTCGGCGAGGTCGGCGACATCGAGGTCGACGGCGATGTCGACACCGATCGCCGCGTCGGGCCCGGACACCCCTGAGCGCACGAGCGCGAACCGACAGCCGAGTCGCTCGGCGAACAACCCGTCGGTCTCCGGTCGGTCCCCGACCATCACCACGCGGGACGGGTCGAACGGTCGCTGCGACGTGCCGACGGTCGCTGCGATCAGGTCGGCCATCGGCTGGTGGGGCTTGCCGCCGATGAGCGGCGTGGTGTCGGATGCGGTCGCGATCGCCGCCAGGATCGAGCCGCCGCCCGGCTGCAGACCACTCGGCGTGGGATAGGTGGAGTCGGTGTTGGTCCCGATCAACCGGGCGCCGGCCCGCACCGCCGCCGACGCGGCCGCCAGGCGAGCGAAGTCGAAGTCGCGGTGCAGCCCGACGATCACGGCGTCGAAGCCCTCGGGGCTGATCGACCCGTCGTTGACGACGGCCTCGGCGCCACGTCGTTCGACGGCCTCGACCACACCGGGACCTGCGGCCACCAGCACCCGCGCCGACGGCTCCACGAGTCGTGCTGCCGCCATTGCGGAGCTCACGACGTCTCCGCGTGCGGGTACGCCGATCGATTCGAGGGCCCGTTCGTGGTCCGCCTCGACGGCGGCGGAGTTGTTGGTGACGAAGAGCACGCGTGCTCCGGCAGCACGCAACCGCTCGATCGCCTCGACCGATCCGGCGATCGGCTCGTGGGCGAGCCACACCACCCCGTCGAGGTCGCAGAGCACCGTCTCGATTCGATCCAGCGTGTCCACCGTTCGATCGTTGCAGGACCGGGGCCGAACGATGGCATCCTGTCGGGGTGCCGAGATTCACACCGTTCCCCGCCCTGCGCTACTGCGATCGCGAGATCGACGACCTGATCGCTCCGCCGTACGACGTGCTGTCGGATGCCGACCTCGATGCGCTCGGCGCCAAGAGCCGGTTCAACATCACTCACGTCGACGTCCCGCGCGAATCGGACGGGCCCGACCGCTACGTGCTGGCCGCCGCCACGCTGCGTGAGTGGGTCGACGCCGGGGTGATGGAGTTCGATCCCACCCCGTCGTTCACGATCTATCGCATGCGGTTCACCGACGCGACCGGCGCGGCGCGCGACATCGCCGGCGTGCTGGGCGGGATCGAGGTCGTCGACGAAGGAGCCGGTGGGGTACTCCCCCACGAGCGCGTCACGCCCAAGGCCTCGACCGACCGCCTCGACCTCACCCGGGCGACGCAGGCGAACCTGTCGCCGGTGTGGGGACTGTCGCTCGCCGCCGGGCTCACCGAGCTGCTCGCCGAGCCTGGCGAGCCGATCTGTTCGGTCACCGTCGACGGGGTCGAGCACATCGTCGAACGCATTGCAGAGCCCGAGCGCATCGAGGCGATCGCGACGCTCATCGGCTCCGACGACGTGCTGATCGCCGACGGTCACCACCGATACGGCATCAGCCGCACCTACCGCGACGAGGTGCGCGCCGCCAACGGCGGTCGCCCGTCGCCCGCCGACGAGACGCTCGCGTTCGTGAGCGAACTCGTGGCGGATCAGCTGTCGGTGGAGGCGATCCATCGCCTGTACCACGGCGTGAGTTTCGACGAGCTCGTCGCTGCACTCGACACCGTGTTCGAACGCTCGGACGCCGGGTCCCCGGACGCCGCGACGCTCGCCACGATGGACCGCAAGGGGGTGCTCTGCCTCGTCGCCCCCGATGGAACGGCACAGTGGTTGTCACCACGGCCGGGCGTGTTCGACTCGGTGCGCTCGCTCGACGGCGCTTGGCTGGAGCACGCTCTGGCCGACGTGGACCACACCGTGACGTACCAACACGGGGTCGACCATGTCGTCGAGGCCCTGGCCAGCGGCGCGGCGAATTGCGCTGTACTGATCCGCCCCGTCAGCGTGGCCGAGATCGAACGCACCGCGAGAGAGGGCGCGTTGATGCCGCCGAAGTCGACGTTCTTCACACCGAAGCTCCGCACCGGCCTGGTCATACGCAGCCTCGTCTGACCAGCCGACGCAACGAGAGATCACGGCGCGCACAGGCGATCGACGACCTGGTCGAGCGCGAAGGCCACCTGCTTGCGTCGGCGCGCCGGGATCACCGTGTCGGCGACGACCTCCGTGCGGCTCTGCGTCGCACCCCCGACCCGGAAGAACCGACGGTGGACCGCACCGATCACCAACAGCTCAGCACCCTCGATCAGCGCTGCCGCCGACTTCCTCGGCGGATCGATCCAGGACACCGGGACCGAGACCTTGCTCGATCGACCGGCGGACCGGATCGTCGTCGTCACGTCGAACTGGACGCTCACGGAGCCCGAGGGCAGCGGCCGCTCGGTCGCATCGCCGCGCACGCAGCCCCACAACACCGCGAGGTTGGCCAACTCGCTGGCATCTCCGTCGTTCATCGTCTTCTCCTTCTGCCCGTGGTGTCGGCGGGAGGAGTCGGTCGAGCACCACCGTACGCAGGGGCTGTGACAACGTTGGCAGTGCGGGTCGGTGCATTGATACGGTCGGTCGATGACCGAACACGACCCGCTCCGCTGGGGCATCGCGGCCACCGGAGGGATCGCTGCCAGCATGTGCGAGGCACTCCACACCCTGCCCGGCGCCCGGATCACGGCGGTCGGATCGAGATCGCAGGAGTCGGCGGACGCCTTCGCCGCCCGCTTCGGCATCCCGAACGCACACGGCAGTTACGAGCAGCTGTTCGACGACCGCGATGTCGACATCGTCTACGTGGCCTCACCGCACAGCCACCATCACGCGATGACGATCGCTGCGCTCGACGCCGGCAAGCACGTGCTGTGCGAGAAGGCGTTCGCGGTCAACGCCGCCCAGGCGCGCGAGATGGTCGAGGCGGCCCGACGCAACGATCGGTTCCTCATGGAGGCGATGTGGACCTGGTTCATCCCGGCGGTGGTCGACATCCGTCAACGGGTGCTCGACGGCGAGATCGGTGAGCTCAAGGTGGTGCACGCCGACTTCGGCATCACCAAGTTCGATCCGGACGGACGCCACCGACGAGCCGACCTCGCCGGTGGTGCCATGCTCGACATCGGGATCTACCCGGTCACCTTCGCCCGCTTCCTCGCGGGCGATCCCGTCGACGTGAAGGTGCTCGGAACCCTCGGCGACACCGGCGTCGACACGACCGTCGGCGGTGTCGTGTCGTTCCAGAGCGGAGCGATCGGAACGTTCCACACGTCGCTCGACATGATCACGAGTCTCGGGGCGTCGGTGTTCGGTACCTTCGGTCGGATCGACGTCGACCCACCGTTCTGGTTCCCCTCCGGCTTCACGGTTCGACTCGTCGGCGAGGAGCCGGCCCACGTCGACATGCCGAACCAGGGCCTCGCCCACGAAGCGCAGCACGCGATCGAACGCATCCGCGCCGGGCACCGCGAGAGCGACGTGATCCCGCTGGCCACAACGGTGTCGACGATGGAACTCCTCGACGAGATCCGATCCCAGCTCGGGGTCGTCTATCCCGAGGAGCGGTGATCAGGAGTCGGCGGGGTACTCGGCGAACGATGCTTTGAACACGCCCTGGTGCAGCAGCACCGTGGCGGCGTGCACACCGGTGTCGGCGTCCGTGATCCTCGACTCGGTCCAGTACGACTCGACCCGCTTGCTCTGGCCGAGCCCGACCAGGGTGTGCTCCACCAGGTAGGGCTGTCCGACGAACACCGGACCGTCGACGAAACGCACCTCCAGGTCGATGAACAACCCGATCGCCGGGCCGCGGACGGGGAAGTGGGCGTTCGACCGGTGGGCGATGACGCTGATCATCTCGGTGGGCACGATCGGACGCCCCCAGGGGCTGTCATCGCCGTCGAGGTACCACGACGAGGGTTCGGTGATCCTCGCCAGCTTCTGGGCGAGCGTGAACGGGTACAGGTTGCCGTTGTGGTCGTCGAATCCCATCGTCACGGGTTCGGCGACCGGGACGCGCATCCCGATCTCCAACTGGTCGACGATGTGCAGCGTCCCCGGGTCGCCGAGGCCCCGTTGGCGGCGCTCGTCGAGTTCGGTCGTGTCGGATTCGCCGATCGATGCAGTGCCGGTCAACACGGGCGTGGCATCGGACTTCTCGGCGCCGATGCGACCCAGCGTGGCGGTCACGGGCTGGAGGGCGGCACGGACCTGCTCGCCCTCGACCACCATGTTCAGGAAGTGCGAGCTCACACACCCGCGTTCGAACCAGGCCTGGCCCCACCGTTCGACCGCGAGCGGGTCGATCTGGCTGAAGTGCGTCGGTCCCTCGATCGGTGCGCCGGCCAGGCCGAGCCTCGCCGCCGTGGCGTCGTCGTGGACGCTGGTGTGCCCGGCGTACTCCTGCTCGGCGAGCATCTGCGCCGGCTCGCGCCACGGGCCGACCAACGTCTCGCCTTCGCGGGCGATCTCGGTCTCGAAACTCATCACCTGATCCTGCCAGATCCCCTGTGCAGTGACGGTCAGGTGGCGGGCGGGTGGACCTTGAGGCCGAGCTCGGCGAGCGCCTTCGGATCGCCGGGGATCGGCGAGTTGGTCATGGGGTCCTGGCCGGACTGGGTCTTCGGGAAGGCGATCACCTCGCGGATGTTCTCCTCCCCCGCCAGGATCGCCACGAGCCGGTCGAGGCCGAACGCGAAACCACCGTGCGGGGGTGCGCCGTAGTCGAACGGATTGAGGAAGAACCCGAACTTGCGCTCGGCCTCCTCGTCGGAGATCCCGAGCGCCTTGAACACCCGCCGCTGCAGCTCCGGCTCGTGGATTCGAATCGAACCCGAGCCGAGTTCCCAGCCGTTGAGCACCAGGTCGTACGCGATCGACCGCACCGACAGCGGATCGGACTCGATCTTGTCGAGGTCGTCGGGGTGCGGCGTCGTGAACGGGTGGTGGCCGGGCTTCGGGCGTCCCGTCTCCTTGTCGACGCCGACGAACAACGGGAACTCCACCACCCACACGTACCGATACGGGCCCTCGTGCACCGGCGGACGGCCGATGTCGTTGCGCAACGTGCCGAGCACCTCGCAGGTGGTCATCCACTCGTCGGCCACGATCAGGATCAGGTCACCGTCCTCGGCATCCATCGCCGAGCGAACCGAAGCGGCCTCGTCGTCGGAGAGGAATTTCGCCACCGGTGAGTCGAACCCGTCGGCAGCGACCTTCAGCCACACCAGGCCCTTGGCGCCGAGCGACTTGGCCCGGTCGGTCAGCTTGTCGAGCTGGTTGCGTCCGTAGTCGGCCGCTCCTCCCGGTACCCGGATTCCCTTGATCGACCCCGCGCCGGCGAACGCCTTGAACTCGGTGGAGGCGAACAACGGTGTCAGCTCGACCAGCTCGAGGCCGAAGCGCATGTCGGGCTTGTCGATGCCGTAGTGGTCCATCGCCTCGTGCCAGGTGATCCGCTCGATCGCCGGCGGACGCTCACCCGTTGCGGCTTCGGCGGCGTCGAGCACCGCCTCGCTCACGGCGTCGAGGACGTCGTCCTGGGTGACGAAACTCATCTCCATGTCGAGCTGCATGAACTCGTACTGACGATCGGCGCGCAGGTCCTCGTCGCGAAGACAGCGGGCCATCTGGTAGTAGCGGTCGACGCCACCGACCATCAGGAGCTGCTTGAACAACTGCGGTGACTGCGGCAACGCATAGAACGAACCGGGCTCCTTGCGCGACGGCACCAGGAACTCGCGAGCGCCCTCCGGAGTCGACGGCACCAGCATCGGCGTCTCGACCTCGACGAAGCCCTGTCGCTCCATGCCATTGCGAACGGCGGCGTTGATCGCTGCTCGGACCCGCAGGTTCTTCTGCATCCGCTCGCGTCGCAGGTCGAGGTAGCGGTGCTGCAGACGGATGTTCTCGTCGACGTCGTCGGCGCGAGCATCGATCGGGAACGGTGGCGGATCGGCCTTGCGGAGCACCTCGACCTGGCACTCGCCCAGCTCGATCCCGCCCGTCGGCAGGTTCTCGTTGACCGTGCCCTCGGGCCGGTCACGCACGACGCCGGTGACGCGCAACACGTACTCGCTGCGAACGTCGACGTCGTCGTTGATCACACACTGGACGATGCCCGAGTGGTCTCGCAGGTCGACGAAGGCGAGATGTTCTCCGTGCTCGCGACGGCGGCCGACCCACCCGCAGACGCTGACGGTGTCGCCGACGTGCTCGGCACGCAGCTCACCGCACAGGTGCGTGCGCATCGACGTCGCCTGCGAGGAGGAAGAGGGTGTGGTGGGGTCGCTCATGTGTGGATCAATTCTGTCGTGGGTGAGAGGCGAGGTACGAGGAGATTTGCGAGCGGGCGACGGCGATCTGCTCTCCCTCGCCGAGCATGGGCTTGACGACGACGGTCCCCGCGTCGAGTTCGTCGTCGCCCACGATCAGGGCGAACCGTGCACCGCTGCGGTTGGCGAGCTTCATCTGGGCCTTCATCGAGCGGTTGTCGTAGCCGCGGTCGGCGGCGATGCCGGCGAGCCGGAGTTCCGCGGTGAGTTCGACCGCCTGGAGCCCACCGGTGACGTCGACGACGAACGCGTCGAGCATCGTCGGCGCGGCCGGGAAGACCCCCTCGTCGTCGCAGGCGAGCAACGTCCGATCGAGGCCGAGAGCGAAGCCGACACCGGGCGTCGGCGGACCGCCGAGCGCCTCGACGAGGCCGTCGTAGCGGCCGCCTCCGCCGAGCGCGTTCTGGGCCGAGTCGAGGGTGCCGCCCTGGAACTCGAAGATCGTGCGCCGGTAGTAGTCGAGTCCGCGCACGAGCTTCGGTTCGATCGTGAAGGGGATGTCCAGTGCACGCAAGCCTGCCAGCACCGCCTCGAAGTGCGCTGCTGCCTCGTCGCTGTGGAACTCGGCGATCTGCGGCGCCGAGGCGATCACCGCCTGGTCGCGTTCGCGTTTGGAGTCGAGCACACGGAGCGGATTGCGGTCGAGGGTGGCCCGGGACTGCTCACTGAGCGCATCACCGGCGGCGGTGAAGTGCTCCCGCAGCGCCTCGACGTAGCGGGTGCGGTCGTCGGGTTCGCCGAGGCTGTTGACGATCAGGTTCACCTGCCGGAGCCCGAGGCGGGCGTAGAACTCCCAGGCGAGCGCGATCACTTCGACGTCGAGATGCGGATCGTCGGCGCCGAGCACCTCGACACCGACCTGGTCGAACTGGCGGTAGCGCCCGCGCTGGGGCTTCTCGTAGCGGAAGTTGGAGCCCGAGTAGTACACCTTCCACGGCAACGTGGGCCGGTGTTCGGCGAAGGCCCGGCAGACACTCGCCGTCATCTCGGGGCGCAGCGCGATGTGCCGGTCGCCCTTGTCGACGAAGTCGTACATCTCCTTGGTGACCACGTCGGTGGCATCGCCGATACGGGTGAAGACACCGAGATCCTCGAGCAGGGGCGTGATCAACTGCCCGTAGCCCGCCGCTTCGACGACCTCGGCGAACACGCGGTCGAAGGCGCGCCAACGCCCGCTCTCGGGCGGCAGGATGTCCCGCATGCCGGGACTGGTCTGGAACGCTGGCACGGCCGGTCAGGCTACCGGCGTGGCTGCGCCCGGGATCAGGCGATATGCGTCGTACACCGAGTCGACACCTTTGATCGTGCGGATCACCGCATCGAGGTAGCCGGGGTTGGCGAACTCGAACTCGAAGCGCATCTTCGCAACCCGGTCGCTCCCCGTGACGGTCTGGCACGAGAGGATGTTCACCTGGTGGTCGGCGAGTGCGTTGGTGACGTCACGCAGCAGCCGTGACCGATCGAGCGCGACCACCTCGACACCGGCGACGAACGTCGCGCCCTGTCGTTCCTCGCTGTCCCACTCGACCTCGATCATCCGTGTCGCCTGCTCGGCCATCAGCGACACGGCGTTCGCGCAGTCGGAGCGGTGCACGCTGACGCCGCGGCCCCGGGTGACGAATCCGATGATGCCGTCGCCCGGCACCGGCGTGCAGCAGTTGGCGAGTCGCACCATCACGTCGTCGAGGCCCTCGACATGGATGCCCACACGTGACCGCTCGTCATCATGCCGTTCGCGCCGCGGCCGCGCCACAGTGGCGGGCATCTGCTCGGCGTCGTCGCCCGTCCGGAACCCGCGTGCGAGCCGTTGGGCGACCGACTTCGCGGACACGTGGTGTTCGCCGATCGCCGCGAGGAGCGCGTCGAGGTCGACGTAGCTCAACTCGGTGATCACGGCCTCCAACTGCGGCGACTTCCACACCCGCTGCACTGGCAGCCGCTCACGTCGCAACTCGGCGGTGAGCTCGTCACGGCCGGCCTCGACCATGTCGACTCGCCGTTCGCGGCTGAACCACTGGCGGATCTTGTTGCGGGCGCGGGGCGACACCACGAACGTGAGCCAGTCCTGCGAGGGGCCCGCCGTCTCGACCTTCGAGGTGAAGATCTCCACGTTGTCGCCACTGGCCAACACGTGGTCGAGTGACACCAGGCGGCCGTTGACCTTGGCACCGATGCAGGCGTGCCCGACCTCGGTGTGGACCGCGTAGGCGAAGTCGACGGTGGTGGACCCGACCGGCAGCGTGATCACGCGTCCCTTCGGCGTGAACACGAACACCTCGTCCTGCTCGAGATCGGTCTTCAGGCTCTGCATGAACTGCGCCGGATCGGAGATCTCCTCCTGCCAGTCGATGATGCGAGTCAGCCAGTCGATCTCGGCGTGCCTGTCGCCGCCCTCCTTGTAGGCCCAGTGCGCCGCGACGCCCCACTCGGCGCGCTGGTGCATCTCGACGGTGCGGATCTGGACCTCGATCGGCTTGCCAGCGGGCCCGATCACCGTGGTGTGCAGGCTCTGGTAGAGATTGAACTTCGGCATGGCGATGTAGTCCTTGAACCGGCCCACCACCGGCCTCCATCGCCCGTGGATCGATCCGAGCGCGGCGTAGCAGTCCTTCATCGAGTCGACGACCACGCGGATCGCGATCAGGTCGAAGATCTCGTCGAACTCGCGCCCCTTGACGACCATCTTCTCGTAGATCGACCACAGGTGCTTGCCACGACCGGTCACCTCGGCCTTGATCCCGAGCTCGTCGAGCCGGGCACGGACCTCGGCGAGGGTCTTCGCCAGGTAGACGTCGCGTTCGGGGGTGCGGCTGCTGACGAGATGGTCGAGTTCGGCGAAGCGCTTCGGGTGCAACGATGCGAACGCGAGGTCCTCGAGCTGTTGCTTCATCTCCTGCATGCCGAGCCGGTGCGCCAACGGGGCATAGATGTCGAGGGTCTCCTGTGCGATGCGGCGCTGCTTCTCCAACGGCATCGCGGCGATCGTTCGCATGTTGTGGAGACGGTCGGCGAGCTTGATGACCAGCACCCGGAGGTCCTTGGCCATCGCCACGAGCATCTTGCGCATGCTGGCGGCCTGCTGCTCCTCGCGGGAGTCGAACCGGATGCGTTCGAGCTTCGTGACGCCGTCGACGATCGCAGCGACCTCGGCGCCGAAGTCACGCTCGACGTCGGCGACGGTGATTTCGGTGTCCTCGACGGCGTCGTGGAGCAGCGCGGCAGTCACCGACACCTCGTCGAGGCCGATGTCGGCGACGATCTGCGCCACGGCGAGCGGATGGTTGATGTAGCTCTCGCCGCTGGAGCGCATCTGCGACTGGTGAGCTTCGGCAGCGACCCGGTAGGCGCGACTGATCGTCGACACCGGCGACTTCGGGTGGCGGCGCCGGTACGACGCGAGCAGGGGCGTCAGCTCGGAGTTCGCGACCTCGACGTACTGTCGCCTCCACGGGAGCACACGGTCGACCGTCCCCATGATCTGCTGCGCCTCAGTAGTGCAGGAGCGACCTCACGGTTCGCTCCCCCACCCGGGCACGCCCTCCCAGTTCGTCGAGTTCGATCACGAATCCGAGCCCGGTGATCACACCACCGAGCGTCTCGACCAGCTTGGCGGTGGCCGCAGCGGTGCCGCCAGTGGCCAGGACGTCGTCGATGATCAGGATCCGTTCACCGGGGTGGATCGCGTCACGGTGGATCTCGAGCTTGTCCGAGCCGTACTCGAGGTCGTACTCCTCGCGCACGACCGCCCACGGAAGCTTGCCTGCCTTGCGGACCGGAACGAGGCCGGCGCCGATTCGGTAGGCCACGGCCGAGGCGAAGATGAACCCACGCGACTCGACACCGACGACTCGGTCGACCGAGTTGCCTCCGAGGTCGTCGACGAGTCCGTTGACGGCGGCTGCGAAGGTCGGTCCATCGCCGAGCAGCGGCGTGATGTCGCGGAACGTCACGCCGTCGGTCGGGTAGTCCTTGATCTCTCGGACATAGCTCCGAAGTGCTGCGTGGTCGCCTGCCATGGTCGGAGGATACCGCCCGACACCCGACACGCCGACGATGACCGGGAGAGAGCGTCGGTCAGCGACGCTTCTTCTTTCGCGGACGCGGAGGGTGCGTCAGGAGCCGGTCGGCCGGTTGGGCGACGGCGGATCCCACGAGTTCTCGGTCGTCGTCGGCATCGTCGCGGACTTCGTCGCCCGAGGCACGTTGGTCGCCGACGCGACCGGTCACGCCGGCGCCCATCACGGCCGCACGGAGATCGTCGCCGATCATTCGGTCCCGACGGGTCTTTCGTCCCGTGTCACGCTTGAGGTAGGCGAGCAACGGCGTCGCGATGAAGATCGACGAGTAGACGCCCGAGATCATGCCGATGAGCAGGGCGAGCGCGAACTCCTGGAGTGCGACGGCGCCGAGGACGCCCGAGCCGAGGATGAGGAGCGACACCACCGGGATGATCGACGAGAAGCTCGTGAGCATCGATCGCATCATCACCTGGTTCATCGAGATGTTGACGATGTCCTCGTACGGCATCCTGACGCCGGCGTACCGACCCTGGTTCTCGTTCACCCGGTCGAACACGACGATCGTGTCGTACAGCGAATAGCCGAGGATCGTCAGGAACGCGATGACGGTGGCCGGGGTGACCTCGAACTGGAACACCGAGTAGAAGCCGACCGCGAAGACCACGTCGTTGAGCATCGCCGCGATCGCGGCAAGGGCCATGCGCCACTCGAAGCGGATCGAGATGAAGATCGACACGATGATGATGAACACCGTCAGCGCGCGGACGGCCTTCTCGGTGATCTCGCGACCCCAGGTGGAGCTGGTGAACGAGAAGCTGATCTCCTGCGTGGTGACGCCGGCGGCCTCGGCGAAGTCGGCGGTCACCTGCGCAGCCTGTTCTCGAGGCAGCTCCTCGACCTGCACGGTCACGATGTCGGAGGTCTCGGAGCTGCGGAGCTGGATGCGTGCTCCGGTGGTCGAGATGTCGTTCGCCTGCAGCACCGCTTCGGCCTCGTCGACGCCGAAGGTCTGACCGGCGGGAATGTCCCACGCGTCGCCGCCTTCGAAGTCGAGACCGAGGTTGAGGCCCTGCGTGGCGAGGGAGACCACGGTGACCACGACGACGACGATCGCACTGATCAGGCCGATCTTGCGATGTCCGTAGAAGTCGATCGCGGTCTGACCGCGGAAGAGCCGGCCGATGCCCGACGAGGAGACGGAGGTGTCGAGCGTCATGCCGTTGCCACGTTCATGCCCAGCACGTGGTCCTGCTTGGCCATCAGCTTGCTCTGGGCGAGCAGGAGCACGGCGGGACGGGTGAAGAAGTAGCACACGAGCAGATCGCAGATCGTGGTGAGCCCGAGGTACAGAGCGAAGCCGCGCACCGACCCGACGCTGAGCCAGAACAGGATGAAGGCGCCGATCAACGACACGACGTCGGCCGACCAGATGGTGCGCCACGTCATGTTGAAGCTGCGCGGTGCGGCGTTCTTGATCGTGCGTCCGTTACGCAGTTCATCCTTGATTCGTTCGAAGAACACGACGTAACTGTCGACGGTGACACCGATCGCAACGATGATGCCGGTGACGCCTGCCAGGCTCAGCGCGTAGTTGGTCCAACCGGACACGAACGATGCCATCGTGAACACCATTGCGGCCCACACGGTGATGCCGCCGACGATCACGAGGGCCAGCCAGCGGTAGTAGGCGACCAGGAAGACCAGCACCAGCACGAGACCGACCAGCCCGGCGATGACGGCCGCTTGCAGCGAGTCGGTGCCCGCCGAGGCCGACACTGTTCGCGCCTCCTGGGCTTCGACCTCGACGGGGAAGGCGCCGCGGTTGAGCACGTTCGCGAGATCGCTGGCTTCGTCGCGGGAGAAGTCGCCGGTGATCGCCACCGAGTCGGTGAAGTTCGGTTGATTCACCTGCGGTGCCGACTGGACGATGCTGTCGAGCACGATGGCGATCTGACCACGCACACCCGGCTGCGTCGACGGGCAGGTCGGTGCGGCGTTGTAACACTGGCTCGCGAGATTGTTCCAGGTGGCCTGACCGTCGCCGCGCAGGTCGACCGCGACGCCCCATCCCTGATCGCCCGTGAGCTGGGCGCTGCCCTTCTCGAACACCTCGCCCGTGCCCTGCGCCGGCCCGACACAGAGGACCGAACCGTCCCGAGTCGGCAGCAGCTCCGCTCCGGAGACCGTCGCCTGGGTGAGAGCGGGCTCGTCGACGACCGGGCCGATCGGCAGTGTGTCGCCGGGCGTCGTGTCGCCCGGAAGCGTGTCGGTGGGAAGCGTGTCGGTCGGAAGCGAGTCGGTCGGGATCGAGTCCGCCGGGGGCGACTGCGGGCGGCGGAACCCGGCCGGCTCCACGCTGGTGTCGGGCGCCGAGCCGGTCGACGGTGTCTCGTCACCCAGGCCCAGTACGGGCTGCGTCGCCTCGGGGGCCGGACAGTCGCTGAAGTTGAGCACGGGTCGCAGCTCGACCACACCGGACACGTCGACGGCACTGAGGGCCTCGTCCTGGTCGCGCACGCCCGGAAGGTCGACGACGATCGTCTGTCCCTGCACACGCACGTCGGGCTCGGCGATGCCGCGCCGCTCGAGTTCGTCGCGGATCAGGTCGCGGATGATGATCAGATCCTGCTCGGTGGCCGGTTCGACCGGCGCCAGGATGACCGAGACGCCACCTTGGAGGTCGAGGCCGAGAATCGGGGTGTTGTCGGTGGCGACGTTGAACACGAGCGTCGACAGCGTGATCAGCACGACGCCGATCAACGAGGTCCACAGACGGCGTTTCATCGTGATGCTCAGTCGTCGTCGGCGGTGTTCGCCGACTCGAGTTCGTCGGCGTCGTCCTGCTCGTCAGCGTCGGGGCTGGCCTTGCCCTGGATCGCGGCGCGGGCGATGCGGATCTGGACGTCGTCGTCGATCTCGAGCCAGAACCGGGCGTCGCCGTCCTCGCCGGTGATCGTTCCGTAGACACCCGAGGTCGTGATGACCTCATCGCCGACCTGGATCGAGCGCTGCAGTTCCTGCTGTTCACGCATCCGCCGACGCTGCGGGCGGATCATGAAGAAGTACATGGCGAACGGGATCAGGAGCAGGATGCCCAGCTGCAGGATCGCTGCGCCGCCGCCTCCACCCGAGGAGCTGGCGATGAGGGTCGAGAGGTGCGCGTTCATGTCGGCGAGCGAGCCTAGCTGCGAATCGTTCGACGCACCCGTCAACCCCAGACATCCAGAACAGAACGACGGAGCGAGCCGAACCCGCCGGCCCGGATCGCCGTGCGCATGCGGGCCATCAGGTCGATCGTCCAGGCGACGTTGTGGATGGACAGGAGCCGTGATGCGCTGGGTTCTCCCACCTGCAGGAGGTGACGGATGTACCCCCGGCTGTGGCGGGCACACACCTCGCAGGGACATCTGGCGTCGAGGGGCTCGTCGAGGTCGGCATTGCGAGCCGCCTTGGCTTGGAATCGCCCGGTGGAGGTGAGGGCGGTGCCGTGGCGGCCCAAGCGGGTCTGCATCACGCAATCGAACTGGTCGACGCCGAGCGCGACGGCCTCGACGAGCGAGGCGGGGTCGCCGACGCCCATCAGGTAGCGGGGCCGGTCGGTCGGGAGCTGTTCGAGCGCAGTGGCGAGCGCAGGGAGCATCTCCTTGCGGGTCTCGCCGACCGAGAGGCCGCCGATCGCGTAGCCGTCGAAGCCGACTTCGACGATCTGCTGGGCACTCTCGCGTCGCATCGTCTCGCTGATGCCGCCCTGCACGATGCCGAAGAGCGCCTGGTCAGGGCGGTTGTGCGCCGCCTTGGCACGCTGGGCCCACGCCGTGGTGCGTTCGACCGCGCGACGGATCACCTCGGGCGGGCTCGGCAGGGGCGGGCAGACGTCGAGCACCATCGAGATGTCGGCGCCGAGGCGCTGCTGGACGTCGACAGCGATCTCGGGGGTGAACCGGTGGGTCGAGCCGTCGTAGGTGCTCTTGAAGGTGACGCCGTCGTCGTCGACCTTCGGATCGAGCGAGAACACCTGGAACCCGCCCGAGTCGGTGAGCGTCAGCCCGTCCCAACCGGCGAAGCGACCGAGGCCGCCGAACCGCTCGACGACGTCGGCACCGGGCCGGAGCATCAGGTGGTAGGTGTTGCCGAGCACGATCTGCGCGCCGATGCGTTCGTAGTCGGCAGCACTCAGGTACTTGATCGCCCCGCGGGTGCCGACCGGCATGAACAGCGGCGTCGTGTAGCTCCCGTTCGCGGTCGTCGCGGTCCCGGCGCGTGCGGTGCCGTCGGTGGCTTCGACCTCGAACTCGACCGGATGCATCCCGGCGACGGTATCGCTGCGTGCCGCTCACGCGGCGGTGCGGCGGCCTGGCGGACCGGTGTTGCGAACCGTGCCGTCAGGGAGGCGGAGCGTGAGTTCTCGGTGCGCTCCGAGTTCGATGACCCAGCCGTCGTGGTGGATCTTGCCGTGATGTTTCGTGCACAACGGCAGCAGGTTGTCGAGATCGGTCGCCCCACCGTTGCGCCACCAGACGAGGTGATGGAGCTTGCAGCGGTCGTAGGCAACGCTGCAGCCGGGGATCGCACACCCTCGGTACCGGCCCCGTAGTGCTCGTCGTTGGGCCCGGTTCGCCAACCGGGTGGTTCGACCCAGGTTCAGCTCACCGGGCGCGTACAGCACGACACCGTTGCGGAGCACGACGGTGTGGATGTCGGCATCACCGGCGAGCTCGGCCAACACGCGTGCGGGGACCTCGACGGGGATCGGCCACTCGGCGACCGGACCGGGCCCGTGGGTTGCCGAGTCGGCGTCGGCGTCGATCACCACGACGTATTCGGAGCGTCCCGGACGGGCGACACCGGCGGTGCCGTCGATCAACGCGATGAGGGCATGTCCGGTGAGGAACTTCTGCTTCTCGACCGGGTCCTCCGGGCACCCGTTCGGAACCTGTTCGGCGAACGCTGCTTCGACCCCCGCCGACAGTTTCGACGCAAGCCGGACGCCGGTGACGGGGCCGAACTGGCCACGCACGTTCCACATCCCGTCGGCATCGACCCATGTCGAGGCACGCACCGCTCGGCGCTGTCGTTCGAGGCGGTCGAGGCCGTCGTCGGCCTGGATCCGTCTGGCTTCCAGCGCCACCCGACGAGCGAGCTGCTCCACCGTCGACGCCGCGGCCACATCGGCCAAGTCGTCGACACGTTCGAACAACTCGCTCCGCTGTGCGGTAGCGAGTTGATTGGCGGCCCGGGTGACCGCATCCACGTGCGCCGCAGTGGTCTGGCCGCCACCGAGGGTCTCCGCGAGTTTCGGCGTCGCTCCCAGGGTCGCCGCCCGCTGGGTCGACTTCACCGCGGCTCCGATCGACGTCTTCGCCGCGTTCGCCACCCGGGCTTCAGCGAATCCGTCGGTCGACAACTCCACCACCAACGCCGCATGCTGCGCGTCAACCCAGGCCTGCACTTCACGAACCGCGACCAGACCCGACTCGATGACATCGTCGGTCG
Source organism: Ilumatobacteraceae bacterium (assembly GCA_963710625.1). GTDB lineage: Bacteria > Actinomycetota > Acidimicrobiia > Acidimicrobiales > Ilumatobacteraceae > Sva-07. The sequence goes on along the minus strand of CAVQBG010000022.1, from coordinate 153,292 downwards.
CCGACGCGTCGTCGCGGACCGCAACGATGCGCTCCACCCGCTCGGCAACCCCAACCGAATCCATACCCCGATCATGACCAAGGGGTGTCACAGAGTTGCCCGAACGACAACGAGAAAATCCGTGAAACCGAGAGGATCATCGATGTGTCGGTCGTTTCCGAGTCGTGGCTCAGAACTCCGCGAGCGCGAGTTCGAGTTGCGTGCCGGTCTGCCTCGCGAGCACGGTGCCCCACACATCGCTGGCGACGACCTGCCAGCCATCCGGGATCGACCACCAGGTGGCCGTGCCATCGGGGTCCAGTGCAGCGATCACCCACATCGTCGGCTCACCGAAGTCGACAGTCGGATCCCCATTCGGACCGATGTGGGTGACATAGATCCCCCGGCCGTCCGGGCCTGCGGCCGCCGGCAAGGCACCCACATACGTCTCGGTGCGGCCGGGCGCGGCGTCGACCGACAGGGTCCACGAGGCTCCGGTCGACGACGTGATCGCTCCACCGAGACCGCTTCCTTCATCCGTGGGCGATTCGAACACGAACGTCGCCGGAGCGGGGTCGAGCGTGACGGATCCTTCGTCGATGCCGGCATCGTCACAAACCAGCGGCTCCTCCTGGAGGTACGTTCGACGATGGATGACACCATCGCGGCCGTGCCCGAACGACAACGGCGGGTACTCGAGGAACAGGTTGATGTCGGCCGGGCCGCTCTTCACGGCCCGACCGGCGTTCTCGCCCGACAGCGCAACGGCGACGATGGCGAAACCAGCCATGCCGGTGCCTTGGCGCTGGCAGCTCGATCGGCGTGGTGTTCGCAGGCGGTTCGGTGGTCGGAAGCGCCGTCGTCAGCGCCACGGTGCTCGGCGGTGCCGTGGTGTTCGGCACGGCCGTCGGCGTCGGTGCCGGAGCGTTCGCGCCGGGCGACCTCGTCGCGACGTTGGCGGCGAGTGCGGCCGTTCCGCCGATGACCAGCGCGGCAGCCGCCGCCATCGCGATCCAACGGCCGCTCCTCGCACGGCCTCGATCTCCCACCGTCGATGCCGAGCCCGCTCGAGCAGCCTCCAGAGCGGTTTCGGTGTCGAGGTGACCAGAACTGGCGACCAGCCGTTCGGCGGAGCCGACACCGCGTGCGCGATCGGATCGTTCGGATCGATGTCGTTCATCACTCGTCCTCCGACAACAGTTGACGCAACGCCTCGCACGCCCGATGGAGCGTCTTCTTGACCGACCCGGCGCGTCTGCCCATCTCCTCCGCGACCTGGCAAACCGATCGATCGCCGACGTAGCAGAGCCCGACCGCCGTTCGCTGGCGGTCCGGAAGCGTGGCCACCGCAGCCCAGAACTCGCTGTCGTGCCAGGCGTCGTCGACCGCCCCGTCGCGGCCCGCCCGGCTCGCCAACTCGGGGGACGGCGACGCTGCACGGCCCGGTGTCGCGCTTGGTCTCGCGCCAGGTTGACGACGACTCGACGAGTCCAGGTTCCGGGTCGCTCGAGACGAGCCACCGTGTTCCAGTCCTGGAACGCGCGAGACGGTTGATCTCCGCAGCGAGAACCCGGAATCACCGGTCGAACGTCGACTTCGCCCACTCGGGATCGGGTTCCCAGTCGGCCCACGAACGGTCCCACCACGGACCCTCGGTCTCCAGGCGGCGAATCAGTCCATCGCCGTACGAGCGGATCCAGGCGACCAGCTCCGGCGAGTAGCGGCCCTCGGCCACCCGGTCGTCGAGCACGTCGGCGTCCTTGACGACGTGGCTGCCATCGGGGAAGACGACCAGATCGAGTTCGAGATCCTGCGTTCGATAGCCGTCGGCGGTGCGGACGAAGGCCGTCTGCAGGTTCAGATACCAGCACACGAACTCCCGGCCGGGCCCGTCCCAGAAGTGCCAGACGGCGAAGTGCTCACCCGGTCGCTGCACCATCAGACACCCGTGACCGGTCCAACCGGGTCGACCGTGCCAGGGATGGCGACCGTCCGGTGTCGGCCAGGGCCCCTCGGGGAAGACGAACGGCGATCCAGGAGGGATGTAGCTGACGAACTGCTCGGCCGTGTCGTCGACGACGATCACGGGCACGTGGAGCCACACTCCGGTCGCGGGCGTCGTCGAGACCACCTCCTGCGGTTGTAGCCCCAGCATCTCGCTGCGCACGACGACGGCACCTCGGCTCCAGGTCTGGTCCATCGCACGAGTCTCGCGTGCTGGGCTCAGGGCGCGTGTCGGTCGAGCAGCCTCGCGTCGCCGAAGGACCCGAACGGACCGGTCCTCGGCCGGTCAGATCCCCTCGGCGAGCTGCCGCTCGTACTCGGCAGCGTCGAAACGGCCGTCCGAGACCTCGATGAGGCCGTCGCTGGAGAAGGTCCACTTCTCCCAACCGCTGAAGCGCACCGCATGACCTGAGCCGCCCGGCCCGGTGTTGGTGCCCTCGTACGTCCAGAGATACACACCGTGACCATCTGCGCCTCGCGCCACGTCCATGAGCACCACCGTGTCCGGGAACGCATCGTAGAAACCCTGAACGACCTCGGTGATCGCCGATCGACCGATCGCGGGCTGCCCGTCGTTCACCGTGAGCGAGCCCGCCTCGGAGAAGAAGGCAGCGACCGACGCTGCGTCGTGGGAGCACCAGGCCGCGGTGTAGCGCCGGGCGAAGTCGATCAGTTCCTCGTTCGTCATCCGACCACCGTAACGCTGGTGGCTCGGCCTCCTGGGCGGGATCCCGTCGCAGCCGCTGGCTCAGGCGCGCCGGTCGAGCAGCATCGCGTCACCGAACGACAGGAAGCGATAGTCACCGGCGAGCGCGGTGGCGTAGAGGTCACGCCAGCGGGGCCCGACGAACGCGTCGATCATCATCAACAGCGTGGTCTTCGGCAGGTGGAAGTTGGTCATCATCACGTCGACGAGCTGCCAGTCGAAACCACGGTGGATGAACAGCTCGGTCCTGCCCGACAGCTCGCCGGAGCGCGCGGCTGACTCCAGCGCACGCACTGCGGTCGTGCCCACGGCGACGACCCGGTCGGCCTCTCGGCACGCCACCATCGTCTCGGGCGGCACCCGGTAGCGCTCGGTGTGCATCGGATGGTCGAGCGGGTTCTCGGTGCTGATCGGTTGAAACGTGTCGAGGCCGACCACCAGCTCGACCGTCGTCGTCGCAACCCCCACCGCGGCCAGGCGTCCGAACAGCTCGGAGGTGAAATGGAGCCCGGCGGTCGGCGCTGCGGCCGAGCCGGGCTCTCTGGCGAACACGGTCTGGTAGCGATCCGGGTCGGTGAGGCGTTCGGAGATGTAGGGCGGCAGCGGCATCTCGCCGGAGCGGTCGAGGAGTACGAACGGATCCTCGTCACCGATCAGCTCCACCCAGAACGTGTCGCCCGCCGGCGTTCGCTCCCCCATCGACACCAGCGGCACGTCGTCGGCGAACAACCGCTCGCCGACTCGCAGCTTTGCGCCGGGACGGACCAACGCCTCCCACACGCGGCGGTCCGCGTCGCGAGGCTCCAGCAACAGGACCTCGGCTGCGCCGCCGGTCGTGCGACGCAGCCGGAGGCGCGCCGGAATGACGCGCGTTTCGTTCAGCACGAGCAGATCGCCGGCGCGCAACAGCTCGGGCAGGTCGCTGACGTGGCGATGTGCTGGTGGCGCACTCCCCCGATCCACCAGCAGCCGCGCCGCGTCACGCGGTTCGATCGGCGTCTGCGCGATGCGGTGGTCCGGCAGCTCGTAGTCGAAGTCGGCGATCTGCACGCCGGCAGGCTATGCGGTGGCTGCACCGACCGAGTCCGCCCGTCTGCGTCGGCAACCTTCCACGAATTCGACCTCTGAGCTGACGCTGAACCCCGGACAGGGGCCGACGTCTCCACCAGTCGGGTCAGTCGAAGAGGCTGGCGCCGGACGTACGGCGCGGGGCCGCGAGGCCGAGGTGCTCGTAGGCGGCGTCGAGGACGACGCGGCCCCGCGGCGTCCGCGCGATCATGCCCTGCGTGATCAGGAACGGTTCGTAGACGTCCTCGACGGTCTCGGGCTGCTCACCGACACTGATCGCAACCGTCGACAGCCCGACCGGGCCACCGTTGAACTGGGTGCACAGCGCCGTGAGGATCGCACGGTCGACCTTGTCGAGGCCACGGTCGTCGACCCCGAACAGCGCGAGGCCGTCGCGGGCGACATCGGCGTCGATCGTGCCGTCGGCGCGCACCTCGGCGAAGTCGCGCACGCGGCGCAGCAGCCGGTTGGCGATCCGCGGCGTGCCCCGCGATCGACGAGCGATCTCCCAGGCGCCGTCGCGATCGATCGACACGTCGAGGATCCGCGCCGCCCGCTCGACGATCGAGCGCAGCTCCTCGTCGTCGTAGTAGTCGAGTCGGGCAACGAGGCCGAACCGATCGCGCAACGGACCCGTGATCATGCCGGTGCGGGTGGTTGCACCCACGAGCGTGAACGGCGGCATCGTCAGACGGATGCTGGACGCCGCCGGCCCCTTGCCGACGACGATGTCGAGCTGGAAGTCCTCCATCGCCGGGTACAGGATCTCCTCGACCGCACGCGACAACCGATGGATCTCGTCGATGAACAGCACGTCGCCGTCCTCGAGCTTGGTGAGGATCGCTGCGAGATCGCCGGCGCGCTCGAGCGCCGGGCCGGAGGTGACGTGCAGATGCACACCCATCTCCGTTGCCACGATCCCGGCCAGCGTCGTCTTGCCGAGGCCGGGCGGCCCGGCGAACAGCAGGTGATCGACGGGCTGTTCGCGCCTTCGGGCCGCTTCGAGCACGATGCGCAGGTGCTCTTTGAGTTCACGCTGGCCGACGAACTCGTCGAGCGCGCGAGGGCGGAGTCCCGCCTCGAGTTCGATCTCGGAGGCGATGACGTCGTCGTCACCACCGATGCCCGGATCGAGGAACTCGTCACGCACGGCGCGCCCCCAACGACTTCAGCGCGTCGCGCAACAGCGTCGCCGAGTCGGCATCGGACGGCAGTTCGCGCAGCACGTCGCGGATCTCGTCGGTGCCGTAGCCGAGCGAGGCCAAGGCATCGCGCACGTCGGCGACCGCCGACGCAGAGCCCCCGCGCCTGCACCGTCGAGCATCGGCACCGACAGCCGGTCGCGTAACTCGACGATCAGGCGCTCGGCCGTCTTCTTGCCCACTCCCGGCACGAGTGTCAGGGCCGCGACGTCGTTGTTCGCGACGACGTCGAACAGCGCTGCCGGCGGGTGGGTCGCCAGGATGGCCATCGCGAGCGCGGGACCGATGCCGTTGGTCTTGATCAGCACCTGGAACGTCTGGCGATCATCACGCGACGCGAACCCGTACAACGTCTGCGCATCTTCCCGGATGTGGTGGTGCACGTACAGGAACACCGCCGTGCCCGGCTCGAGTTCGGCGAGCACACGTGTCGACACCGCGACCAGGTAGCCGACTCCGTTGACCTCCAGGAGCACCGTGCCGTCGACGTTGCGCTCGATCACCGATCCGCGCAGGGAGCCGATCATGCGCTGCGCTCCGTCTGCGCGCGGATGCGCCGTCCCATCGGCGACATCGCCAGGTGACACAGCGCGAGGGCCGCGGCGTCGGCGGCATCGGCTGGCCTCGGCAGTGCGCTCAACCCGAGACGAGCCTGCACCATCTTCTGGACCTGGGCCTTGTCGGCACCGCCCCAACCCGCCACGGTGTCCTTCACCTGGTTGGGCGTGTACTGCACCACCTCACACCCGGCGAGTGCTGCCTCGGCGAGCGCCAGTCCGCTCGCCTGACCGACACTCATCGCCGTACGGACATTGACCTGGAAGAACACCTGCTCGACGGCGACGACGTCGGGAGCGAACTCGGCGATCAGGGAGGTGAACTCGGTGCGTAGCGAGGCGAGGCGTTGCGGCAACGGGTCGGTACGTGGCGTCGTGATCACGCCGAGCGACACCGCGACCGCCTTGCTCGGGCCACGCGACTCGACGACCGCGAACCCGCATCGGGTGAGCCCGGGGTCGATGCCGAGCACCCGGCAGGTTCGGTCGTTCGACCGATCGGTGGCAGGGCTGACGAACACAGGTTCGTACCTTAGCCCGGCGACCACATCAGGTGGTGATCTTCTCCAACTCGCCGATCAGTTCCTTCACCGGCCGGAACGTCAGCCCGGCGATCGCACGGTGGGCGTAGCGAACGACGCCGTCACCGTCGACGATGAACACGCTTCGACGCGGGAATCCGATCGGGCCCAACGTCCCGTAGAGGCCGGCGACCGTCTTGTCGGTGTCGGCGAGCAGCGGGAAGTCGAACCCGTGCTTGCCGGAGAACGCATCGTGGCTCATGACGTCCTGTGCCGAGATCCCGATCACCTGGGCGTGCATCTCGCTGAACTGTTCGAGATCGTCGTTGTAGCTGTTCAGCTGTTTCGTGCAGACCGGGGTGTCGTCGCCGGGATAGAACACGAGCACCACCGGCTGCCCGCGGAACTCCGCGAGGGTGTACTCGCGCCCTCCTGTGCCGGGAAGCGTGAAGTCGGGCGCAGGATCACCCACTCCGAGACTCACGACGCCGCCACCTCCATCAACTCGTCGCTCATGTCGAAGTTCGAGAACACGTCCTGGACGTCGTCGTTGTCCTCGAGTGCCTCGAGGATGCGCAGGATCGCCTTCGCGTCGGCGGTGTCGGTGACCGGCACCAGGTTCTCGGCGACCATCGGGGAGTCCGCCGAGATCACCTCGATACCGGACTCGTCGAGGGCCGCTTTCACGTCGTACACGATCGACGGGTCGGTCATCACCCGGAACGCACCGTCGGCCTCGGCGATCACATCGTCGGCACCGGCTTCGAGCGCAGCCATCATGATCGTGTCCTCGTCGACGCCCTCACCGGTGAGGATCACGCCTCGACGCTGGAACTGCCAGCCGACTGCGCCCGGTTCGGCCATCGAACCACCGAGCTTGGAGAAGATGTTTCGGATCTCCGCGCCCGTGCGATTGCGGTTGTCGGTGAGCACGTCGATCATCAGCGCCACCCCGCCGGGCGCGTAGCCCTCGTACATGATGCTCTCGTAGGTGCCACCGTCGTCGTCGCCGGTCCCGCGCTTGATGGCGCGGTCGATCGCATCGTTGGTCATGCGGGCGGCTTTCGCCTTCTGGACCGCGGTACGCAGGGTCGGATTGGAGTCGACGTCACCGCCGCTCTTCGCCGACACCTCGATCTGTCGGGCGAGCTTGGCGAAGAGCTTGCCGCGCGCCTTGTCCGCGGCGCCCTTCTTGTGCTTGATCGTTGCCCATTTGGAGTGGCCGGACATGTCGTCTCTTTCAGGTCGGCTGACGGATCACAAGTGCTCGAGAAAGAGCTGATGCAACCGAGCGTCGTCGGTGAGTTCGGGATGGAACGCCGCCACCGTACAAGGTCCGCTGCGAACGAGAACAGGCACACCGTCGTGCCTGGCCAGCACCTCGACCCCCTCACCAACCCGCTCGACCAACGGCGCACGGATGAACACGGCATGGAACGGGGTCTCGAGCCCCTCGACCTCCAGGTCGGCCTCGAAGCTGTCGAGCTGGCGCCCGTAGCCGTTGCGACGCACGGTCAGGTCGATCAGATCGAATCCCCGCTGGTCGGCACGGGCATCGAGCACGTCGGTCGCACACAGGATCATCCCCGCACACGTCCCGAACACCGGCATGCCGTCGCCGAGCCGGCCCTTGACGTGATCGAACAACCCGCTCGTCGTCAACAGCCTCGACATCGTCGTGCTCTCCCCACCCGGCAGGACGAGCGCATCGACGGTTTCGAGTTCGCGCGGTGTACGGATCAGCGGAGCCCGGACGCCGAGATGGTGCAGGCGTTGCTGGTGCACCTCGAACGCACCCTGGAGCGCGAGGACGCCGACGATCGGCCCGTGTCCGTGCGGGTTCGGCTCACCAACCCCGATCGGCATATCGCTGATTGACCTCGTCCATCTCGATGCCGGTCATCGGGGCTCCGAGGCCGCGGCTGACCTTCGCCAGGATGTCGGGGTCGTTGAAGTGCGTCGTCGCCTCGACGATCGCCTTCGCGCGTGGCGACGGATCCTCGGACTTGAAGATGCCCGAACCGACGAACACGGCCTCGGCGCCCAACTGCATCGCCAGCGCGGCGTCGGCCGGCGTCGCGAGCCCACCGGCGCAGAACAGCGGCACCTGGAGCTTGCCCGTCTCGGCGATCTCCTGGACGAGCGGCAGTGGTGCCTGGAGGCGCTTGGCCCACTCGAACAGCTCCGCCTGGTCGGCCTGGGTGATCTTCTTGATGTCGCCGATGATCGAGCGCAGGTGACGGACCGCTTCGACGACGTTGCCGGTGCCGGCCTCGCCCTTGGAGCGGATCATCGCAGCACCCTCGGAGATGCGCCGCAGCGCCTCGCCGAGGTTGGTAGCACCGCACACGAACGGCACGTCGAATGCGAACTTGTCGATGTGGTGCGCCTCGTCGGCGGGCGTGAGCACCTCGGACTCGTCGACGAAGTCGACGCCCAACGCCTGGAGGATCTGGGCCTCGACGAAGTGGCCGATGCGCGCCTTCGCCATCACCGGGATCGACACGGCGGCCTTGATGCCCTCGATCATCTCGGGATCGCTCATCCGGGCGACACCGCCGTCACGGCGGATGTCGGCAGGCACGCGCTCGAGGGCCATGACGGCAACTGCGCCGGCGTCCTCGGCCACCTTGGCCTGGCCAGGAGTGACGACGTCCATGATGACGCCGCCCTTCATCATCTCCGCGAGTCCCCGCTTGACGGGGAACGTGCCGGTGCTACGGATCGAAGTCATGCCGACAGCGTACTTTCGTCGCCGCCGTTCACGCAGTGGAGGTCGAGGCCGATCACGGCGACGGTGTGGTCGGCAGCACCTGGACGCCACCGGCGTCACCGCCGACGTCGGCGATGTCGGCGAGTTCGATCCATGTGTTGCCCGGCTGCAGCTTCATCGGCGTGCCTTCAGGGGTGAAGAACTCGATGGCGAAGAGGTTGAACTCACGCTTCCACGTGCCCTCGCGGACCTGGCCGTCGGTGAACACCCAGATCGGGCCTTCGCCGATCGTCTGCGCTTCCGGGCTGCGCGAGTCGGCGACGCTGCGGCCGTACTCGACGCCCATGATCACGACGTTGGTCGCCCCGATCCGACCGAAGAGCTTGTCCTCGTGGGCGCGACCGCGTTGCGAACGGTCGAACTTCATCGTCTCGGCGTTCCACGTCCACTCGATGTTCTCGCTGCCGACGCGCACCTTGACGCCGGCGGTCGGCTCACCGTCGACGGCCTCGCCCTCGTCGAGGTACTGGTACTGCTGCAGCGGCGGCCCCGGCTGGTCTGGTGGGGTCTGGAGCCAGATGTTGTCGGTGCTCGTGTACAGGTTGTGCGGGGCGCCGCCCGGCCCGCGGTAGTACCCGCCGGCCACGCTCGGCCCCATGTTGATCAGTTGCGATTCGTTGATCAAACGAGTGACGTTGGGGTTGCCACCGCTCCAGACGAACAGCGGTGCGTTGAACGACGTGAACAGGTCGATGTCCTGGGTGCGTCCCGAACGAATCGGGCCGATCGGGTCGGAGCTCTGCGAATGGAACACCGCGGCGAAGCGCGTCGTGCGGCCCTCGACGACCTCCTCGAACACGATGTCGGCCACCGCGAGGCCGCTGTGGTTGGGCACCGCGGCGGCGTTGTTGTCGATCTTGGCGACGAGCGCCGCGCGCTGGAGGATCTCGTCCTCGCTCTCGAGCGGTTCGCCGGTGAGGGGCTGGCGGATCGTCGGCGGCAGCGTCGTGGACGTCGTGGACGTCGACGACGTGGTGGTGGTCGCCTTGACCGTCGTGGACGTCGTGGACGTCGAGCTGGTGGTGGTGGAGGCCTCGCCACCGCCACCACCGCCACAGGCGGCCGCGACCAGCGCGAGAGCGGTGAGTGCAACGAACGGGCGGAAGGGTTTCATCAGAGTTCTCTCAGGAGGGCAATCCGCTCGTCGAGCGGGGGGTGGGTGTCGAACATTCGGTGGATGCCGCCCAGCTTGCCGTCGTCGCCGACACCGCTCATGGGCTGCTCGATCCACAAGTGTGCCGTAGCGGTGGACGCCGAATGCGTCACCGTCGTGTCTGCCTTCAGCTTCTCCAGAGCAGAGATCAGTCCGGGCGGGTACCGCGTGAGTTGGCAGGCGCTCACATCGGCGAGGGTTTCGCGTCGTCGCGAGATCGTGGCCTGCATCAGTTTGGCCACGATCGGGGCGATGATCAGCAGCACGATCCCGATCCAGGCCAGCGGGTTGTTGCCGTTGTTGCGGTCGCCGTTGCGGGCCACGCGGCCGCCGTTCCACCACATCGTGCGGATCGCCAGGTCGGTCATCAGCGCGACGGCTCCCACCATCGTGACCGCCAGGGTCGACACCAGGATGTCGTAGTTGCGGATGTGGCTCAGTTCGTGGGCGACCACGCCTTCGAGTTCGACCCGGTTCATCTTCTCGAGCAGCCCGGTGGTGACGGCGATCGCCGCGTGATTGGGGTTCCTGCCGGTGGCGAACGCGTTCGGGGCCGGATCATCGATGACGTAGACGCCGGGCTTCGGCAGCCCACCTGCGATGCAGAGGCCCTCGACGAGGTTGTGGAGTCGCTGGTACTGCTCGGGTGGCGCGGGACGGGCACGGCTCACCGACAACGCGATCTTGTCGGCCTTCCAGTAGGAGGCGAATGCGATGATCGCGCTGATCACGAGTGCCGCCACCGTGAACGCGATGCCATTGCCGACGACGACACCGATGGCGAACCCAACGAGGCCGACGACGAGGATGAACACGACGATCAGGGCCGCGCTTCGCCGCTTGTTCGATCGAATGAGTTCGAACATCGTGTGGGGTCAGAACTCGACGGTCGGAACGGTGCGAGCCTGCTCGTCGGCCTCGAAGTAGTCGCGTGCCTCGAAGTTGAACATCTTGGCGATGATCACCGTCGGGAACGACTCGAGCTTGTTGTCGTAGGTGAGCACGCTGTCGTTGTAGAACTGGCGGGCGTACGCGACGCGCCCCTCGGTGGCGGTCAGCTCCTCCTGCAGAGCGAGGAAGTTCTGGTTCGCCTTGAGGTCGGGGTAGGCCTCGCTCAGCGCGAAGAGCTGACGAAGGGCCCCGGTGAGCACGCCGTCGGCGGCGGCCTGCGCCTTGGGGGTGTCGGGTGCGGCGATGGCGGCGTTGCGAGCCTCGACGACGGCGGCGAGCGTTTCGCGCTCGTGGGCTGCGTAGCCCTTGACGGTTTCGACGAGGTTCGGGATGAGGTCGATACGACGCTTCAGTTGGACGTCGATCTGCGACCAGGCGTTCTCGACCTGGTTGCGGGATCTGACGAGACCGTTGTACAACGCGATCACGACCAGCACCAGGACCACCACGACGATGATCACGATGATGACGGGGAGCATTCGACGCAGTGTACGGCGCCACCGGGGATCAGTCAGCGATGGCTCGACGCCCCGGCCCGGGCCCCGAGGATCTCGGCGTAGATCTCGAGGTAGCGATCGGCGAGCGCGGTCATCGCGAACCCCTCGGCGCGTTCGTCGCCGGCCGCTCTCAGCCGGTCCGACAGTGCATGGTCGTCGATCACCCGGGCAAGCGCTTCGCCGAGCGCGACCGCATCACCCGGCTCGACCAGCAACGAGTCGACGCCAGCGGTGGCGACGTTGCGGTAGCCGTCGAGCGAACTCGCCACCACGGCGGTGCCGGCCGCCATCGCCTCGATCAACACCACCCCGAACGACTCGCCGTGCAAGGACGGGGCACAGAAGACATCGGCGGCGCGGAGGCGGGCGAACTTCTCCTCGTCGGTGACACGGCCGAGCCACTGGAAGCGGTGATCGCCGGCGGTGCGCTGGGTGAGGTCAGCCGTGTCGGGCCCGTCGCTGCCGATCCACACCGTCACCGGAAGATCTCTCGACTGCACGGCCTCGACGAGCACACGCAGGCCCTTGCGCTCCTCGTGGCGTCCGCAGAAGAACACGACCGGCTGACCTCCGTCGGGCCTCGGCCACGGCTCCACCGCTCGGATCTGGTCGAGTTCGACACCGTTGAACAGCACGTCGTAGTGACCTCCGAGGTGCCCCTGCACCAACGCAAGGGCGTCCTTCGACACCACGACCTTGCGATCGATGCGCCTGATCAGCCGGGTGAGCGCAGGCTGCAGGATCCGGTAGCTCGCCGAGGTGCCGGCGGCGTGGAACGTCCCCACCGTGGGCGCCCGGTGCACCATCAGCGCCGTCGAGGTCGGGCCCGGCGCCAACGGTTCGTGGAGGTGGATGACGTCGAACTGCTCGTCGTTGAGCACCCGCAGCGTCCGCAACGCCGCGGACGGATCGGGGGCGATGGGCGCAACCGAGCCGTTCGCCGACAGCGGCAACGAGTCGCCCAGCGGCGTGATGAAGCTCTCCGGCGGCGGCCCGTCGCAGGGTCCGAGCACGCGGGCCTCGTGACCACGCCGACGCAGCTCGCGTGCCAGCCCGAGCACCTGGGCCTGGACCCCGCCCGGCACGGTGAGGCTGTAAGGGCTGACGACGGCGATCCTCATCGACCGGATCCCGATCGGCCGGGGCCCACGCGACCGATCACGCGACCCCGAAACGGCGCTCGAGCTCGTGGGCCTCCAGTGGCTCCGACATCAGGTAGCCCTGGCCGAGGTCGCATCCGAGCGACTGGAGCGCACGCAACTGCGATGGGCGCTCGATGCCCTCGGCGACGCTCAACATGTCGAGCCCTGCGGTCAGCTGGAGGATCATCCGGGCCAACGTCGCCTGTCGGGGATCGTCGCCGAGTTCCTCGATGAACTGCTGATCGATCTTGACGACGTCGACCGGGAACCGCTGCAGGTACGACAGCGAGCAGTAACCGGTACCGAAGTCATCGATTGCAATGAGTACACCAAGTGACCGCAGTTCGGCAAGGTACCCGGACGTCGACTCGATCTCTTCGACCAGCATCGTCTCGGTGATCTCGAGGGTCACCTGTCGCGGATCGGTCGAATGCCGGACCAGCGACTCCCGGACGTGCTCCACGAATTCCGGTGACCTGATCTGGCTGGCCGACACGTTGATGCTGATCTGTTGTGGGCCCCGGGCCTGCCATCGTGCCGCAGCGCGCAGGCTCTCGTCGACCACCCATTTGCCGATCGGCACGATCAGGCCGGCTCGCTCGGCGATCGGGATGAACTCGGAGGGCGACACTTCGCCACGGAGTGGGTGCTGCCACCGCAGCAACGACTCGGCGCCGACGACGCGACCCGTGCGGAGATCGATGATCGGCTGATACACGAGACGCAGCTGATCCCGGTCGATCGCGTTCGCCAGGTCGCTTCGGAACTCGAGGTGGCGGGAGGCACTCAAACGCATCGCCGGATCGAAGATCTTGATCTGGCTCTTGCCGGCCCGCTTCGCCTCGTACATGGCGATGTCGGCGTCGCGGAGCAGCCCCGCCGTGGTCATCCCCGGCGTCGACACTGCCACGCCGACGCTGGCGAGCACGGTCAGGTCGTATCCGGCCAGCGCGACCGGCTCGTGCAGGTCGCCCAGCAGGCGTTCGGCGACCTCGAGCGCTCGGTCCACTCCCCCACGGTCCTCCAGGAGCAGTGCGAACTCGTCGCCGCCAAGTCGGGCCGGCGTGTCGCCCGGGCCCGACACCCGTCGGATCCGATCGGCGATCGCTCGGAGCATCTGGTCGCCGACACCGTGACCGAGCGCGTCGTTGACCGACTTGAAGTCGTCCAGGTCGACGAACAGCACGACGACCGGGTCAGCGTCGGGTCGAGCGACCCGGAGCGCGTGGTCCATTCGGTCGAGGAACAACGCCCGGTTGGCCAGGCCGGTCAGTTCGTCGTGGAAGGCGCGGTGGCTCAGTTGTCGTTCGAGGTTGCGTTGTTCGGTGACGTCACGGAACGTCGCGACGACGCCGTCGACGGCATCGCCGCCGAGCAGGTTGGCGATCGTCGCCTCCATCCGGCGGCGCTCGCCGTCGACGCGCACCAGGCTGGCCTCGAACTTGACCATGTTGCCGCGACCCACCTGGACCGAGCGCCGCAGTTCGCTGGCGGCCGGATCCCGATCCTCGCTCGAGACGAGGTCGATCATCGACCTCCCCGTCCAGTCGCTCGGGCGATGCCCGAGGGTGCTCGCCAGGCCGGGGCTCGCGTACCGGATGATGCCGTCCGCGTCGAGCAGCAGGACGACGTCGCTCGAATGCTCGACCATCGCGGCGAGCCGGTCCTGGCCTCGGCGTTCGGTGAGCACCCGAACGGTGGCGACCAGCCGCCACATGCGTGTCAGGGCCAGCACGACGACCACGACGGAGCAGATCGCCGCGAGCGTGCGCGTCGTCGCCGTCCCGAGGCCGGTGACCAGCAGCGTGATCAGCACCGTCAGCGGCGTCAGCGCAGCAACACTCAGCCACACGACCCTGCCGAACCCGAACACGTTGGTCATCTCGACGACACGGTTCGACCGTCTCATGGTGGGGTCGAGCGCGGCCGCCCCGACCAGCAGCGGTGCGGGGATCAGCAACGCAGCGACGAACCCTCCAGGGCCGTAGGTCTCGCGGAGTTCGCTGAAGCTCCGGAGTACGTCCGCGATCAACAGCAACGACACCCCGATCAACGTCAAGGTCGGGGCCGGGGCACGAAAGCGGGTGGGGATCGCCAGGCGAATCGACAGCGCGACGGCGACGGCTCCGAGCATCGGGACGAGGACGGCCCAGATGCGGTCGCCGACGGCGAGATCGCCGTCGGAGAGATAGGGCTCGACGACCGCCAACCAGACGCCGAGACCCACGGCGATCCCCACGATCGCGATCTCGACCCCCGCGAGTCCGTAGGACTCGTCTCCACTGTCACCAGCGAGCATCCACAGCCCGAGGACGAGCGCGAGCGCCGACACGAGATGAACGGCGTCGCTCGCGGAGACGAACGTCTCCTGTTCGGCGAAGTACAGCCCGGCCCACACCACGTTCGCGCCCGCGAGCAGACCCATCGACAACGCGATCAGCCACCACGGCAGGGTACGCGTCGGCTGGAACGACGCGATGCCGACCATGATCGCACCGACCGCAATCGCCGGCGACACGACCCGGATCACTTCGAGCGCTGGGCCAGCGGGCATGACGAGATAGACGGCCGTCAGCACGGCCGCCAATGCGACGACAGCGCGCGAGCGCGCTGACATCGAGAAGTTCGTCACGAGTTCGATGCTCCCTCTTCGGCAATTGTGACGGTCGTCTTGACGACCATGTCGGCTGCGACGGCCGGCCGAGTAGGCCCGGAACTCCGCTTCGCGCCCCGGTCAGCGCCCGTAGCCGGGATCGCTCGGCCAGTTCGGCTGGAACATGTGCCACTGCGATGGCGCGCGCCGGATCAGGATCTCCAGATCGTGGGCGAGCGCCTGCGTGATGCGGTCGACGTCGCCACGCAGGCGCTTCTCCCTGCGCCCCGCCTCCAGCGCAGGGCGCACCCAGGCGCGGTGACCGTCGACGCGCCCGGTGAAGTACACGGCGGTCGGCAGGATCGGCGCCCCGGTCCGCAAGGCCAGCGTGGCAGGTCCGGCCGGCATCGTGGTGCGCTCGCCGAAGAACTCGACTTCGGGGCCTCCCCCCTGGAGGTCACGATCGGCCAACAGGCACACGACGTGGTTGTCGTTGAGGGCTCGCATCACCGTGGTGCCTGCACCGGGACCGAGTGGGACCACGTTCATCCCGAGCGCCGAGCGGAGGTCGACGAACCACTCGAACAGCTCCGGCGGATCGATCTGCTCGACCACCACCGTGATCTGATGCCCCTGCTCGGCGATCCAGCGGCCCGCCCACTCCCAGCCTCCGAGATGGGGGAGCACGAGGATCACACCGTTGCCGGCCGCGAGCCCGTCGACGATGTGCTCGTACCCGTCGACGTCGAAGCCCCGCTCGACCGTGGCGGCCGACAGGTTGGGAAGGCGGAAGCTCTCGAGCCAGTAGTGGGCGTAGGAGTCGAACGCCTCCTGCACTGCCCTGCGCAGACGGAGCCCGTCGAGGGTCGGATCGACTCGTCGGAGGTGACGGGCGATCATCGCCCGACGCTCCCGACTGGCGAAGCTGGCGCCGAGTCCGAACGGTGTCGTCAACCCCGCCGCGACCCGCGCCGGCATCAGCTGGGCCGCGGCGGCGCCGAACCGGAACGACGACGTGGTCGCCATGTCGGTGAAACGGCGTGGATCGGTGAACGGTCGCGACGGCACGTGTCAGGTCGGCCGTCGGGGCACCCGGGTACGGCGCCGTTCGGTGCGCGCAACCCGGCGGCTCTGACGCCGTGAGCGGCGGATCTCGATGCGTGCGGCGGTGACTGGCGCCACGGCTGCCTGCTTCCACACCTTGACGAATCGCTGGATCGCCGTGATCGAGGTGAGCACCAGCATGATCCACAGGATCGGGATCAGGAGCACGGGGAACAGCAGGCCGACGCAGAGCGCGATGATGCGCTCCGCACGCTCCATCAGGCCGCCCTTGGCCTCGATCCCGAGCGACTCGGCCTTGGCCCGCTCGTAGCTGATGATGCTCGACACCGCCATCACCGCGAACGGCAGAATGCTCATGTAGGGCGATTCGGTGCTGGCGAAGTACCAGGCGATGCCGCCCAGCAGGAACGCATCGGTCACCCGATCGACCGTGGAATCGAAGAACGCACCACGCTGGCTCGCTGCGTCGGTGGCCTTGGCGAGCGCGCCGTCGAAGAGATCGGGCAGCGCCGCGAGAATGACGAGGAGCAGGCCGAGGCGGAGCTCGCCCGCACCGATCGCGACCGCGGCGGCGATACCGACGAGCAGACCGAGGATCGTGAGATGGTCGGGCGTCAGCCCCGTCTTCCGCAGCGCCTTGCCGATCGGCTTGACGGCCTTGTCGACCGGGGCCCGGAACTTGCCGTCGAACATCGACGAGACGCTATCGCGACTCGGGGGCGAGTTCGGGGTTGTCCTCGCTGAGGTGTTCGACGACGCGCCCGTCGACGGCATCGACCAGCACCAGGGCCCGAGTGGTCGGGGGCTCCTCGGCCGAGTAGCACATCACCCGCCAGGTCGGTCGGCTGCGCAGCCCCCGCCACACCTGTTGCGCCGACGCGTGGCCGATCGGGTACCCCAACGCCTGTTGCGCTGCCACCAGCGCCTCCTTCTCGTCGACGTGCATCCGCCAGCTCGACGTGATCGAGAACACACCGACCGCTGCGAGCACGACTGCCGCCACCAGGAAGCCCCCGTTGACGACGGCCTCGTCCGGCAGCGCGCCGTACACGATCACGCAGAGCGCCGCGATCGCGAGGTAGATCACGCCGGGCCACCGGCGGCGGCTGTTGTCGGGGAACTGGTACGGCCCGACGTAGCCGCGCGGGTCGAGGTCGTCGGGGAGTTCGTCGCGCAGGTCGTCGGTCATCGTGATCAGGCTACGGCCCAGGCCGCCGTGAGTTTCGCGGCGGTGGCGTCGATCGACTCCGGGAGGTTCTGGGTGTTGGACACCGCCATCATGAAGTTGGAGTCGCCGGTCCAACGGGGCACGACGTGCACATGGAGATGATCGGGGATCGATCCACCGGCCGGGCGCCCGAGGTTCAGCCCGACGTTGAGACCGTCGGGCCGGTAGACACCGCGCACCACGGCGACCGTCCGGGTGACGGTCGACCAGAGATCGCTGGTCTCGTCGACGGTCAGCTGCTCGAGATCGGCGACCTCACGGAACGGCACGACGAGCACGTGGCCGATCGTGTACGGGAACAGGTTGCAGATGACGAAGCACGTCGTCGATCGGTGCACGATGTGGGTGTCGACGTCGGACGCGCCCGAATTCAGGATCCGGGTGAACACCGACCCTGCAGCACCGGAGTCCGACCGCGACGACTCAGGGGCCGACCGCACGGGCGCGTCCGTCACGTACGTCGACCTCCAGCCGGACCAGATCCGCTCGATCATCGGACCCTCAGGCGCCGAGCGCGGCCGACTCGGCGCTCGCGAGTTCGTTGCACAACTGCTCGACGAACGCACCGAGATCGACGCCGCGTTCGACCTCACCGCCGCGCGGGTTGACCCCCACGGTGCCGGCCGCGACGTCGTCGTCGCCCACCACGAGCACGTAGGGGATCTTCTCCAACTTGGCGTTGCGGATGCGCTTGCCCAGTCCGTCGTCGGCAACGACCGTGTCGACGCGTGCGCCGGCTGCCTCCAACGCCTCGACCACGGACGCCGCATAGTCCTCGTGCGCCTCGGCGACCGCGAGCACCCGAACCTGAACCGGAGCGAGCCAGGTCGGGAACGCTCCGGCGTAGTGCTCGAGGAGCACGCCGAAGAACCGTTCGATCGACCCGAACAGCGCGCGGTGCAGCATGATCGGACGGTGCCGGTTGTTGTCGGCGCCGACGTACTCGAGGTCGAAGCGCTCGGGAAGCTGGAAGTCGGCCTGGATCGTCGACAGCTGCCACGACCGCCCGATCGCATCGCGCACGTCGATGTCGATCTTCGGGCCGTAGAACGCCGCGTCGCCCTCCTTCACGGCGTACTCCAGGCCGTGCGCGTCGAGCGCCTCACGCAGGGCTTCGGTCGCTTCGTCCCAGATCTCGTCGGATCCGATGTACTTCTCCGGATCCTTGGTCGAGAGGTTGAACGTGAAGTCCTCGAAGCCGAATGCCCGCAGCACCGACAACACGAAGTCGAGCAGACTGGCGACCTCCTCTGCCATCTGCTCCTTCGTGCAGTAGATGTGGCTGTCGTCCTGCGTGAAGCCGCGGATGCGCATCAGGCCGTGCAGCGTGCCGGCGCGCTCGTAGCGGTAGACGTTGCCGAGCTCGAACAGACGCAGCGGGAGTTCGCGGTAACTGCGCTGGCGACTGCGGAAGATCAGGCAGTGCATCGGGCAGTTCATCGGCTTCATGTAGTACGTGCCGTTGTCCATCTCCATCGGCGGGTACATGCCGTCGGCGTACCACTGGAGGTGGCCGGAGGTCTCGAACAGCTTGCCGTTGGCCAGGTGCGGCGTGTACACGAACTCGTACCCACCGTGTTCGTGCCGCAGCCGGCTGTAGTCCTCCATCAGCTTGCGGACGATCGCGCCCTTCGGGTGCCACACCGCCAGCCCACCGCCGAGTTCGTGGGGGAAGCTGAGCAGGTCGAGTTCGGTGGCGAGCTTGCGGTGATCGCGCTTGAGCGCCTCCTCCAGCTGGTGAAGATGTTCGGCGAGCGCCTGCTTCGATTCCCACGCCGTGCCGTAGATGCGCTGCAGCATCGGGCCCTTCTCGTCGCCGCGCCAGTACGCGCCGGACACTCGCTGCAGCTTGAAGAACCCGAGCTTGCCCGTGGAGGGAACGTGCGGACCGACACACATGTCGACGAACGAGTCGGTGTTGCGATACGCGCTGATCACGCCTCCCTCGCCCACCTCGGCGGCGTCGTCGTTGTCCGCTTCCGCCGATTCGACGCGCTCGATGATCTCGATCTTGTAGGGCTGGTCGGCGAAGAGCTCCTTGGCCTCGGCCATCGACATCTCCGAGCGGATGAACGGCTGGTTCGCTTTGACGATCTCGCGCATCTCGGCCTCGATGCGCTCCAGGTCGTCGTCGCTGAACGTCGCACCGCCCGGGAGCTCGAAGTCGTAGTAGAAGCCGTTCTCGATCGCAGGGCCGATCGAGAACTTCGCTCCCGGGAACAGGCGGGTCACCGCCTGCGCCATCACGTGCGCCGTCGAGTGTCGCAGCACGTGACGTCCCTCGTCGGTGCCGGCGGTGACGATCGAGACCACGGCACCGTCGTGCAGGGGCGCCGTGAGATCGGTTTCACGGCCGTCGACGACGGCAGCGACCGCCGCCTTACGGAGGCCGGAGCCGATCGACGCCGCCAGGTCGAGGGCGGTGGCATCGGTGGCCAGCTCTCGCTCGGATCCGTCGGGGAGGGAGACCGTGATGTTCGACATGCGACCGTCAGGATAGGAGCGTCGGTCACCGACCAGCGGTGAGGTTTGCGCCCGGCGCCGTCCGATACGAGCGGGAGGATGCGCAGCCGGCGGTCAGTTGCCGGCGACGAGGGTGAGTTCGCGCTCGACGCCGGACGGCCGTGGCGTGATGTCCGGAAGCGGATCGGCGACCGACGACACACGGGCGGCGACCGTCGGCTCGGTCTCGGCCGTGGCGCCGGCGTACGTGTTGACGTAGGTCTGGCCGGTGAGTTCTCGGATCTCGTACATGACCTCGTCGATCATCGACCGCCAGGCAATGTGTTCGGCACCTCGCCCGCGATATCGCTCGGGCCGGATCGGCCGACCGATCTTGATCTGGCAGCCGCTGAAGAGCTTGGGCATCTTCGCGTCCGGCGGCTGGATCTGGTCGGTGCCGATCACCCCGACGGGGAAGATCGGGCAGTCGAGCTTCATCGCGAGACGTGCGGCGCCGGTGCGTCCCTTGTGAAGGTTGCCGTTGCGACTCCGGGTGCCCTCGGGGAAGATCCCGAACAGCTCACCACGGCTGAGCACCGCTTCAGCGGCGTCGAGCGCGGCGGCGCTCTTGTCGCCCCCGGACCGGTCGATCGGGATCATGCCCATCGCTGGGAAGAGGTACTTCGTCTTCCACGAGTCCATGTACTCGGCCTTGCCGACGAAGGAGATGTTGCGGGGCACGGTCAGCATCAGGAAGGCCGAATCGAGGAAGCTGATGTGGTTGGGGCAGAGGATCGCAGGGCCGTGTGCGGGCAGCCGTTCGTAGCCGCTCAGCTCGATGTCCCACAGCAGATTGGAGACGGGACGACCCAACTTGCGTACCCTGCGCTGCATCGCGCCTGCTCCCGGACCGTCTGTCACGTCCGACAGAGTAGACGGCACAAGCGCACATTTGAAGCACAAACCCGAACCAATCGGAATTCTCTCGGAATCGGGGCACTCGGCGACCGCATTCCGCGACATTTCGAGCCTGCGGGGGCGGTCGTGGAGTCAATCGAGGTCGACGCCGAGCAGCGAGGCCGCTTCGCCGACACCGGCTCCGGCGCGCGCGGCATCGTCGATCGCAGCGATCGCGCCGGGTGTGTCGAGGTCGTCGTCGAGACGGGCTCGGACCTCCTCGAGCAGGTCGGGATTGGATCCGCCGCGCTCGTTCCACGCATCGAGCCGGGCGGCGTTGCGCGGCATCAGCCCGTCGTCCCACTCCCACTCGGTGCGGTAGTGGTGCTCGATGATGCCGAGGCGGATCGCCCGCGGGTCCCAGGTCTCGCGGAGTTGGTCGACGAAGACCAGGTTGCCGAGGCTCTTCGACATCTTCTCGCCGTCCTTGTGGATCAGCGCCGTGTGCATCCAGTGCTTCACGAACGGCTCGCCCGTGGCCGCCTCCGACTGGGCCCGTTCGCATTCGTGGTGCGGAAAGATCAGGTCGGCTCCCCCACCGTGCAGGTCGATCGTGGTGCCGAGCTCACGCAGTGCGAGCGCAGAACATTCGATGTGCCAGCCCGGTCGGCCAGGGCCCCACATGGTGTCCCAGCTCGGCTCGTCGGCCGCTGACGGGTGCCACAGCACGAAGTCGAGCGGCGAGCGCTTGTTGGGATCGTCGATGTTTCCACCGCGCTCCTTCGCGAGGACGAGCATCTCGTCGTCGCTGTAGTGGCTGAGCGACCCGAACGATCCGAACTTGGAGACGTCGAAGTAGACCGAGCCACCGGACTCGTACGCGAACCCCCGATCGAGGACCATCCCGATGAACCCGCGGATGTCCGGGATCGCCGACGACGCCCTCGGCGCGGCTGCGACCGGCAGGGCGCTCAGCGCCTCCATGTCGCGCTCGAAACGCGCCTCCTCGCCAGCAGCCAGATCGAGGTAGTGCACGCCGAGTTCGCGGGCCTTCGCGAACAGCGGGTCGTCGACATCGGTGACGTTGCGGATGCACCGCACCGTGTGTCCCTTGTCGATCAGCCGACGCTGCAGCACGTCGTAGGCGATGAAGGTCGCCGCATGGCCGAGGTGCGTGGCGTCGTACGGCGTGATGCCGCACGTGTACATGAGCACGTTGTCGTTCGGTTCGAACGCAACGACGGCGCGCCGCGCGGTGTCGTAGAGCTGCATCACCCGGCGTCAACAACGCGAGGGTCGCGTTTGATTCCCGTGAGCTTCGGCGCGACCCGGGTCTTGTACCGCACGTTGAGCTGCAGCAGCACGGCCGTGAACGCCTCGATCGCCGTGGCGTTCGACAGCTCGCCTGCGTCGAGCGGTCGGCACCCGGGAAAGTCGGCGACGATGTCGCTGACGGTCTGCACGGCGGCGGCGTCGTCACCGCAGATCAACACGTCGGAATCGATCGGATGGTCGATCTCCCCCAACTCGGCAGCCGGGAGGTGATGGAAAGCGGCGACCACCCGACATCTCGGCACGGCCGCCTGCACGTGCGCGGCGACGCTGCCGCGCGGCGGCACGAGAGGCTGGAACTCCTTGTTCACACGGACGAGCGCGTTCGCCATCGAGATGACGATCTTGCCGGCCATGGCATCTTCGTTCTCCTGCGCCGTGCCCGCAGCGGAATCCCACGGTGTGGCGATGACGATCAGGTCGCAGTTCGCGGCGTCGGCGTTGTCGCCTGCCTCGAGGAGGTCGGCGAGGTGTGGCCACTTCCCGATCAGCTTGTCGCGCGCCTCCATGGCGCGGTACTTCGATCGGGAGCCGATGACGGCTGGGTAGCCGATGCTCGCGAGGCGAGCAGCGAGCCCGCTGCCTGCCGGTCCGGTGCCGCCGAGAATGCCGATGCGCATGGCGACAGCGTGGCACACCGGCACGATGAAGCTCCAAGGCGCCGCCCGCAATGATCTACGGTCCGGTCCATGGGTCTGCTCGACGGCAAGAAGATCGTGATCACCGGCGTCCTCACCGATGCCTCATTGGCGTTCGGGGTGGCCGAGCTCGCGCTCGCCGAGGGCGCCGAGATCGTGCTCACCGGCGCCGGACGTGCGTTGTCGCTCACGCAGCGCACCGCACGCAAGCTCGGCGACGGCATCGACGTCCACGAACTCGACGTGACCGTGCCCGACCACGGCGTGGCGGTGCGCGACGCGCTCGCCGACAAGTGGGGCCACGTCGACGGCGTCGTCCACTCGATCGGCTTCGCCCCGGAGGTCTGCCTCGGCGACGATTTCCTCGCGGCCCAGTGGGAGGACGTCGCCGTGGCGATGCACATCTCGGCGTACTCGCTCAAGGCGCTCGCCGATGCGTTCCTGCCCCTGATGGGCGAGGGAGGATCGTTCGTCGGCTTCGACTTCGACAACCGGCAGGCGTGGCCGGCCTACAACTGGATGGGCGTTGCGAAGTCGGCACTGCAGAGCGTGTCGCGGTATCTCGCCAAGGAGGTCGGCCCGAGGGGGATCCGCTCGAACCTCGTCGCCGCAGGCCCGATCAAGACGATGGCGGCGAAGTCGATACCCGGCTTCGCAGTGTTCGAGGACACCTGGGACGGACGTGCTCCGCTCGGCTGGGACGTCACCGACTCCGAACCGGTGGCCAAGGCGTGCGTCGCCCTGCTGTCGGATTGGTTTCCCGCCACGACGGGCGAGATCATCCACGTCGACGGCGGCTACCACGCCATGGGCGCCTGAACCCCCCCCTGCGTCAACCAGCGCCGCCCGAAACCCAACCGTTCCCGTGAACTCGTGTGCGCCCTGAGCGCGCATGAGTTCACGGGAACGGGCGGGTACGGTCGACGGAGTGAACCGGCTCGCCGACGAAACCTCCCCGTATCTCCGCCAGCATCGCGACAACCCGGTCGACTGGTACCCGTGGGGTGCCGAAGCCTTCGCCGCCGCCGAGGAACGCAACGTCCCCATCCTGCTCTCGGTCGGCTATTCGGCCTGTCACTGGTGCCACGTGATGGCCCATGAGTGCTTCGAGCATCCCGAGGTCGCCGCGAGGATGAACGAACTGTTCGTCAACGTGAAGGTCGACCGCGAGGAGCGCCCGGACGTCGACGCTGTCTACATGGATGCGGTTCAGGCGATGACCGGCCGCGGCGGCTGGCCGATGACGGTGTTCATGACCCCCGATCGTGAGCCGTTCTACGGCGGCACCTACTACCCGAAGGAGGCGTTCCTCAAGCTCCTCGATGCGATCGACGACGTCTACCGCAACAAGCCCGACGACGTTCGCCAGAACGTCGACGCCCTGGTGAAGGCGATCGACACCACGGCCCAGTTGCGGCCCGCCGGCACGGGGCCGGGGGTCGAGCAGCTCAACGAGGCGCTCAAAGCGCTCGCTGTGGCGTTCGACCAGGAGTGGGGCGGCTTCGGGACGGCACCGAAGTTCCCGTCGACGTTCCATCTCGACCTGATGCTGCGCGCCTACATGACGACCGCCGGCGAGGGACCGAAGAACATCATCGCCACCACCCTCGACGCGATGTGCTCCGGCGGCATGTACGACCACGTCGGAGGCGGGTTCGCCCGCTACTCCACCGATCGCGAGTGGCTCGTGCCCCACTTCGAGAAGATGCTCTACGACCAGGCGCTCCTGCTGGGGATCTACCTCCGCGGCCTGATCGTGATCGGCCAACCGCAGTACCGCCTCGTGGTCGAGGAGACGATCGACTACGTCCTCAGCACGCTGCGCCACCCCGACGGCGGCTTCTTCTCCGCCGAGGACGCCGATTCGCTCGACCCCGACGGCAACAGTGTCGAGGGGTGGTTCTACACGTGGACGCCATCGGAGGTCCGGTCGGCGCTGTCGGGTCTCGACCCCGCCGTCGTCGACACCCTGATCGACTGGTACGGCATCACCGACGACGGCAACTTCGAAGGACGGTCGATTCCCCATCGTCTGTCTGCCCGAGGCCAGCTCGTGCGGACATCCGAACTCGACGAAGCCCGCCGCCGGCTTCTGGCCGCCCGTGCGCAGCGGCCCCGCCCCGGGCTCGACGACAAGGTCCTCACGGAGTGGAACGCGCTGTTCCTCTCCTCGCTCGCACAGGCCGCCGCAGTGTTCGGACGGCGCGACTGGCTCGACGCCGCCGTCGCCAACGGCGAGTTCCTGCTGCGCGAACTGCGCGACGATCGCGGACGCTGGAAGCGCAGCTGGCAGGCCGACGGGACACCACCCGCCCGCCACAGCGCCCTCGCCGCCGACCACGCTGCGCTCGTCGACGCCTTCACCCGGCTCGCCGAGGCCACCGGCGAGGCCCGCTGGATCAAGGAAGCCGTCAGCGTCGCCGAGACGATGCTCGACTGGTTCTGGGACCCCGACCACGGCGGGCTCTTCACCACGGCCGAAGACGCCGAATCGCTCGTGGTCCGTCAGAAGGACCTGGCCGACAATGCCACCCCCTCAGCCAACTCCTCCGCGGCGATCGCCCTGTTCCGCCTGGCAGCCCTCACCGGTGAGCAGCGCTACGCCCACCAGGCCGACCGCATCCTCGAGCTGATCGGTGCCGTGGTCTCCAAGGCGCCCGCCCAGTACTCGAACGCACTCGTCGCAGTCGACCTCCGTCGTCGCGGCCTCACCGAGGTCGTGATCGTCGGCGATCGCCCGGAGATGGTCCGCCTCGCGCAGTCGATCTGGCGCCCGGACACCGTGTTGGCGTGGGGCGAGCCGTACGACTCGCCGCTGTGGCTCGAGCGCAGCGACGGCTACGCGTACGTCTGCCGCGAGTACTCCTGCCAGGCCCCCCAGGACACGCTCCAGGGCTTCGCTGAGGCGCTGACGGGCCGCGAGGTCGTGATCGACGGCGACACGATCACCACCCGGCCCGTCACCAGCGAGCCCGATGGATGATCTGACGGGGCCTACGCCGGTCGCGCGCGGCGCTGCGTCCGGGGCCTGACTCGGCTCCGTCGACAGGATCGGCTGGATACCCGAACGCGAGCGCCCCGAGCAGCTCGAGGCCGCCGGGGATGCCGAGCCGCTGGCGCAACTCGCGTTCGCCTCGGAACACACCGAAGAACAGGGCGCCGAGCCCGGCGTCCTCGGCGGCGAGCAACAGTGTCATCACCGCCATCGACGTGTCGATCGTCCAGTACGGCACGGGCCACGCAGATGCGCCGGAGCCCAGCCCGGTCTGGACCTTGTCGGGTTCGGCGTACCGGTCGACGTAGGCCTTCGAATCGGCGAGCGGCAGCGCGATCACCGGGGCGTTCAGCAGCCGTTGCCAGCGGAACGAGTCGCGCTTCACCGCCGGCAGTGTGGCGTCCCAGAACACGGCAGTCTCGTCGCCTTCGAGCACCACAAGGTGCCAGCCCTGCGTCTTGCCGGCGCTGGGCGACCGGGCAGCGAGATCGACGAGACCGTCGATCACCTGCGGATCGATCGGGCGATCGGCGAACGCCCTCGTCATTCGCCGGGATCGGACGACCTCGGCGAACTCGGTCATGTCACGGAGGTCAGCGCTTCCCGAGCTTCAGGAGGTCCTCGGCCATCGTCCAGCCGTACACGACCATCGCGCCGCCCTTGTCGACGGGCACGGCGGAGAACATCTCGACCACCGCGGGGTCGAGTTTGTCCGGCTTCGACGATTCGTGGTCGAGGTACCCGTCGGTGCTCCCGCTCGCGGCGATGAACGTCTTGGCGTCGTACTTGGCATCGACGCCGAACCGCTTGGCAAGGCGGCGCCCCCAGGCGCGTTCTTCGCCGACCGCGTTGCTGCCCGGCGAGGGGGTGACCTCACGCAGGTCCTTGAAGGCCTCCAGGCCGTCGGCGTTGACGAACCGGCATCCGACCACCACGTCTTCGTCGGGGAACGCCATCAGGGCCCGGTGGTAGGCCTCGCCGACGAGTCCACGCAGCACCTGATCACGCTTGGAGGAGCGCTTCACCGACATCAAGCCGATCAGCACGCACGGTGTGCCACCGATGCGCTCGAGGGTGGAGAAGGTGAACCCGTGCAGGGCCGATCCGAATCGGGCAGTCGTGATGAGAACCCAGTCCTCCTTCGCCTTGGAGAGCTGGCCGGCACTGAACGCGTCCTCCATCGACGCCAGTTCGTCGAGGTCGGAGTCCGTCAGCGCCGAAGCGTCGTTGGTCGAGACGTCGAGTGCCATTCGTCCTATTCTACAGCAGCACCGCCTCATGTCCGAAGGCCATGCGGAGTTCGCCGACCGAACGGTCGAGATCGACCCGGAACTCGTCGGCCAGCTTGAGCACCTTGCCCTGGCCGATGTCGACCATCACGACCGAGTCGCCGGGGTGTTCGCGCAGGATGCGCTTCAGGCGCTGGATCTTCAGCTCGTCGAGCGCCGCCGACGGCAGCCGCAGTCGCAGCGGCGCCGCCGGACCGTCGCTCAACCCGGACAGTACCGTCACGGTCTGGCCGATCAGCCCGAATCGCGACTCGTCACGCCGGTCGAGCCGGCCCTTCACGGCCACGATGAGGTCGTCCTCGAGCTTGTGGCCCTGTTCGGCGAGCGTCCGGGGAAAGATCGTGACCTCGATCGATGCATCGAGATCCTCGAGGAGGAACACCGCCATCTGGTCCCCCTTCTTCGTGAACTTGCGCGCGAGGTTGGTGATCACGCCACCGACGACGACGTTCGCCCCGTCCTCCATCGTCTGCAGGTCGAGCACCGACTGTTCGACCTTGCGCTTGAGTGCTGCCTCGACCCCGAACAGCGGGTGATCGGACACATACAGACCGAGCATCTCCTTCTCGTAGCGGAGCTGCTCGGTCTTGTCGAAGGCCAGGTCCGGGATCTCGGTTCGTTCGTCGAAGCCGTCACCGCCCGCGCTCTGCGTGTCACCGTCGGCGTCGCCCCAGTCACCGAACAGGCTCATCACACCCTTCTCGCGCTCGCGGCGGCGCTTCACCGTCGTGTCGATGATGTGCTCGAACACGGTGAGCAGGCCACGGCGGGTGTGACCCAGCGTGTCGAAGGCCCCGCCCTTGATCAGCGATTCGATCGTCCGCTTGTTGAGCACCGGCTCGGGCACGCGCTCGACGAAGTCGTGGAAGCTGGTGAACTGCCCGTTCTCCTCACGCTCGGCGATCAACAGCTCCACCAGCGCCTCTCCGACGTTGCGGACCGCCGACAGCCCGAACGTGATCGCCCCGGGGCTTCCCACCGGCAACGTGACGCCGGGGGGCAGCTCGGTGGTCGCCAGCGCTCCGAAGTTCGACATCGACCGGTTGACGTCGGGCGGGAGGACCTTGATGCCCATCGACCGGCAGTCGGACAGGTAGATCGCCGCCTTGTCGAGGTTGTTCTTGACGCTGGTGAGCAGGCAGGCGACGTATTCGACCGGGTAGTGGGCCTTCAGATACGCCGTCTGGTAGGTGACCAGGCCGTAGCCGAAGGTGTGGCTCTTGTTGAAGGCGTAATCGGCGAACTTCTCGATGATGTCGAACAGCTGCGGGCCCAGGTCCTTGCCGTAGCCCGTACGCTCGACACCCGCCTCGAACGCGTTGCGCTCCTTGGCCATCAACTCACGGATCTTCTTGCCGCAGGCCTTGCGCAGGTTGTCTGCCTCCGCGAGCGAGTAGCCGGCGAACTTCTGCGCCACCCGCATCACGCTCTCCTGATAGATCATCAGGCCGTACGTGTCGTCGAGCACCTCCTCGGCGTCCTCGTGGAAGTACTCGACCGGCTTGCGCCCGTTCTTGCGGTCGGCATAGTCGTAGTGCATGTTGACGCTCATCGGCCCCGGCCGATAGAGCGCGAGCACAGCGGACACGTCCTCGAAGCTGTTCGGCGCCATCGCCTTCAGGAGCTGGCGCATCGGCGGCGACTCCAGCTGGAACACCCCGATCGTGTCGCCCCGCGAGAGCAACGCGAAGGTGGCCGCGTCGTCCATCGGAATGTTCTCGACGACGAAGTCGGGGTCGCGTTGACGCTGGATCATCTCCTCGGCGTCGGTGATCACGTCGAGGTTACGCAACCCCAGGAAGTCCATCTTCAAGAGACCGAGGTCCTCGACGCCGTGCATTTCGTACTGGGTGACGACCGGCGCATCGGCGGGATCCTGGCCGGACTCCGGCTTGCGCTGGATCGGGACGTAGTCGGTGACGGGGTCCTTCGTGATCACCACGGCCGCTGCATGGATGCCGTCGGAGCGCTTCAGCCCCTCCAGCCCGCGGGCGACGTCGATCACCTTCTTCAGGTCGGCGTCGGTGTCGTACATCGCCCGCAGGTCGGCGGCGGCCTTGTAGCCGTCGGCGTACTTCGGGTTCTGCTCGAAGCAGTACTTGAGCGGCGTGTCGCGCCCCATCACCATCGGCGGCATCGCCTTGGCCAGCTTGTCGCCGATGCCGTAGGGATAGCCGAGCACCCGCGCTGCATCGCGGACGGCGTTGCGCGCCTTGATCGTGCCGAACGTGATGATCTGCGCGACGTGGTCACGCCCGTAGCGCTCGGCCGCGTAGCGGATCATCTCGTCTCGATAGCGGGAGTCGAAGTCCATGTCGATGTCGGGCATCGAAATGCGGCTCGGGTTGAGGAACCGTTCGAACAGCAGGTCGTACTTGATCGGGTCGAGATCGGTGATCCACAAGCAGTAGGCCACCGCGCACCCGGCCGCCGATCCCCGGCCCGGACCGACACGGATCCGCGAGTCGCGGGCGTGCTTGATCAGATCCCACGTGATCAGGAAGTACGACGCGAAGCCCATGTCGTTGATCGTCTTCAACTCGTAGGCGAGACGCTCCTCGACGTCGGCCGACAGGTTGTCGCCCCACCGCTTGCGGGCGCCCTCGTACGTGAGGTGGCGCAGGTAGTCGGCGTCGCTCGCGAACCCCTCCGGCACCGGGAACTCGGGCAGCAACGGATTGCCGAACTCGATCTCGAGGTCGGCACGCTCCGCGATCCACAGCGTGTTGTCGCATGCCGAGGGCACCTCTCGGAACAGGTAGCGCATCTCGGCGGGCGACTTCAGGTAGTGCTCGCTGCCCTCGAACTTGAAACGCTTCGCGTCGGACAGCAGCGCGCCGGTCTGCACACACAGCAGCGCGTCGTGCGACTCGTGATCCTCCTGATGCGTGTAGTGGCTGTCGTTGGTGGCGAGCAGTGGTGCGCCGATCCTCTTGGCGATCTCGATCAGCTTCGGGTTGGTCTCACGTTGCGCAGCGAGACCGTGGTCCTGCAGCTCGACGAACAGGTTGTCCCGCCCGAAGATGTCCTGCAGGCGCGCCGCCTTCTCGACGGCGCCCTTGTCGTCGCCGTTGAGCAGGGCCTGCAGCACCTGGCCGCCGAGGCAACCGGTGGTGGCGATCAGGCCGTCCGAGTACTTCTCGAGCAGCTCCCAGTCCATCCGGGGCTTGTAGTAGTAGCCCTCCATGAACGCGAGGCTCGACAGCTGGATCAGGTTCTTGTAGCCGGTCTGGTTCTCCGCGAGCAGCGTCAGGTGGTAGTAGAGCTTCTTGCCCCCCTCGGTGTCGCCGCCCGAGTCGTCGATGCGGCCCCGCCGCGCGGGACGTTCGGCTCGGCTGTCGTAGGCCATGTAGGCCTCGGTGCCGATGATCGGCTTGATCCCCTGTTTGTTGCACTCCTTGTAGAAGTCCAACGTGCCGTACATGTTGCCATGGTCGGTCATGCCGATCGCTGGCATGCCGTCGCGCACCGCCTTGGCCACCAGCTCGTCCAGCCTCGCCGCTCCGTCGAGCATCGAGAACTCGGTGTGGACGTGGAGGTGGGTGAAGGAATCGGTCACGGATCTCAGTCTTGAATTACGCGAATGTGGTTCTGGTCGACAGTAGCGCGCGATCTCCGCTCACGGGTCCTGTCACCGGCACGGCGGACGGCGTGCGGCCTCCGGCCGGTCCCTCCACCGCCCCGGCGCCACCCGCTCACTGGTGAGCCGGCGATCCGTGGCCGATTCCTGGGTGGGGGTGGGCTGGGGGCTAGAGGTGGGGGTGGGCTGGGGGCTAGAGGTAGGTGCCGGGGCGGTCGCCGTCGGGGTGTTGGCCGGGCATCATCTGGGCGCCGGGGAGCTGGCGCATCTCCTGGAGCTGCTGGCGAGCGGCGAACTGCTGGGCCATCAACGTGGCCTGGATACCGTGGAACAGGCCCTCGAGCCACCCGACGAGCTGCGCCTTCGCGATGCGCAGTTCCGATTCGCTCGGCACCTCCCCCTCGTCGAACGGCAGCGCCAAGCTGTGCAGCTCCTCCTGCAGGTCCGGCGACAGCGCCTCGGACAACTCGGCGATCGAACGCTCGTAGATCTCGGCGAGGCGCTCGCGCGACGCCTCGTCGAGCGGCGCGCCACGGACCTCCTCGAGGAGTTGCTTCACCATCGAGCCGATACGCATCACCTTGGCCGGCGACGTCACCGACTCCTCGGCCTCGGGCGCTTCCTCGCTCGACGGGCTGGCGGTCACCTCGTCGGGCGTGATCGGCTCCGAGCCGTTGTTGTCGGTCATGGCTCCCTTTCTAGCGGGATCACACGGACGCCGCGACCAGCGGGACGTTCACTTCCGCCGATGTCAACGACCCGTGACGGCACACCAACTCGAAGGGGCCGGAGTCTGCAGGGTCGTGGAAGCTCACCGGCTCGCGCGCCACGAGGGCCAGATCGCCGAGACGCGAACGAACCGCCGGCGCCATCGCCGCACCGAACCATTCCTCGTCGAGCATCTGTTCGCGGGTCGCCACCCAAGCGAGGTGTCCGACCTCGTCGTTCGCCAGTGCGGCCACGTCGTCGATCGCACCCTTGGCCACATGCAGCCAGCGGAAGCGTCCCTCGCCGGACTGCAGCGTCACGTTCGCGAGCAACTCCGCCGACGGCGTCACGATCCGGCTCCCCACCTCGACCTGGCCGTGATCGGCGGTCACGAGCAACGTCGTGCCGGTCGGCAACGCTGCCAGGACATCGGCGACCAGCGCGTCGGCCGCCCGCAGCTCGGCGTCGTAGTACGGCCCGAACCCGCGCTCGTGCGCGATCTTGTCGATGCCGCCGTAGTAGCAGTACACGAACCGCTCGCCGGCCTCCACCTGGTGCCGCGCCTCGACCGCGATCGACGACGACGCGCGCCATCCCACCGGTCGACACCCGCGCAGATGCGCCTCACTGAACGCGGAGTTCTGCAGCTCGGCCGGGCTGACGACGGGAACCGCCTGCCCGAGGAACGGGTCGTAGGGCTGAACGTCGTGCGGCGGATGCGAGCGACGAACCGGTTGATCACCCACACACCATCGGAGTACGTTCACGATCTCGCCCCCGAGCACGATCCGGTAGCCGATCAGCCCGTGCTCGGCCGGCGTCAGACCGGTGGTGATCGAGCTCAACGCCGTGGCCGTGGTCGTGGGCGCCACCGTGTGGATCGAACGGCCCGCCATGGCCGACACCGTCGGCATCAGCTCCCGGTGCTCCTGCAGCTGATCCCAGCCGAGGCCGTCGAGCACCAGCAACACCACGCTGTGGGCGCCGGCCACCTCGTTCGGCATCCAGTCGGGCAGGCCGGTGGCCCACGACGCCGGTCCGAGCAGGGCCGGCACGATCCCTCGAACGTTGGCACCCCGGTAGTCCGGGATGATCGGACCCTGTGCGCCGTTGATCGTCACGGGGAGCAGTCCACCACGTCCCGCCACCCGGCGACAAGCGCTGCCCGACGACGCCCAGTGAATAGGGTGGCGTCGTGCGCATCTCGACCCGTGGTGACTATGCCTGCCGTGCGCTGCTGTCGCTGGCGCTGCACGGCGACGAGGCCGGCCCCACGTCCGTACGCGACATCGCCGAACGCACCGCGCTCCCCCAGCCCTACCTCGAACAGATCCTCCTCGCGCTCAAGGGCGCCGGGCTCGTGCGCTCCAAGCGGGGTGTCGGCGGCGGCTACGTCCTGGCTCGACCGCCCGCCGAGATCCGGCTGTCGGAGATCGTGTCGGCGGTCGACGGCCCGATCACGCTCGGCGACTTCGGACAGCCGCACCAGGACGGATCGTGCGACCACGAGGGCCAGTGCGTCCTCCTGGGGATCTGGAACAAGGCCGGCGAGCACATGCGCACCTACCTCGAGGGCTTCACGCTCGCCGGCATCGCCGACATCGCCCGCGGCGACGCTCCCTGGCCGTGATGGCTACACCTCGGCGGCGTCGAGCCACGCCTGCAGGTCGGCCGCGAGCGGGCTCGTGAACGTGACCCGCTCGCCCGTGATCGGGTGATCGAAGGCCAGTTCCGCCGCATGGAGGAACGGCCGTGTGAGGCCGAGCACCGGTCGGCGCTGGCCGTAGGTCGGATCGCCCACGAGCGGGTGGTTGATCGACGACAGGTGCACGCGGATCTGGTGTGTCCGCCCGGTCTCGAGCCGACACTCGAGTCGCGAGACGAGCGCCGGTGCGGAGTAGGTGCCGACCACCCGATAGTCGGTTCGCGCCGGTCGGCCACCGGTGACCACCGCCATCTTGAGCGGGTCACCGCGGTCCCGCCCGATCGGGGCGTCGATGATGCCGTGCGGAGCATCGGGCACCCCCCAGACGACGGCGTCGTAGCGGCGCGTCGCGCTGTGGTCGGCGAACTGTTCGATCAGCCGCGCGGCGGCCTCGCTCGTCCGGGCGACCACCAGCAATCCTGAACTCCCCGCGTCGAGGCGGTGCACGATGCCGGGGCGCACCGGATCGTCACCGACTCCTTCGAGTTCGGGGTATCGGGCGAGCAGCCCGCTCACGAGCGTGCCGTCGAGGTTGCCGGCGCCGGGATGCACGACCAACCCGGGGGGCTTGTCGATCACGATCACGGCCTCGTCCTCGTACACGACACCGAACTCGACGGTTCGGTCGGACGTCGGCAACACCGGTCCGGGAACCGCCGCCGGGTCGACCTCGACGGTCTGACCCTCGGTGAGCCTGATCTTGCCCGACGCTGCCGGTGCGCCGTCGACACGAACGCCGCCGGCTGCGATCGTGGCTGCGGCCTCAGCTCGGCTGAGATCACCGATCAGGGCGACGATCCGGTCCAACCGCTCCCCTGCCAGCGCCGACGGCACCGCCTCGACGATCATGCCGCACCCCCCGCCGGCTCCTGCTGCTCGTGCTCGTCCTGCAGCTCCTGTTTCGCGGTGCGCCCATCGTGTCGGGCCGACAGCACGCTGCCCAGGATCAGCAGCGTCGCACCAACGTTGATCGCCATGTCGGCGACGTTGAAGATCGGAAACCACTGGAGATCGATGAAGTCGACGACCGCGCCGTTGAGCCACGCGTCGCCGCGGAACAGGCGGTCGATCAGGTTCCCTGCAGCGCCACCGATGAGCAGGCCCATGCCGATCGTGCTGATGCGGCTCGATTCGTTTCGCAGCGTCGCGAGCAGATACACGATCACGAGCGTGGC
This sequence comes from Ilumatobacteraceae bacterium, assembly GCA_963710625.1. Lineage (GTDB taxonomy): Bacteria > Actinomycetota > Acidimicrobiia > Acidimicrobiales > Ilumatobacteraceae > Sva-07. The sequence goes on along the minus strand of CAVQBG010000022.1, from coordinate 119,092 downwards.
GACGACGGCGATCACCGGACCAAGGCCACCCGCCTGACCGAACGCCATCCCGTTGTTGAACGCGAGGTTGAACCGGAGCGTCCACACGAGATCGATGGTCCGGTCGTCACCGAGCGAGGTCACCGCCCAGTGTTTCGCCAACTGGTCGACGACGACCACACCCAGCGCAATGGCGACAGGAACCCGCCATGCGCCGAGGGTTGGCATCGTTCAGCGCGGGCCGACGCCGCTGACCTTCTCGGCAGCCAGGACGGTCGTCTCGGGGATCGCCTCGAGACGTTCGCGCGGGATCGGGAGGCCGGACACCGACGAGTACCCGTAGGTGCCCTGCTCGATGCGGGCGAGCGCGGCGTCGATGTCGAGGATCGTCTGTCGGGCCTGCGTCGACAGCACGCGATCGAGGTCGCGCTGCACGACCATCGTGTCGCCCTCGCCACCTTCGTCGTCGAACTGCACGTCGCCCATCTCGCCGTTCTCGATGATGCTCGTCGCCTCGTCCTCGAGCCGCGTGGCGCGAGCGAGTTCGGCAGCGCGGCGGGCCTGGAGTTCATCGCGTTGAGCCTTGAGGAACTGCACGTCGAAGTCCTTCGTGTACGCGATGCCGTCCTTGGTGTGACCCCGCGGAGCGGGGATCTCGACGCGTTCGAACTGTGCGTTCGACAACAGCGAAGGGGTGAGGCTGGTCTGGCTCGGGCCCTTGCGCTTCGCCGCCGACGTCGTGGCCGGCGTCGTCTTCGTCGCCGTCGCGGTCGTCTTCTTCACTGGTGCCGCCTTCTTCGTGGGGGTCTTCTTGACGGGCGCCTTCTCGGCCGGTGCCTTCTTCGCAGGCGCCTTCTTCGCTGGCGCCTTCTTGACCGGTGCCTTCTTCGCAGGTGCCTTCTTGACCGGTGCCTTCCTCGCAGGCGACTTCGTCGCAGGCGCCTTCCTCGCAGGCGCCTTCTTGACCGGTGCCTTCTTCGCAGGCGACTTCGTCGCAGGCGACTTCTTCGCGGGCGCCTTCTTCGCGGGCGCCTTCCTCGCGGGCGCCTTCTTGGCCGGCGCCTTCTTGGCCGGCGCCTTCTTCGCAGGCGCCTTCTTGACCGGTGCTTTCGTCGCGGAAGCCGTCTTCGGCGGCGCCGCCTTGTTGGCGGAACTCGTCTTCTTCGCGGTTGCCATGTGCGCTCCTCCCGGCGGTGTGAGCGGCGGACTCTACCGGACGCTCGGCCGGAACGACCAGCGGCTCACCCAGATGCCAGGGAGACCACGATGGCCGGATCCTCGACGTCGCCCGACGGCACCGCAGTGAGCGACGTCGCCAGGGTCTCGGCGGCGATGAGCGCCTCGTGGGCTCGGATCGCCTCGATCCACGGCGGTGATGCGGTCACCGTGAGGTCGATGCGATCCGACACGTCCAGCTCGGCTTCACGGCGAGCCTGCTGCACGAGCCGCACCAGGTCGCGGGCACGACCTTCGATCTCCAACTCCTCGGTCACCTCGATGTCGAGGGCCACGACCCCGGCGTGATCGCTCAAGCCGGCGCTCGCTTTGTCGCCCTCGGCGACCAGTTCGAGGCTGTACTCGCCGGGGAGCAGCTCGACTCCCCCGACCACCACGGCGTCACCCGACACCACCCAGTCGCCCGCCTTGTGCGCGCGGATCACCTGCTGGACGTCGCTGCCCAGGCGTGGCCCCAGTTTGGCGGGGACCAGTTGCAGACGCTCGGTCGCCACCGACGCGACGTCGTCGGTCAGGTCGACACGACGAACGTTCACCTCGTCGGCGATCACGTCGACGAAATCGGCCAGACGGTGGGCGTCGACCGACGCGACCGTCACCGTGTTCAACGGGAGGCGCACCCGTCGCTGATGAGCCTTGCGCACCGACAGCGTCGCCGAACACACGTCTCGCACGAGGTCCATCGTTGCGACCAGATCGTCGGCAGCAGGGAGTTCGTCGACGTCGGGCCAGTCGGTGAGGTGCACACTGCGGGCACGGTCGTCGCCGTGGAGACCGGAGTGGATCTCCTCCGACACGAGGGGCAGCAGCGGTGCCGCGACCCGCGTGAGCACCGACAGCACGGTGTGCATCGTGTCGATGGCGTCGTGGTCACCCGCCCAGAAGCGGTCACGGCTGCGGCGGATGTACCAGTTGGTCAACACGTCGAGGTAGTCACGCACGAGCTGACATGCGCCGAACAGGTCGAACGTGTCCATCGTCACGGTCATGTCGGCCACGAGCGCCCGCGTCTTGGCGAGCACGTAACGGTCGAGCACGTTGGTGGAGTCGGTGCGGATCGCCCCGTGATGGTCGGCCGCATTGGCGTACAGGGTGAGGAAGTACCACGAGTTCCACAGTGGGAGCAGGACATGACGAACCGTGTCGCGCATCCCCTCCTCGGTGACCATGCCATCGCCACCACGCAGGATCGGCGACGACAACAGGTGCCAGCGCATGGCGTCGGCGCCGTGGGTGTCGAACATCTCCTTCGGGTCCGGGTAGTTGTTGAGGCTCTTCGACATCTTGCGGCCGTCGTCACCGAGCACGTTGCCGTGGCTGACACAGTTCGCGAACGCCGGCCGATCGAACAGCGCCGTGGCCAACACGTGCAACGTGTAGAACCACCCCCGGGTCTGCCCGATGTACTCGACGATGAAGTCACCCGGGTAGTGATGCTCGAACCACTCGGTGTTCTCGAACGGATAGTGCACCTGTGCGAAGGGCATCGATCCCGACTCGAACCAGCAATCGAGCACTTCGGGCACGCGCCGCATCATCGACGCCCCGGTCGGATCGTCGGGATTCGGCCGGACGAGTTCGTCGACCTGGGGCCGGTGCAGGTCGGTGACCGGCACACCGAAGTCGGCCTCGAGTTCGGCGATCGAACCGTAGACGTCGATCCGCGGGTACGTCGGGTCGTCGGACTGCCACACGGGGATCGGCGATCCCCAGAAGCGGTTGCGGCTGATCGACCAGTCGCGAGCGTTCTCCAACCACTTGCCGAAGCTGCCGTCCTTGATGTGGGCGGGTTGCCACGTGATCTGCTGGTTGAGTTCGACCATCCGGTCGCGGAACTCGGTGACCTTGACGAACCACGACGAGATCGCTCGGTACACGAGCGGCTGGGCGCAGCGCCAACAGTGCGGGTACGGGTGGTCGTAGGTGGCATGGCGGACCACGACGCCTCGTTCCTTCAACTCGCGGATCACCAGCGGGTTCGCGTCGAACACGTGGGTTCCGACCCAGTCACGCACCTCGGCGGTGTAGCGGCCGTGCTCGTCCATCGGACAGATCGTCGGGATACCGGCCGCATTGGCGACGACCTGGTCGTCCTCGCCGAACCCCGGGGCGAGGTGGACGATGCCGGTGCCGTCGTCGGTGGACACGAAGTCGGCAGCCAGGACCTGGAACGCATTGTCGGTGTCGGCGAAGTAGTCGAACAGCGGTGTGTAGCGGCGACCCACGAGTTCGCTCCCGAGCATCGTCGCAACCCGCGTGGCCTGACCCAGCTCGGCGGCGTAGGCGCCCAGCAGGGCCTCGGCGATCACGTAGCGCACCCCGTCGAGCTCGACGACGGCGTACTCGATGTCGGAACCGACCGCGAGGGCGAGATTCGACGGCAACGTCCACGGTGTGGTCGTCCAGGCCAGCATGCGTTCACCGGACTCGAGTTCGAAACCGACCGTCAGCGCCGGGTCCTGTCGGTCGCGGTACACGTCGTCCATCCGCGTCTCTGTGTTGCTCAGCGGCGTCTCGCAGCGCCAGCAGTAGGCGATGACGCGGAACCCCTCGTAGACGAAGCCCTTGTCCCAGAGGGTCTTGAACGCCCACATGACGCTCTCCATGTAGGTCAGGTCGAGGGTCTTGTAGTCGTTGTCGAAGTCGACCCACCGGGCCTGGCGCGTGACGTAGTCGCGCCAGTCGTCGGTGAACTGCAGCACGCTCGTACGGCAGGCGTCGTTGAACCGGTCGATGCCGAATGCGGTGATCTCGGGGTGACCGGAGATCCCGAGTTCCTGCTCGGCCTTCACCTCGGCGGGCAGACCGTGACAGTCCCAGCCGAACCGTCGCTCGACCCGGTGGCCGCGCATGGTCTGGTAACGCGGGATCGCGTCCTTGACGTACCCGGTCAGCAGGTGGCCGTAATGCGGGAGCCCATTGGCGAACGGTGGGCCGTCGTAGAAGACGAACTCGTTCGCACCGTACTCGCCGGCCGGACGCTGGTCGATCGACGCCTGGAACGTGTCGTCCTTCTCCCACCGAGCGAGGATCTGCTCCTCGAGACGTGGGAAGTGCGGCCGGGGGTCGACGTCTGGATAGGACACGAGGCGATGCTACCGACGGCGGGCGAGGCCGACGCCCGGGGTTCGGGCGCCGGCAGCATCAGGAGCGTTCGTCGTCGAACGAGAACCGGAACTCCTCGCCGGACTCGTCGCGCCCCGGCGCCGGGTCGTCGTCGACGCGGAACACCGGGATCGCTTCGGTGGGATCATCGACCGACGAACTGCGGGCGGACCACGGGTCCTCGAAGCGGGCCTGGCTCGCGGCACCGGTGGTCTCCGGGTCGCCGACCTCGCGGTCGGAGTCGGTGCCAGTGTCGGCGCTGGTCTCGGTGTCGGTGCTGGTGCCGGAGTCGGCGATCTCGGTGACGATCACGATCTCGGCCGGATCACTGCCCAACTCCTGCTCGGGCGCGCCCTCGAGATCGGGGCTCGTCACGCTCGCCTCGTCGCGAGCCTCGGTGCCATCCCGGAAGAGACCGGACGGCGTGTCGTCGTCGGACGCGGACAGCAGCGGACGGCGGACCTCGCCCAGTCCACCGGGAACTCGATCCGCCAGATCGATCAGGGCGGTGGCGGCTTCCCTCACCCGTGCACGTTGATCGATCAGGAAGGTCTCGAGGTGATGGACGTCGGACTCGAGGAAGTCTCGACGCGCCTTGAGTGACTCGACCTCGCTGGCGATCGACTGACGCTCCACCTCACCGGCGCGGTGGGCTTCGATTCGCGCGTCCTCGAGCATCTGAGCCGACATCTCGCGAGTGGAGTCGAGCGTGGTGGCCGCTTCGTCGTTGGCCTTTGCGAGCACCCGCTGCGCCTCGGCATTCGCGGTGGCGATCGTTGCGTCGGCGGTGCGTTGCGCGAGCAGGAGCGTCCGGCTGATCGTCTCGGACTCCTCGACCGACGCGTCGACGGTGGGCGTCGGCGCCGCGGCCGCCTGATCGCTGACCTCCTGGAGTCGAGCCACTGCGGCCCGGGCCCGGGCCTCCATCGCGGTCGACTGGTTCTGGGCACGCTCGAGTTCCTCGGCGACCTGGCTCAGGAAGACGCGGACCTCGTCGGGATCCGCGCCCTTGCGCACCGTCTTGAACTCGGCGCCGCGAACGCGTTGCGGGTTCATCTCCATCAGGATCTCCTTCGAGTTCAGTCGTCGTAGTCGTCGTACCGCGGGCGTTGCGGCGCCGGCGGCTTGAGCAGGTACACCCCGGTGGCGACCTTCTCCATCGATCCGTCGAGGGCATAGCAGATACCACTCGCGAAGTCGATCAGTCGCCGAGCGACATCGCGTTCGGTGCCTTCGAGGTTCATGATGACGGGTTGTCCGTCCTTGAACTTGTCGGCGACCTCCTGGGCCTGGTCGAAACGACGTGGACGGACCGTGTGCGGCTCCATGGATCCTCCCGGCACGCTTCGGAGATTCGTGGGTGGGTTCTGCTGAGGCGCCGGGCGAACCTGGACGCCCGAGTCGTCGGGGCGTCCGCCACCGTTCCCGGCTGCACGCCGTGTGGGTGATGCATCGAAGTCGCGCGACGGGAAGCTGGGTCGTGCAGACACCGTTCGAACCGTCGGCTCGGGTTCGGGCGCTGCGTCCCAACTCCCACGCGGGTCGGCATCACGGGGCGCGCGGCTCTGCCGCGGCGCGGGCGCCGGCTCGTCGTAGTCGTCGTAGTCGTCGTACGCATCGTCGGGACCCAGACCCAGGTAGTCCATGGTCTTCTTCCAGAGTGACATGCATTCCTCCTGCGTGGCGCAGGCTAGCCCAGCGCACCCCGTTCACGGTGGACGGCGGAGTCAGGTCCGTGGCGGTCGAGGCCCGAACAGCGCCGTACCGACTCGCACCTGGGTCGAACCCTCCTCGACCGCCACGGCGAGGTCGCCGGTCATCCCCATCGAGCACGCTGCCAAGCCGAGTTCATCGACCAGCCGACGGACCTGCCGGAACCCGGCACGCGCGGCCTCGGGCGACCCACCGGTGGGGCCGACCGTCATCAACCCGTCGACGACCAGACCGGCCGACGCCGCGCGAGCGACCAGCGCAGCGGTCTCCTCGACGTGGCATCCCCCTTTGGCCGGATCGCCGGTGGTGTCGACCTGGATCAGCACCCGGGCGCCGGGCGCGCGCTTCGCGACCTCGTCGACGACCGACGACCGGTCGAGGCTCGCCCAGACGTCGACGACATCGACGAGCTGGCGCACCTTGTTGCTCTGGAGTCGGCCGATGAACTGCACCCGCGGCCCGAGCCGCTCGACGACCGCTCGCTTGGAGAGCAGTTCCTGGGCGTAGTTCTCCCCGATCACCCGACATCCAGCGGCGACGGCAGCTTCGATCGCCCAGTCGTCGAATCCCTTCGTCACGGCCACGACCTCGACGTCGTGGTCGAAGGACCGGGTGACGTCGTCGATCCGCCCCCGGATCGCCTCGAGCCGCTGCGCGACCAGTGCCGACCGATCGTCGCTCATCGCGCCACCTCCGACCAGGCGACCACGGCCTGGCGTTCGGGATCCCCGCGCCGGTGCGAGTACCACCGATCGTCGCAGCCGGTGCAGGGGCCGCTGACGTCGAGCGCGATGCCGTGACGGCCCAGCGCGACGGCGACCGCTGTCGGGACGTCGAGTGCGAGCGCGCCGGTCGAGGTGCGGCCGCTGATCGCAGCGGGGTCGACGCCGAGGCCGGCCGCCACCTCGGCGAGGTCGCCGGCGCCGAATTCGTAGCAGCACGGATGGATGCAGGGCCCGAGCACTGCCGCCGTGCAGGGCGCCCCGAGTTGGCCGACGGCAACGCCGATCACCCCGGCCGCCAGTCCACGCCAGCCGGCGTGGCAGGCCACCGTCGCGCCCCCACGGTCGAACAACACGATCGGGGCACAGTCGGCGACCCAGACCGCAACCGCGGTGCCGGGTCCGCCGACGAGCACGTCGCCGACGCCGGCGACCACATCACTCGGCGAGTCGTCCCACACGACCGCTCGGTGCACCGCGGTGCCGTGCACCTCGTCGAGCATCACCCACGTTCGCCCACTGACCGCGACCTGCCGCAACGCCAGGCTGTCTGCGTCGACCTGCATCGGGTGGACGTCGCCGTCTGCGCGATCGGAGACGACCGCGACCAGCCGATGGCCATCGACCTCCTGGCGGAGCAGTTCGAGCAACGACGCGCGGCTACTTGAGGAACGACGGAACGTCGAAGTCGTCGCCGTCGTCGTCTGCCAACGGATCGGGTTCGTCGTCGCTGCCGAACAGCTCGGTGATGCGGGTCGGCGAGGTGCGCGGGCCCTCCTCGACCAACGCCGACGGTCGGCCCCCACCCTGCTCGTCGAGGCGATCGAAACCGGCGGCGATGACGGTGATCCGCACCTCGTCGCCCATCTCGTCGTCGATCACCGTGCCGAAGATGATGTTCGCATCCTGATGGGCGACGCCGTGGATGATCTCCGCGGCGGCGTTCATCTCGAACAGGCCCATCCCGGACGGCCCGGTGATGTTCAGCAGTACGCCTCGTGCTCCGTCGATGGCCGACTCGAGCAGCGGGCTCGAGATCGCCGCCTTCGCAGCGGAGACGGCACGATCGTCGCCGCTCGCCTGGCCGATGCCCATCAGGGCGGAGCCCGCGTTCGACAGCACCATCTTGACGTCGGCGAAGTCGGTGTTGATCAGGCCCGGCGTGGTGATCAGGCCCGTGATGCCGGACACACCCTGCAGGAGCACCTCGTCGGCCATCTTGAAGGCGTTGAGGACGCTGGTCTTGTCGTTCGCGACGGTCAGCAGTCGATCGTTCGGAATGACGATCAGCGTGTCGACCTTCTCCTTGAGCTTCTGCACACCGTTGTCGGCCTGCACCGCACGCCGGCGGCCCTCGAACGAGAACGGTCGCGTGACCACGCCGATCGTGAGCGCACCGGCCTCGCGGGCGATCTCGGCGATGACCGGTGCGGCACCGGTCCCGGTACCGCCGCCCTCACCGGCGGTGATGAACACCATGTCGGCGCCGCGGACCATCTCCTCGATCTCTTCATGGTGGGCTTCCGCAGCGGATCGACCCACCTCGGGGTCGCTCCCGGCACCGAGCCCTCGGGTGAGGTCGCGCCCGATGTCGAGCTTGACGTCGGCATCGCTCATCAGCAACGCCTGCGCGTCGGTGTTGACGGCGATGAACTCGACGCCCTTGAGTCCGGCGTCGATCATGCGGTTGACGGCGTTGACGCCACCGCCACCCACCCCGACGACTTTGATCACGGCGAGATAATTCTGCGGAGCGCCGACCATCAGCTGATCCTCCATTGGTTGTGGTTCATGAGTCGATTCGTTTCGAGCGAGCGGGCGAGGGTGGAGAGTAGTGCGCCACATCCTGCCAGGTATGCGCTCGCAGAACACGGACACTGCCGCATGAGCGCCCCCGAGTTCGTCATCGCACGGTGACTTCTGCGGTCGAGACGTCGATCACCGACACCGACTCGTCGCCGAGGTCATCCAGTTTGCGTTCCAGCCTGACCAGCTTCTCGATCTGCTGGTTGTCGCCGATCGCCGACCCGAAGCGGACCTCGACCGGCCCCGACTGGCTCGTGAGCACGAGCACCAGGTCCGAGCCGTCGGGCGTGACGAGCATCGACTCGACCCGAGTGCGTATCGTCGGCGTCAGCTTGGTGACGAGCGATGCGGCGGCCTGATAGCCGATCGGCGCCGTGTCGCCCTCGCCGAGATCGAGCGTGCCGGGTCCGCTGATCCACACGAGCGCCACCGGCTGCCCCTCGATCACCGCGAGCACACGCCCATCGGCATCGAGCACCCGCGAGCGGGTGTCCTCACCGAGCATCGACGCCACCGGGGTGCGTTCTCTGATCTCGATGCGAGCCGAGTCGGGGAAACGGGTCGTCACGCGGGCCGCCTCGACCCACGGGATCGCCTCGAGTGTGGCTTCGACCTCGGCGGTGTCGACGAGCAGGACGGGCGTCCCGCGCAGATCCTCGATCACGGCGTCGAGTGCCGCCGGGTCGGTGTACACGTTGCCGCTGACCGACACCTGTTCGACCGCGAACCACGACGAACCGAGGACCGCGAGCACGGCGACCGCGACGACGACCACCGCAATCACGATCGCGGCCCACCAGAGGCGCTTGCGGCTGGCGGCCCGGCGCACGCCGATTCGCCGTTGACGCAGCCGCGGTTCGATGCCGCGGGCCGTCGCGTCCTTCGGCATGACCGCGTCGCTGCTGCCGTCGTCGTCGATGAACACCGGCCGGCCCGCCGACGAGTCGTCCTCGCCGGAACCTTCATCGAGGTAGACCGCGTCGGGCAGCTCGTCGTCGGCGCCGATCGAGATGATCGATGGAGGAACCGACGCGTCGTCCGGACCGGACTCGCCCGGTGCGCCACCACCGAATGCACGCGAGAGTTCATCGAGCACGGTGGGGTCGGGAACCTCGGAGAACTCGTCGCCGGCTCCCCGGTCGACCTTGATGACCCGGACGCCCTCGGTACTCGTGACACCCTCGCCGGTGCCCTCGGATTCGTCGGACCGCTCAGCAGACGTTCGTCGCCATCGCATGTCAGTACCAGGCGTCCTCGAAGCCCACCAGCCGGATCTCGCTGCGCAGCGCGTACCCGCTCGTCGTCTCGACGCGATCGCGCACTACCCGCATCAGCGCGTGCACGTCATCGGCGGAGCCACCGTCGGCGGCCTGGATGAAGTTGGCGTGCTTCTCCGAGACATGGGCGGAGCCGAGGCGCAACCCACGCAGACCGGCGGCGTCGATCAACGCGCCGGCGCTCACCTCGCCAGGGACCGGGTTGACGAACACCGAACCGGCATTCTGACCACCGGGCTGGTGGGCACGTCGCCACGAGACGATCTCGGCGATCACCGCCTCCGACGTCGCTCGGTCACCACGCTCGAGCTGGAGACGCGCCGAGACGACCACCACCGAGTCGGGCAGCTCGCTGTGACGAAACCCCAACCCGATCTCGGCGGCCGTCACGATGTGGGCGTCGGTCGCCCCCGCGAGGTCGACGACGGTGACGTCGATGAGCACCGCCGCCATGTCGGAACCGTGGCCGCCGGCGTTCATGCGGACGGCGCCGCCGATCGATCCCGGCACGCCGACCGCCCATTCGAATCCCGAGAGGCCGGCCGCTGCGGTCTTGCGGGCCAACACCGGCAGCGCCGTGCCGGCGGACGCAGTGACGACGGCGGTGTCGACGTCGATGTCGAGGACGTCGGCCAGATCCACCAGGCTCACCGCGATCCCTCGGAACCCGCTGTCGGCGATGAGCATGTTCGAGCCCCGACCGATCACCAGCACGTCGAGCTGCGAGCGCTTCGCTGCCTCGGCGACCGACACGAGGTCGTCGACTCGGCGCACCCGGACGAACACGTCGGCGGAACCACCGACCCGGTAGGTGGTCAGCGGGCCGAGCGGAACGTCACGCTCTGCGAGAGGACCGAGGACCGCCGTGGCGATGTCGACGGCCTCGCGATCAGCGACGGCGGGCATCGAGCACCTCACTCGGCAGTGTTGCGATGTCGCCACACCCCATCGAGATGCAGACGTCACCGTCACGGACCTCGTCACGCAGGAAGCGCACGAGGTCCTCCCGACGAGGGAGCCACACGACGCGCTGTTCAGGGTGCGCCTCGGTCACGGCATTGACGATCAGCTTGCCCGTCACGCCGGGGATCGGCACGGTGCCCGACGGATAGATGTCGGTGAGGACCACCAGGTCGGCTTCGACGAAGGCCCGGTGGTACTCCTGCCACATCTCCGCGATGCGGTTGTAGCGGTTGGGCTGGAACACCGCGACGACACGTCGCCATCCGTCACCACTGCTGCGTGCGGCGGCGATCACGGCGGCGATCTCGGACGGGATGTGGGCGTAGTCGTCGACGAACGTGGCGCCGCCGTCGGTGCCGCGCACGTCGAAGCGCCGCGCGACGCCACCGAATCGTGCGAGCGCCGTCCGGATGTCGTCGAAGGCGACGTCGAGTTCGAGTGCCATCGCCACGACCCCGAGGGCGTTGGTGACGTTGTGCAGCCCGCGCAGCGGCAGCGAGACCACCCCGACGCGTTCGTGAGGGCCGGGACCGGTTCGGCGCTCGACGACGAAGGTGAACGCGCCGGTGCTCGGGGTGACCTCGGCGGCGCGGACGTCGCAGTCCGGCGAGAGCCCGTAGGTGCGCGCACCGTGGCGGCGTGCGAGTTCGGCCGCCACCTCGTCGTCGCCGCACACGATCTTCGGACCGCGCACCTGGGCGAGGTAGCGGTCGAAGCCGTCGACGATCCTGTCGAACGACCCGTAGTGGTCGAGATGGTCGACGTCGACGTTGGTGAGGATCGTGCCGTACAGCGGCAACTCGAGATGCGTGCCGTCACTCTCGTCGGCCTCGACGACGAGCCATCTCCCTCGGGTCCACTGGGCCCCGGTGCCGACGTCGGTGACGTCACCGCCGACGATGAAGCTCGGTCGCTCTCCGGCCTGCGCCAGGACCAACATCAGCATCGAGGTGGTGGTGGTCTTGCCGTGCGTTCCCGCGACCGCCACGGCGTCGGCCTGCGCACAGATCGACGCCAGCATCGCGGCGCGAGACAGGACCGTGACGCCGAGCTCGCGCGCCTCGTCCAGCTCGATGTTGCGCGCCGGTATCGCCGTGGAGGCCGTGACCGCGTCGACACCGTGGACCACCGTTCGATCGTGACCGATTCGGACGTCGACGCCTGCCGCCCGGACCCGTTCGAGGACCGGGTGGTCCCGCAGATCGGATCCGGACACGCTGTGTCCCATCTCGGCGAGCGCGATCGCCACGGCGCTCATCCCCGGCCCACCGACGCCGATCACGTGCAGACGGTGCGGAATCGCCAGGTCGAGCGGAGCCGTGGGAGGTGCCGCCACGGGGACGGGGCGAGCCACGAGCGCGCTGAGCGCCGCCGACCACGTCGGGTCGGGCGAGCCGGTACCGGGCGCGACGGCCGCAGAGAGAGCGGGAGCGGGGGGAGTCACGATCCTGTCGATGTTACGGCGACGCGCTCGATCAATCCGGCCAAGGCGCCCGACCTGCTGATCTCGCCTCGGCGCTGGGCTGCGGCCGACAGTTGCGCCCGACGCTCCGGGTCGGAGCGGAGTGCCTCGATGACGCCGGGGAGTCCCGAGAGTTCGGTTTCCGGTACGAGGACCGCTCCACCGACCTCGCTCAACCATCGCACGTTGTCGGTCTGGTGGTCGTCGGCGGACGCCGCCCAGGGCACCAGGATCGCCGGCGTTCCCGTCACGGCGACCTCGTGGACCGTGCTGGCACCGCCCCGCCCGATCAGCAGGTCGCAGGCGGCGTACACGGACGGCATGTCGGATTCGTAGGCGACGACCTGGTGGAGCACCCCGGGTCCCATCACCGCGACCGAGTCGACGAAACGCTCCCCCGCCACCTGGCGCACGGCCAGGTCGCCGTCGTCACGATGCGTGGAGAGGTAGTCGGCGACCGCCTGATTGAGGACACCGGAGCCGAGCGAGCCACCCATCACCGCGATCATGAATCGATCGTCGGGCACACCGAGACGCCGTCGCGCCGCAACACGGTGCTCGGCGCCGCGGTCGACGTCGAGCACGACCTGACGAACGGGTGCCCCGGTGAGTTCGGCGCGCGGCAGCGACGAGTTCTCGAACGCGACGGCGCAGGCCGCGGCGCGACGGGCCGCGAGCCGACTCGCCCGCCCGGGTGTGCGGTCATAGGACACCACGACCACCGGGACGCCCAGCCGACCGGCGGCGAACACGGCGGGCATGCTGGCGTACCCGCCCACCGAGACGACGACGGCAGGCGACCATGCCCTCAGCAGGGCGGTGGCTTCCCGTGTGCTGCGGAGCATCTTGGGGACGAAGCCGAGGTTCTGACGCGTGAGCCGACGTTGGAACCCGACGACGTCGAGGAAGGTGCTCGGGTATGGCGTGTCGGGGAGCAGGCGGGTCTCGATGCCCCGCCGAGCGCCGACGTAGCGGATGCTCGTGGGAGCGTGGCCGGTTGCGACGAGCGCGTCAGCGACGGCCAGCGCCGGCAGGACGTGCCCCGACGTGCCGCCGCCCGTGACGACGGCGAAGGCATCGTCGCTCATGTGGAGTTGACGCGACGGGCGACACTGAGCAGCAGCCCCGCGGCGAGCATGCTCACGAACAGCGAGCTGCCTCCGGCAGAGAAGAACGGCAACGTGAGACCGGTGACCGGCATCAGTCCGGTCACGCCGCCGAGATTGACGATCGCCTGGACACCGAACCACGCCGCGAGCCCACCGGCCAGCAGCATCCCGAAACGATCGGGAGCGGCCAGGGCGGTCTGAACCCCGAGACCGACGAGCATCACGAAGCCGCCGATCACCGCGATCGTGCCGATCAGCCCGAGCTCGTCGGCGATCACGGCGAAGATGAAGTCGCTGTGCGCGTACGGCAGGTAACCGAGCTTGCCGTTGCTGCCGCCGATGCCCGAGCCCGTGATCCCACCGGAGGCCATGCTCAGGAATCCCTGATAGGTCTGGTAGGCGAGGTGGTCCTTCTCCTCGGTGACGTTCATGAAGGCGGTGAAGCGGTCCAGCCGCCTCGGGCTGGACACGACGAACAGCAGCGCCGCGCCGGCCGCTCCGGCGACCATCACCGCCAGCGGCGTCACCGGAACTCCGGCGATCCACGCGACACTGAACACGATCGCACCGAGCACCACCGCCGAACCGAGGTCGCCCTGCACGAGGCACAGGCCGGCACCGACCGCGGCAAGAACGCCGATGGGCAGCAGGGTGCGGCGGCGGTCGCCCAGGTCCTCCTGTCGGCGGACGAGGAGATCGGCCGCGAGCAGCACGACCGCGAGCTTGAGGAATTCCGACGGCTGCACGCTCATCGGCCCCACCCGGATCCACGACTGCGCGCCGTTGACGTTGGCGCCGATCCCCGGAGCGAACGGTGCAGCCATCGCTGCCGCGGCGAGCACACCGAGCGGGAGGATCACTCGGCGCCACGATCGGTAGTCGATCCTGACGCAGATGATCAGGCCGATCGTGCCGAGCACCGCCCACATCGCCTGCTTGCCGAAGACCCGGTACGGAGAGTGGCCGAGATTCGCCTCGGTGACCGCGGACGCCGAGAGCACCATCACCAGGCCCAGCATCACGAGCACGGTCACCACGCCGGCGATCGCGTAGAACGTGCCCGGCGGAGGGCCGAGCACCGGCCGGACCCGCGGTGGCGACACGGCGCGCCGAGGGACGGAACGCGGCGCGGGATGGCGCGACCGCAGCGCCGCTCGCTTCGCTGTTCCCGCGGGCGTCGATGCGGACGTGCGAGCGCGTCCGCGGGCCGGCTTCGCTTCGTCGCTGCCGTGGAGGCGTTCGAGTGCGGCTCGGCGGCGGTCGGCGACCGTCAGGGTGCTGGACATGGCGTCTCCCGTGATTCGTGTGCTGCTCGAACGAGGCTGCAGAAGTGGTCCCCGCGATGTTCGAAGCCCCGGTACTGGTCGAAGCTCGCGCATCCCGGCGACAGCAGGACCGTGCTCCCCTCGATTGCGATGCCGGCGGCGAGTGCCACGGCGTCGTCCATGTCGGCGACCAACTCGCGGCGAGCAACGCCGTCGAAGGCCGCGAGAACCGCCGGAGCGGTGGCGCCGAGTGCGATCACTGCGTCGACGTGATCCGGCGCCGCGGCCATCGGCGACAGGTCGACCTTCTTGTCGTAGCCACCGGCGATCAGCACCACGTGTTCGAAGGAACGGATCGCCGCCGCGGCGGCATGGGGCGTGGTGGCCTTGGAGTCGTTGAACCACGCCACGCCGTCCCATGTGCCGACGTGTTCGAGGCGGTGCCGTGGTCCGGTGAAGCGCCCGAGGGCGGCACCCACGGCGTCGGCATCGGCCAGACCGGTCTCGAGCACGAGGGCGGCGGCGGCGAGCGCATTCGTGATGTCGTGGGGCAGGCTCCGCTTCATCGAGGCGACCGGAGCGATCGCTCCACCGGGTCCGTGGAGCGCACCGTCGACCACGCAGTAGTCGGCGTCGGAGGCACCGAAGGTGATCTGACGGCCAGGAGCGTGTCGCAGTCGGCGCATCACCACGTCGTCGTCGATGAACCCGATCGCCACGTCGTCGTCACGCTGGTTCGCGAACACCTGCGCCTTGGCGGCCTCGTAGGTGGCCATCGACCGATGCCAGTTCAGGTGATCGGGAGCGAGATTGAGCCATACGGCACCCTCGGCCCGGAAGGTCGGGGTCCAGTTGAGCCGGAAGCTGGTGGCCTCGACGACGAACGCATCGAGGTCGAGGTCGATCGCGTCGACGAGCGGGGTGTCGGTGTTCCCGGCGTCGACGGTCCGGAGCCCGGCGGCTCGGAGCATCTCGACGGCGAGCAGCGTGGTGGTGGTCTTGCCGTCGGTCCCGGTGATCGCCAGCATCGGGCGGGCGCCGCCGGGTCGCTCCTGCTCCCACCGGTAGGCCAGTTCGATCTCCGACACGAGGGGGACGTCGAGTGCCTGGGCGGTGGCGACGACCGGGTGCGTCTCGGGCACACCGGGCGCCGGGCTGACGAGGTCACAGGCGCGTACGAGCCGCTCGAGTTCGGCGCCCTCCGGTCGTTCGACGATCTCCGCGTCGAGGGACGACGCGACCGCTCGGCGAGCGTCGGTCACCTCGTCGTCGGCGACCAGTACCTCGTAGCCGCGACTGCGAAGTGCCCGCGCGGTCGACTCGCCGGCGACGGCGAGTCCGTAGACGAGTGCGCGGCTCACGACAGACCCACGCTGATGTCGGTGAAGTCGGCGATGAAGATCGCGAGCGCAGCAGCCACGCAGATCGCCGTGATCAACCAGAAGCGGATGATCACGGTGGTCTCGGGCCAGCCGATCAACTCGAAGTGATGGTGGATCGGCGACATGCGGAAGAGGCGCTTTGTCCGACCAGAGGCCTTGAAGACCCCCATCTGGACGGCGACCGATCCGGCCTCGATCACGTTGATGCCGCAGATCAGGATCAGCAGCAGCGTGGTGTTGAGGGTGAGGGCGCAGAAGGCCAGCGCCGAACCGATCGCCAGCGCCCCGACGTCGCCCATGAAGATCCGCGCCGGGGCAGCGTTCCACCACAGGAAGCCGAGACACCCGCCTGCGAATGCGGCAGCGAACACACCCATGTCCAACGGGTTGACGACCGTGCTGTAGATGTCGGGATTGCGGAACGCCCAGTAGGCGATGACCGTGAACGCGCCGAACCCCATCAACGCCGATCCCGAGGCCAACCCGTCGAGCCCGTCGGTGACGTTGACGGCGTTGGTGGTCGCCCAGATGATCATGCCGGCCCAGACGACCCATGCCGCGGTGGGGATCTCGAGCCCGACGGCGCCCCGGGTGAGGTTGATCGTCTCGGAGATCCCCGTGCCGACGACGAGCCACCAGGCCATCAGCATGCTGGCGAGCATCGTGATGTAGTTCTTCTGCTTCCAGAAGATGCCCCGGTTGTGACGCTTGCGGACCTTGATGAAGTCGTCGAGGAAGCCCATCAGCGCCATGAACAGCACCCCGACCCACACGATCATCGTCTGATCGGAGAACGCGAGCCCTCGCCGGAGATGGGCGATGATCCAGCCGACGAACGCCGAGATGACGATCGCGATGCCGCCCATCGTCGGCGTGCCCTGCTTGACCATGTGGTGCTCGGGGCCGTGGTCCTCCTTGCCGAGGATCGGCTGGCCCTGCCCGCGTTGACGGAAGAACACGATGAGCCATCGGGTGCCGAACAGCGAGACGAGCATCGCGCTCGCTCCCGCCAGCATGATCGCGATCACGAGAGGGCCTCCAGGATCTCCCGAGCGACGCGCCGGTCGTCGAACTCGATCGTCTGGTCGGCGAACTCCTGCGTTGCCTCATGACCCTTCCCGGCGATCACGACCACGTCACCCGACCTCGCACCCTCGAGGGCGGCGCTGATCGCGGCGCGGCGGTCTGGATCGGTCACGACCCGGGCACGGTAGTCGTCCTCGACCCCGGCCACGATGTCACTGATGATCTCCTCCGGCGACTCGCTGCGCGGGTTGTCGGACGTGATGATCACCCGATCGGCCAGGCGGGCGGCGATGCGTCCCATCTCGGGCCGCTTGGGCCGGTCGCGCTCGCCGCCACATCCGAACACCACGACGACCGTGCCGCCATCGGCGGCGACGGCTCGCGCCGAGCCGAGGATCTCGGTGAGTCCGTCGGGCGTGTGTGCGTAGTCGACCACCACCGTCACACCGCGGCGTTCCGACTCGGAGGTGCTGACCACCTCGAACCGTCCGGGCACGACAGCGAGCGAGCGCAGGCCGGCCGCGGCGACCTCCGGCTCGATGCCGAGTTCGACTGCGGTCGTCAGGGCGATCAGCGAGTTCGCCACGTTGAACCGACCGCCGATCGGCACGTCGACGTCGATCGAACGCCACCGGTAGCGGTGAGCGGACGCAGTCACCTCGACGTCGGTGAGCTGATCCTGTGAGACCGCCACGATCCGGAAGCCGTCCGCAGCCACGGAATCGGCGAGCAGGCGTCCGTGGGGATCGTCGACGTTGATCACCCCGAGCGGCGCAAACGCCGGATCGAACAGCCTCGCCTTCGCGCGGAAGTACTCCTCCTGCGAACCGTGGAGATCGAGATGATCGCGCCCGAGGTTGGTGAACGCGACCGCGTCGAACTCGGTGCCGTCGACACGGTGCAGAGCCAACGCATGCGAGGACACCTCGAGGACGGCGGCATGCATCCCGTCGTCGACGAAGCGGCGCAGCGTCCGCTGGAGATCCGGCGCCTCCGGCGTCGTGCGGGGACCGTGCAACGTACCCACCACCCCGGTGGGCATGCCGGCGGCCGTGAAGATCGCCTCGAGCAGTTGCGCGGTGGTGGTCTTGCCGTTGGTGCCCGTGATCCCGACCGTGGTCATCGAGCGGCTGGGCCGGCCGGAGAGCAACGCGGCGATCGGCCCGACTCGCAGCCGCGTGTCGTCGACGACGATCTGCGGCGTCGGACCCAACCCGCCGAGCGCATGGTCGCACACGATGGCGACCGCTCCGGACTCGACCGCACGCGCGGCGAAGTCGTGACCGTCGAAGGATGCTCCCGGGAAGCACACGTACACCGAGCCCGGCGACACCTGGCGCGAGTCGTGGACCACGTCGGTGACAGCGAGCCCACCGGCGAGCAACGCGCCGATCCGCTCGAGTCCGGACGGGTCGAGATCTTGCGCCGTCACCTGGTCAGGCGCCTTCACAGGTCGGAGCGCCCGGCGTGGGCACGATGCCGAGTTCGTGGATCAGCGTCGGCGCGAGTTCGGCGAACACCGGGGCCGACGCCGTGCCGCCGAAGCGGTCGTCGGTGCCCGCAGGCGGCTCGTCGACCGACACGAGCACGGTGACCTGCGGGTCGTCTGCAGGAAAGAACCCGACGAAGCTGGCGTAGTAGATGCGGTCGCCGTTGTCGTCGAAGTAGGTGCCGTTGTCGGCTGCCTTGAACGCCGTGCCGGTCTTGCCGGCGATCGACAGACCGTCCACCTGAGCGCGGGTCGCCGTGCCGCTGCAGACGACGTTGCGCATCATCTCGGTGGTCTGCACCGCTGCCTGCTCGGAGACCACCCGGTGCGATTCGGACGCCGGGGTGTCGGTGACCGCTCCGTCGGCGCCGACGATCGAGCGAACGAGCTTCGGTGCAACGTACACGCCACGATTGGCGATGGTGTTCACCGCGGCGACGAGCTGGAGCGACGTGCTCGACACACCCTGGCCGTAGGCGACGGTGACGCGCTCGGAACCCCACAGGTCGTCGGCCTCCTTGAGGATGCCCGTCGACTCACCCGGGAACTCGAGCGCGGTCTTCTGGCCGAGGCCGAACGCTGCCATGTAGTCACGGTGCATCCAGCGACCCATCTCCTGTTGCACGAAGATCGTGCCGATGTTCGACGACTCCGTCAGGATCTGCGAGACCGACATCCATTCGTCGGGGTGTTGGTGGGAGTCCTTCAGCAGGTCGTCGTAGTACTGCTTGCGCCACGGCACCTCGTACGAGGTCTCGGGGGTGACCAGTCCTTCGCTCAGTGCGCTCGCGACGGTGATCACCTTCGCGACCGATCCGGGCTCGTAGGCGTCGACCGCGGCGTAGTTGCCCCTGGTCACCTCGTAGGTGCCGTTCTCGTCGTTCAATCGGACCGACGCCATCGAGTAGATCTCGCCGGTGTCGGTGTCCATCGTGATCGCGGTCGCTCCCCGTGCACCGATCTCGGACACCTTCTCGAGCAGCACCTGCTCGGTGGAGTACTGGATCGAACGATCGAGTGTCAGGACCAGATCGTTGCCGGCGACCGGCTTGGTGGTGACCGTCTCCGATCCAGGGATCGAGCGGCCGTTCGGCGCGACTTCGCGCCGCATGCTGCCGCCGCTTCCGGTGAGGACGTCGTCGTACTGCAGCTCCAGGCCCGCGATGCCGACGCCGTCGATGTTGGTGCTGCCGATCACGCTGCGACCGGTGTCGCCGCCGGGCATCTCACGGCGGCTCTCCCGGTCGACGTTGACGCCGGCCAACCGCATCGAGGAGATCTGGTCGCCGACCGCGGCGTCGGCCTGGCGCTGGACGAAGACGAAGCCGCGATCCTTGCTGGCGATCTCCAGCAGCAGCTCGTTCGCCTTCTCGTCGGACAGGCCGAGGAGATCGTCGAGCAGCTGCACGGTGGCCGGACCGTTCTCGATCAGCTTGGGGTTGATCGACACGGTGACGGCCGGGACCGACATCGCGAGTTCGTTTCCGTGCCGGTCGAACACGGTGCCGCGCTGTGCCGGCAGCTCCACCGAGCGCGTCCACTGGTCGATGGCGGCCGAGCGCAGCGACTCGGCCTCGGTGGTCTGCAGGAAGGCGACCCTCACGACGATCCCCACCATGATCGCCGCGATCACCAGCAGGGCGAGGATCAGACGGCGCCGAGGCGAGCCGACCCGGAACCGTGAGCGTCGGCGTGGAGAAGGAGCCGAGACCCGTCGGCGTGTCCGGGGTGCCACGCGCTCGTGCGGCGTGCGGTGCTGGGCGGGTCGGCGGGTCGGCGCCGCCGGGGCGCGCCGATCCGTGGAGCGCAGCCGGGGCTGCGCCGGCGGTACGTCACGTGGCGACGGCGGGGCCTGACGTCGTGACGACCCACGATGCGCCGTCGATGGCGATCGGCCGTGCTGGCGCGTCGCGCCGCGGGAACGAGGTGCCGACGTGCCCGGACGCGTCGACGTGGTCTTCGACCTGACGTTCACGGTGTCTCCCCCGTCACGGACTTCACGGCACGGAACTGGTCGAGTGGATCGGTGTCGATCGTGATCTGCACGGCCCGTTCGTCGATCACACCGGCCGCGGCGATCTGTCTCGCCAGGGCTTCCGGGGCGATGTCGACGAACTCGGTGGCATCGCCACGCTGCATGCCGAGTTCCGACGCTGCCGCCGCCAGTCGGACGGGTGATCGGAGTTCGGCACGCTGGTAGCGCAGTTCGTCGAAACGTTCCCGCTCCGCTGCGACCGACCGCTCGAGGCGATCGATGCGGAGCTGACGCCCGGCGAGCTGCGTGTGGAACACCGCCGCGCCGAGCAACCCGAGGAACACCGTGGTCCACAGCACGACGGCGAGCAACGCCGGCCAACGCCGGCGTCGCTCCATCACCACGAGCGACGGCCGCGCAGCTGCGCTCGCCGCCGCGCGACGTCGCGGGGCGATGTCGCGGATCAGGGGAATCGCAGGCATCACACCTCCACCGGTTCGCCGTCGCTCTTGCGCGTTGCGACGATCCGCTCGACCACGCGCAGGCGCGCCGACGCCGCTCGGCGGTTCGCCACCTGCTCCTGCGCGCTCGCCTTCTTCGGGATCCCGCGAACCAGGCGAACGGTCTGGATGGCGCCGCACACGCAGGGCAGGTCGTCGGGACAGTCACAGGCGCCGGCTGCATGCGCGAAGCGCTCCTTGACGATGCGATCCTCGCCGGAATGGTACGAGAGCACCGCGATGCGGCCGCCCGGCCGAGTCGCCTCGACCGCTCGGTCGAGCGCCTCGGGCAGCACGCCCAGCTCGTTGTTGACCTCGATCCGGATCGCCTGGAACGTTCGTTTCGCCGGGTGGCCGCCGGTCCGGCGGGCCGCGGCCGGGATCGCCGCGGTCACGACGGCTGCGAGCTCGGTCGTGCTCTGGATCGGCCGAGCCCGGCAGATCGCACGAGCGATCCGGTCCGCGAATCGCTCGTCGCCGTACCGACGGATGACGTGAGCGAGGTCGCGCTCGCCGTAACCGTTGACGACGTCGTCGGCCGACCAGGTCTGATCGGTGTCCATCCGCATGTCGAGCGGGCCGTCGTGGCGGTAGGAGAAGCCCCGATCGCCGCGATCGAGTTGGGGCGACGACACACCGAGGTCGAACAGCGCCCCGCTGACGACATCGATGTGGTGTTCCTCCAGCGCCTCATCGATGCGGTCGAAGCGCCGACGGCTGGTGCGCACACGCTCGCCGTAGGGGGCGAGGAACGCTTCGGCGGCAGCCAGGGCGGCGGGGTCCTGGTCGATGCCCAACACGTCGAGGTCGTCGCGTGACTCCAGCAGTGCGGCGCTGTGGCCGCCGCCGCCCAGGGTGGCGTCGACGACGGTGCCGGCCGGCACCGTCGAGAACACCGCCGTGATCTCGTCGCGCATCACCGGGTCGTGTTCGAATGCGGCGTCGCTCATGATCCCCGAGCGATCTCGTGCTGTCCGGCCGCTTCGTTCGAACGGTAGGCCTGCGGCTCCCAGATCTCGATCTGATCGAGATAGCCGAGCACCACCACCGCGGCGTGCGGCTCGATGCCGGCGTGCTCGCGGAGGCGGGCATCGAGCGTGATGCGACCCTGCTTGTCGATCGTCGCCTGGGTGGCCGACGAGGCGAACGCCCGCAAGCGGTTCCTCGAGATCTCGCCGCGCTTGGTCTTCTCGACGAGTTCGGCGGCCTGTTCGTCGAAGGTCTCGACGCTCCGGACGCTGACGCAGCCGTCGTCGCCGAAGAAGAGGTAGCACTGGTCGCCGAGTTCGCCACGGTACGACGAGGGCAACGCCACTCGTCCCCGCTCGTCGAGCTGCCGCTCGTAGACCCCGACAAACACGCGCCGCGTCCCTCTCGCTTCCTGCCTCGTTCCCCCGCGGCGGACCTGCCGTGCCGGGAACGCGGGAGTCCTCCCCAGCAATCCCCATTCTTCCCCCAAACTCCCCCATTGTCAACCATCTTCCCCCATTTCCCCACCAGAGCACCCCGCCGACCCCACCGTGTGCCGCGACCCTCGAGCCGCCATGCCGCTGACTCCGTGTCGGCGCAGACGCGGAACAACGGCGTTGTCGCTGACACGGAACCCTGCGTGGGCGGGTGGAACGGGTCAGAGGCTGGTGGAGAGGGTGTCGGCGAGGAGCGCGGGGATCCTGGCTGCGATCGAGTGCGGGACGGTCGCGACCGGCGCCAGATCGGCGGCCGGCGGCCGCCGCCCCGGCGCGAACAGCCCGACCAGGTCGGCCGGGTCGTACTCGGAGTACCAGCAGCACTGCAGCCGAGCGGCGTGACGGGTGCGCCGCTGGCTGATGCCGACGAGCTTGCGTCCCTCGAGCACCACCTCCCCGGCGCCGAGACCGTCGAAGCACACCGTCGACGACCAGTCGGT
This sequence comes from Ilumatobacteraceae bacterium, assembly GCA_963710625.1. GTDB lineage: Bacteria > Actinomycetota > Acidimicrobiia > Acidimicrobiales > Ilumatobacteraceae > Sva-07. Next base: position 96,177 of record CAVQBG010000022.1, on the reverse strand, counting down.
GGTGACCAGTGCACCCTCGTGGACGCGCGTGCTGCTGTCCGGGAGCAGTCCGCCGATCACCTCGGCGAGGCGACGGCCGAGCCACAGCATCGGCACGTGGATGTCGTCGGCCCACCCGGGCGAACCTGCCGGAACGATGACGTCGATCCACGTCACCGAGCCGGGAACCAGCAGCACCGCTCCCCCGCCGCTTCGTCGGCGAACCACCTCGATGCCGGCGGCCCGACACGCCTCACGGTCGACCGCGTCGGCCGACTGCGTCGAACCGAGCACCAGCGCCGGTGCCGTCACCTCGTGCCACCAGATCTCGCAACGCGCCGGCTCGGGAACCGTGCGTGCGTGGAAGTCCGCGGCGGTCGACGCCGACCTCACCAATCGGTACGAGTCGACCACGCCGTCAGGAGGCCAGCGGGAGATAGGGACGCCACGTGTCGGGCACCCCGGCGACGGAGACGACGACCCATGCCGTGGCCCGCGGTGCTCGACACGGCCGTGCGAGCCGCATCCCGGCCTCGTCGGGGGTCCGGTCACGCTTACCCAGGTTGCAGGGACGACAGGCCGCCGCCACGTTCTCCCAGCTGTGCGGACCACCCTTGGACCGGGGCACGACATGGTCGATCGAGTCCGCACGCTCGCCGCAGTACTGGCAGCGGTAGTCGTCGCGGGCGAAGATCGCTCGCCGCGACAGCGCGGCACGACGGACGTAGGGCACCTTGACCATGTAGCGCAGCCTGATCACCGACGGACACCGCATGCTCAGACGCTCGGAGTGGATCACCCGGCCGTCGTCTTCGAGGACGTCGGCCTTGTCCGCCAACACCAGGCACGTGGCCCGCTGCGCTGACACGATGCTGAGGGGCTCGAAACTCGCATTGAGAACGAGCGCGCTCAGCACGGGATCACCTCCTCGATCGGTGGGGTCGGCCCGACCGGGAATCGTCGAGCCGTTGCCAGTCGCGACACCATCGGAGGTAGTTCAGCACATCATCGGCCTCGGGGCGATGCGAGATGTCACCGTATTGCGTCAGGAGCCGGTAGCGCAGGTAGGCGCGTGATGGCACGGGCAGGAACGGAGCGCGGGTCCACCAACGCTGGGGCACGATCCGCCAACCCTGCCGCAGCGCCGTCGGCCACAGCGACGGGTGCCGGACCACGGCGCCGATCACCCCGAGCACGTACTCAGGCCGGCTTCGGTTCCTTCGGGAGCTGCAGGATCATCTCACCGATGATGTTGCGCTGGATCTGCGACGAGCCGGCGTAGATCGTTCCCGCGCGGGCATTGAGGAACGTACCCACCCACGATGCCGACGAGTTCGCAGCACCCGGATCGTCGGTCTGGAACGCGGACGACGGCGGCCTGCCCTCGGTGAACAACGCGTCCGCACCGAGGATGTCGATCGCGAGCTCGGTGACCGTGCGGTGGTACTCGCTCCAGTAGAGCTTCGAGATCGCCCCGTCGGGCCCGGGATGATGGCCGGCGAGGAACCGCGTCAGCGTGCGCTGGCCGAGGTACTTCATGATCTGCACCTTCGAGTAGCACCACGCGAGACGCTGGCGAATGACCGGGTCATCGGCCACCCCTCGCTCGCGGGCGAGATCGAACAACCGGTCGAGCTCGGCCTGGTAGCGGATCGGGCCGGTGGCCGCAGCTTCACCGCGTTCGAAGCCGAGCAGGGACATCGCAACCGCCCACCCGTTGTTGACGCCTCCGACGACGTCGCCCTTCGGGCATCGGGCGTCGGTGTAGAACACCTCGTTGAATTCGCTGTCACCCGAGATCATCTTGATCGGACGGACCTCGATGCCCGGCTGGTCCATCGGGACCAGGAGGAACGAGATCCCCTTGTGCTTGGGTGCATCGGGATCGGTGCGGGCGAGGGTGAAGATGTGATCGGCGAGGTGGCCGGCCGAGGTCCAGATCTTCTGGCCGTTCAACACCCATTCGTCGCCGTCGAGTTCGGCCTTGAGCCCGACGTTGCCCAGGTCGGAACCGGCGTTCGGCTCCGAGTAGCCCTGGCACCAGGTGTCCTCGCCCGACAGGATCCGCGGCAGATAGTGCTGCTTCTGCTCCTCGGTGCCCCACATCAGCAACGTGTTGCCGAGCATCTGGATGCCGAACACGTCGTTGGGCCCGCCGGTGACGACACCCGCCTTTGCGAACTCCTCGGCGAGGATCACCTGTTCGGTGGCGCTGAGCCCGGCGCCGCCGTACTCGACGGGCCAGCCGGGCGCCAGATAGTTCGCTTCGTAGAGCGTCTTGCGCCACTCGGTGACGAACTCGGTGAGGTCGTCACCCTCGAGCGCCCCCATGCCCTGCCAGTTGGACGGGAGCTTCTCGGCGAGGAACGCCTGCACTTTTTCACGGTAGGCCTCGGCCTCGGGCGTGTAGGTCGGCTGCATGCCTCAGAGGCTACTCGGCAGGGCCTACTCGGCCCTGATCGCGACCGAGGCAGCCGAGACGAGTGGCTGGTTGAAACCCGACAGCTCGACGACACGAAGACCGGCGAGGTGGTCGAGGCGCGATCGCGAGGTGACCTCACGGTGCACGATGTCGAGGAACGGATCGCCGAAGGTGTCCGCCACGGCTCCCGCGACGAAGAACGTGGACACGTCGAACACCGCCGCCGCGGACGCGACTCGCGCGGCCCACCATGATCCCCGTGCGTTCGATGATCGACGGGGTCGCCCGCCGCATCGGGCGGTTCATCTCGGCCTCCAGCGCTGCCTTCGACGCGTAGGCGTTCAGGCAACCCGCGGCGCCACACGAACAGGTGGCACCACCTGGTTCGACGTTGAGGTGGGCGAGCGACCCGGCGTTGCCGTGGCCGCCCCACAGTCGTCGCCCGTCGACGATGCATGCCGATTCGATCGACTGGTCGAGCAGCATCAGCAGGAAGCTCGGCACGTCGACCGCTTCGCCGACCCATCGCTCACCGGTGGCCGCCGCGCCGGCGAGGGAATCGAGATGCACCGGGAGCCCGGTGAGGTCGTGGAGGTGGTCGCGCAGCGGGAAGGCCGACCAGGCCGGCACGAGCGTGGGCGTCACCGACCCTGCCGCCTGGTCGATCGGGCCGGCGCAGCTGACACCCACCGCCACCGGCGGGGCGACGTCGTCGGGTCTGGCCGCGAGGACGCGGCCGACGAGCTGCTCCAACGACCGCCACACCTCACGCCCCGGCGCACCGACACGATCGCGGACGAGGACATCGCCGTTCGGGTCGACGATGCCGGCGGCCAGGCGTTCCGGGTCGACCACCACCGACAGCACCGTTCCGCCTTCGAAACTCACGGGGAACGAACCTAGTCCGACTGTCACGTCCCGGCCGGTGCGTCTACCCTTCCGGCGGTGAGTATCGAGATCGCCGACGACGGAGTGCCGACGATGACGGACGACCCCAGCCAGTCCGCGCCCATGCGCGGTTTCGCCGACCTGTTCGACGCGATCACCGCGAACGTCGCCCAGGTGCTGCGTGGCAAGGTCGACACGATCGAACTCGCCGTGATGTGCCTGCTCGCCGAGGGTCACCTGCTGGTCGAGGACGTCCCCGGCGTCGGCAAGACGAGCCTCGCGAAGGCGCTCGCGGCGTCGATCCAGTGCAGCTGGAAGCGGATCCAGTTCACCCCCGACCTCCTCCCGACCGATCTCGTGGGGGTCAGCGTCTATCAACGCTCCACCGAGACGTTCAACTTCGAGCCCGGCCCGCTGTTCGCCAACATCGTCCTCGCCGACGAGATCAACCGTGCCTCACCCAAGACCCAGTCGGCGCTGCTCGAGGCGATGGAGGAGCGTCAGATCACCGCCGACGGACGGAGCCGTCCGCTCGACCCGCCGTTCATGGTGATCGCCACGCAGAACCCGATCGACCAGGAGGGCACGTACCGGCTGCCCGAGAGCCAACTCGACCGGTTCCTGCTGCGCATCGCCATCGGCTACCCGGGCCGGGCCGCGGAGATGGAGATGCTCGACTCGCAGGGCTCGGCCGGCGCCCTCGCATCGCTCGAGCCCGTCGTGTCGGCCGACGAGGTGCGCAGCATGATCGCCGCAGTCCGAGGGGTCCACGTCGCGCGGGCACTGAAGTCGTATCTCGTCGACCTCGCCGAGACGAGTCGGCGCCACCCGTCGATCGAACTCGGGCTGTCCCCCCGGGCCACACTCCAACTCGCGGCCGCATCGCGTGCACACGCAGCCGCCCGAGGGCGCAACTACGCGACGCCCGACGACGTCAAGGCGGTCGCTCATGCCTCGCTGTGCCATCGGATCGTGGTTCGATCCGAGCACGGCGCTCAACTGTCCGCCGCTGACGCGATCAGCGAAGTGTTCGACGCGGTCCCGGTGCCGGTGCCGCGGTGATGCCTCGGCGGCTGTCGTGCTGACCCGGCAGGGGTTCGTGCTCCTGGTCGCCGGAGTGGTCGCGGTCGCCATCGGGCGGGTCTTCGGCGTGATCGAGCTGTTCGTGATCGGCGCCGGCTGCTTCGCGGCCGTGGTCGCCGCGCTCGCCTACGTCAATCTGCGCCGCCCGCGGATCGAAGCCACCCGCTGGATCCATCCTGCGGTGCTCGTGGCCGGCGACACCGGGCGGGTCGACCTGCACCTCCACCACCGAGGATCGATCCGCTCCGCGGCGTTCGTGTTGTGCGAGTCGGTACGGCGCACCATGAGCGCCGACCACGCCGCTCGCCTCCCGATCGACCCGATGGCCCGCGATCAGCACAGCACGACGGGCTACTCGCTGCCCAGTGCAGTGCGCGGCGTGATCGTGCTCGGTCCGCTCGAGGCCGAACTCCGCGACCCTCTCGGCATCGCACGCACGGCAGGCTTGGCGGCCGGCACCGACGAGGTGGTCGTCGCCCCGCGTGCGTTCGCACTCGACATGCCCAAACTGGGTCAGGGCGCGCTCGGCAACGCCTTGCTCGACAAGGCCCGCCGCCTCGGCCCGGGAGAGTTCCACGGGCTGCGCGAGTACGCCGACGGCGACGAGCCGCGGAGCATCCACTGGAAGGCATCGGCGCGCTCCGACGCCCTGATGGTGAAGGAGTACGCCGTCGAGGGCCTCCATCGGTGCACGGTGGTGTTCGATGCGTCGCCCGACGCGCACCCGGACGCTGCCGCCTTCGAACGCGGGGTGACGGCAGCGGCGAGCCTCGTGTCCAGTGCCGTGCGCGCAGGGCTGTCGACGCGGTTCGTCACCGCCGGCGGGATCGACCTGCGAGGTCCCGAGGTGGGCATCCACACCTCGCGCGTGCTGGCCCGCATCGAACCGAGCTCAGCGCCGATGGCGGTCCTCGACCGCGAGACCGGCGACGGCCTCGGGCTCACCGTCGTGATCACCGGTTCTCCCGATGGTCTCGCCTGGCGAGTTGCGCGCTCGATCGTCGATCCGACGGTCACGGCGCTGCTCGTCGCGACCGACGAGGCGTCGGGCGGCGTCCTGAGCATCAGCGCGCGGTCCGACGAGGAATTCGTGCGGTCCTGGCAGACCCTGTCGGGACGCGGCCGGGTCGATCTGATGGAGTCGGCGTCGTGACGCGACCGTCGTGGGCGAGCGACCTCGGCGCCACTGGCGCAGTAGCGGCGTTCTCGCTGGCCGTGGCCGCCGGGTATGCCCGGGTGTTCTCGGGCTGGGACTTCCTGCGCGACATGATCGTCGTGATCGTCGTCGGGCACGGCGCCGGGCTCCTGCTGCGTCGCCGCTCGATCAGTTCCTGGGTCGCCGTTCCGGTCGGAGCGATCGCCGTGGTCTGGACGATCGCCGCGCTCTTCTATCCCGAGACGTTCGCCTGGGGGTCGCCGACGAGCGCCACCTGGGACCTGTTCCAGGCGGAGCTCACCGGGGTGCGCCAGCAGTTCAGCACCGCGGTGGCGCCCGTGGTCTACGGCGCCGGATGGGACGTGCTCGCGGCGATCGGGATCGGTCTCGCAGTGGTGCTCGCCGACGTGTTCGCGTTCCGCGCCCTGGCCCGAGCCGAAACGCTGGTGCCGGGCGGGGTGTTGTTCGTCTTCGTCGGCGCGGTCGGCGACGACCGGCTGCGCATCACGCTCACGATCGTGCTCGTCGGCGTCGGGGTGGCCACCACCGCGGTGCTGCGCGCGTACCACCAGCCGTCGGTACACCGCTCCGCCACGTCGGTTCCGCTCCGACGGGTCTGGCCCGCGGTGATCGCCACAGCCGTGATCGTCGCCGCCGCCGCCGGTTTCGTCGGGCCCCGGTTGCCGGGCGCCGACGCCGCACCGCTGTACGAGACCCGTGGCCGCGGGGGTGGCGTCACCGAGGTGGTCAGCCCGCTGGTCGACATCCGGTCACGTCTCACGAATCGCTCCGACAACGAGTTGTTCCGCGTGCGCGCCGACTTCGAGTCGTACTGGCGGTCGTCGGCACTCCCCGACTTCAACGGCACGACGTGGCGGCTGCCCGAACGCCCGCTCCAGTCGGCCGACACCACGCTCGCCGCTCCCCGAACCGGAGCCGTCGAGCTCCGCCAGCAGATCGAGATCGTCGGGCTCGGGGGCTCGCTGGTGCCCGCCGCTCCCGATCCGTTCCAGGCGACCGGCCCCGACGACCTGCGCTGGGTGGCGGAGACATCGACGCTGGTGACGGTCGACGACGACCTCGAGGAGGGCGACCTGATCGACATCGTGTCGGCCTCGCCGCGTTTCGAGCCCGCGGCGCTCGCGACGGCCACCTCCATCGACGCCGGCGATCCGATCTACACGAGCCTGCCCGACGATCTTCCCGACGTGGTGGCAGAGACCGCTGCGGAGGTCACGGCGGGCACGACCAACGCATACGACGCCGCTCGCACCCTGCAGAACTGGTTCCAGACCCAGTTCGACTACAGCCTCGACGTGCAGTCGGGTCATGGCAACAACGCGATCGAGGCGTTCCTCCGCGACCGGATCGGGTACTGCGAGCAGTTCGCGGGCACCTTCGCCGCGATGATGCGCACGCTCGGTCACCCCGCACGGGTGGCCGTCGGCTTCACGTCGGGGACCGAGGTCACCCCGGGCACGTACTCGGTGCTGGGTCGGAATGCGCACGCCTGGCCCGAGGTGTGGTTCGAGGGACTCGGATGGGTGGCGTTCGAGCCGACGCCTGGTCGAGGAGCGCCGGGCGCCGAGAACTACACCGGCCTCGCAGCGCAGCAGGACACCACCCCGTCGGAGCAGTCCGAGAACACCGGTGACGATGCGGGGGTGCCCCCGACCACGATCGCTCGGACCCCCTCCGACGGCCCGCTCGATCTCAACATCCCCGACGAGTTCGCCGATCCCACCGGTGCCGACCCGACCACCGACGACGCCACGGCGACCGCGGACCGCAGCGACACCCGCGGCCGCTGGGTACTGGTGCTGCTCGTGCTCGCCGCAGTGGTGGCCGCACCGCCGCTCGTGAGGCGACTGCGTGCCCGTTCGAGCCGACATTCGCCCGAGCGCCAGCTCGCCCGGCTGTGGAGCCACTCGCTCTCGTCGCTCGCCGAGGTCGGCGTACCCGTGGCGGCCTCGCAGACACCCCTCGAGACCGCCGCCGCGACCTCCGACCATTTCCCGATCGTGGCTCGACCCGTCACACTGCTCGCCGACGCCGTGACCACCGCTACGTACCGCCCCGAAGGTGCGGCCGGCTTCGACGACGTGGGCACCTACGGTTCGAGCACGATGCGCAACTGTCGCAACTGGGCCAAACAGATCGATCGGGCGGTCCACGACTCCGCCTCGCTGCCCGAGCGGGTGCGCCGCTACTTCACCGACTGGGGATGACGATCGTTCAGTGATTGACGTCGTCGTCGACGTCGGGCCGGCGGCCACTCAGCCAGGCCGAGATCGGCAGCTGCCCGAGGCGCTCGCGTCCGAGGAGGCGGAGCTCCTGTTCGAGCATGATCGCCATCACCAGGACCAGGACGAACCCGGCGAAGGCGACCACGAAATTGACGGCGAGACCGCCGATGGTGATCACGAGGCCGACCACGAGGCCGAACGTCAACAGCAGCGAGCGGCGACGGGACACGCGATAGCCGCGTTGGGAGAACGTCGGGTCCTGTTCGAGCTGCTGCTCGATCTGGCGCAGGATGCGCTGTTCTTCCTCGGAGAGAGGCACGCCGACATCATCGCACGTTCTGGGGCGTTCCTCAACGCGGTGGGGCGGTTCTTCGACACTCTTTTCCAGCGATCGTTCCCGCGCGCCTCGGGCTCACTCGACGTCGTTGGGGTTCGGCCGGGCCACCTCACCGGGCCCCCACTGCTGTTCACCAGGGCGGACGACGCGAAATCGTCCGGACTCGAGTGCGCTCGCCGGCCCGATCGCCGCGGTTCCGAAACGTTCACGGATCTCGTCGAGCGCCCCCGTCGCCGCCGACCAGTCCGGCACGGACTCCGAGGCGGACTCCAGCGTCAGCTGGCGAACCATCGGTGTCAGATTCGAACCCGACACCCCGAGCAGCCGGATCCCGGGCGATGGATCGATCGAGTCGAGCAGCGGCGCGAGCAGCGCCACGATCTCCGGTGCGAGGTCGACCGGTTCGCCGCTCGTCACCGACCGGGTGATCGTCTGGAAACCGCTGTCGAATCGGAGCTTCAACGTGAGCGTCCGTGCGCCGACATCGGCACGGCGGAGACGTTGCGCGACGGCATCGGCCAGGCGGACGAGTTCTCGGCGCAACTCCGCGACCTCGTGCTTGTCGATCTCGAAGGTCTCCTCGTGGCCGATCGACTTGGCTTCACGTTCGGGTTCGACCGGCCGATCGTCGATTCCCCGTGCCAGCGCCGAGAGATGCCGTGCCTGCGATCCGCCGAGCGAGGTGGCGAGCACCCGCTCGTCGACCGTCACCAGGTCGGCCACCCGCCGCACGCCGATGCGATGGAGCTTGTCGAGCGTGGCGGGACCGACGCCCCAGAGGCGCTCCACCGGGAGCGGACCGAGGAACGCGTCGACGGTGTCCTGACCGACCACGACCACACCAGGGCCGGGTTCGACGCCGCCGGGCGATGCGATCGGCTTCGCCTCGACCGACGCCAGCTTGGCGAGGAACTTGTTCGGTGCCACGCCGACCGAGCAGGTGAGGTGCAGTTCGTCGGCCACCTCGGCGCGGATCCGCCGGGCGATCTCCGGCGCGGGTCCGAACAGGCCGATCGATCCGGTGACGTCGAGGAACGCCTCGTCCAGCGACAGCGGTTCGACCAGCGGCGTGTACCGGTCGAAGATCGCCCGCACCTGGCCGCTCACCTCGCTGTACAGCGCATGGTCGCCCGGGAGGAAGACGGCGTGTGCACATCGGCGCTTCGCAACCACCGACGGCATCGCCGAGTGCACCCCGAAGCGCCTCGCTTCGTAGGATGCCGCGGCCACGACGCCCCGCCGACCCGTGCCACCGACCACCACCGGCTGCCCCACGAGTTCCGGTCGCCGCCGCAACTCCACCGACACGAAGAAGGCGTCCATGTCGACGTGGAGGATCTGTCGGGGCCGGGCCACGGCCACAGTCTGGCCGGTACGCTGCGTCGCCGTGAGCGTGTCCGAGGAGCCCGACGGTCAACTCTCGGCACTGCCGTCGGTCACCGTGCGCATCACGGCGTTCGCGGCGATCTGCCTGAGCGGCCTGGCCGGAGCGCTGATCGGCTACTCGCTGGTCTCGCTGCAGTGCGAAGGCGACTGCGGCGTCTGGACCGGCGTCGGGCTCCTGGTCGGTGCGCTGGCCGCCGCCGGTGGCATGGCGGTCGTCGCCGTACTGGTGATGCGGGCGATCGGCGAGTGGCGCGAGATCGAGGACCGCACCGGTGCCGGACACGCTCCGCGCTGAACTCCGGTCGTTCGCCGAGGCGCTGGCCGTGCAGGCCGGCACCGACGCCCTCGTCGGACGGCGGCGGCTCGGCGTCGGGCAACCGGTCGCCCACGACACGAAGTCCAGCCCGACGGATCCCGTCACCGAGTTCGACCGTGCCGCCGAGCGTCTGATCGTCGATGCCATCCGCACACGACGACCGGACGACTCGATCGTCGGCGAGGAAGGGGCCGATCACGTCGGCACATCCGGACTCGCGTGGCACGTCGATCCGATCGACGGCACCGCGAACTTCGTGTACGACCTTCCGAGCTGGTGTACCTCCGTGGCAGTCGTCGACGGCGACGGACCGCTGGTCGGCGCCGTGTACGCCCCCGTGACCGACGAGTTGTTCTCCGCCGCTCGCGGGGACGGTGCGACCCGCAACGGCGACGCGATCCACTGCTCGTCGGCGAACGTCCTCTCCGAAGCACTCGTCGGCACAGGGTTCAGCTACTCCGCCGAGCGGCGTACGGCCCAGGCCCGACGGCTCACCGAAGTGCTGCCTGCGGTGCGTGACGTCCGGCGCCTCGGCTCGGCGGCGATCGACCTCTGCCTCGTTGCCTGCGGACGTCTCGACGCCTACTTCGAGGAGTACCTGAACTCCTGGGACCTCGCTGCCGGCGTGTTGATCGCGGCGGAAGCCGGCGCCCGAACCTCCGACTTCGCACGGGGCCGAGCGGGAACATCGGCGACGGTCGCTGCCGCCCCAGGTGTCCACGACGCACTCCTCGAGCTCATCGCGACGATCGACGCCTGACGAGCGATCGGCGGTCCAGGACGGCGATGTCCAGCAAATGGGCGCGCGATACGGCATCATGGGGACCGTGGGTACACGCATCCTGGCTGTCGAGGACGACGAACGAATTCGTGCCGCGGTCAAACTCGCTCTCGAGGACGAGGGCTGGACCGTCGACGAGGCCGAGAGCGGCGAGGAGGCGATCGAGAAGTTCGCCCGCTCGAACCCCGACGTCGTGCTGATCGACATCATGCTGCCCGGGATCGACGGATTCGAGCTGTGTCGCACCCTGCGCCGGACCAGCGACGTGCCCGTGGTGATGGTCACCGCCCGCAACGACACCCACGACGTGGTCGCCGGTCTCGAAGCCGGAGCCGACGACTACCTCACCAAGCCGTTCGCTCCGAAGGAGCTCTCCGCCCGGATCCGGGCTCTGCTCCGCCGGATTCGCCCGAGCGCGCCCGGTCATGCTCGTCTCAGCTTCGGCGACCTCGAACTGATCCCCGACGAGGGCAAGGTGCTGCGCGACGGCGCCGAGGTGCACCTCACCAAGACCGAGTTCCGTCTGCTCTGCGAACTCGCCGAGAGCCCCGGGAAGGTCCTCAGCCGGGAAGCGCTCCTCGACAAGGTGTGGGGCTACGACTACTTCGGTGACGGCCGCCTCGTCGATGTCCACGTGCGCCGCCTGCGCACCAAGGTCGAGGCCGACCCCGCCAACCCGCGTCACGTCGTCACGGTACGCGGGCTCGGGTACCGGCTGCAGACGTGAACGAAGGCGGCTGGTTCCGTCGCCTGGTCAGCCGCTCCCGCCCGGCGGCGCTCGGTCTTCGGCGACGGATCCTGCTGATCTTCACGCTCGGCTCGCTGCTGTTGTCACTGTTCCTCGCAACCACCACCTACGGCCTCGCCCGGTCGAGCATCGTGGCCGAACGCATCGACACCGCGATCTCGACGTCGCAGCGCAACGCCCAAGGCGTCGAACGCGACCTGAGAACCCTGCCCAATGACGCCGAGCCGGCAACGTCGTCACTGGCACGCATCGGCGTGCAGGACTACCTGATCTGGTACGACGGGCGATGGACGGGCGGAGCCGCCACCTTCCAGAGCCCCGACATCCCCCCGGAGCTGAGGACCCGCGTGATCGACGAGGGAACGTCCGCGAGCCAGATCGCGAACGTCGGCGACGAACTCAACGTCATCGTCGGGTGGGACGTTCCGCGGATCGGCGCCTACTTCCAGGCGTTCAGCCTGGAGGAAGCCGACTCGACGCTGTCGAACGTGCGCCTCTCGCTCGTGTTCGCCGCGGCGATCAGCACCGGCCTCGGCGTGCTCCTCGGCGTCTTCGCCGCCCGTCGGGCCGTCCGGCCGGTCGGCACCGCGGCGCAGGCCGCCTCCGCGATCGCAGGCGGGCGGCTCGACACCCGCCTCGAGTCCACCGACGACCCGGATCTGCGCGTGCTGACCGAATCGTTCAACGACATGGCCGAGGCGCTCCAGCAACGCGTCGAACGCGACGCTCGGTTCGCCTCGGACGTCAGCCACGAGCTGCGGTCGCCCCTGATGACGCTGTCGGCGTCGGTCGAGGTGATGGAGGCCCGACGTGACGAACTCCCCGAACGGGCGCAGGCCGCCCTCGACCTGCTCTCCAGTGACGTCGTGCGTTTCCAGGGTCTGGTCGAGGACCTGTTGGAGATCTCCCGATTCGACGCCGGCGCCATCCGACTCCACATGGAGGAACTGCTTGCCGCGGAGTTCGTCCGCCAGGCCGTTGCGGTCAGCTCGTTGCCGCACACACCGGTGATCGTGTCCGAACGCGCCGAGACCGCCCTGATCCGCGGCGACCGTCGGCGGCTGGCGCGGGTGATCGCCAACCTGATCGACAACGCCCGCGCCTACGGCGGCGGCGAGCCCGAGGTGTCGATCACCGTGGTCAACCCCGACAACGAGCCGATGTCCCACATCCTGATCGCCGTCGAGGATCGCGGCCCGGGCGTGCCCGAGGAGGAGCGTGGCCTCGTGTTCGAACGGTTCGCCCGCGGTGGCGGGGCGGGCCGACGCACCGGCAGCGAAGGCGCGGGCCTCGGCCTGTCGCTGGTCGACGAACACGTCCGGATGCACGGCGGACGGGTGTGGGTGGAAGACCGTCTCGACGGCGAACCGGGAGCACGTTTCGTGATCGAGCTGATGGCATCGGAGCTGGACGAATGACGGGCACCTCCCCACGCCACGGCGCCGGGCGCCTCGTCGCCGTCGCGCTCGCGTTCGTGGCCGTCGTGACGGCATGCTCGATCCAGCCGGAATCGGCACCGAACGACCTCTCGGCGGAGCGCACTGCGGTGTTCGGGGAACCGGAGACCGGCGACGAGGCTGCCGGCACCCAGCGGATCTACCTGCTGGCGCCGCCGGACCCCCAGCAGCCGCAACGACTGCGATCGGTGTCTCGCGACGTCCCCACCGGTGCCAGCAGCGCCGTGCTGGAGTCGCTGTTCGCCGGACCCAACGGGGAAGAACGCGACGCGCAGCTCGACACGGCGATCCCCTCCGACGTCGAGTTGATCGACACCCCCCGGCCGATCGGCCAGGTGCTCACCATCGACATGAACGACGTGTTCGGCGACCTCACCCCCGACGGACTGCGTCTCGCTGTCGCCCAGATCGTCACGACGGCAACCGACATCGACGGCGTCAGTGCTGTCGATTTGCGCATCGACGGCACACAGCGGGTGTGGCCGCTCGGCAACGGCGAACTCACCGACCGGCCATTGACCGCCTACGACTACCCGGGCCTGATCGAATCGACGCAACCGGCGTTCCCGGGCACACCGACGCCCGACGCCTGAACAACCTGTCCTGCGTCGAGGTTTCGACGCGGCCACTCCCCTGCTAGCACTGGTTGCATGGGATGGGACAGCAGCCGACCGGTACCGTGGCAGCGGTTGATCCGCGAGTGGCTGGTCTACGCCGCGATCATGAGCGCGGTCTTCGTGATCTTCTTCAGGGGCGACAACGTGCTCGGTGCGATCGCCGGCGTGCTGATCAGCGGCCCGCTGTACCTGGCCTTCGGGGCCACGCTGGCGAAGTTCGGGTACCAGCGTCAGCGCCTCAAGGACGTCCGCAGCTCGGCGACCGCCGACTCGTCGCCGAACGCAGCGACCTCCGACGTGGCCGGCCGACCGAAGCCGGCGCCCACGAGCCGCACCGCCGGCGGCGGCAACCGCCCGAAGTCGACGTCCAAGCGCCGGCGGTGACCAGGGCCGGGTTGCGCCCGGTCGACTAGATTCTCCGCCCGTGACGGGACGCTGTGTCATCGCGATCGATGCCGGGACCACGGGTGTGCGCAGCCGCGCTGTCTTCACCGACGGACGACCCTCGGTCGGGTCGTACCGCGAGTTCACCCAGCACTACCCCGAGCCGGGCTGGGTCGAGCACGACGCCGACGAGATCTGGGAGGCCGCGCGACACACGTTGAACTCGGTCGTCGACGAGATCCTCGACCTCGACGACGTGGACGGCGTCGCCGCGATCGGGATCACCAATCAGCGCGAAACCGTTCTCGCCTGGAACCGCACGACCGGCCGACCGTACGGCACCGCCATCGTGTGGCAGGACCGCAGGACGGCGGACCGGTGCGATCGACTGAGCGCTGACGGCCACCTTCCACTGGTGCGCGAGCGCACCGGACTCGTGCTCGATCCGTACTTCTCCGGCACCAAGGCCGAATGGCTGCTTGCGAACCGTGACATCCCCGTCGACGACGATCTCGCCATCGGCACGATCGACACCTGGCTGATCTGGAAGTTGACCCATGGGGCGGTGTTCGCCACCGACGTCACCAACGCCAGCCGCACGATGCTGTGCGACATCCGCTCCCGGAGCTGGGATGCCGACCTCTGCACGCTGCTCCACGTCCCGATCACCGCGTTGCCGACGATCGTGCCGTCGAGCGGCCGGATCGGAACGACCGACGAGCGCGCCGGAGTTACCGGGAACATCCCGATCAGCGGGGTTGCCGGAGACCAGCAGGCCGCACTGTTCGGCCAGGCGTGCGTCGCTCCTGGGATGGCGAAGAACACCTACGGCACCGGCTCGTTCGTGCTCCTCAACGTCGGCGAGATCTGCCCGCCTCCCACCGAAGGGATGCTCACCACGGTGGCCTGGACCCTCGCCGACGGCACGACGCACTACGCGCTCGAGGGATCGATCTTCGCGACGGGCGCCGCGATCCAGTGGCTGCGCGACGGCATCTCGATCATCGAATCGGCAGCGGAGGCGGGCCCGCTGGCGGAGTCGGTCGACGACACCGGTGGCGTGTACGTCGTGCCTGCATTCGCCGGCCTCGGGTCGCCGTGGTGGGATCCCTATGCGCGTGGCACGATCGTCGGCATCACCAGGGGGACCGGTCGGGCAGAGATCACGCGGGCGGTCGTCGAGGCGATGGCCTACCAGACGCGTGACGTGATCGACGCGATGACCGCCGCCAGCGGCACGTCGATCGTCGACCTGCGTGTCGACGGTGGCGCCTCCGTGATGAACCTGCTGTGTCAGTTCCAGGCCGACCAGTTGGGCGTCACGGTGCAACGGCCGGCGGATCAGGAGACCACGGCGCTCGGTGCGGCATTCCTCGCCGGCCTGGCCGAGGGTGTGTGGCTGGATCTCGACGCCGTCGGCGACCAGTGGGAACTCGACGCCGACTTCACACCCGCCGCCGATCGCACCGTCGCCGACGCGCTCCACGCCCAGTGGCTCCGCGCCGTCGAACGCTCCCGCGCCTGGATCCCCCACTGACCCCACCCCGACCCCCGACCAACCCGACCAACCCGACCAACCCGACCAACCCGACCAACCCGAAAAATGCCGGAATCGAGACGCTGAGCGTCCGGATCCCGGCATTTTTCGGGTTCTGGCGGGTGTCAGGGGGCGACGAGGGCGTCGGCGAGGCGGACGAGCAGGGAGAAACGGACCCGCTCGCGCTCGTGGATCGGGTTGCCCGACCGTCCAGCCGCCACCGTGAGGCGTGACACCGTCATGGTCGCCCACAGCAGATCGCTCGGCGCGGAGTCGTCCAGTCCGTCGAGGTGCCTGCTGCCGTCGAGGAACGCGGTCAGCCACCCGAGATCCGGGACCTCGCCGACGGCGGCGACCTGGTCACCGTCGGCCAGCACGACGACCCAGTCGGTCTCGGAGAACCGCTCGATTCCCTGCACCATCACCCCGAGCCGATCATTCGGTGCGCACTCGGCGATCGCTGCGCCGAGTGCGAGTGCGGACAGACTCGCATCGGTGCGGTCCGGGTCGACCACACGGATGCTCTCCACCGACACGCCGTCGACCGCGTCGACCTCTGCGGTCAACAGCGACAACAGATCGTCATCGGGCAACGAGACCGTGAGTTCGTCGATTGCCCGGCCGCCGCCCTGCTCGAGGATCTCGATGGCGAGGACGTCGCCGCGCACGGCCCCGATCCGGCTCGCCACCTGCCCGAGGGCTCCGGGCCGGTCGGGCATCCAGACTCTGACGACGATCGTGACCACGGGCGGGGACGGTATCGGAGACCCCATCGCCGGACGGTGACCGCACCATGACCATCGTGTTACACGGGGGTCTGAGCCACCCCACACCCCCCAAGAGGACTCTGCGTCACGATCAGCCGAGTTTGGGGAGGCCGCGCTTGAGGTTGCGGATCGCCTGCTGGATTCGCTTCTCGTTCTCGATCAGCGCGAACCGGACGAACCCCTCGCCGCCGGGACCGAACCCGACGCCAGGTGACAACGCCACATCGGCGTCGCGTACGATCAGTGAACAGAACTCGACCGAGTCCATCTCGGCGTACGGCTCGGGGATCGGCGCCCAGACGAACATCGAGCCGCCCGGCTTCGGGATGTCCCACCCGATGCGGCCCAGACCCTCGATGAGGGCATCGCAGCGCGACTCGTAGATCGAGCAGACCTCCTTCGGGAAGTCCGGCGCCTCGTTCAGCGTCACCGTCGCGGCGATCTGCACCGGCTGGAACATGCCGTAGTCGAGGTAGCTCTTGAGCTTGACGAGCGCCTGGACGACCTCGGCGTTGCCGACCAGGAACGCGCTGCGCCAACCGGCCATCGAGAAGCTCTTCGTCATCGAGTACAACTCGACCGCGCATTCCTTGGCACCTTCGGCCTGCAGGATGCTCGGTGGCTGGTACCCGTCGAACCCGACGTCGGCGTAGGCGAAGTCGTGCACGACGATCATCTCGTGTTCGCGGCAGAAGTCGACCACACGCTGCATGAACGCGAGGTCGACCGTGGCCCCGGTCGGGTTGTGCGGGAACGAGATCACGAGGACCCGCGGCTTCGGCCAGCCGACGTCCCACGCCGTCTGGAGGCTGTCCATGAAGTCGTCGGCGAAGTGCTCACGCTGATCAGGATCGGCGAGGAAGCGCATGGGCACCTGGCGAAGGTCGGCGCCGGCGAACAGCGGGCCGTAGATGTGGATCGGATAACTCGGGCTGGGCACGATCGCTGCGTCGCCCCGGTCGAGCAGCACCCACATCAGGTGACTGAAGCCCTCCTTCGAGCCGATCGTGTTGGTGATCTCGAATTCGGGGTCGAGGTCGACGTCCCACTTGTTCTTGTAGTAGCCGGCGATCGCCTCACGCAGCTTCGGCAGTCCCCGACTGAGCGAGTACCGGTGGTTCTTCGGATTGCGCGCCGCCTCGGCGAGCTTGTCGACGGCGATCTGCGGCGAGGGGATGTCGGGGTTCCCGAACCCGAGGTCGACGACGTCGGCGCCAGCGCGACGTGCCTCGATCTTCAGGCCGTTGATGATCGAAAAGACGTACGGGGGCAGATTCTCGATGCGCCGGAACTCCATCGTTCCGAGGGTATCTGGCCTGCGTGTGCGATGCTGGCAGCAATGCCGAAGACACCAGCCCCCGATTGCATCCACGTGGTCATCGAGATCCCCCGCGGAAGTCGCAACAAGTACGAGATCGACCACGAGGACGGACGCGTCTACCTCGACCGCCGGCTCTTCACCGCCACCACCTACCCGGCCGATTACGGATTCCTCCCCGACACCCTCGCGGGCGACGGCGACCCGCTCGATGCGCTCGTCCTGCTCGAGGATCCGGTGTTCCCGGGCGTGATCGTCGAGTGCCGACCGATCGGGGTGCTGTACATGCGTGACGAGGCCGGCGAGGACGCGAAATTGATCTGCGTACCACCCCGCGAGCCCCGCTTCGAGAACGTCAACGAGCTGTCGGGCCTCCCCCACCAGCTCGTCGAGGAGATCGAGCACTTCTTCAACGTCTACAAGGCCTTGGAGCCCGACAAACACTCCTCCAGCCAGGGCACGGGCGACCGGGCCGCCGCCTGGCGCGAGATCAACCAGGCCCGAGCGAACTACTTCCCCCACTGACGAGTTCCACCTCGTCGATCAGTCGGTGAACGAAGCGTCGCTCAGCGACCCGCGCCGGAATTCGTCGGGCTGACGGGTCATCGCGGGAGGGCAGGGAGCAACGCGGCGCCGACGGCGCCGGCGAGCGGGCCCCAGCGGGCGAACTCGACCCGTGGCATCGGTCGGAGGTGCGGCTGGTACAGCAACTCGCCGAACCAGTGCACGATCGGATCGAGGTAGAGGTCGGCGCCGGCCGCCAAACCGCCGCCCAGCACGAACATCTCCGGGTCGAGGGCGTTGGTCAGGTTCGACAGCCCCAGTGCCACCCATCGAGTGAACTCGTCGATCACCGCCAGGGCCTCGGGATCGCCCTCCCGCGCGGCGGCCTGGACGTGCTCACCGCGCACCGCCTGTGGATCGCCGCCCGCGTGGCGCACGACGTCGTGCAGCCGACGGCCGGTCGCGGCCTCCCGGGCGAGCATCGCGAGCCCGGACCCCGAGGCGTAACGCTCCCAGCATCCGCGCCGACCGCACGGGCATCGCGGGCCGTCGGGATCGACCACCATGTGGCCGAACTCCCCGGCGAATCCGTTCATCCCGCGTTGCACCGCGCCGTTCGCCACCAGCCCGCCGCCGATCCCGGTGCCCAGCGTGACGAGCACCATGTTGTCGGTGCCCGCCGCGGCACCGAGCTGCCACTCGGCGATCGTGGCGCACGTGGCGTCGTTGTCGACCTCGACGGGCCCACCGATCCGATCCGAGAGCAACCGGGCAACCTCGAAATCGGCCACACCGTCGAGGTTCGGAGCGGCGCGCAGCACTCCCGCGCGGGTCACCAGCCCCGGAACGCCGACGCCGACGCTGCCGTCCTCGGCGAGTTCGCGCGCCAGGTCGACGAGCACGTCGATGAGCGGCCCGAGACTGTCGTCGCCACGCGGCGTCGACCGATGCGCGGTGGCGAGCAGTTCGCCGTCGAGCCCGAGCGCGACGCCCTGCGCCTTGGTACCCCCGACATCGATGCCCACCCGGCGCGTCGGCCCGGCGGCGGCGTTCACGCCTCGGCGCGGACCTTGAGTTCGCGGACCGTGTTGAGGATCCTGACCTCGGCGCGACGCTTGACGAAGCCGGGGAGCGGGATCGCGAGGTCGATCTGCAGGTCGTAGCGCACGTTGGTGCGATCGTCGCCGTCGGGCTCGAACCGCCACACGCCGTCGATCGAACGCTGGATGTCACCGCTCAACATCGTCCAGCCCATCTCGAACGGGGCGTTCGAGTAGTCGTACTTCAAGATGTAGTGCGTGCTGCGTCCCAACGCCGAGGCACGGAACTCCACCTCGAGCGGACGGCCGAGTTCGTCGGTCGCCCGGATGTTGACGTCCTTGATGTCGTGGGCCCACATCGGATAACTCTCGAGGTCGACGGCGATCTGCCAGACCCGCTCGTGAGGAGCCTCGATGGTGATGATCTCGGTCGCGGTCTCAGCCATGGTCGTCATTCTGGTCGATCGGAGCGTCCGATGTCGCGCCATCGGGTCGCGGCGGGAACACACCGTGGAACGCACACCACAGACCATTGAGCCCGATCCCGAACATCGGGACCAGGACGCCGACCGCGAGAGACGTGCCCGGGGAACCGTCTGCGGCCTCCGAACGGGCGACCGCAGTACCGATACCGACAACGGTCTGGATCGCCAGCATCGCCAGCATGATCCGTCGTACGCGTGCCGGTGTCGGCGAGCCGAGCAGCAGGTACACCTGCGTGACGGAGATCTCCTCCTCGCGGCTGCGCTGCACGGCGTTGAAGAACGACCACAGGAAGGCGAACACCCCGATCGCGAACAGCCCCATCGCCGTGATCGCCCCCACCCACTGGCTCGCCGTGGAGAACACGATCGCCGCCGTGAGTGCGGTGACGACGAAGGCAACGGTGCCGACGACGTCGGCGACGACGATCACGTCGCCGGCCGAACGGATCGACGTGTCCTCGTCGGTGTCGACCGTGTGGGCATTCACCGTTTCAGTCTGCCAGCTCTTCAGTCCACCAGGTCGGTCTGCCAGCGGCTGCTCAGTCGTACACGCCGAGGGTGTCGCCGAGCCGTCGGGCGAGCACGTCGTAGGCGAACTCGTCGAGGGCGCGCTGGCGCGACCGCTCGCCCATCCGGGCGCGGAGCGCATCGTCGTCGAGCAGCAGCGTGAACGCATCGACCACCGACTGGACGTTCTCGGGATCGGAGATGACGATCCCGGTCTCGCCGTCGGCAACGGCCTCCGCGGCACCGCCCGAGTCGCCGGCCACCTGTGGCACGCCGCACGAAGCAGCTTCGACGAACACGATGCCGAAGCCCTCCTGTTCGAGCCCGCCCCACCGGTTGCGGCAGAGCATCGTGAAGATGTCAGCACACCCGTACAGGGGCGCAAGGTCGGCGTTGGGGATCCGGCCGAGGAACCGAACGGGCGCGTCGAGTTCGTCGGCGAGGCGTTCGAGCCGGTCGCGGTCACGCCCTGCGCCCGCGATCACGAGGAGGAGATCGGGCCGGGTGAGCCGGAGGCGGGCCACCGCGCGGATCGCCGTGTCGAACCCCTTGCGAGGAACGAGCCGCGAGACCCCGACGATCACCTCGGCATCGATCGGGATCCCGAAGTGCTCGCGCGCCGCACTGCGTTCGCTGGGCGAGAGCGGATGGAACTTGTCGGGATCGACGCCACACGGCACGACCGTGGTCGGCAGCGGGCGGCCGGCAGCGTGCTCGCCCTCTGCCGCTGGGTAGCCGCCGGCCGCGATGATCTTGCGGGCGCGTCGCAGCGTGTACGCGAGCGTCTGCTTGGCTCCGGGCAGCCGGCCGGGAACCGTGACCTCGGCGCCGTGGAGCACCAGGTCGTACGGCAGCGCGAGCGACGGCCCGATCAGGCCCAGCGGCACCGCCGGGTCGATCACCACGAAGTCGGCGCCGATGTCCTCGGCGAGTTCGTTGACCTGGCGCACCATGAACGGATGGGGCAACAGCACGGGTTCACGGGTGCGCTCGATACGGTACGGCTCAGCGGCGTCGAAGGCGTCGGCACCCTCGTACGGGCTCGTGAGCACGGCGAACGAATCCGGCGGCAGTCGACGCCACCATTCCCACAGCAGCGACTGGATCCCGCCGATCTTGGGTGGGTAGTCGTTGGTGACCAGGAGGTGTTTCACGCGCGGGATCGCTCGTCGAGTCGGGTGGCGGCCCAGGCGGCATGTTCGGCGAGGATCGGATCGATGTCCGCACGGTAGTGGTCGACGACGCGCCGGACGCGGCCATCGGCCGGGTCACCGACGTTGCCGACCACGATCAGGGCGTTCCGGCGCAGCCAGCGGACGTCGCGATCGGCGATGTACCAGTGGCCGTGGCGCTGTTCGATCGTGTCGTCGTCGGCATCGAGCAACGCGACGGCATCGACCCACGCCTGCGCGTCGGGGTCGAGTCCGATCGTGTCCCGTCGACCGAGGCGCACCGAGATCGGACAGGCGTCCTGGCAGTCGTCGCAGCCGTAGATCCGATCACCGATCGCCTCGCGGTACTCGACGGGCACCGACCCGGGTTTCTGCAGGATCCAGCTGAGGCAGCGGTTCGCGTCGATCACACCCGGCGCGACGATCGCGCCGGTGGGGCACTCGTCGATGCAGCGTCGACACGATCCGCAGCCGTCCTCGACGGGCGCTGCGGCGGGTTCGTAACTGGCGGTCGTGACGATGCAGCCGAGCACGTACCAGCTCCCCACGCCCGGGAGCAGGAGGTTCGCGTTCTTGCCGTACCAGCCGAGTCCGGCGCGGTGGGCCACGGCGCGGTCGACGATCGAGTTGTCGTCGGCGAACGCCACCGCCCGGTGGTCGGCGCGTCGGATCCGGCGGCCCACGTCGCGCAGCGCCGTCCGCAACGGCGCGTAGTGGTCGACCCAGGCGTAGCGCCCGACGCGGGCGTGCGGCCCGTCGATGGGCATCGGCGGATCGACCTCGGTGAGATACGACCGTGCGGCGACGATGACGGACCGAGCGCCCGGCACCGCCCGTCGTGGATCGGTCGAACGGTCGGGGTCTCGATAGGTGAACCCCATGTCGCCGTGAAGCCCCTCCGCCGCTCGAGCCCGCAGGGCGGTTCTGGCCTCCGCGAGGACGTCGGCGTTGGTCACTCCGACGTGGTGGACCCCGACCGGGGCGAGCATCCGAGCGATCTCGTCGATCGTGGGAAGTGGTTCGGGCCGCCGCACCGCGTCAGGGTACGGCAGGGTCAGGGTACGGCAGGGTCAGGGTACGGCAGGGTCAGGGTACGGCAGGGGTCAGGGTACGGCAGGGTCACGGAACGGCAGCAAGATCGGAGACGATGCCGCGCTCGAACTCGTCGAGCGTGACGAACCGAATCGGATCGTCGAGCATCCCCGCCTGTGCGAACAACGAGATCGCTCGGTCGGCGGCAGCGACCGGCGGGGCGACGGTGACGAAGTCGATGGGGCCGTCGTCGTTGGCGAGCAGGTGCGACACCACGCAGTCGGTGCACGCCGTGGTGCCGGTGGCGACGCAGGTGCCGCACTCGATCGAGAAGCCGTCGTGGTCGAAATCACTCATACGGGCCATGATGACGAACGGCTGTCACAGGGTTCGCCGCGGCCACCTGGAAAACGACACTCCCGATGCCTTCCTGCTGGTTCATTCACGTCAAATCAACGTCTGGAATTCATGAGCTATTCGTCTGGATATTGAGACTTCCTTGACGACATCATCCGAGCGTGCTCGCAACGGCACACGACCCAGTACGGTCAATGATTGACCGAACGACGGAAACGATTCAAGCCTGTCAATCGTCATACCGAAGAGCACTCATCAGCAAGCACACACTCGCACCGCCACACCAAGGCCGGGACGAGCATGTTGAAGGACGGGCGAAATGCGGGCACTGACCAAACCATTGACAGCGTTGCCACCGCCGGATGACTCCGACGCGGCCCTCAGCGACGAATCGGTGCGCCGTGTACTCATCGTCGAGGAACACTCCCTGCTTGCCGCAGGTATGGAGCTGGCGCTGTCAGAACGTACGTGGACGGTCGAGACCAGCTGCGGCTCCTCGGCGGACGACGTCGTGCAGCACATCGCGTCGTTCCGGCCACAATGCGTCCTGCTGGGGCTCAACCCACGCAACGACGCCGGCAGCGGAATCGACCTGATCCGTCCCGCCGCGTCGCTCGGCTCGAGCGTCGTGATGCTGACCTCCGAGCGTCGACGGGCCGTGCTCGCAGCATGCCTCGAAGCGGGCGCTGCCGGATGGATCAAGGTGACGGCGGATCTCGACGCCGTCGACTCGACGCTCACGAGCGCGGTCACGGGACGACCGATCATCGGACGAACCGAACGGGCCGAATTGCTCGAGCTGCTCCGCGTCGAGCGCGCCACAGCACTGCGGGCGCAGGCCACGTTCTCCCAGCTGACGCAACGCGAGGCGCTGGTGCTTGCTGCGCTCACACAGGGTCTCAGCGCCGACGAGATCGCCAAGGCCCACTTCGTCGCGCTGACCACCGTTCGCTCACAGATCCGATCGATTCTGCAGAAGCTGGGCGTGCGCTCGCAGTTGGCTGCGGTGGCGCTCGCCGACACGCATCGGGCGCTGCTCCCTCGCGAGGCCACTGCCGGCGCTGATCGACGTCGATCCGAGCCCTTGACCCTCGCTTCGGAACCGAGCAGCTCGATGCGCTCGGCCTGAGACGACCCCGCAGGGATCACCCGGCGATCAGCACCACGGCGAGCGTGCCGGCGATCAGCGGCGGCCCGAACGAGTACCGCACGTGCAGGCGACGGTCGCGCAACGACATCGCGACGGCGATCGCGAGGGCGGCGAGGTGGCCCGCCAGTGCTCCGTACAACACGAACGGCAGCCCGTACCAGCCGAGCATCAGGCCGAGCACGGCAGCGAGCCGGACGTCTCCGAAACCGAGCATCGTCATTCCGGTCAGCCTGGTGGTGACCAGCCAGATCAGGAAGAACGCACTGCTGAACAGCACGGCTCCCAGCGCCGCAGTGCCGAGCGCCTGCCAGTCCCCGCTGACGACGGCAGCGAAGACGAGACCGCCGGCGACGGCAGCGAGCGTCGCGTAGACGATCCGTCTCGGGAGCTGACGGACCCTCCAGTCGATCACGGCGAGCAGGGCGCCCCCGAAGATGAACGCGAGCACCGCGGGCAGTTCGGGGCTGAGGCCGATCCGCCAGAAGGCGACGACGAACAGCAGCGCCGTCACGCCGTTGAGCCAGTTGGTGTGGATGAACGCCTTGAACGACATGGGGCAATGCTACGAATTCGATGGAATCACCAATTCATCAATGTTGAGGATTCCTCCACGCTCTGGCGTCCTTAAGTTCTTCGTCAACCCACCTCGATCGGCGGGGTTCGGGAACCATCAAGGAGCAAGAGAATCATGTTGAACATCGTTGACAAGTACTCGGCCGACACCGCTGTCGAGTCGGAAGAGGGCGTTGTCGCCATCGAGTACGTCCTCATGGCCGCCCTCGTTGCAGTTGTCGTCGTCGGCCTGGGCGTTGCCTTCGGCGGCCTCGGCGACCGCCTCGAGGGAGTCATCGACACGGTGATCTCCTGACCCATCACCCAGTTGCGTACCAAAGGGGGGAAGGTCCTCCTTCCCCCCTTCGTCGCATTCGGACTCGACCCATGCTCAGGCACCGCACTCCATCTCGCGACGACGACGGCGTCGTCGCCATCGAGCTCGTTCTGATCCTGCCGTTCCTGCTGATGCTGCTCGTGGGCATCCTCGTCCTCGGCAGCTTCCTGAGCGTCAAGGGGCAGGCATCGAACCTCGCTCGGGACGGCGCTCGACAGGCCGCGCTCTTCCCGGGCGCCCCGCTCGGCGATGATCGGCTCTCCATCGTCGGGACGGCGTGTCCGACGAATCCGCGAGACCCGACACGATCGGTCACGGTGCGCGCCACCCTGCCGATCGCCCTCCGGTCCATCCCGCTCATTCCTGCGGTGCTCCCGAGCACCCTCCCCCAGGAAGTGACGATGCGATGCGGTGGCTGACACAACAAGAACGAGACGACAGCGGTGTCGTCACCCTCCTCGTGATCGCCATGATCCCCGTGCTGCTCCTCGCCGCGGCAGCAGCGATCGACGTGAGCCGGTTCAGCCAGGAGAACTCGTCGGCACAGCACAGCGCCGATGCCACTGCGCTGGCGGTTGCCACCGACTGCGTTCGCTCCGGCTCGCCGCTGGGCGCCGCGAGCTACGAGCAGTACCGCAAGACCCAACAGTCCATTTCCGCCGTCACGCCACTGTCGTGCGGAAGTGACCAGGTCCGGATCAGGATCGAGAAGAACATCGACGGCGGATTGGTCCTCGACCGCAATGCGCGGTTGGTGCAGAAGGAGGCCACGGTTCGCTGGGGCACGCTGAGCGAGGCGAGCACCGTGCCGCTCGTGATCGCCGACTGCGAGTTCCGTGCTCCGTCCGTCGGGGAGACGATCATCCTGTACCTCGACGATCCGAAGCCACAGAGCGGTTGTTCGTCGCTGCCCGGCGGCTTCAGCCAGCTCGACAAGTCCGAATGCTCGGTTCCGATCAGCGCCGGCGGCACCGTGGACGGCGTCACCGGCGTCGGCGGCCTGCAGAACAAGGTCGCCTGCCTCACGAATTCATCGTGGCCTCCGCTGCCCCACACCGTCCTCGTCCCCATCTACGACGCCGCCGCATGCGAGGCAGCGGGGTGCAAGGGCAAGGGCCCGTACCTGATCGATGGATTCGCGGCGATCGAACTCACCGGATACTCGTTCAACGGCAACGTCTACGACGGGTCGCTCGGCAAGAAGTGCCCGGACGACAAGAACCGCGGCCAGTACTGCATCCAGGGCACGTTCGTCGAGTACCTCGCCTCGCAGGGAACGCCCGGACCGAGCACCGACTTCGGTGTGTACCAGATCTATCTCTCCAGTTAACAACAGCCTCTCCAAGAGAAGGACAACTCCACCATGAAGAACAGACGGCGGATCATCGGGATCGCTGCAGCAGCGCTCCTGGCACTCATCGGCACCATCTCCCTCGTGGCATACGTCCGCTCGGCGACGGATGACGCTGTTGCCCAGGAGGCCCTCGTCGACGTCTACGTCGTCGACGAGTTCGTTCCCAAGGGTGCCGAACCCGACACGATCATGGCGTCGGTGTCCATCGGGCAGGTGCCCGCCCGGCTCAAGCAGGACGGCGCACTCACCGACCTCGACGCGGTGGGCGATCGAGTCGCGGCCAGCGACCTGCAGCCAGGCGACCAGTTGCTCGCAGCCCGCCTGGCGCCGCGGGATGTCGTCTCCGAGGAGATCGCCGACAAGGTTCAGGTCTCGGTGTTGCTCGACGCGGAGCGAGCCGTCGGAGGGGCGCTCACGAAGGGCGACCTCGTCGGCGTCTACCTGTCGTTCGACCCGTTCACCGTCAGCGAGGCGGGCCGGGGTTCCGACGCCGATGCAACGACCGCAGCCGAGGCCTTCGCCGGCCCGAACGGGGAGACATCACCCGATCCGCAGGCCACCGACACCGACACCGACACCGCAGCGCAGCCGAGCAAGACACCGAACGTCAGCGGCCTGGAGTTCCGCAACGTTCTGGTGACGAACGTCCAGACGATCAATCCCCCTGTCACCCCCGAGGACAACGGGGACGACGAGACGGCGGTCGCCCAGGTGACGGGCACCCAGTACGTGGTCACGATCGCGCTGTCGCCTGAGCAATCGGAGCGCTTCGTCTTCGCAACGGAGTTCGGCGAGGTCAGGTTGTCACTCGACCCGGCCTCCGTGGCCGACGACGGGATCCGCCCGGTCACGCTCGCCGATGTGTTCACGGTGGTGAAGTGATGGAGGCGAAAGCGCCCACCGTGACCGTCGGCTCCGACATGCCCCCGGACCTGTTCGTCGACGTCTCCACCACCTTGAGCAGCATGGGGGTCGTCGTCAGAACAGAGGGCTCCGGGTCGGAGGCTCACCAGTCGAAGGTGATCGTCGTGGTCTCGCCCAAGGGCGGAGCCGGCAAGACGGCCGTGGCGTCGAACCTCTCTGTTGCGCTCGCTCAACGTCACCCAGGCCGTGTGGTGGCCGTCGATCTCGATGTCCAGTTCGGTGATCTGGGGCTCGCGATGTCACTCGACGCTGAACGTACGTTGGCGCAACTCGCACGAGCGAGTCAGATCGACGCAACGACGCTCAAGTTGCACCTGACGGCGGGCCCCCACGGTCTGTTCGTGCTGGCAGGCGCCGGAGACCCTGTCGATGCCGACTCGATCGGCCACGCCCACGTCTCCCGGGTGCTGCCGATGCTGGCCCAGAGCTTCGACTACGTGGTCGTCGACACGCCTGCCGGGCTCGACGAACTCACGCTCGCCGCACTCGAGTGCGCCACCGACCTGCTGATGGTGTCGAGCCTCGACGTCACGAGTATCCGCAGCCTGCGCAAGGCGCTCGATGCGTTCGACCACATCGGGCTGGCGGCCGAGCGACGCCTGGTCCTGAATCGGGCCGACTCGAAGGTCGGGCTCGATCCGTCCGATGCGGAGGACGTCATGGGGATGAAGATCGCCTGCTCGATCCCGTCGAGTCGAGAGATCCCGCTCTCGCTCAACCTCGGGACGCCGATCGTGATCAGCGAACCCAAGTCAGCGGTGGCGAGGCAGCTCCAGCAGCTGTCCCGGCTCTACGCCCCTGGCGATGCGCGCCAGGCGCGAAAGGGGTGGCGGCGATGAGCGTCAGCGAACGGATCAACCAGGCGCAGCAAGCAGCACGGTTGCGCGGCGACGTCGCCACCACCTGGCGCGAGGCGCCCACCAAGACCGCCGCAATCGATGGTTTGGGAGACTTCAAGGCCAGGGTGCACGATGCCCTGTTCAAGCGTCTCGGCACCCGGCTCTTCGAGGCGACCAGCGAAGCCGAGATGCAGTCGCTCGTTCTGGCGGAGATCGGCTCGCTGATGGACGCCAGGGAGTCGGCGCTCTCCCCCCAGGAGCGTCAGCTGTTCGTCCAGGACATCGCTCGCGATGTGATGGGGCTCGGACCGATCGAACAGTTCCTCGACGACGCAAGTGTGACCGAGGTGATGATCAACGGCAGCAACGACATCTATGTCGAACGCTCGGGCCTGCTCGAGCGGACCAACGCCCGGTTCATCTCCGAGGAGCATCTCCGTCGGGTGATCGAACGGATCGTGTCGTCGGTCGGCCGACGAGTCGACGAGTCGTCACCCATGGTCGATGCCCGCTTGGCCGACGGCTCCCGGGTCAACGTCATCGTTCCTCCCTTGTCGCTCGACGGCTCGATCCTGACGATCCGCAAGTTCGCGAAGGATCCGTTCACGGTGAACGACTTGATCGCCATGGGGACGTTCACCGACCCGGTCGCGTCACTGCTGGCCGCAACGGTGACCGGGGGCATGAACATCCTCGTCTCCGGCGGCACCGGCACCGGCAAGACCACCTTGCTCAACGTGCTGTCGAGCTTCGTTCCACACGGGGACCGCATCGTCACGATCGAGGACGCCGTCGAGTTGCAGCTGCACCAGCAGCACGTGATTCGCCTCGAGGCTCGTCCGCCCAACACCGAGGGCAACGGACAGATCACGATCCGGGACCTCGTCCGCAACGCATTGCGCATGCGGCCCGACCGCATCATCGTCGGCGAGGTCAGAGGCGCCGAGGCGCTCGACATGTTGCAGGCGATGAACACCGGTCACGACGGTTCGCTCACGACCGTCCACGCCAATGCGCCCCGCGACGCACTGGCCCGGCTGGAGACCATGGTGCTGATGGCGGGCTTCGACCTTCCGACCAGGGCGATCCGCGAGCAGATCGCCTCCGCGCTCGACCTCATCGTGCAGATCGAGCGGGCCCGCGACGGCTCACGCCGCATCAGCCACCTGACCGAGGTGGTCGGCATGGAGGGCGACGTCGTCACGCTGCAGGACATCTACCGGTTCGACCACGACGCCAACCGGCTGGTACCGACGGGCATTCGTCCCGAGTTCCTCGACGAACTCGGGCATCAGGGCATCACCCTCCCCGCCACCCTCTTCGCCGGGAACGAGGTGTGGTCGTGATGAGGACCCGACTCCTTGCCTCGGCCTTGCTGACGGTGCTGGCCACCGCAACGCTCGGCGCACCGGCTCGGGCCCAGCAGGCGACCGACAGCCTCGAGGTCATCGTTGCCTTCGACGCCTCCGCCAGCATGCGTCCCGCGCTCGACGCCGCCAAGACCGCCGCGAACGAGTTCGTGCTGGCGATGCCGGCTGATGTGCGGATCGGTCTGGAGACGTTCGCCGACGAGGTCACGGTACTGACGGCTCCGACGCTCGACCGGGCACTGTTGAGCACGCACATCGATTCGATCGTGGCCGGCGGTGACACGGCGCTCTACGACGTCGTGGTCGGCGCCAGGCAGCATTTCACCCCGGCCGTCGAGAACAAAGTGCTCGTCGTGCTCTCCGACGGCAGGGACGATGGCAGCTCGGCCGGCTTGGACGACGCCGTTGGCGCGGTTGCCGACATCGAGGTCGAGACGATCAGCTTGACCACTGCGGAGACCGACCTCGCAAGCCTCGGCGCGCTGGGTCCCGTGACGTCCGCGGATGACGCAGCTGCGGTTTCTGCTGCGTTCGCACGCGTCGCCAGCCTGCTCGTGGAGGTGATCGCATCGGTCCCCACGTCGACCCCGCCGACCACCTCGGCCCCGCCGACCACCTCGATCCCACCGACCACCTCCATCGTCACGGCGACGACCGAGGCGGCCGCCGCTCCGACAACCGTCGTGCCGCTGGCCACCCTGTCGACACCCGAGGCGTCGTCGTCATCGGCGTGGCTGATCGCCGGGGCCGCCGGCGTGTTCCTCGGGCTGTTCCTGCTCGCATGGCTGCTGTTCCCTCGCGAGCGGGTGAGCAAGGCCCGTCTCGGCACCACCAGGCCGCGGAGCATGTCCGAGATCGGAACCCGGACGGTGTCGGCCATCGACGAGGCCCTCGAGCGATACGGGAAACGAGCCGATCTCGGCGAGACGCTGGCGGTTGCCGACATCTCGATGAGACCGGCCGAATTCGTCGCGACGGTGGCGCTCGTGGCGGTGGTGGCCGGATCGGTGGGACTGCTGCTCGGCGGCCTGCCGACCGCCGTGCTCGTGGCCATCGCACTCTGCCTGGCGGTCACGCTCTACGTCCAACGGGCCAAGTCCAAGCGCCAGGCCGCCTTTGCCGACCAACTTCCCGACGTGTTGCAGTTGCTGACGACGGCGCTGCGGAGCGGATACGGGCTCACCCAGGCTCTCGAATCCGTCGCCGAGGACGCCGAGGAACCCGCCCGGAGCGAGTTCGCCCACGTCCTCGTCGAGGCACGGATGGGACGGGACCTGACCGAGTCGATGCGCGACGTTGCCCGCAGGATGGGGAGCAAGGACCTCGAGTGGCTGGTGGGCGCGATCGACATCAATCGCGAGACCGGTGGCAATCTGTCCGAGGTGCTCGACTCCGTCAGCACCACGATTCGCGAGCGCGGGCGCATCGCCCGACAGGTCCGCACGCTCACCGCCGAGGGCCGACTGTCGGCCCGGATCCTCATTGCGATGCCGCTGTTGATGCTCGGCTGGCAGTGGCGGGCGAGCCCGGACAACTTCGAACTGCTCACCTACGGCGTCGGCCTCGTCGCGCTCGTCGTCGCCGGCATCCTGCTCGTCGTCGGCACCGTCTGGGTGAACCGGATCGTCAACTCTGTCTCACTCTGATCGGAGGACTTGAAGGCATGGACATCACACTCATCTTCGGATCGATGGCCCTGGTCGCCGCGGTCGCCGTGTTCTGGTGGGGTGTCACGGCCCGGCCGTCGCCCGCTCGCGGCAACCTCTTCGCCGGGCTGCCCGATCACGAATCCGGGTCATCAGCGCTCGTAGACGTCATGCGGCGGCTCGGCGGCACGACACGGCGGCTGCTCCCCAACGCCCTGGTCGACGGCCTGGAGGTGAACCTCGTCCAGGCCGGATATCCCCATGGCCTCGACCTCCCTCGACTGCTCGGCATCAAGATCACCCTCGCCGTGGTGCCAGGCGTCCTGCTCCTGCTCAACGGCCAGCCGCTGCTCGCCGTGATCGCCGGTGGCGCGCTGTACTTCCTCCCCGACTACTGGTTGCTCAGCACCCGAGACAAGCGGCAGAAGTCGATCCAGATCGATGCTGCCGACATCGTCGACCAGCTGACGATCTGCGTCGAGGCCGGCCTCGGGCTCGACGCCGCCATCGCCCGAGTGGCCTCCACGACCGACGGTCCGCTGACCGACGAACTCCGTCACACGATGAGCGACATCCGAGCGGGCGTTCCACGCACCCAGGCGCTTCGCGCCCTGTCCGACCGAGTGCAGATTCCAGAGATCCGCCAGCTCGTGTCAGCCCTTCTCCAGGCGCAGAAGCACGGTGTTCCCATGGCGGACACGCTCCGCATCCAATCGGCCCAGATGCGCCTCAAGCGGACGCAGCGAACCGAGGAGAAGGCCGCCAAATTGACCGTCAAGATGCTCTTCCCGATCATCGTGTGCTTCCTGCCGGTCTTCATGATCATCATCTTGGTCCCCTCGTTGATCAGCATCACCCAGGCGTTGTAGGACCCGGACCGGCGCGGAGCGCGAGGCGCGGGCGCCGCTACAGGACGGCGAGCAGGGCGTTGCTCGGCAGCGTGTTGGCGCCGAGTTGACGCACGTCGGCGATGATCTCTGCGTCGTTGGTCACCACGACCACGGCCCGGCCAGGCGGGAGCCGGCGCACTTCGTCGCGGATCACGTCGTCGGCGATCACTCCCTCCGGCGAGTAGGCGACGCGCACCATCCGCCGACGATCCGCGTGGGCACCCACGACGGTGGAGCCGTCGAAGATGACGGTGATGTCGGTGCCGTGGCGTCGCGCCGTGTTCTCGAGCCCGTCGAGCAGTCGTCGACGCTGCTCGTCGAGCCGCTCGTCGGGCCACCCCAGCTTGGCGACGTTGTAGCCGTCGACGACGACTGCGGCGTCGGACCGCAACAGGAAGTCGGCGGCGGCCTTCGAGGTGGCGATCACGCCACCGGGCAGCCGAAGCGGCCGACGAGGCTGCACGGAGCGTCGGGGCGCGGCGTCCGCCGGCTCGTGCGTCGCCGGTTCGAGCGAGACGGCGAGTGCATCGACACGGTCGCCGAGCTGACGAGCCGCCTCGGCGATCGCCCCCAGCTCGCCGACATCGATCGACGGTGCCGGCGGGACGTCCGGCGAGGGCGACGGTGACGGCGGCGACAGCTCCGACGCCCCGGCCACCCCCGAGGTCGCTGCCTCGAGCCGAGCCCGGAGCGCGGCCTCCCGATCGCGTGCATGACGCGCCTCGTTGCGGACGTCGATCAGCTCGGCACGGAGCTCGCCGACAGCGTCGTCGGACTTCGCCAGATCGGCGCGCAGGACGTCGAGTTCGGCGCGGAGCGCATCGAGCAATGCCGACTGCTCGACGACTGCCGCCTGCGCCCGCACGGCCAGCTGCTCGGCGGCGGCTCGACGCTTCTCCGCCCGCTTCAGCTCCGTACGCAGATCGGCCTCGGTGGCCTCGCGAGCGCGGGCGTCGAGCAGCGCCGCGACCTCGTCCTCCCATCCGGTGGGGCGTTGCAGCCAGAGCATCCCGATCGGATCGACCAGTTCGGGGACGGCGCCGACGGCGATCGTCCGACGGAACGTGTCGTCGGCCTCGATCGACCGGCGCAACCGGCCGAGCGCCCCGGTCGGGATCCTCGTGGCGCCGAAGTGCGCACGCAGCTCCTTCGGGTACGGCAGCGAGCGCTTTCCCCGGTTCGCCTCCTCGGCCAGCGCCACGGCGAACTCGATCGCCGAACGGAGATCGCGGTGCTCGATCTCGATCCGCTCGGACATGACCGGAGGATACTCCACCCCGATGCGATCACGAACGCACGTTCTTGACAGCGTACGCATGTTCGTGCTCTCCTGTTCGAGATGGCCGTCCGTTCGATTGCGTCGCTCCCCCAGCAGCGGAGCTTCGACGACCTCGGAACCCCACTCCACGACGTGGTGTTCTGCGTGGTCGACCTCGAGACCACGGGCGGGAACCGCAACGAGGACCAGATCACCGAGGTCGGCGCCGTCAAGGTCCAGGGAGGACGGTGTCTCGGCACGTTCCAGACCCTCGTCAACCCCGGCCGCGCGATTCCGCCCCAGATCACGGTGCTGACCGGCCTCACCGACGTGCTGGTGTCGTCGGCGCCGCGCATCGGCGCCGTGCTGCCGTCGCTGATCGAATTCGTCGGCGATGCGGTCATCGTGGGCCACAACGTCGGCTTCGACGTCGGCTTCCTGCGCGCCGCCTGCGAGCGTCACGACCGCCCACCGCTCCCCGGCCGCGTGGTCGACACCGTCGCACTCGCCCGCCGACTCGTACGCGACGAGGTCCCCGACTGCCGCCTCGGCACGCTCGCATCGAGGTTCCGCCTCGACCACCGACCGAGCCACCGGGCGCTCGACGACGCACTGGCCACCGCCGATCTCCTCCACCTCCTGATCGAGCGGGCCGCCGGGCTGGGTGTCGTCGGCCTCGACGACCTGATCGCGCTCGCCAAGCTCGCAGGCCATCCGCAGGCCGCGAAGTTGAAGATGACCGCAGACCTGCCGCGTACACCGGGCGTCTACATGTTCCGCGGTCAGCGCGACGACGTCCTCTACGTCGGCAAGGCCACCAACCTGCGCCAGCGCGTGCGCTCGTACTTCGGCAGCGACGATCGCCGCAAGATCGGCCCGATGCTGCGAGAGACACAGTCGGTCACGCACCTCGACCTCCCCGACGCCCTGTCGGCCGAGGTGGTCGAGAGCCGCCTGATCAGCCGACTCCTCCCCCGGTACAACCGTGCCGGCACCCGAGTCGACCGGTACTGCTACATCCGGCTCGACACCGGCACGCCCTGGCCCCGGCTCTCGGTGGTCAAGAACCCGTCGCCGAGCGGGGTCCACCTCGGGCCGCTCCCCTCGCGCACGATGGCCAACCTGGTCGTCGAGGCGATCCACAGCGCCGTGCCCCTGCGCCGATGCACCGCTCGCCTCGGCCGGAACTACGTCGCACCCACCGACGCACCGAGGTGCAGCGCCGCTCAACTCGGTGTGGCCCACTGCCCGTGTTCGGGCACCGCCGATGCCGCCGAGTACACCGCTGCGGTGCAACTGGCCGTCGATGCGCTCGAGGGTCGACCGCACCGGGTGGCCGATGTCCTCCACGACAAGATGATGCAGCTCGCCAGCCAACAGCGCTTCGAGGAGGCGGCAGCCGCACGCGACCGGTTGACGGCGCTCGTGGGCGCCGCGCGACGGTTCCACCTCGTCGATGCGCTGCGCCGGGCAGGGCGAGCAGAGATCAGCGACGGTCAGTCGATCTGGATCGTCGACGGGGCACGACTCACCGACGCCACACGGATCGGTTCGGCGGGCCGCGCCCTCCCCGTGCCACCTCCCGACGTCGCCGAGAGCGCCGTGTTGTCCCGCCACCAGATCGACGAGGCGCTCTGCCTGGCACGGTTCTGCGAGAAGGGGGCCGAGCGGCTCACGGTGCGGTGCAGCGGCGAGTGGCTGTTCCCGATCAGCGATCGGCTTCCGCAGTTGCGTGGGCTTGCGACACCCTGATCAGCGCGTCCAGGCTCGCCTGCGCGTGGCCGCCGTCGATCGATGCCATCGCCTGCTCGACACCGGCGGCCAGATCGGCGACGGTCCCCGACACCACGAGCGCCGCGGCCGCGTTCAACACCACGACGTCGCGATGGGCGCCGAGCTCTCCTGCCAGTACGCGGCGCACGGCCAGCGCGTTCTCCTCGGGTGCCCCGCCGCGCAGGTCGTCCGCCTCGGCCCGGCCGAAGCCGAGCGCGGTCGGATCGACGGTGAACTCGCTGATCGCTCCGTGATCGAGCGCCGTCACCTGCGACGGGCCGGTCGTGGTCAGTTCGTCCATGCCCTCGCCGTGGACGACCCACGCCCTGGTGAGGCCCTGACGTTCGAGCGCGACCGCCATCGGAGCGGCGAACCGGGCGTCGGCAACACCGATCAGCTGGCGCTCGACGCGCCCCGGGTTGGCCATCGGACCCAGCAGGTTGAACGCGGTCGGCACGCCGAGCTCACGTCGTGGCGGTCCGGCGAATCGGAACGCCGGGTGGAACGCCGGCGCATAGCAGAATCCGATGCCGGCTTCGCGCACGCACGCCGCGACGCCGGCGGCCGACAACTCGATCGCCACGCCGAGCAGTTCGAGCACGTCGGCGGTGCCGCACTTCGACGACGCCGACCGGTTCCCGTGCTTGCACACCGGAACGCCGGCGCCCGCCACGACCAGTGCCGCCATCGTGGAGACGTTGATCGAATGCGAGCCGTCTCCACCGGTGCCGACCACGTCGACGCACGTTGCCCGTTCGTCGTCGGTGAGGGGCACGAACGTCGCAGCGTGCATCGCCGCATCGAGCATGCCGTGCAATTCCTCGGCGGTCTCGCCCTTGGCCCGCAGGGCCATCAGGAATCCGGCGATCTGGGCAGCGGTCGCGTCGCCGTCGAGGATCGCCGCCATCGCGGCACCGGCGCGCTCGCCGTCGAGATCACGGCCGGAGAGCAGGGCGGCGAGCACCGCCGGCCATTCGAACGGAAGCTTCGTCGTCGACATCGCGCCGATGGTAGATGCATCCGTCGGCGCGGCACCCCAACCGTGGCGCCGAACCGTGCGCTCCCGGGGATCGCCGTCAGGAGATGCGGCGCCGCTGGCGGATGATCCGGCGGCGGTCCCGCTCGGTCGCCCCACCCCAGACGCCCGCCTTCTCACGGAACGACAGGGCGTGCTCCAAGCACGACGCCTGGACGTGACAACCGGCGCACACGGCCTTCGCGACGTCCGCGCCGTCGTCATCGTCGGGATAGAACAACGATGCGTCCAGGCCGCGGCATGCTCCGAGGTCCCACCACTTCAGTTCCTGTACCGACACTTCGACTCCCCATGACGACTGCTGTCAGAGCGAATCTAGAACGCCACGGTCGGCTTCGCCAGTGAAATTTCATGGCGCGCAGGTGTCGCGCATGTTTCGGCGCATCGGGTCATTCTTCGGGGATGCCGTACGCCCGGGCGACGATCTGCAGCGGATGCTTCGCTTCGCGGCCCGTCTGCTCGGCGATCGCGGTGTTGGCGAGATGACAGTCGCCGGCCACCGCGTCGCCGCCGGCGTCGTCGATCTGCTCGCCCAATTTCTCGGCGATCGGAATCGAGATGTCCTCGTTGCCGGCCCGCAAGCCCCACATGCCGTCGATCCCTGAACACTGCTGGACCAGCTGGACCTCGGCGCCGGTGAGCTTCATCAGGTCACGGCTCGTGAAACCGATGTTCTGGGCTCGCAGGTGGCAGGGCGCGTGATAGGTGATCGACTTGACGGTCTCACCGGTGAAGTCGGTCTCGAGCGTCGTGTCATCACCCTTGTGGATGTTCACCAGGTACTCGGCCGCATCGAAGGTGTGCGCGGCGACGAGTTCCGCGTCGGCGCGTGCCGCTTCGCCGACCACGTAGTCGGGATAGTCCTGCCTGATGACGTAGCTGCACGTGGGCTGCGGCACGACGATGTCGGTCCCCGAACGGACTTCCGCGGCGAGCGTGCCGACGTTCTTCGCCGCGATCTTGGTGAACTCCTCGACGTGACCGGAGTGCAGCCAGGGGGCGCCGCAGCAACCGGCCGCAGTGTTGTCGCACTCGATGCCGTTGTGCTCGTAGACCTTCACGAGGTCCTTGCCGATCGCTGTCTCCTGGTACTCGACGAGGCAGGTGGGAAACACGGTCACCCTGCCCTGGCGGTCGTTGAGGCGAACCTTCGGACGCTTGTCGAACCAGGTCGAGAACCGTTGCTTGGCGTAGGGCGGCAGGAGACGCACCGACGAAACACCGGTGAGCCTGGCGACGACCTTGCGCATGCCCGAGCCGGGCTCGGCATTGACGACCCGGTTCGCGATCGGGGCGAGGGTGGTCGCCAACGTGCCGAGGCGGTCGGTGCGTCCCATCATCCGCGTCGTGGCCCTGTCGCGGGGAGACGTGATGCCGTTGGCGTGTTGCATCGCGGCGGCACGGAGCATCAGCCGGGGGAAGTCGAGGTTCCACTCGTGGAGTCCGGGGACGTAGGGACAGTTGAGGTAGCAGAGCTTGCACTGGAAGCATTCGTCGACGACCTGATCCTGCTCGGCGGGCGTCAGGAGGCCAGCGTCCCGGTCGTCGTGCTTGTCGATCATCTCGAACAGCGTCGGGAACGACGTGCAGAACCCGAGGCACCGTCGACATCCGTGACACAGGTCGTGCACCCGAATGAGTTCCCCGCGAACATCGGCTTCGTCGAGGTAGACGGGGTCGTTCGGGTCGTACGTCGTGGTCATCAGGTCAGTCTTCCGTACTGTGTGGCGCCCGGAACCACGCACTGTGCGTGAACCGGCGAGCGGCGACCCCGGCGGTGCGGAGCGAAGCGGCGCAGTCGGCGTCGATGGAAGTCAGCCGAGGGCATCGAGGCCCTGGGCGAAGCGGCCGGCGTGGCTCTTCTCGACACGGGCGATCGTCTCGAACCAGTCGGCGATCTCGTCGAAGCCCTCGTCGCGGGCGATCCTGGCGAAGCCGGGGTACATCTGGGTGTACTCGTGGGTCTCGCCGGCAATCGCCGCCCTGAAGTTCTCCTCGGTGTCGCCGATCGGCTCGCCCGTTGCGGGGTCGCCGACCTCGGCGAGGTACTCGAGGTGGCCGTCGGCATGGCCGGTCTTGCCGTTCGCGACCGCTCGGAACAGCGCCGCGGAGTCCGGGTGGCCCTCGATGTCGGCCTTCTGGGCGAACCACAGATAGCAGCGGTTGGCCTGGCTCTCGGCGGCGAACGCTTCCTTCAGGTTCTCGTGGGTCCGGGTGCCGTTCAGGTCGGCCATGGCGGTGCTCCTTGATGGAGGGTGAGCGGTGGACATCGGCATTCAACGTGCATCCGGTGTTCGTTGACAACTCGTGCAGGTCGCAGCGACGCACCTCGTCGGCGAGTCGGGCCGCTGGCCTGAGTGTCACCCGGAACAGGGGGTGTCCTAGGATCGCCGCGATGTCGACCAGCCCTCGCCCGTTCGAGCGCACCGGAATGCTCGAGGCACTGCGCGCGACGGCCGCACCCGACGGCGAACCGCTCGACGTGTTGGTGATCGGCGGTGGAATCACCGGCGTGGGCGTCGCCCTCGACGCCGCCTCACGTGGCCTGCGGACCGGGTTGGTCGAGCGCGACGACTTCGCCAGCGGGACGTCGTCGAAGAGCTCCAAGATGATCCACGGTGGGCTGCGTTACCTGCAGAACGGCGACGTCCGGCTCGTCTACGAGGCACTCCGCGAGCGCCGTCGGCTGATGCGAAACGCACCGCACCTCGTGTCGCTCCTGCCGTTCATGATCCCCATCCTCACCAAGGACGGCGTCGTGTCGAAGAAGGTCGCGAAGGCGCTCGGCTCGGCGATGTGGATGTACGACCTGACCGGCGGCTGGCGGATCGGCAAGCTCCACGAGCGGGTGTCGGCCGGCGAAGCAGCCGCCCACTTCCCCACCACCCATCTCGACAAACTCAGCGCCGGCTACCTCTACTACGACGCCGGCGCCGACGACGCGAGGCTCACACTCACGGTCGCGCGCACCGCCGCTCGACACGGGGCGTTGGTGGCCAACCGCTGTGGCGTGGTCGAGATCACCCGAGACGCCGAGGGTCGCGCCGACGGCGTCCTGGCGGAAGCGGACGGTGAACGCTTCGCGGTGCGGGCTCGCTGCGTGGTCAACGCTGCGGGCGTGTGGGCCGACGAGGTCCGGGCGCTCGACGAGGGCAGCGACCCCGACTCGATCCGACCCGCCAAGGGCGTACACGTCACGATCCCGTGGGAGAAGGTCCGCAACGACATCGCCGTCATCATCCCCGTGCGAAGCGACAAACGCAGCCTGTTCCTGGTGCCGTGGAGCCAGCGTGCCGACGGCACGTTCCGGCACGTCTACGTCGGCACCACCGACACCGACGACGGCGGGCCGCTCGATGATCCGCAGTGCACCTCGGTCGACATCGACTACGTGCTCACCGCGCTCAACGAGGCGCTCACCGAGACCGTGACCCGCGACGACATCACCGGGGTGTGGGCCGGCCTGCGACCGCTGGTGAAGGCGGCGTCGACCGACGACCGATCCGGGAAGACCGCGGATCTGTCGCGACAGCACCAGGTCGCCGTCAGCGACTCCGGCGTCGTTCGCGTGAACGGCGGCAAGTTGACCACCTACCGCGAGATGGCGGAGGACACCGTCGACGTCGTGGTCGAGCGTCTCGGCGCACCGCGCCGGGCCCGCCGTTCGCGCACCCGCCGTCTCGCGCTGGTCGGGGCAACCCGGCGCCGTGAGCCCCCGGGCACCCTCGACGCCCACCTGGTCGGGCGCTACGGCACGCACGCCGACGAACTCCGAGCGCTGATCGCCTTCGACCCGTCACTTGCCGCTCCACTCGTCGACGGACAGCCGTACCTGCGTGCCGAAGCGGTGTGGGCCGCACGCCACGAGATGATCACCACGCTCGACGACGTCCTCGTCCGACGCACGCGCGCCCATCTGTTCGATCGGCGCGCCGCCCTCGCCGCGGCACCGGCCACGGCGGAGCTGCTCGCCGGGGAACTCGGTTGGGACGCCGACGAGACCGCCCGACAGCTCCGGGCGTACGAGCAGCTGTGCCTCGCCGAGGAATCGGCCGCCCGACAGACCGCAGGAGCCGACGATGCCCATCTCGCCAACGCCACCGATTGAGCTCACCGGCGAGGAGTCGCATCTCACCGGCACGGTGATCGACGTCCCGGAGGACGCGCTCGCCGCGTTGCGGTCGATCTGCGAGGTCGTCGACGACGGACCCGACGTCGCCGAGGCGAGTCGCGACTGGTGGCCGCTCGCCCTGCACTGGGCCCTCGCCGGTCAGGTGCCGCAGCGCGCCGACGCCGTCGTGCGCCCGACGACGCTCGACGAGGTCGTGCGCGTGGTCCAGGTGTGCAACAACGCCCGGCTCCCGCTGACCGTCGCGGGTGGACGCAGCGGTGTGTGCGGTGCCGCGACGCCCGTGTTCGGCGGCGTGGTCCTCGACGCGACGGCGCTCGCCGGTGTGGTCGACGTCGACGTCGTCTCGGGGATCGTCGAGGTGCTCCCGGGGACGTTCGGTCCCGACCTCGAGGACGTGCTGCGACCGATGGGGTTGTCGGTGGGGCACTTCCCGCAGAGCTTCGACCTGGCGACCGTCGGCGGCTGGATCGGCTCGCGCGGCGCGGGGCAGTACTCGACGCGCTACGGCAAGATCGAGGACATGGTCGTCGGGCTCGAGGTGGTGCTCGCCGACGGCTCGGTGATCCGCACCGGCGGCGCTCCCGCTGCAGCCGCCGGGCCCGACCTCACGCAACTGTTCGTCGGCTCGGAGGGCACCCTTGGCGTGATCACCCGCACCTGGCTGCGGACGCACCCGGCGCCGGAGCACGAGGCTCGGGCCGCCTACTCGTTGACGTCGTTCGCCGACGGCGTCGACGCCTGCCGCCGGATCCTGCAAGCGGGCGCCACACCCGCCGTGCTGCGACTGTACGATGCCGCCGAATCGCAGCGAGGCCAGGGCGGCGACGGCACCGAGTGCATCCTGCTCGTGCTCGACGAGGGAACCCGCGAGATCGTCGACGCCACGATGACGATCGTCGAGCGCAGCTGCCTCGCTGCCGGCGCCCGACCCGCCGACATCGACCTCGTCGGACGCTGGCTCGACCATCGCAACGACACCTCGGCGCTCCAGGGCCTCACCCGCAAGGGGTTCGTGGTCGACACGATGGAGATCGCAGCGCCCTGGTCGGCGCTCGGCGGGTTGTTCGACGACGTTCGTGCGGCGCTGATGTCGGTCCCGACCGCCCGGGCAGCGACCTGCCACCTCTCGCACAGCTACGCCGACGGCGCCTGTCTCTACTTCACCTTCGCCGCCACGCCCGCGTCCGACGAGATCGAATCGACGTACGTCGCGCTGTGGGACGCCGGGCAGCGGGCGGTGCTCGCCGGTGGCGGCAACCTGTCGCACCATCACGGCGTCGGGATCAACCGCGGCCGGTTCATGGCCGAGGCGCTCGGCCCGGCGCACCGTGTGCTGATCGCCCTCAAGTCCACACTCGACCCCAATGGCATCATGAACCCCGGCAAGCTCGGGTTGCCGACACCGTTCGGATCGACGCCCTGGCCATGAGCCGATTCGATCCCGAAGCCGTCCGGGCGGGCATCGGTGTCTGCCTGGTCCTGGCGGTGCCACTCACGCTCATCGCCGCGTTCGTCGACTCCGACGACAGCGGCTTGAACGCGCTGTTCTTCTTCGGCGCGATGTTCGGTTTCGTCCTCGGCGCCGGGTGTGCAGCGTGGCTGCAGCAGCGGGGCACACCGATGAGCCATGGCATCGTCACCGCGATCATCGCCTATCTGGGGGCCCAGATCGTCTTCGTGTCGTTCCGCCTGCTCCGCGGCGCGGACGTCAACTGGTTCGGTGTCTTCTTCACCCTCTCCCTGGTCATGCTCGCCGGCCTGACCGGCGGGCTGCTCGGCAGCTCGCTCCAGGCGCGCGGCATCGTCCCGTCCCATCGGAGGTCCCGACCGTGACGAACATCCTGGTGGTCGACGTCGGAACGACGGGGCTTCGGGCAGCGGTCGTCGACGACACCTTGTCCGTGCGCGCCTACGAGTACCGGCCATGCCCTCCCGTCACGCCCGCGCCCGGGCTCGCCGAGTTCGACGGGGCGATGATGGCCGAACGCCTGCTCGACGCTGCCCGGACGGCGATCGCACGCGTCGACGCTCCGATCGATGCCGTCGGGATCACCAACCAGCGTGCGAGCGTGCTGCTGTGGGATCGAACAACCGGCGCCCCACTCGGTCCCGGGCTGGGCTGGCAGGATCTGCGAACGGTCGGCGACTGCATCGTGGCCAAGCTCGAGCACGGCTGGACTCTCGCCCCGAACCAGTCGGCCACGAAGGCGAGCTGGCTGTTGGCGAACACACCGGACCTCGACGGTCGCGACGTCTGCATCGGCACGATCGATTCGTGGGTGGCGTGGACGCTCACCGAGGGTGCGGTGCACGTGAGCGACCAGACGAACGCGTCGGCGACGACGAACGGGCTGCGACTCGTCGACGGCACCGACTGGAACTCGTCGATCTGCGATGCACTCGGCGTCCCGATCTCGACGCTGCCGACCGTCGTCGACAGCGTCGGGGTGTGCGGACACGCCACTGCGCTCGCGGGGGCACCGCCGATTGCTGCGATGCTCGGCGATCAGCAGGCCTCGTTGATCGGTCAGAGCTGCATCAAGCCAGGCCGGGCCAAGATCACCTTCGGCAGCGGCGGCATGCTCGACGTCTGCACCGACCAGCCGACGCCGGACGGCGCCCACCGACATTCCTCGGGCACCTACCCGTTGCCGCTGTGGTCGATCGACGGGCGCCTGACCTGGGGCGTCGAGGGCATCATGCTCTCGGCCGGCACGAACGTCGAATGGTTGAGCGACGACCTGCAACTGATCGACGACCCCGCCGACAGCCACGCAGTCGCGAGCCGGTGCGCCGACTCCGACGGCGTGGTGTACGTGCCCGCGCTGATGGGGCTCGGGACGCCGCGGTGGGACTACGGCGCCCGCGGAGCGCTGCTCGGACTCACCCGCGGATCGGGGCGCGAGCACGTGGTGCGGGCCGTGCTCGAGGGGATCGCCCACCGTGGCGCCGACCTGCTCGACGCGGCGAACGCCGACACCGGTCTCGACATCCACACCGTGCGCGTCGACGGCGGCATGATCGCCAATCCGACGTTCGTCCAAGCGCTGGCGGATGCCGCCGACCTGCCGATCGAGGTCGCCCCGGTCGCCGAGTCGACGACGATCGGCGCGGCGTTCATGGCCGGCCTCGGCGTCGGGATCTGGGACGACATCCACGAACTCGACGACCTGTGGAAGCCGGCCAGGATCGTCGAACCGAGCCCTGGCAACGACCACAGCGGGCGGCGAGCGCGCTGGCGTGACGCCATCGACCGGGCTGCCGGCTGGTATCCCGAGCTGTCGGCACTGGACTTCTGAGCGATCACCGGATGGACGACTCGCGAACCCTAGAATTGCTCGGATGCCCTCCCAGCGGGAAGGCTGTAGCACGCATGACCTCGAAAGGACACTCCCCCGTGGACCTCGTATCCGCTGAGCCCGCAACATCGCGGCGAAGCCTCATCGGCGCGTTGGGCGCCGCTGGTCTCGCCAGCGCCGCCGCACTCGCCGTCGCCCGGCCGGCCTCTGCCGCCCCGTACAGCCCCACCGAGCCCGACAAGGCGGTGCTCGAACAGGCACTGCAGTTGGAGCTGGCGGCCAAGCTGCTCTACCGCGACGCGGTCGAGGCCGGGCTGACCGACGCGGCGCTCGAGGTCGCCCAGGTGTTCGGCGACAACCACGAGGCATACGCCGACCAGTTCGCCGCGATCACCGGCATCTCCGCCGACACCTACAACGAGGCCTTCTACGACGAGCTCAAGGACGAGTTCGCGACCTCCGACGTCGCCCAGTTCGCGCAGGCGGCATGGGAGTTGGAGAACGACTTCGCCGCCACCTACACCGAATTCTTCGCCGAGTTCGAAGCCGTCGAATCGCAGACGGTGGTCGCCTCGATCGTCGTCATCAACGGTCGGATGGCAACGGTCCTCGCGGACCTGGCGGGCGTGTCGGATCAGCTGAACCTGGTGTTCGATCCACCGACCGAGATCATCACGCTCACGGAGGGCGCCGCATCATGAGCACGTTCCCACCCCGAGCCGAGTCCAGGGTGAGCCGGCGTCAGGCGTTCAAGATCGGTGGTATCACCGTGTCGCTGGCCGCGCTGGTCGCAGCGTGCGGCGACGACCGCGAAGGCGACACCTCGCCCGGTCGAGTCGGCTACGCGCCGCCGGTCACCGACCCACCCGACTACAACGTCGACGACGCAGTACGCCTGCGCACGGCGGCCTCGCTGGAGTACACCCTGATGAGCGTCTACCAGCGGGCACTCGACTCCGGCATCGTCGAGCCCTCGTCGGACGAACTGGTCTCGCGCCTGATCGACAACCATCAGGCGAGCGCCGATCAGTTGGCCGCACTGACCGATGCGGAAGGCGGTGTTCCGTGGGAGTGCTCCAACCCTTGGCTCGACGACCGCCTGATCGAGCCCGTCCTCCAGGCGATCCA
Organism: Ilumatobacteraceae bacterium; assembly: GCA_963710625.1. Taxonomy (GTDB): domain Bacteria; phylum Actinomycetota; class Acidimicrobiia; order Acidimicrobiales; family Ilumatobacteraceae; genus Sva-07. Next base: position 51,970 of record CAVQBG010000022.1, on the reverse strand, counting down.
GATCAGCGACGACCCGGCACGCGACCTGCTGCGTTTCGCCGTCGCCCTCGAGAACCTCGCTGCGTCGACACATCAGGTCTTCGCCGTCGAGTTGACGGACCCCGCCGCCAAGACGTTCGCCCTCGAGACCGCAACGGCGGAATCGCGCCAATCCGCGGCGATCGTGGCGATCGATCGCGGCCCCGATGGCTACATCAGCCCTGAGGTGTTCGGCGACGGCGTCCCCACCGATGTGGAGGGGTTGCCGAACATCTACTCGATCACGAGCCGTTTCGGCTCGGTCGGCCAGGCCGAGCTGATCGTCGGACCGGCCGACGAGAACGGCTCGCGTGAGTCGTTCACACTCCAGACGCCGGCCGAGAACTCGTTCGTCTACAACGAGCTCGAACCCAGCTGCTGACGCTCCCCCTCGACACGGTCGTACACTCCCCCTCGCAATGGTGAGGTGGTCGGGTGACCGCGGCGGTGCGTGCTGCACCGTCGAGGAAAGTCGGGACTCCACAGGGCAGGGTGCTGGCGAGAGCCAGGTCGGGGCGACCTGACGGACAAGTGCAACAGAGAGAGACCGCCGATGGGTCGGCCCGCCTCGGCGGACCGGTCACAGGTGAGGGTGAAACGGTGCGGTAAGAGCGCACCAGCGGCGACGGTGACGTCGTCGGCTCGGTAAACCCCACCCGGAGCAAGGCCGAGCAGAGGGGTGAGCTGCCCGCTCGTTCGAGCATCGAGCTCGGACACCCTCGGGTAGGCCGCACAGATGGATGGTCACCGGGCGGATCGGGCAACCGAGCCGCTCACAGAATCCCGCTTACAGGCCACCTCATCATTGCCACCACCATCCACCACGGGTGATGCGCCCCTGGAGTTGACAGCCCGACCGGTCAGAGGTCACCGGGGCGGCGTCGTCATGGGAGCTGAAACCGCTGGTGGGGCCGTCGGCGGCAATAGCCCAGGTTCACTCACACCGGTCGACGTCGACGCTTCGAAGGCCACCCATTCGAGGTGGAGTGCCCTGAACTCGTCGGGTTCGTTCTTCGCCAGATGCTCACAACGTTGGCGGTAGACCGACACGTCCTGACCGCTGTCCTGCCACACCTGCTGCCATTCAGGATCACCGCCGAGGGCCTTGAGCTGAACGTTGGAGACGCAGTCGTCCAGCTTCTCGTGGAACAGGGGATCGACCAGCTCCAGCGCATCGATCTCGTCAGAGATCCCGTCACCGAGAATCGGACTGACGGCATTCTTCCGAGCCTCGTCGAGCCCACAACCGGACGCGACAACGAGCAACAGTCCCACTGCCACGCCCGTCGCCCTACGACCGCGCCGCTCGAATGCGATCGCCATGAGTGGAGGCAGACGCATGATTTTGCATCGGCCTCGGACGAACCAGTCTTGAGACCGCCGGGTCACCGAGGTCGAAATGGCGCAGAGGGCTCCGTTCGGTCGATGGTGCTCAGCGTGAGCGAACCCAGCTGGGGCCGTAGAAGTCGGATCGGTCTCATTTCCGACCAGACCCGATTCTTGACTTGGTCCAATCTATGTGCTTGACTTGTCCACCGTGAAGGACGCCTTGGAGCACGCAACCCACGCTCGAGGTCCGATCGAGCAACGCAGCATCGAGCAGCAACTGCGGGCGTGCGGACTCCAGGTCACTGCGCAGCGTCTCGCCGTCATGGAAGCCGTCAACGCGAATTCGCACGCCACCACCGAAGCCCTGACCGAGGTCGTGAGGGGGAAGATCGGTTCCATCTCGCGACAGTCCGTGTACGACACGCTCGGCGTCTTCGCCGACAAGGGCCTCATCCGTCGGATACAACCCACCGGTTCGGTTGCTCGTTACGAGGGCCGCGTCGGCGACAACCACCATCATCTGGTGTGCCGACGCTGCGGCCTCATCTTCGACATCGACTGCGCCGTCGGGTCAACACCCTGTCTCACCGCTGACGACGACCGTGGCTTCGAGATCGACGAAGCCGAAGTCGTCTACTGGGGCCGATGCCCCGATTGTCGGGCCTGAGTTCGAAGCCCGGCCGCCACACCCTGTCCATCCCACCATCCCAACATCAACCAACCCGCAGGAGCGAGAGAGCAACATGACCGACGAAGCAAGGTGCCCAGTTCTGACCCACGACCACTCGGCACGTGGCAGCCAGGCCAACCAGCACTGGTGGCCGAACCAGCTGAACCTGAACATCCTCCATCAGGGGTCGCCCAAGGCCGACCCGATGGGAGACGATTTCGACTACGCCGCGGAGTTCGCCACGCTCGACCTCGCTGCCGTGAAGGCCGACCTCACCGCGCTCATGACCGATTCCAAGGACTGGTGGCCCGCGGACTACGGCCACTACGGCCCGTTCTTCATTCGCATGGCCTGGCACTCCGCCGGCACCTACCGGACACACGACGGTCGCGGCGGCGCCGCCACAGGCACCCAGCGATTCGCCCCGCTCAACAGCTGGCCCGACAACGGCAACCTCGACAAGGCGCGGGCGCTCCTCGAGCCCATCAAGCAGAAGTACGGCCGCAAGATCTCCTGGGCCGACCTCATGATCCTCGCCGGCAACGTCGCCCTCGAGTCGATGGGCTTCGAGACCTACGGCTTCGCCGGCGGTCGTGAAGACGTCTGGGCACCCGAGGAGGACATCTACTGGGGCCCCGAGAACGTCTGGCTGGACGATCAGCGCTACAGCGGCAACCGGCAGCTCCAGGAGCCGCTCGGTGCAGTCCAGATGGGCCTCATCTACGTGAACCCCGAAGGCCCGAACGGCAATCCTGACCCGATCGCCTCCGGCGCCGACATCCGCGAGACGTTCGGCCGCATGGCGATGAACGACGAAGAGACCGTGGCGCTCGTCGTCGGCGGTCACGCCTTCGGCAAGATGCATGGCGCCGGCCCCGAGAGTGCCATGGGCCCGGAGCCCGAGGGCGCACCGATGGAGCAGCAGCTCCTCGGCTGGAAGAACAGCTTCGAGTCCGGCGTGGGCATCCACACCACCACCAGCGGCTTCGAAGGTGCCTGGAACTCCACGCCGACGAAGTGGGACAACAACTACCTCGAGACGCTGATGGACAACGACTGGGAGCTCACCGAGAGCCCGGCAGGGCACAAGCAGTGGACCTGCCCGGCACTCGCCGGCACCGTTCCCGACGCGCAGCGCCCCGATGTGTTCCACGCGCCGGTCATGAGCACCGCCGACATGGCAATGAAGATGGACCCGATCTACGGTCCGATCTCGCAGCGGTTCCGCGACAACCCCGAACAGCTCGACGAGGCCTTCGCCAAGGCGTGGTACAAGCTGTGCCACCGCGACCTGGGACCGAAGGTCCGGTTCCTCGGCCCGGAGGTTCCCGACGAGGAACTGCTGTGGATGGACCCGATCCCGCAGGGCACCCCCCTGAGTGATGCCGACGTCGCTGCCGTCAAGGCCGCCATCATGGCGACCGATCTCACGGTCACCGAGCTCGTCGAGACGGCGTGGGCCTCGGCGTCCACCTACCGTCAGAGCGACAAGCGTGGCGGGGCCAACGGCGGCCGTGTCCGCCTCGCCCCACAGAACGAGTGGGACGTCAACAAGCCCGACCAGCTGCGTCGTGTGCTCGGTGTGCTCGAAGGAGTCCAGTCGAGCGTCGGCGTGTCGGTGTCGATGGCCGACCTCATCGTGCTCGGTGGCGCGGCGGCGGTTGAGGCCGCTGCCAAGGCCGCCGGTCATGACGTGACCGTGTCGGTGAGCACCGGGCGCGGCGACGCCTCCCAGGAGCAGACCGATGTCGAGTCCTTCGCCTGGCTCGAGCCGAAGAACGACGGTTTCCGCAACTTCCTGGGCAAGGGCAGCAGCCACGTCGCCGAGCACCTCCTCGTCGACCGCGCTCAGCTGCTCGACCTCGGGGCGCCGGAGATGACCGTGCTCGTCGGTGGCCTTCGAGTCCTCGGCGTGAGCAATGACGGCCACGGTGTGCTCACCGATCGCGTCGGCACGCTGACCAACGACTTCTTCGTCAACCTGATGGATCAGGACACGGTGTGGTCCGCAGCGAGCGGCGCCGAAGACGTCTTCGAGGCCAAGGACCGCGCCAGCGGCGAGGTGAAGTGGACCGGCACCCGCAACGACCTCGTGTTCGGCTCGAACTCGATCCTGCGGGCGATCTCCGATGTGTACGCCGCCGATGACGCCGAGGCGAAGTTCGTCAGCGACTTCGCAGCGGCGTTCGCGAAGGTCATGGACGCCGATCGCTTCGATCTCGCCTGACCCGCTCCGTCTGGCCGTCGCTCCTGACGGCCAGCCTCGACAGACGCCCCGTCGGACTCGTTCCGACGGGGCGTCGGCGCGCCCGGGGCCGAATGGCACTGACCGTCGATCCGGTCGATCGCGTAGGATTGATCACGGAGCCGCCACCGACGTCTCGAACGAGACGAGCAACGGTTCAGAGGAGTCCGCCATGATGTCACCGGTGTTCGGGCGGGAGATGTTGCGGATCGGCATTCTCGCGCCGCCCTGGGTGCCGGTACCTCCGGTCGGGTACGGCGGTACCGAGAGCGTGATCGGCCGACTCGCTCGTGGACTCCGAACAGCGGGGCACGACGTGCGTCTGTGGACCGCCGGCGACTCGACGTGTCCGGTTCCGCGGGGCTTCACATACCCGACCGCCCGAACCGAGGCGATGGGAACCAGCTCGATCGAGCTCCGACACACGCTCGAAGGCTACGAATGGTTCGGCGACGAAGGATGCGACGTGATCCACGACCACACCCTGGTCGGCCCGTTCGTCGCACCGGCGACCGCTCCGGTGATCACCACGAACCACGGCCCGTTCGACAACCCCGAGCTGGCCACCATCTTCAGCCGATTCCCCCGAGCGATCCCGATCATTGCGATCTCGAGAAATCAGGCATCGGTCGCACCCGGACTCGGCATCCACGTGGCCCATGTGATCCACCACGGCATCGACGTCGACGAGGTCCCCGAGGGCGGGGGACGCGGCGACGAACACGGCCCGTACCTGCTCTTCCTCGGTCGGATGAATCCAGCCAAGGGAGTGGTCCAGGCCATCGAGATCGCCCGAGCCACCGGGCACCGACTCCTGGTGGCCGCCAAGATGCGCGAAGCGGCCGAGTTGGCGTTCTACGAGGAAGTGGTCGCGCCGCGGTGCACCGACGGCATCGAGTACATCGGTGAGGTCGGCGGCGCCGCCAAGGAACGGCTGATCGGCGGCGCGACGGCCCTGCTGAGCCCGATCCAGTGGCCCGAGCCGTTCGGACTGGTGATGATCGAAGCACTCGCCGCCGGCACGCCCGTGATCTCGACGCCGCAAGGCGCCGCGCCGGAGATCGTCGTGCACGGCCGGACCGGATTCCTCTGTGACGACACCGACGCCCTCGTGCGCGCGGTCCGGTCCGTCGAGCGGATCGATCGACGCGACTGCCGATCCGATGTCGCCCGCCGATTCAGCGTCGGCAGGATGGTGCGACGGCACGTCGCTGCGTACCGGGAACTGCTGGCCGGTTCCGGCGACGATCGTCTCCAACCGGTCGAGCGGCTGAGCCTGGTGTGAGCCCCATGACCGAGCCGATGAACGCCGACGACTGGACCGTGCCGGCGGTCGGCACCGGGGCGATCACGCTGGTCTCCGGCCGCGACTTCGCGATCTGCGACACCAGCGGCGACATGACCCGCGGAGCCGTACACGGTCTGATCCACGACGACCGCCGGTATCTCGACGTCTGGTTGCTGCGCCTCGCGGACCTGGAACTTCGCCCGCTCGCGGCCACGACCCCCACACCGTTCAGTGCGGTGTTCGTCGCACGCGTCCACGAACCCGGCGGCCGTCCGCTCCCGGTGCTCGTCATCAGGCGACGGTCGGTCGGGCACGGCATGCGTGAAGTGATCGAAGTCCACAACTCGGGACGAGAGCCGTACGAGCTCACGTTGACGGTCGACGCAGGAGCCGATTTCAGCCACCTGTTCGACGTGAAGTCGGGGCGGCCGAGCACCATCCACGGCACGATCACGCCGACCGACGACGGCGTCTGCATCGACCACCCCGATCCCGAGATCGGGCAACGCACGCTGCTCGGCCTGGAACCCGTGGCGTCCGACGTCGACGACCACGGTTGGTCCTGGCACGTCGAGATCGGCCCGCACAGTCGTCACATGGCGCGAATCACCGTCGACGCCGTCACGAGCGACCCGACCGACGAGGCGCTCGGCGATCTCGACGGCGACACGACCGCGGAGGGACCGACCCCTGACGTCGATGACCTGTCCCACGACCGTTACGAGACCTGGCAGGAGCGCGTGCCGACGATCGTCTCGCCGGACCCACGACTCGCCGTCGGGGTGCGCAAGTCGCTCGAGGATCTGGCGTCGCTGCGCATCTTCGACACGGCCCACCCAGAACTGGCGGTCGTCGCGGCGGGCGCTCCCTGGTACATGACGTTGTTCGGGCGCGACGCCCTCCTGACGTCGTACATGGCGATGCCGTTCGCACCGGAACTCGCCCGCGGCGTCCTCCACGAGTTGGCCGAACTCCAGGGGCGGGAGGTCGATCCACGGTCCGGCGAACAGCCGGGCAAGATCATGCACGAACTGCGAGCACACGGTGGGGCGGGACCCTTCAGCGAGCGCTCGCGCTACTACGGCACGGTGGACGCCACGCCGCTGTACGTCCTGGTGGCCGCCGAGGCCATGCGCTGGGGCGCCATCACGACGGCAGACCGTGCGTGGCTGCTTCCTGCCGTCGACGCCGCGATCGGCTGGATCCGTGACGACGGCGACAGCGATGGAGACGGCTTCGTCGACTACGCGCCACACGATGAACGCGGGCTCACCAATCAGGGCTGGAAGGATTCGTGGGACGGCGTCAACTTCGCCGATGGGTCACTCCCGCAGGCACCGATCGCGCTCGTCGAGGTGCAGGGATACACCTACGCCGCCCTGCGAGGTGCCGCCGAGATCTATCGGAACGTGAATCGCGACGACGCCGCCCACCGATGCGACCACGAGGCCCATGACCTGCGCGAGCTGTTCAACGAGCGCTTCTGGGATGATCGGGGATGGTTCGTCGAGGCCCTCGACGGATCGGGCCGCGCGGTCGACTCGCTCGGCTCGAACCCTGGGCACGCGCTGTGGGCGGGAATCGCCGACCCCGATCTCGCCGATCGGTATCTCGATGGTGTGGTCAGCGACGAACTCTGGACCGGTTGGGGCATCCGTACGCTGGCGACCCCGATGGGGGCGTACGACCCACTCAGCTACCACAACGGGTCGGTGTGGCCGCACGACACGGCGATCTGCCTCGCCGGGGCCGCCCGCTATGGTCGGTGGGACGTCGTCGACCGACTCACCGACGGCCTGCTCGACGCGTCGATGTACTTCGGTGGTCGACTCCCCGAGCTGTTCGCAGGGCTCTCACGACGACTGGTGCCGGTCCCGGTTCCCTACCCCGGCTCGTGCTCACCGCAGGCGTGGGCTGCGGCATCGGTGTTGCTCCTCCTGCGTGCCAATCTCGGCCTCCACGCCGACGTCCCCGGCCACAAGATCTTCGTGCGCCCCCAAGGCCAGCTCGTCCGCGACATCACGTGCGATCGTCTCGTGATCGGCGGACGCTACGCCTCGATCGCCGTCCGCGACGGAGTCGTCTCGGCCCATGCAGACGGCCTCGACGTCGTCGACGAGCGCCAGCTGCCCACCTGATCAGGGAGCGTCGACCGTTCGTCCGTCGTTGCCGATCTCACCCTTCATCGGCCCGAAACCGGCACGCAACACCGGCTGCCTACGTTCCGGTCATGGCATTTCACACCACTGTCAGCACCGCCGAGCGTCCTCCGATGAAGGCGACCCCGGCCAAGATCACGCCGATCAAGCCGACGCCACCGCGCCAGACGCCGATCAAGCCCACCCGCTGAGCCGGCACATCCGGCAGGTCGCCGGACCTGAGCAACCGGTTCGTTCTCCGATCCGCCGGGAAGCGACGACCCCCGACTAGATTCCGCTCCGACATGGGGGTGTCTCGATCGGGCTGGGGAGCCGCGGACGTCAAGCGCTGGTCGACGCAATTCGCGCCGGCTCTCGGCCTCGTCGCGGTCCAGCTCGTGTTCTTCGGGCTGCCCGCCGGAGCCTGGATCCGCGGCGTCGTTCTCGGCCTGCTGATCGCGTTGCTGGCCGTCGGCATGGCGCTCGTCTACCGGGCCAACCGGGTGATCAACTTCGCCCAGGCCGACCTCGGCTTCGTCCCGACGTCGCTCGCGGTCGGCCTGATCGTCTTCTCCGGCCTGCCATACCTGTTCGGTTTCGGCGTGGGGCTCGCCGCGGCGGTCGCGTTGGGTGCGATCGTCGAACTCGCCTTCGTCCGCCGCTTCGCGAGAGCGTCGCGGCTCGTCCTGACCGTCGCGACGATCGGCATCACCCAGCTGCTCGCCGCCTTCGCCCTGTTGGTGCCCCGAATGTGGGACCAGAGCGCCGCCTCGCAGCGCATCCCGCCTCCGGTCGACTGGAAGGTCACCGTCGGCACGTTCATCCTCTCGGCCAACGATCTCATCGCTCTCATGGTCGCTCCGCTGGCGATGATCGGCGTGGCCGTCTTCCTCGGCACCACCAGGATCGGCACGGCGATCCGCGGATCGGCCGAACGCAGCGAGCGGGCATTGATGCTCGGCATCCCCGTCGCGTGGCTGTCCACGCTCGTGTGGGCGATCGCCGCCGGGCTGTCGTTCCTGGCGCTGTTCCTCCGCGCGGGCATCCTCGGTGTCCCCCTCGGTGCCGCGCTCAGCCTCACCGCCCTCGTCCAGGCGCTCGCCGCGCTCGTGATCGGGCGGCTGCGGAATCTTCCCACGGTCGCCACCACCGCAGTGGCGCTCGGCGTGCTCGAGTACGGCGTGTCCTGGAACGCCAGCAGCCCGCTGCTCGTGATGCCGATCATCGGCGCGTTCGTCCTCGTCGCACTGCTCCTGCAACGCCGCCAGTACGGCCGGGCCGACCGCGACGAAGCCGCCGGCTGGCGACTCGCCGACGAGGTCCGGCCGCTGCGGCCCGCCGTTGCCCGGCTCCCGCTCGTGCGCCTCGTGCGCTGGGGCTGCGCCGCGCTGATCCTCGTCGGTCTCGCCCTGATCCCGATGCTGTTGCGCACCGATCAGATCATCAAGGCCACCGCCGTCGTCGTCTTCGCCGTGATCGGGCTGTCGCTCGTGGTGCTGTCGGGCTGGGCGGGCCAGATCTCGCTCGGTCAGATGGCCTTCGTCGCCATCGGCGCAGCGGTGAGCGCGAAGTGCACGCTCAACTGGAACGTCGACGTCACCCTGGCGTTGTCGGCCGGTGGTGCCGCCGGGGCGGTCGCGGCATTCGTGGTCGGGTTGCCGGCGCTGCGGCTGCGCGGGCTGTATCTGGCGGTGACCACCCTCGTGTTCGCGCTCGCGGTCAACTCGTGGTTCCTCAACCGGCAGTTCTTCGACTGGGTCCCCCAGGAGCGCATCGAGCGGCTGCCGGTGTTCGGGGTGATCGACATCTCCACACCGACACGCTTCTACCTGTTCGCCCTCGTCGTGTTGGCGCTCGTGTTCGCCGCCCTCCGAGGCATCCGCCACAGCCGCACCGGCCGAGCGATCGTGGCGCTGCGCGAGAACGAACTCGCCGCGCAGGCGTTCTCGGTGTCGCCCATGCCCGTCAAACTCACCGCGTTCACGCTGTCGGGAGCGGTCGCCGGTGTCGCCGGCGGCCTGTTCGTCCATCTGAGCCAGAGTTTCGACCTCTCCAGCTACACCGCCGCGGAGAGCCTCAACGTGTTCACCGCCGCCGTGGTCGGCGGCCTCGGCTCACTGTTCGGTGGGGTGCTCGGCGCCGTGTTCCTGCGCGGAAGCGAGTGGTTCATCACCGCGCCCGAGTGGCGCCTGCTCTCGTCCGCGATCGGTGTGTTGATCGTCCTGCTGATCCTGCCGGGCGGTCTCGCGAGCCTCGTGATCAAGGTGCGCGACCGGCTCGCGACGATCATCGTCGGGCGCACCGGACCCCCACCGGTGGCGGCCCCCGCGGGAGGCAACGGCGCCGATCCGACCACTGCGCCGGTCGACCCCACAGCGACCTCCTCGAACGGGGCCTCCTCGAACGGGGCCTCCTCGAACGGGGCCTCCTCGAACGGGCCCGGCGAGACGGCCGACGACCTCGATGATCGGACCACGGTGTGAGCACGGCGACAGCGATGCGCCACTTCGGGCGCGGCGTCCGCCACCCGATGGACTGGCTCCGCGAGATCTGCGGCGGCGAGGCGGCCTTCCCACTCGTGGTGTTGTTCGGACTCAACGCCGTCGACGAACTCGACCGTACGGCGTTCGGCATCCTGCTCCCCGAGATCCGCGACTCGTTCGGCATCGACATCCAGACCGCGCTCAGCATCGTGGCGCTGTCGTCGGTCGCCGCGCTCGCGCTGCAGGTACCGATCGCCCAGTACGCCGACAAGACCAACCGGATTCCGCTGGTGGTCGTCGGTGCGCTCGCCTGGGGCTTCTTCTCCGGCATGACCGGCCTCGCAACCGGGCTGATCCTGCTCACGATCGCCAGATCCGGCTCCTCGCTCGGCAAGGCGGTCATCGATCCCACACACAACTCGCTGATCGCCGACTACTACCCGATCGAGACCCGATCGAGGGTCTACAGCTTCCACCGTGCCGCCAACGCCGTCGGGGCATTCATCGGCCCCCTGACCGCCGGGCTGCTCGCGTACTACTTCGACTGGCGGGTGCCGTTCCTCGTGTTCGTCATCCCCACCGTGATCTTCGCCGTGCTCGCCACCCGGCTGCACGAGCCCACCCGCGGACGCTGGGAGCGTCACGCCACCGGCGCATCCCAGGAGATCATCGACACCGAGGAGGAGTCGCCGTCGTTCGCAGAGAGCTGGCGCACTGCGCACAAGGTGAAGTCCCTGCAACGGATCTGGTGGAGTCTGCCCTTCCTCGCCACCTCGCTGATCGGTTTCGTCACGCTCGCCGCACTGCTGTACGAGCAGAAGTTCGATCTCGACGAACGTGCCCGCGGCGTGGCCGCCGCCGTCTCCGAGCCGTTCGCGCTCGTCGGCCTGGTGATCGGTGCCCGCATCGCCACGCGCCGGTTCGTCGGCAACGTGAAGGGTCTGATCCGTTTCGTCGCATCGATCGCCGTCCTGGCGTCGATCGCCTCCGCCGGGTTCGCCCTCGCGCCGAACGTGTACGTCGCCGTCGCCCTCAACTGCGTGATCTCGGCGTCGCTCGCCATCATCGGTCCGGGGGTGCTCGCCGCGCTCTCGCTCGCGATCCCTCCCCGCGCCCGGGCAACCGGGTTCGCGATCGGGTCGCTGTGGGTGATCCCGGGGCTGGCGATCCTGCCGATGATCGGTTGGATCGCCGACAACTGGAGCATCGAGATCGGGATGCTGATGATGATCCCGATGTTCCTGATCGGCAGCCTGATGCTGCGCAGCGTCGCCGACGTGATCGACGGCGACATCGCCCAGGTCTGGCAGTCGGCCGCCGCCCGCTCCGAGGTGCTGTACGAACGCCGGCAGGGCACCACCAACCTGCTGCTCCTACGCGGCGTCGAAGCCGGCTACGACAACCGCACCGTGCTGCACGGCATCGACCTGCACCTCGACGAGGGCGAGGTCGTCGCCCTCCTCGGCACGAACGGTGCGGGCAAGTCGACGCTGCTGAAGTCGATCAGCGGCATCGTCGAAGCCGACCGGGGCGCCATCGTGCTCGACGGCCGCGACATCACCCATGCACCCCCGAACGAGATCGCGGCACTCGGGATCGTCCAGATGCCCGGTGGTCAGGGCGTGTTCGGCTCGCTGACCGTCCGGGAGAACCTCGAGCTGGCCGGCTGGACGAACCGGCGCGACAGCGAAGGGGTCGCCGTCGCGACCGCCGAGGTCCTCGCCATGTTCCCGGTCCTCGCCGACCGGCTCGACTCGCCCGCTGCGAACATGTCCGGCGGCCAGCAGCAGATGCTGGCGTTGGCGATGAGCTTCGTGATGCGGCCCAGGGTGCTGCTGATCGACGAGCTGTCGCTCGGGCTTGCGCCCGTCGTGGTCGGCCAGCTGCTGCCGATCGTGCGCCGCATGGCCGACGACGGCGTCACCGTCGTGCTGGTCGAGCAGAGCGTCAACGTCGCGCTGACCGTCGCCGAGCGGGCCTACTTCATGGAGCGCGGCACGATCATGTTCGACGGGCCGACCAAGGAGCTGCTCGAACGACCCGACCTGCTGCGTTCGGTGTTCCTCGCGTCCGCAGGTGGCGATGGCCAGGACGCAGCAAGCACCGATCGCGCCGTCGTCGACCACGCGTCCTCGCCCGTGCTCTCGGTCCACGAGCTGTCGGTGACCTTCGGCGGGATCCGGGCGGTCGACGGCACCACCTTCGACGTGTGGCCCGGTGAGATCGTCGGCGTGATCGGACCGAACGGCGCCGGCAAGACCACGGTGTTCGATCTGATCTCCGGGTTCACCCCGAGCACGGCGGGCACCATCACGCTCAACGGCCGCGACATCACCACCATGGGCGCCGCCGGACGCGCCGAGCTCGGTCTCGGCCGCTCCTTCCAGGACGCCCGACTGTTCCCCGAACTCACCGTGCAAGAAACGTTGGCGATCGCCCAGGAACGCTTCGTCGGGAGTCGCAGCCTGTTCGTCGCTGCGCTGCACCTTCCGATGGCGGTCGACTCCGAGGAGCACATCGCGCGGCGCACCGACGAGCTGATCGAACTCATGGGTCTCGGCGACCATCGCCATTCGTTCGTGCGGGAGCTGTCCACCGGCACCCGCCGAGTCGTCGACCTGGCGTGCCTCGTGGCGCACCGGCCGGCGGTGATCCTGCTGGACGAACCCACGTCGGGTATCGCCCAGCGGGAAGTGGAAGCGCTGTCGCCGGTCGTCCGGCGCCTGCGCGACGAGATGGGGGCGAGCCTGGTCATCGTCGAACACGACATCCCGTTCGTGTCCGAGGTGTCCGGCCGGTTGCTCGCACTCGATCAGGGCCGGGTCATCGCGACCGGTCGGCCAGCCGACGTCCTGGAACACCCGGACGTCATCGAGTCATACCTCGGCACCTCGGGTGCCGCGATCGCCCGATCAGGGGGAACGGAGTAGATCATGCAACCAGCACAGGCAGAGGGCGGAGGCTCCTCGTCCAGCAGTTTGAAGAAGTGGGGGCCGATCGGAGCGATCGTGCTCGTCGTCGCCGCCGTGGTCGGGCTCGTCGTCGTCGCAGGGGGCGACGACGACAGCGAATCGTCGACCACCGACGCGACCACCCCGGCGACCGAGGCGCCACAGCCAACCGATGCGCCGGACACCACCGACGCACCGACGGAGACCACGCCCGACAGCACCGACGCCCCCGGCGGCGACAGCGGCAGCGGTGGCGAGATCACCTATCCACTGTCGTTCAGCCAGGCACAGGAGCAGGGCATCGAGGTGGCCTGGGACGAGCGTTGCGACACCGGGACCGGCAACCTCGCGATCCAGTGGTTCTTCGCTCCGGAGTGCTACGCGCCGTTCGAGGGCGACAACGGCGGTGACACCACACGCGGCGTCACCGCCGACACGATCAAGATCGTCCAGTACCAGGGGCCCGACGACGACCCGATCATCAACTACCTGTCCGATGCCGTGAGCGTCGACGACACCAATGCCGAATCGGAACAGACCGCACGAGACATGATCGGCATGTTCGAGCAGTTCTACGAGCTGTACGGCCGCACGATCGAGCTCGAGACCTACGTGAGCACGGGCCTCGCCAACGACGAGGTCACCGCCCGCGCCGACGCCGTGCGCATCGCGGAGGACTTCGAACCCTTCGCCGTGCTCGGTGGACCGGCGCTGACCGATGCGTTCGCCGACGAGCTCACGGCGCGCGAGGTCGTGTGCATCGGTTGCGGCGGATCCGGCCAGGAGTGGTACGCCGCCCGCGACCCGTACGCCTATTCGCTCGGCATCGACGCCGAGCAGGCGCGCGGCCACGCGCGCGAGTTCATCGCCAAGCAGTTGATCGGCGGCAACGCCGACTTCGCCGGCGACGAGGCGTTCACATCGCAGCCCCGGGTGTTCGGCCACGTCTACATCTCATCGACCGATCGTTCACAGGCGATCGCCGAGAACCTGGTCGCCGGCATGATCGAGGACGGCGCCACGGTGGCCGAGACCCTGCCGTACACGCTGGACCCCGGCACGATCCAGGCCCAGGCGTCACAGATCATCGCCAAGCTGAAGGCGTCGGGGGTCACGACGGTCGTGCTCGCCAGCGACGGCATCGCTCCGCGCGACTTCACCAGGGAGGCGACCGCGCAGGAGTACTTCCCGGAATGGGTGATCGTCGCCCCGACGCTGTCGGATCTGACGGCATTCGGTCGCACCTACGACCAGGAGCAGTGGGCGCATGCGGTCGGCGTCACGCACAACATCGCCGTTCCCGTCACACCGGAGATCTCCGGCTTCTACGGGCTCTACGAGTGGTTCAAGGGCGCCGAACCCCCGGCCAAGGACACGATCGGCCTGCTGATGCCGAACTACACGTTCCTCGCCGCGAACCTCCAGGCGACCGGGCCGAACCTCACGCCGGAGACCTTCCGTGACGCCTTGTTCGCCGGAGCCGGCACGACCCCGGCGCTCACGCAACCGCTGCTGACCTACGGCACCGCCGCCGGGTTCTGGCCGGAGACCGACTACAACGGCGTCGACGACGCGACGCTGATGTGGTGGGACCCGAACGCCACCGGACCCGACGAGATCCGCAAGGACGGCACCGGCATGTGGGCCTTCGTCGACGGCGGCAAGCGCTACCTGCCGGGCGAATGGCCGACCGAGAACAAGCTCTTCGACCCCGCGGGTGCGGTGACGATCTACGAGACGCCGCCACCGGAGGAGACACCCCCGCAGTACCCCAGCCCCGCCGGCTGACCCCAGCAACCTGCCACCCCGTTCTCGTGAACCCGTGGGGGGATTACTCCCCCACGGGTTCACGGGATGGGCGCGACGGCGGTTTCGTTGAAGGTCTGCAGGATCGGACGGTCGCCGCGGATCACGATCCGACACACCGACGCCTGGTCGAGATGGCAGTTGAACGAGATGTCGATGTCGACGCCGAGCGCCCACGCCACCGCGGACTTCATCGGCGAGACGTGGCTCACCACCACGACGTTGGCAGCGCTCGCCCGCGCCAGCAGCTCGTCGCACGCTCGACGGACGCGTGCGTCGAGTGTGGCGAGCGACTCCCCTCCCTCCGGTGTGAAGTGTGGATCCTCACGCCAGCGTGACCACACCTCCGACGGGACATCTGCGTGCGGCGTCCCCTCGTACTCGCCGTACGACAACTCCATCCATCGGTCGTCGACCTCGACCGGCCGACCGAACTCCGCGGCGGTCTGCATCGCCCGTTTGAGGGGGCTGGAGATCACGGCGTCGACCTCGCAGCGGTCCTGGACGTAGGCCGCGATCGCCACCGCTTGCTGGCGACCCCGGTCGTCGAGATCCTGGTCGAGGCGGCCCTGCAGGCGGCCCTCCAGATTTGCCTGAGTTCGGCCATGTCGCACGAGGATCAGCACGCCCTGCAGTGTTCCACAGCGGGCGTGGTGGTCGGCGGGTCAGCCGAGACGCTCGGGCACCGCATCGAGTTGGCCGTCGCGGAGGAACGCTCGACGCCGTTCGGGGTCACCGAGACGGTTGTGACGCCACAGCCACACGCACAGCGCCAGCCCGATCGCCTCCAACAGCAGGCTCCACACGCCGCGATCGACCACCGGCAACGGCGCATCGTCGAACGACCATCCGAAGAACGGCCACCAGAACACCTCGGTGTTGTTCCAGGCACCGTCGAAGACCAGATGGAGGATCATCCCGATCGGCAGACCGAGCAACACCTTTCGGATCGGCTTGCGCCCCGACGTCGCCAGCACGATCACGGCGAGCAACAGCACGCTGAACACGAGGCCGTGCAGAACCCTCGCCCCGCCGAACACCCCCTCACCGACGGGGAGTACCGAACCGACGATCAGCAGGCGGTAGTCGAAGCGCGGGTCACGGAAGACGAGGCCGACCGAGATCACCGCAGTGCCGATGAACCAGAAGAACACGGTTCAGACGATCAACAGTCGACCGCAATCGGGGCAGTCGGCGACGCCCGTCTCCGCGGCCTCGTCCTTGGCGGTGTCGATCTCGGCGGCCGACAGCTCCAGGTGGCAGCCCTGACACTGCTTGCCGACGAGTGACGCGACCGCGACGCCGAACGCGGCCCGCTTGCGGTCGTACGTGGCCAGGTGGACGTCGTCGATCTCCGCACGCACGTCGTCGCGCCGCTGGGCCAGGGCCACGAGTTCCGCCTCGATGTCTGCGACCTCCTCGGCGAACGCCGTGTCGGCGAGGCGAACCGCCGTGGTGACGGCGTCCTGCTCCGCGAGATGCGCCGCGAGCTGGTCGTCGACCGATGCCTGTTCCTCCAAGGCCGCCAGCTCCTGGGTGTCGAGTTCATCGCGTTGGGACTCGACGGTGGCGATCTCGTGCATCAACGCTTCGGCCTCGCGCGGCGCGATCACGGTCTTCAGCTGCTGCTCGAGCCGCATGCGGTGCGCCGACAGCTCGGCGCCCTTGGTCTCGGCTGCGTCGATCGCCGCGCCCAGCTCGTCGACGCGGGCCCGGAGCGCCGTGCGTCGCCGTTCCCAGTCCTTCGCCCGCTGGGTCGCCGCCGTGAACTCGGCCCGGAGCGCAGAGTGGTCACGCCGGTGGGTCAGCTGATCAGCCGACGTGTCGATCGATTGGAGGTCGAGGAGCAGCTGCGCGAGGGTCATCGCCACACAGTGTGGCAGGTCATCGACATGGGCCGACATTGTCGGTGATCGGCAGGATCGGCAGCGGCACGTTGGGGTCGAGCACGTCCGGCGGGATCGTGTCGCCCACTTCGACCGATTGGGTCACGATCGTGACCGGGGGTGCCGTCTCGACCGGCTCGACCGGCTCGGCATCGGGCGCGAGCGTGGTGGTGGGTGCGTTCGGATCGACCGGGACCGTCTCGGCGGGGACGACGGCGGTGACCAGGATGCACTCGTTGCCGGGGAGGTAGAGGCGGGCGTTCGCGCGTTCCGGGGGCGGCGGGCGATCCCAGTCGACCACAGGGAGCAGTGAGTGCGCCGGCTCCATGAACGCCTTCCAGATCACGGCCGGGTAGTGGCCGCCCTGGACGTTGGGGCCGAAGTCGGTGAGGCCGGGGACGCGCTGCATCGGGGTGTAGGCGTTGGGGTCACCGACCCACACGGCCGTCGACAGCTGTTTGGTTCCTCCGACGAACCAGGCGTTGGTGTTGTTCTCCTGGGTGCCGGTCTTGCCGAATGCCGGCCGCCGATCGTCGAAGGCGGCGCGTCGGCCGGTGCCTCCGCCGTAGATCGGGCCCTTCATGATCTGCACGATCTCCAGCGCAGCGTCGCGATCGAGCACCTCCGTCCCGGGATCGAGATGGGTGTAGATGCGTTCGCCCGCGGCGTTGTCGATGTACTCGACGTAGTACGGCTCGTGGTGGACCCCCTCGTTGGCGATCGACTGCACGCCGGACGCCATGTCGATCGGTGCCAGCTCGTTGGCGCCGGTGGCGAAGCTGATGAACGGGTCGATCGGGAGTCGTTCCGAGGCCGGCTGGTTCTTGTAGAGGTACGGCGAGCGCGCCATCCGATACGTGGTGTCGACCACCCGGTTGAGCCCGACGATCTGCGACAGGCGCACGAAGGCGCAGTTGATCGACTTGGTGGTCTGCGCCTGCAGGGTGGCGATCCCACCGTTGACCGCGTCGACCACGAAGTCGTCGTCGCCGGGAACGGCGAACCGGCATGGGTCGGAACCGTCGATCAGGTCGTTCTGCTGCGCTCCCGCCTGCACGGCAGCGGCGAGGATGAACATCTTGATGCTCGACCCCGTCTGGCGGGGCGAGATCGCCATGTTGACCTCACGCTCGTTGGGTACGAACCCTCGCCCGCCGACCATCACGCGGATGGCGCCGGTGGTCGAGTCGAGCGACACGATCGATGCGTCGAAGCCCTGGAACGTGTCGGGCAGTCTGTCGCGGGCCTGGACGGCCATCGCCTGCAGGTTGGCGTCGAGCGTCGTGTGGATCCGCAGGCCCCCGCGGAACAGCTGGTTGTAGCGCTCCTGGTACGTGTCGCCGAGCACCGTGCTGCGGTTCAGCAGGTAGTCGCGCAGCGCCTCGGTGTAGTACGTGCGCTCGTAGGAACGGTCCGGCAGGGTCTTGGGGCGCGACGGCAGCACGAAGTCGGCGAGCTGCTCGGCCTCGACCGGGGTCACCTTGCCCTCGTCCTCGAGACGTTCGACCACCTGCAACCAACGCGCCCGGCTGCGCTCGGGTTCGTTGATCGGGTCGAACCCCGACGGCGAGCGCACGAGGCCGGCGAGGAACGCCGCCTCCGTGAAGGTCAGGTCCTGAGCGGTCTTGCCGAAGTAGGTCTCGGCTGCGGCCGCGATGCCGTAGGCGTTGTTGCCGAAGAACACCGTGTTGAGGTACCGGGCGAGGATCTCCTCCTTCGAGAGTTCCTTCTCGAGCATCCGGGCGTAGTGGATCTGCAAGAGCTTGTAGCGCCCGTCGCGTTCCAACCCGGCGAGGAAGTCGTTCTTGACGACCTGCATCGTGATCGTCGAGGCACCCTGCTGGGGCGCGTCGGATGCGAAGTTCGACAGCGTCGCTCGGATCAGGCTGCGGACGTTGATGCCGTCGTGCGTGAAGAACTCCTTGTCCTCCACGGTGAGGAAGGCGTCGACGACGTCCGGTGGGATCTCCTCGAACGGGATCGGCTGGGAGTTCTCGAGTTCGTAGATCCCGATCTCCTGGCCGTTGGCGTCATAGATGTACGTGCGCTGGGCGAGCGCTTCGAACTCGGGGAGCTCGACGGGCAGTTCCTCGTGGGAGTTCGCAGTCGACCACACCCGTGGCGCGACACCGACCACCGTGGCGGTGACCAGCAGGGCGCCGGCGGCGACGACGAGCAGCAGCCGAGGGACGAAACCGAGGAGACGCACAGTGGAACTCACGATACTTGCGCCGGTTGCGGCAGGGACGGCAGGCCCCGGCGCCGTGTCGCGGCGTCGACTACCTTCGCTCGAGTGCCTGCGAGTCGCTTCCCCGTGAAACCGTTCCGTTTCGGCGTGCAGCTGTCCGCCCCCACCGACGGTCGCGCATGGCGCGACACCGCTCGTCGGATCGAAGCCCTCGGCTACTCGGTGGCGACGATGCCCGACCACTTCACCGAACAGTTCGCCCCGATGCCCGCGCTGCAGGCGATCCTCGACGCCACCACCACCTTGAGGGCCGGTGCGCTCGTCTTCGACAACGACTACAAGCACCCGGCGATCCTCGCCAAGGAACTCGCCACGATGGACGTGCTGTCGGACGGCCGGGTCGAGATCGGGCTCGGTGCCGGGTGGATGATCTCCGACTACGAGCAGGTCGGGCTGCCCTACGACCGCGCCGGCGTGCGCGTCGACCGGTTCGTCGAGGGTCTTGCCGTCATCCGGGGCGCGATGGGACCGGAACCGTTCACGTTCGACGGCGAGCACTACTGCATCACCGACTACGACGGCCAGCCAAAGCCCGTCCAGTCGCCGTGCCCACCGATCCTGATCGGCGGCGGTGGCCCACGTGTGCTCGGCATCGCGGCGCGTGAGGCCGACATCGTCGGCGTCAACGGCACGCTCGACGCGGGCGTGTTCGGACCCCAGGCATTCGCCACGATGACCGCCGAGGCGGTCGAGGCCAAGGTCGCGATCGTCGCCGAGCAGGCCGGCGACCGGCTGGCCGACATCGAGATGAACATCCGCACGTTCTTCAACGCGGTCACCGACGACCGGGCCGGCCGCGTCGAGCGGATCGCCCGCGCGCTCTCGGTCGACGAGAGGATGCTCGACGCGAGCCCGTACGCACTGATCGGCAGCCCGGCGCGGATCATCGAGGATCTGCTGGCTCTCCGAGCGGACTACGGGTTCAGCTACGTGATCGTGGGCGCGGCGGAGATCGAGTCGTTCGCGCCGATCGTCGCCGAACTGGCCGGGACGTAGCAGCGATGCAGCGTCGACCCGACGTGGTCCTGTGGGGTGCGGGCATGGTGGCGAGCGTGCACGCCGCGGCCTGCCAGTCGCTCGGCTGGCCGGTGCGGGCGGTCGCCTCGCGCGATCCGGAGCGGTCGACCACGCTGGCTCGCGCGGTCGGCGCCCGAGCGCTGCCGTACGACGCGCTCCTGGCGGATCGACTCGGCGACCTCGCGATCGTAGCCACTCCCCCGGCATCGCACGTCGACGACGCCATTCGGTTGCTCGACGCCGGTTACCAGGTGGTCGTCGAGGCCCCGCTCGCCCGCACACTCGCCGACACCGACCGTCTGATCGACGCCGAGGAGCGAACCGGGCGGGCGGTGCTGTACTCCGAGCATCTCGTCGCCTCGCCGGTGATCGACGCACTGCTCGCCGACGTCGGCTCGCTCGGGGCACTCACCCACCTGTCTGCTCGCGCGATGCAAGCGCCACCGACGTGGCGTCGGGACGACGGATCGTCGTGGGGTGGCGGCGCGCTGTTCGACCTCGGCGTCCACCCGGTCGGCCTGGTCCTTCGCACGGCCGCCGAAGCGGGCGCCGGGCCCCCCACGTCGCTCACCGCGGTGATCACGGACGCGGGAACCGACCGGGAGCACGGCACGGTCAAACTCCGGTTCGCGTCGGGGTTGCCCGCCACGATCGTCGTCGGTTGGCAGACGGGGTCGTCACCGAACTGGGACCTGCAGGCATCGAGTGCGAGCGGCGTGTTGCGCGCCGAGCTGTACCCGCAACCATCACTCGAGCACAACGGCGACCCTGTGCCGGTGGGTGGACCGACCGGCCGTCCACCGTCGCTGGTCGACGACTACGGCTACGCCGCACAGCTCAAACGGTTCTGGACCAACATCCGCACCGGCCGACCGGTGCCCACCACCTCACTGCTCGGGCGTCAGGTCCTCGACGTGATCGCCGCCGCGCACTGGTCCGCCGGCCGCAGCGCGACCGAGGTCGCACTCCCCTTCCCCGGCCCCAGGGACCAGGCCCCCCGAGACCTCCTCACCTGACCGATTGCACCAGCGGTCTGACGCCTGGTGCAATCGGTCAGCGTTCGGCGAGTTTGCGGCCCTTCTCGATCACGACGACACCTTCGTCGCTGACCGTGAACCGCTCACGGTCGGCGTCGAGTTCGAGGCCGATGCGGGTCCACTCGGGTACGACGACGTTCTTGTCGACGATGCAGCGGTGCAGTCGCACCCCGGGACCGATGTGGACGTCGGGGAAGATGATCGAGTCGGTGACGTGTGCGTCGTGGTCGATGAACGTGCCGGGACCGACGATCGACCGCTCGACGTGTGACCCCGAGACGATCGAGCCCTGGCACAGCAGGCTGCCGTCGACGAACGACGGCTCGCCGCCGCGTCCACGTGACACCTTCGCCGGTGGGAGTGCCCGGCGCGACGTGTACACCGGCCATCTCTCGTTGTACAGGTTGAAGATCGGCACCGGTGCGATCAGGTCCATATTGGCGTGGAAGAACGAGTCGATCGTTCCGACATCACGCCAGTAGCCCTTTTCGCGTTCGTCCTGACCGGGCACGATGTTCTTCGAGAAGTCGTAGGCGCGTGCGACGCCGGCGTCGGTGAGCGCCGGGATCACATGGCTGCCGAGATCGGTGTACTGGTTTTCCCGGGGGGTCACCACGTCGATCAACGTCTGGGTGTCGAACACGTAGTTGCCCATGCTGGCGAGGCACATCTGATCGTTGCCGGGCATCGTGGGCGGCGAGGACACCTTCTCGTGGAAGGCGAGGATCCGACCCTCGTCGTCGACCTCGATCACACCGAACTCGGTCGCCTCGTGCTTCGGCACCGGGATCGCCGCCACGGTGACGCCGGCACCGGTCGCGGCGTGTTCCGCCACCATCTGACGCGGGTCCATCCGGTAGATGTGGTCGGCGCCGAACACGCACACGATGTCGGGTGATTCGTCGGCGATCAGGTTCAGGTTCTGGTAGATCGCGTCCGCGGACCCCTGGAACCAGTACGGGCCACGCCGCATCTGCGCCGGCACCGGGGTGACGTAGTTGTCGAGCATCGCCGAGAAGCGCCAGGTCTGCGAGATGTGCCGGTCGAGACTGTGGCTCTTGTACTGGGTGAGCACGACGATCTTCAGGTACCCGGCGTTCGCAAAGTTGGACAGCGCGAAATCGATCAAGCGGTAGGTGCCGGCGAACGGAACCGCCGGCTTGGCTCGGTCGTTGGTGAGCGGGGCGAGGCGCTTGCCCTCGCCGCCGGCGAGCACGATCACGAGCACGGTCGGTTCGGCAGCCATCACGCTCCAACGTACACAGCGGGGCAGCGCTCAGCCGAGCGGTTCGCGGTACAGCGCCGAATATTCGCCTGCAGGGCCGCTCCACGACCAGTCGATCGCCATGATGCGCCGCCGCAGTGTGTCGCGCCGGCGGCGGTCGCGGAGCCGTCGAGCCGCCCGGACATCGCTGCGAGCAGATCCTCCGACGTCGTGCGGCCCGCCACGAAGCCCGTGCCGTTGCGGTGGATGTCGACATCGACGACGGTGTCGACGAGCCCGCCGACGGCGGTCGTCACGGGCACGGCCCCGTAGCGCATCGCCTGCATCAGTGTCAGGCCGCACGGCTCGAGGCGACTCGGCATCAGAGAGACGTCCGCCCCAGCGAACATCAGATGTGACAGCGACTCGTCGTGCCCCTCGACGAACGGCGAACGGGGTCGGGTGGTCCGCCGCGAGCCGATGGAGGTGGGCGGACAGCTCGGCATCGCCCGACCCCAGGATCGCAAGTCGCATCGGGATCTGTTCGAGCAGGCCGACCAACGGGGTCAGGAGATCGATGCCCTTCTGGTGCGTGAGCTGGGTGACGACCGTGGCGAGCGGCGTGGAATCGTCACCGGCGAGGTCGAGGCGCTCGTGGAGCGCACGACGATTGACCGCCCGCATGGCCAATGTGTCGACGCCGAACGGTGCGGCGATGAGGGAGTCGTTCCCCGGGTCCCAGACCGCGGTGTCGATGCCGTTGAGGATCCCGACGAGCGCGTCGCCACGGTGTCGGAGCTGCTCGTCGAGCCCGAACCCTCCCTCCCAGGTCACGATCTCCGTCGCATGGTGCGGCGAGACCGCGACGATCCGGTCGGCGAGCGCAAGAGCCCCCGACAGCGGGTTGGTGTCGCCCCACCACTCGTAGTGCGAGGCTCGAGGGCCGATCAGCCCGAGCCACGACCCATCGGCGACGCCCTGGTACGCCAGGTTGTGGATCGAGAGGACGGTGGGCGGCGGATCGGTCAGCGCAGCCGGCACGGCACCGGTGTGCCAGTCGTTGAGGTGCAGGACGTCGGGCGGATCGAGGTCGACCCACGCGGCGACCGCCCGGGCGAAGCGGAAGAACCGCTCACTGTTGTCGGGCCAACCCTCACCGCTCGCCTGCAGGTACGGGTGCGGCCGGGCGATGCCCGGCACCGACACGAGATGCAGCCGCCCCGCCACCGGGTGGGTGCCGATGCGCACGCTGGCGAACCCCACCCAGTCGGGCACGTCGAGCGCCACGACCGTCTCGTCGGAGAGCTCGACGCCGTCGTAGTCGGGCATGACGAGTTCGACGTCGACGCCCTGACGTCGAAGCTCGGTTCCGAGCCCGGCAGCGGCCGCGGCGAGGCCGCCGACCACGGCAATCGGAGCCAACTCGGCGGTGGCGAACACGACCCTCACAGCATCAGTCTGCCTCACCCGCGAACACTTGGCCCGCTGATGCGCTTGACTGGACGGATGTCGGATCGAACCGTGGTGGAAGACCAACCGAGCGATGCACTCAGCGACGACATCCGGTTGCTGGGCCGTCTCCTCGGTGATGCGATCAGGGCGACCGAGGGAGACGCCACCTACCGACTGGTCGAACAGATTCGCCGACTGTCGGTCGAGGGTCGCCGCTCCGGGGTGAGCACGGTCGAGCCGATACGCGAACTGTTGGGTCGCGAACCGATCTCCGAACAGCTGCTCGTCCTTCGCGCGCTCGACTGGATGTCGCTGTTGGCCAACACCGCCGAGGACGTCCACGTCGAACGCCGGAGCCGCCACCACCGCGCCGCGGACAGCCCGGCTCGCCCCGGCAGCATCGCGGCGTCGTTCGAGCGCATCGGGCGCTGGGGCGTCGCCGAGGATCAGCTCGTCGAGGTGGTCACCGAACTCCAGGTGAGCCCGGTCATCACCGCCCACCCCACCGAGGTGCGACGCAAGACCGTGCTCGAGGTCCTCGACGAGATCTCCCAGCTGCTCGACCAGCGAAGCCGGGCGACCGATACCTGGGAACGCGACCGGCTCGAGGACGAACTCGCCACGCGCGTGTTGCTGCTCTGGCAGACGGCGCTGCTCCGGTTGTCGAAGCTCCGCGTCCGCGACGAGATCAACGAGGCGATCCGGTACTACTCGGCGAGCCTCTTCGACGTCGTCCCTGCGCTCACGCGACGACTGGCCGACGACCTCGCCGCCGTCACCGGTCGCCGCGTCGACACCACGCATGCGATCACGATGGGCTCGTGGATCGGCGGCGACCGTGACGGCAATCCGTTCGTCACCGACGAGGTGATGCACTACGCCATCGGACGCCAGACGGCAACGGCACTGGAACACCACCTCGCAGGGGTGTACCGACTGTCGCACCAACTCTCGATGACCGATCGGCTCGTCACCCCGACGCCCGAGGTGATCGCGCTCGCCGAGGCGTCCGGCGACCAGTCCCCGTTCCGCGCCGACGAGCCGTATCGCAGGGCGCTGCGCGGCATGTACGCCCGACTCCACGCCTACGCACGCCGGCTGCTCGCCCCCGAGGACGACGTCCCCGGTCCACCGCCGGCCGAACCGCGAGAGGCCTATCGGGATCTCTCCGAGCTCCTCGACGATCTCGACACGGTCACCGCCTCGCTGCACACCCACGGCGCCGCGGCGATCGCGACGCGTCTGGTCGAGCCCGTCCGCGACGGGGTCGCCACGTTCGGCGCCCATCTCTGCGGGCTCGACATGCGCCAGAACTCCGCCGTCCACGAAGCCGTGATCGCCGACCTCCTTCGTTCCGCCGGTGTCTGCGACGACTACCTGTCGCTCGACGAGGGCCACCGGGTCGCCGTGCTCGAAGACGAGCTCCACTCCCCTCGGCTCCTGTGCCACCCGGCGTCGGACCACACCGACCTCACCCGCTCCGAGCTCGCCATCCTCCGAGAGGCCGCCACCGCGGTGGCGCGCGTCGGGCGCACGATCGTTCCCCACTACGTGATCTCGATGGCCCACGACGTCAGCGACGTGCTGGAGGTCGCCGTGCTCCTCAAGGAGGTCGGGTTGGTCACCGCTGCTGCGGCGGGACAGGCCGCGACCACGCAGCTCGACATCGTCCCGCTGTTCGAGACGATCGACGATCTCGACCGCTCGGCTGACGTCCTCGCCAGGCTGCTCGCCAACGAGGTGTACGCCGACCTCGTGCGGTCGCGCCGCAACCGCCAGGAGGTGATGATCGGTTACTCCGACTCGAACAAGGACGGCGGGTACCTCACATCGCAGTGGAACCTCTCGGCCGCGCAGACCGCGCTCGCCCGCGTGGCTGCCGACGCCGGCGTGCGACTGCGTTTCTTCCACGGCCGTGGCGGCACGGTCGGTCGTGGCGGCGGGCCGGCCCACCAGGCGATCCTCGCGCTCCCGCGCGGATCGGTCGACGGCTCGATCCGCCTCACCGAGCAGGGCGAGATGGTTGCCGCGAAGTACTCCAACCCGGCCATGGCTCGACGGAACCTCGAGACCGTGGTCGCGGCCACGCTCGAGGCGTCGCTGCTCCACGCCGAACACGATCCGGCCGACGACGAGCTGCACGCCGCCACGATGAGCGAGCTCTCCGGCCTCGCCTACGACACCTACCGGTCGCTCGTGTACGGCGACGACCGCTTCGTCTCCTTCTTCCGGGCGATCACGCCGACCGACGAGATCGCCAAGCTCAACGTGGGGAGTCGGCCGGCCTCGCGAACGGCCTCCCCGGCGATCGAGGACCTCCGTGCGATCCCCTGGGTGTTCGGGTGGACGCAGTGCCGACTGATGCTCCCGGCGTGGTTCGGGGTCGGATCGGCGGTACAGGCATTCGTCGGCGGCGACGAGCCCGATCAGCCGCGGCTCGATCGGCTGTCGCAGATGTACCGGGACTGGCCGTTCTTCCGCACCGTGATCGACAACATGGGCATGGTGCTCGCGAAGACCGACATCGACATCGCCCGCCGGTACGCCGACGTCCTCGTCGAGGACGACGCGACGCGCACCGAACTCTTCGGAGCAATCGCCGACGAGCACGCCCGAACACTCCACTGGCACCGTCGCATCACCGGGTCGGCCACGCCGCTCGCCGACAACCCGCTGCTCGCTCGGAGCCTGCGCAACCGGTATCCGTACCTCGATCCGCTCCACGTGATGCAGGTCGACCTGCTCCGGCGCTTCCGCGACGGCGACCACGATGAAATGGTCGAGCGAGGCATCCAGTTGTCGATCAACGCGATCGCGACCGGACTGCGCAACTCCGGCTGACGACTCGGGACGGTCGATGGGGTCGTCGTAGGATCGTTCGTCATGTCGATCTCACGTCGCGCCCGACTCGCCCGTCGCGCTCTGAAGCGCATGTCGAGCGGCAGCGAGATGTCGGTCGAGCAGGCGCGTGAGCGAATGGATCAGGTCGACCGTCTTCCCCGTCCGCGCCACGTCGACTACGTCGACACGCTCGTCGGCGGTGTGCCGGCGATCATCGCAACGCCCACCCTGACGCCACCGACTCGCCACCTGCTGTACATCCACGGTGGCGCCTACGTGGTCGGCTCGCCGCGCACCCACATCGCGATGGTCGCCAACCTGGCCAAGCGGGCGTCGGCGACCGCCACGGTGATCGAGTACCGCCTCGCCCCCGAGCACGTCTATCCGGCGGCGATCGAGGACTGTGTGGCCGCCTACCGGGCGCTCGTCGCCGACATCGATCCTGCGACGGTGACGATCGCCGGCGACTCCGCTGGCGGTGGCGCGGCGTTGTCGACGCTGTGCGCACTGCGCGACGCCGGTGACACGCTTCCCGGCGCGGTGTACCTGCTCTCACCGTGGACCGATCTCACCGGCTCGGGCGAGTCGGTGATCACGCGCGCGGACGTCGACCCGATGATCGACGGCGCGACGATCGCCGAAGCGGGGCGGGTCTACGCCGGCGACGTGTCGCTCGACGATCCCGGGGTCTCCCCGCTCTTCGCGGATCTGTCGGGACTGCCGCCGATGTTGATCCAGACCGGGATGGACGAGGTGTTGCTGTCGGATTCCACCCGGCTCGCCGAACGCGCTCGCGAGGCCGGCGTCGACGTGACGCTCGATCTCGCCGCCGGCATGTGGCACGTGTACCCGGCGTTCGCCCGGTTGGTCCCCGAAGCCACCGAGGCACTGGTGCGTGCGGCGGTGTTCATGCGCTCCCGGGTCCCAGCCCCGGCACCGGTGACGGCGTGAGCGACGCTGCGGCGCCCGCCGACACCGTCCCCGCTCCGAGATTCCCCGAACTCGGCTTCTACACGCTCGCCGGTGGCGCCCAGAACCCGCGGGACCTCGTCGAGGAGTGTCGACGGGCGGAGGAACTCGGGCTCGGCAGCGTGTTCATCAGCGAGCGCTTCAACGTCAAGGAGGCCGTCACCCTGTCCGGGGCCGCTGCGGTTGCCTCCACCAACCTGCGGATCATCACGGGTGCCACCAACCACAACACCCGCCATCCGATGGTCACCGCGTCGTACGCCACCACGATGCAGCGCCTCACCGGCGGCCGGTTCGTGCTCGGCATCGGCCGCGGGATCGGCCCGATGTTCGACGCCTACGGGATCCCGAGGATCACCACGGCGCAGATGGAGGACTTCGCCGGCGTCATGCGACGCCTGTGGCACGGCGACACCATCATCGGCAACGACAGCCCGATCGGGTCGTACCCCGTCCTGCGGCTCGACCCGACCTTCGACGAGGACATCCCGCTCGGCCTGGTCGCGTTCGGCCCGAACTCCCTCGAGTTGGGCGGTCGGGCGTTCGACCACGTCATCCTGCACACGTTCTTCACCGACGAGACGCTGCAGCGTTGCGTGCGCACCGTGAAGGACGCAGCCGACCGGGCGGGACGGGATCCCGCCTCGGTGACGGTCTGGTCGTGCTTCGCGACGATCGGCGATCACCTTTCCGAGCCGGTCCGACTCAAGAAGACCGTCGGGCGACTCGCCACCTACCTGCAGGCCTACGGCGATCTGATGGTCGAGACCAACCGTTGGGATCCGGCGGTTCTGGCCGCGTTCCGGGCCGACGACGTGGTCGCCGGCTTCCGATCGGCGATCGACGTCGACGCCACCACCGATCAGCTCGAGCACATCGCCACGCTGATCCCCGACGAGTGGCTGGCACCATCGGCGAGCGGCTCAGCCGCGCAGTGCGCGAGCGCCGTGCGCGGTCAGTTCGACCTCGGCGCCGACGCCGTGATCATGCACGGAGCCAGCCCCGACGACCTCGCACCGATCGTCGAGGCCTACCCGGGAGTCTGAACCGGCGGCGGGCTCGCCGACCGCGGCAGTGACCGGATCGAGCCGTCGGTCACGACAACCGCACACCGATCGCCGTGGCCGCCACGAGCCCGAACCCGAGTGCCATCTGGCGCAGCCCCAACACCTTCGGCGGCGGTACCGGGGAATGCCGTACCCAGACGAGGTGCAGCCCCACGATCACCAGGACCGCCACCGATCCGGCGACGACGGCTCGGTCGACGACGACCGCGACGACGGCGACGACGACGGCCAGCAACTGGAACCAGTCGCTGCTCCGAGTGCTCGTGACCCCACGACGGAGCCGGCCGATCTGGGTGTGGATGAACGGGATCGCGCCGATCGACCGGGCGGCGAGGATCAACCAGGACGCGGCCGCCATTGCCCCGGGCCCGTCACCGGCGATCACGATCGCTGCCGCAACCCCACCCATGCCGACGGCACCACACAGCTCGGGCACCAACCGGCGTCCCCGGCTGCGGATGTCGAACCAGAGCTCCACCGTGAACAGCGGCAGCGCAACGGCCACCGGGACGAGCCACTGCCAGCCGGTGACCGTGAGCGCGACTGCGGCGAGCACGATGATCGCCGCCAGCTCTGCCGCGCCGACGCGCCGGGCGAGTACCGAGCGTTCCAGCTCGCGTCCCCTGCGCCGGTCGATCACCGCGAGCTTCAGCGGTGTGCGGGCGAGGAACGACAGCATCGCCGCCGCCCCGATGGCCGCTCCGGCCCACGAGAACGCCAGCAGCAGACCCAGCAGGATCGGCTCACCCGTGATCCCCCATCCGCCGTGCTCCGACGGGACCGCCACCGTTGACCAGGCCGACCTCGTCTCGGCACCACGGGCCGGAGCGCTTCGCACGTTCATCCAGCGCTCACCTCCGACAGCCGGAGACCGCCGAGTGACGACCGCAACTCGCTCCGAGCGCGGGCCCAGGCGACGTGGAGTGCGCACGGTTCGTTCGCATCACAGAGACGCTCGGCCACCACGCAGCGACCGTTGTCGGTCGGGCCGTCGATCGTTTCGACCACCTCGAGCACCGAGAGCGAGTCGAGGTCTCGTTGGCGCTCGTAGCCGCCCGTCGGACCGGGAACCGACCGCACCCAGCCGACTCGCACCAGCGGCCCCATCACCTGGGGGATGAACCCGGAGGTCGTGCCGAGGAGTTCGGCGAGGTCGGTGCTCTTGAGTCGCTCGGGCGACGATTGCAGTGCAACGAGGGCCCGCACTGCGAGGTCGGCGCGCTGCGTGATCTCCAGTCTCATGGTCTCAGACTGCCCGACTCATCGACCCCTGGACAGGGGCGGACGTCCTCGGTCACGGCTCGCCGTCGCCGGCCTGCAGCAGGCCGACGGCGCCGCGTCCGGGGAAGTTGAAGGCGTGGGTCACCATCGGGTACAGCCCGTCCTCGGCAGCCTGCAACTCGATGATCGCGCCCTGTGCGGGGGCGAGGTCGACCGCCTGGGAGCCCCAGTTGCCGTCGTTGCCTCTCGCGAGTTCGATGCCTTCCTTGCGGACGTTGTCGAAGATCGTGCCCACGATGTGGAACGACGAGTCGATCGACGGTCCGACGTCGAGCACGAACAGCCGAATCTCCTCACCGGTCGGGATCTCGATCGGCGTGTCCTTGTACTGGAACGCCACACCGTTGAACATCACGAAGTCGGGCGACGGCGCACCCTGATTGGCCTTCGCGAACGACGACACCTCGCCCTGGGGGCCGAGATACCACTCGTGCTGCACGATGAAGAACTCATTGTCGATGGGTGGCAGCCCGCCTTCGGGTTCGACGATCACCATGCCGAACATCCCGTTGGCGATGTGGTGCAGGACCGGGTCGGTGCCACAGTGATACATCCAGACTCCCGCATAGTCGGTGGTGAACTCGTAGATCAGTTCCTCGCCGGGAGCGATCGATCGCATCTCGTCGTTCCACGCGACCTGCGAGGCATGGAAGTCGACCGAGTGTGATGCCGTCGCGTCGGGCGGATTGATCAGGTGGACGCGGACGGTGTCGCCGACCTGGGTGCGGATGACCGGACCGGGCATCGTGCCGTTGAACGTCCAGATCTGCTGGACGTATCCCTCGGCGACGGTCGCCAACTTCTCTTCGACCACCATCTCGACGTCGATGAGATCACCGCCGTCGGGTGCGCCGCCCGGGACGAGTGTGAACCCTTCGCCCTCGCCGCGAGCGGGAACACGCGGGTCACGCCATTCGTACGGCGGTGCGTCGGCGTCGGCCTCGACGGCCATGGGCTCGTCGGCAGCGACGTGCGCGCCGGCGGTGTCGTTGTCCGGCGTCGCGTCGGTCCGAATCAGCCCCTGCATTCCCGCTTCTGCGTGGCCCGGGATCGAGCAGATGAACCTGACGCCTTCGGCAGGCACCTCGAAGTCGAACGCGACGCTCTCGCCCGGCGCCGCGACGACGGCGACGCCGTTGTCGAACTTGATGTCGTGTTCCATGGTGCCGTCGTTGACCAGCGTGCCCGAGTACGCCCCGGCGGTCGCTGTGATCTCTGACGGAGCGAAGGCGAACTCGGTGGCGACGAACTCCACGTGGTCTCCCGGCGAGATCTCCGACGGTGCGGCGGCTGCCGCTCCTGCGCCGGCGCCTGCACCGGTCGCAGATCTCCCTGCGCCGTCGGGCGCGTCCGTACCGCACGCGGCGGTGACGGAGACGAGGGTGAATGCGATGACGCCCGCTCTGGCGATCGATCGGATGCGCATGGTGACCTCCTCGGTTGGCGCCGATCAGGACGACAGGGCCTATCCATCAGTTTCATAGTGAGCAACTCATGAACCGTAGGGTCAAAGGTCCTTGTGGTGACAGCGTCGATCAGGTCGACGCCAACAGTTCCTCGACCACCCGGGCGGCGACCTCGCGAAGCGCTGCGAGCTGATCGTCGTCGAGGTGGCGCGGCCGATAATCGGCCACGCAGAGCGTGCCGACACGGCTGCCGTCCGCGAGCGTCAGCGGCATGCCGGCATAGAACCGCAGCCGGGGCCCGTCGGCCACCATCGGATTGTCGGCGAAACGAGGGTCGGCCAACGTGTCCTCGACCTGCAGCACATCGTCGCCGAGAATCGCATGGGCACACAGCGACATGTCGCGCGGCGTCTCCTCGACGTCGACACCGCGACGCGACTTGAACCACTGTCGATCAGTGTCGACGAGGCTCACGAGTGCGATCGGCACCTCGAGGGTGGCGCGAACCTCGTCGGCGTGGCGATCGAACCGCGGTTCCGGCGGGGTGTCGAGGATGCCGAGCGCATGGAGCGCGGCGAGGCGCTGCGGCTCGTCGTCGGGGAGCGGCGCGTTCTGCCAGCGGCTCGCTCGTCGCAGCAACCAGGCGCGCAGCTTCGTGCGCAGGAAGAACGAACTCGCCGGCCAGACCAGCCACTCGGTGATCCGGGTCTCGTCCGCATCGGGACGCCACCGCGCCTCGTCTCGTCCGACCATGATGATCGGCACGCCGGATCCGTTGACCGTGCCGAGTTCACGAATCGCCGCCACGAGATCGAACCCGTCGTCGTCGTCGACCGCCTCGATGAGCACGATCCCCGGCTCGCGGGAGCTCACCGCGTCGAACGCCTCGCGCAGATCCGTCGTGGCGAAGAGCTCGAGCTGCTCGGAGCGTGCCGCGTACGTCAGCGCCTCGATGATCTCGGGGGTCCGCGCGGCGACCACGGCGACGTTCGAATGAGCCGCGAGCGCCGATGCCGCCGCCGACGGGACGAGCGCGTCCGGGAGCGTCGACCGACGCCGCTTCCCGCGCACATCGATCGCCAGCCCCTCCGCTGCAGCGAGGATCTCACCGGTGTAGCCCGACGCACGGGCATGCGCTCGCGCCAGCACCAGCAACTCGTCGACTTGGTCATCGGTCCGGTTCGGATCGTGGTGGTAAAGCGCGACGCGGCGCACGTCGGCGCGGCGAGCGAGGTCGATCACGTACTCGACGGTGCTGTGCCCCCAACCGATGTGGTCCGGGTACTCCGAGCCGAGGTACTGCGCATCGTGGATCAGCAGGTCGGCGCCGGCAACGAACCGGGCGTGGGCGTCGTCCTGGCGGTTCCGAGCGAGGTCACCACCCGCGGCGAGGCTCTGATCGTGCGGCTCGTGATCGGACGAGTACACGACGACGGCACCATCGACCTCGATCCGGTAGCCGAGCGCAAGGGCGGGGTGATTGAGGTACTGGGTCAGGATCGTGACGTCGTCGATGTCGAGGGCTCCCTCGACGAGGTCGTGGTGCTCGACGTGTGCGGACAGCTGCTCGATCTCGACCGGAAAGTAGCGGTACTCCATCTGGCCGGCCAGGATCTCGCCGAGCGATCCGCCCAGGCCGCTCGGGCCGTAGATGTGCCAGGTGTTGCCCTGCACGAACAGGGGCGCGAAGAACGGCAGCCCCTGGATGTGGTCCCAGTGGGTGTGGCTGATCAGGATGTGGCCGTCGACCGCTTCGCCGTTGGCGTTCGCGAGCAGGTGCCGTCCGAGACCATGGGCCCCGGTACCACAGTCGATCACGAGTTGCGTGCCCGCGTCCGAGCGGATCGACACGCACGACGTGTTGCCTCCGTACCGGAGCGTGCTGGGACCGGCCTTGGCGATCGAACCTCGTGTTCCCCAGAACGTCACCTGCATCCGTGTGCCTCCCTGGTTGACTGTACGGGACTGCACCGGTCTCTCGGCGCGGCGGGACCGGCGACGACGTCAGCCGGTGCCGGTCACGACCGTGACCGGGAGCTTCACCTTGCGTTCGATGCGGTGTGGCAGGTCCTGATGGAGCCACCGCGAGACCGTGGTCGGCAACGTCGACACGATGATCTCCTCGACGTGTTCGTCGTCGACGATTCGCGCGACCGCGGCGGCAGGGTCGCAGTCGGTGGACAGTTCGCCGGTCGCGGTGGCGCCCAGCGACGTCAGCCAGTCAAGTCCGTAGGCGAGACGATCGCGGGCGATGCGTCGCTCGTCCGCGACCTCGAACGACGCCGTTGGCGACAGGTTCGCGGCGTCGCCCGCGGCGACACCGATGGCCACCGCCGCCGACACCGGACTGGCAACGGGAACGACGAGGTGGAACACGTACTCCCCCTCGTCGACGCGCCGGCGGACCTCCGCCGCCAGCTCGGCGCCGCCAACCGTCCGGTTCGCCACGATCAGTGTCTTGTGCACCTCGACCCCCGGTCGCCACCTCGATGAAGCCCTGCCCAGATCCTAGGTCACCGGGCCCGGCCCGGATCAGCGACGTGGTCGAGCTCCGACTCGCCGAGGTGGCTCGCCTCGATTGCTGAACCACCGGTGCGCCCGCTAGTGGGTGGACAGGGCCGACGGAACGCGCGATCGTGGGAGTGCCGCGAGAGGAGGTCTGCCATGGGTGATCGACGTCGGACTCGGTTCGGATGCCTCTGGATCCTGGGGGTCGTGGGACTTGCGGTGTCGGCCTGCGGCTCGGACCCGGCGTCCTCCAATGAGCCACCACAACTCGATGCCGTCGAGATCGCACCGATCGGCGATCCGGCGGCGGACACGGCAGACGAACTCGGCATCGCAGCCGAGACGCCAACCGCGCTCACGGAGCAGCAGGATCTCGACCAACCGGCGATCTGGCCGGCGGCCGATGTCGTGCTCGCCACCCCTGAGGAAGCGGCGGCCGATTTCGTTTCCGCTGTCCTCATCTCCGAGGGCGATCCGGCGCTCGGAGAGTTTCAGCAGGGCGACGCCCGCAGCGGGGAGATCGAGGTGTTGTTCGCCGGCGAGACGGGCGATCTCGATCCACCACTGGCGAAGGGCGTCCTCTTCCTGCGCCAGATCGGCCCGACCGATGGCTGGTACGTGATCGCCGCGACGAGCGACGGCGCTGTGATCGACACCCCATCCGCGTTGGAGCAGGTACCTGCGGGCACCGTCACCGTCTCAGGTGAGGGCCGGGGCTTCGAGGGCACCCTGGTCGTGTCGGCCTTCCCGCCGGGCGACGACACCGCCATATTGGATTCTCAGATCGGCGCAGGGGGTGCCTTCGAAGATCTCCAGCCGTACAGCGTCGAACTCGATCTGTCCGGGGCGGCCGATGGCGACGTCGTCGTGATCCTCGTACACGGCGACACCGGAATCGGCAACGACCCGAGCACTTTTGCGGCGATCCCGATCGTGATCGCACCCGCGCCTTCGGTGACCATTCCGCCGACGAAGTGACAGCGGATCAGCGGTTTCGGACGCCACGTCGTCGACTCGACGCCCGCCACCAGATCCCGGCACACCGATGAGCGAGTCCACCGCACACGGGGGACTCGCTCATCGCCAAGCCATTCGACATCCCCGTTGGCCGCCTTGGCGTCGTCCTCGAACCCTTCGGGAACGCACTCGTCCTGCTCGACTCGAGCAAGGGCACGTACACCGCCGACGAGACCGTCGACGATCTCATCGGGGAGTCCCAGCGCGAATCCGTCGAGTTACTCCAGTCGGAAACATGGGCACGGAGCCCTGGGTTCGTTGATGTGGCTACCGTGGCGGCGTGAGGTTCGACGAGGCGGACTACCTGAGCGAGCGGGCGGGCGTCATCGAGGTGCTGCGATCGCTCGTCGACTCGCCCGCAGATCTGACATCGACCCTTCAGGCCATCCTGGGCAATGCGGTCCGTCTGGCGAACACGGAGAGCGGGTTCATCTACCTGAAGGATGGTGACGTGTACCGTCACGTGTCCGACGTCGGAGCGACTGTCGAGGTGGTCGAATTCAACAAGGCCAATCCGATCCGCCCAGGTCGAGGAACGTCAACCGGCCGAGCGGCGTCGGAGCGCCGTGTCGTTCACATCCCTGACGTCGAGTTGGATGAGGAGTACGAACATCGCGAGGCTCAGCGCCTCGGCGGTTTCAGGTCGTTGCTGAGCGTCCCGATGTTCCTCAGGGACGACGTGATCGGGGTGCTCTCGGTCTTCCGTCGCGAACTGCTTCCGTTCACCGAGGATGAAGTGGATCGACTGTCGATGTTCGCGGAGCAGGCAGCACTGGCGACGGTGACGAGCCAACTCGCTGCGTCGGTGGAGCACCAGCGAGTGGAACTCGCTCGCTTTCTTCCCCAGCAGGTGGCAGACCTCATCTCCTCACCCGACGGACAGAGGCTGCTCGAGGGGCACCGGTCGGAAATCACCGTGGTGTTCGTCGACATCCGGGGCTTCACCGAGTTCTCGGCCTTGGCGGAACCCGAAGAGGTCATCTCCGTCCTCAGGGAGTACCACCGAGAGATGGGCGCTCACGTCACCGAGCACGAAGGAACGCTCGGCGGGTTCCAGGGCGACGGTCTCATGGTCTACTTCAACGACCCGTATCCCGTCGCCGACCATGCTCGCCGAGCGGTCGTCATGGCGCGGGGAATGCAAGCCGGGTTCGTCCCGCTGGCCGAGACTTGGCGACGACGAGGGTTCCAGTTGGGGCTGGGGGTCGGCATCGCTACTGGATACGCCACGCTCGGAAGGATCGGCTACGAGGGCCGTTACGACTACACGCCGATCGGTACCACGGTCAACCTCGCTGCGCGCCTGTGCGACAAGGCGGGGCCAGGAACGATCCTCGCAAGCCAGAAGACGATCGCCGCCGCCGCCGTCGACGCCACGCTCTTGGCCGACCCGCTCGAGCTGAAGGGCATTCCGCAGCCCGTACCCGTCTACGAGGTCTAGCCACGTCGACGGCGGTGTGTCAGCCGTTGCGGGTGGCGCGTGAGGTGACTCGTCGGGCGTGACGCTTCATGAATTCGTTGAGGAATGCGCCGATCAGCGAGATCCCGCTGAAGATGTCGAAGACGGTGAAGATCTCCCGGCGGTCTCGGGCGTCGGTACGCCATCGAAGTACTGCAGGGCTCCGATCGAGCTGTGGACCCGGTCGGGCGTGGTGATGCCCGCTGGGATCGGCGTAGTCATCGTGTGGTTCGTCATGCATCGAACGTCTCACGACCGGGATGCCTGCGAGAGCCCCACGAGGGAGGCATCGAGGTGCACCAGGGCGTCGCCTCTGGTGCCGACCGAACCGTCAGGCGGGCGGGTTCTCGACGATCTCGATCCCTCGCGGATCGCTCTCGATCGGAAGCGTTCCGCCGCGCCGTTTGATCACGACCGTGGCCACGACGATTCCGACCAGGAACGCCAGGAGCATCACCGCCCATTTGCGGTTCGAGCGACCGCGAAGTTCATCCGCGGCTTCAGACAGCACCTTTGCCGCGACTTCTTGGCCTGCGTTCTTGACGTTCGGTCCCATACCCCCAACCTAGACCTCGACCCACCGCGGGTGCAGAGGTCCTCGAAAGACGAGCGAGCCCGAACCGAGCGCAACGCCGCCTCCCGCTGCCGAAGGCGAGACTTCGTCGCCCGAACGGGTGCCGTGGCAACCTGAGATCCGAGTGAGAGGGGCCACGATGACCGACGACGAAACGATGGAGCGAGTGCTCGAGGTCGAGGCGTTCCTTCGGTCCTGCCGGTCGAGCGATTCCGACACTGCACGCTGGACTCGCGTCCCCGGCGGTTCAGCGACGAATCGCAGTCTCTACCACGGCAGCGCTGGGGTTGCGCTGTTCCATCTCGAACTGCATCGGGCGACCGGTGAGCGCCGATTCCTCGACGAGGCAATCGGGGCCGCTGACGATGTGCTCCGGCTCGTCGGCGAGCACGATGACATCGGTATTGCGATCTACAGCGGGTTGCCGGGATACGTGTTCGTACTCGACGCCGTGGCCGAGGAGAGCGGGCTGGATCGATTTCGGCTCGGCGCGATCGACGCCGTCCGGTCGATGGCGGCGCAGGCGACAGCGCTCGGTGCGGGCATGGGGTGGATCGAACCGATGCCGTTCTCCGACATCACGGGTCTGACCGGCGATCGCGAGGTCCTCGACCTCAGTATCGGTGCGGCTGGAGCGGGACTCGGCTTTCTGTACGCCCATCGCCGGCACCTCGACGATCGAGCCCTCGAATGGGCGCGCCGGACTGCCGATCGGCTGCTGGAGATGGCTGTCGCCACACCCGAGGGCATCAACTGGCTGATGATGGCCGACATGCCGTTCGAGTTCACCGCGCCGAACTTCGCGCACGGTGCCGCAGGTGTCGGATACTTCCTCGCCGATCTCTACCGAGAGACGGGCGAGCAGCGCTACCTCGACGCAGCGATCGAGGCGGCCGGGTTCGTCGTCGCCCACGGTTCGCCGAGCGGCGATGGGGTGCTCGTCTGCCACACCGAGGAGCAACCAGGCCTGCACTACCTCGGTGTGTGCCACGGCCCGCCCGGCACCGGGCGGCTCATGTTCCTCCTGCACGAGATCACCGGCGACGAATCGTGGCTCGACTGGATGCACGCGAACATGCGCGGCCTCCTCGCAACGGGTGCGCCCGAGACGCGCAGCAAGGGTCTGTGGCGGAACTTCGGCCAGTGTTGCGGCGACGCAGGGCTCGGTGACTACGCGATCTCGCTGCACCTCGCCACCGGACGACAGGACTACCTGGATCTCGCTCGGCGAATCGAAGCTGTGGTGCTCGACGGTAGCGACGTGGTCGACGGGCGGCGCTCGTGGTCACAGGCCGAGCACCGCAACCGCCCGGACTTCCTCGAGACGCAGACCGGTTACATGCAGGGCGCCGCCGGAATCGCCAGCTTCCTGCTCCACCTCGCGACCAGCAGCCGCGACACACCCTCGAAGATCGCCCTCCCCGACTCACCGTTCGATCGCTGATCGGGCAGAAGCATGGTGGGCGCAAAGGTGGTGTCTCACCACATCGAGGACACATGTCGCCGTCGGGCGTGCACCGGTCGCGCTTGGCCCCGCCCGCAGGGCGTTTGCCGTCAGGACGGAGAGCGGATTGCTCCGCATCGCGCGGCTCGACACCGACCTGCGTGTCCGCGAGTCGGTCGACATCGACCGGCGGGGTGCTCGGCGTACGCCGTCTCGATCCCCCGCAGTCGTTGAGTCTTTCGTCAGGGGAAGGCCTCGAGGTACTCAGCTGGGACACGACAGGCGAGCTGATCGCGGTGCTCGGCGACCACGGCTGGTTCGTGGTGACACCACAGGGGGAGCGTCTCGACGTCGAGCCGGCAACGTCGTTGGCGTGGCACCCAAGCGAACGCAAGCTGGCCGTCGGTCGTGGTGGCCAGCTGACCGTGCTCGCCGACTGAGCGCGCCGGCGATCCGTCGCGGCAACTCAGTCCTCATGACTTGGCGTACTTCCGGTCGTGCTCTGGGATCTTCCAGGAGTCGATCTTGACTCGAACAGGCTCTCCCTGGTCATGCTCGCCGCCCTCTTCGACGAACGGCTCCTCTTCCTCGGGGACCTCTGGCTTTCGCTCGGGGCCGACGAAGAAGGTGACCGAGATGTGGCGTCGCACCCTGGGATTGCCGAGTCGAAGTGGCCCGAGCGACTCGTTCTCTTCGAGGTGGAGGATTCCGTGCTGCAGTCCACCTCGGTCGGTGTTGGGCGGTATGACGATGTCGATGATCCCCTCATACGGCCCGTTCGGCAGGATCAATCGAGCTTCGTAGCTGCCGTCACCGTTGTCGTCCAGATCGATCGAGTGTTGAGCGCCGCCCTGATCGCGGACGAGCGCCCGCACTCGAGCGCCGGTCGCCTCGGCCCCGTAGAACGCGGTCGCCGCAAACGCGACCTCACCGCCACTTCCCGACGGCCGGGCGGAGCCAGTGACACACACGAGAGGGTTTTGAATCCCCGTCACGGCCGTGACCTTCGCCGGACCCGATGGCCGGTTTCGGTAGCCGATGATCGTCCACAGCCCACCCTGGGGTCGACTCACCTTGCCCAGCCGGAATCCGCTGCGGTCCGTGACCCACGTGGTGCCGGGCGAGCCCGGTTCGTAACGCGTGCCGTCGGGGCCGATCAGATAGAGGGCCACGCCGGTCTTCGTCGGGAAGCTGAGGTTGAACGTCGCAGACGCCGCTCCCTGCTCGACCTCGTGGACGGCCACGTACATTCGATCGCGGTATCGCTTGACGGCCCGCCAGACGTCCCGGGCATCGCGCAACTCGAGCTTCTTCATGAGCTCGTCCAGTCCCGGCGGCTTCTCGAGATGATCGTCGGGGACGTCCGCCTCCGACCGATCCGGCATGATCTCGGCCACCGAGGTGATGACTCCCCCTCGGATGAGTTGATTCGTCTCGACCATCCGGTTCGTGATCGCCACTTCGTCTGCGCCGTCGTCGACGGTGAATGCAGCGCCATTGGTGGCGTCGGTCAGCTCCTGGAGGCCGGTCCGATCGACCTCAGATCCGCTTCCGACGCCGAGGCTGTAGATGTTGGTGTTGGCCTCCTGGAACTCGCCGACAGCTTGCTGCATGGTCGAGAAGATCGGTGTGTTGTGTGCCCCATCGGTCATCAGCAGGGCTGCCTGTACGGCGGCGGCCGTCCCGGGGCTGAGGAGCTCGGTCAATCCTGCCCGCAGCGCATCGCGGATGTTGGTCGCGCCATCTGCGGTCTGGGCCTCGATGTCATCGACGATGTTCTGAGTTTGCATGTCGGACAGCGCGCTGACAGCGGTCAGTGGGAGGGCGACGTCGCGGTCGTGGTTGTACCAGATGAGGGTCAAGAGATCGTTCTCGACGGCTGCGTTCTCGATCCAATAGGTCGCGCCGGTCTGCACGCCGAGCAGTCGACTTCCGCCGTCTCGGTCCATCGACTTCGAGCGGTCGAGGACCAGAGCGACGCGCACGTTTGGTTCGAGCACGATCCACTCCGGTGGAACGAATCCGGCAGGTTGCGTCTTGTCGGCGGCCGACCCCACGGCGGGCTCGGTGAGTGTGGGGAAGAGGTCGACGATCGAGCTCCAGCACGCCTCACCCGATCGCGCGTGTTGGCCCGTGTTCTGGTCGGGATCGTGGTTGAACGTGGTGCAGAACTCGGTGACCGGATTGGTGGTCGGCGTCCAGTTGCACCCGGCGTCCATCTCGCCGGCGTTGCTCCGGGAGAACTCCATGATGCAGGCGCCGGTGGTCCTGTCGTCGGTGCACTCTGCGTCCCACTGGAAGGTTGCCCACACGGCGTCGCGCGGGTCCTCGGTGAACGCGGCGTCGACCGTCACCCGGTCGCCCACCTTCGAGGCGACATCTCGCGTTTCCAGGATGTCGCCGAAACGGATGAAGACGGTTGCATCGTCGAAGTCGGCGTCGGGCCGCGCCGAGGCTGCGTTCTGGAGCGGGATGATCAGGTTCCCGTGACCCGCCGGCAGCGTGGCGCCGGCGTCGACCCGCTCGCTGAGCGCGAACGAATACTCCTCGCCGAGCGCGAACACGTGATGTCCGGTCTCATGAACGATGCTCAGCACCTGCGTCTGGGCGTAGGGAGGAAACGTGACCGACCTGCCGTCGTCACCGAAGCCGCCGAAGGTGGCGAAGGCGCGATCGCCGACATCGGTGAGCTTGTAGTCGGCGTCGGCGACCGCCAGCCCGTTCGTGGTGACGAAGATCCTGCCGAAGCGCAGTTGTCCTTCGGTCGCGTTGTAGAGCAACTCCGACCCCTTGGTGAACGCACATCGCCAGCGAAATGCATCCGTCGGCGTCATCAAGAATGTCGCCGTTGCCTGGAAGTTGAGCCGATCGCCTACGACCCTGCCGTTTCCCATGTCGAACACCTCCATGAAATGAGGCCCGCTACGTCGCAGTATGCGTGAACGGTGTCGGGGTGGCAAGGCTCCCGGCACGCGTGTGGACCCATCGAGCTGAGACCGCTTGGGTAGCCGATCCCGTTCAGACGCTCGAACCGCCCACCCACCAACGTCGGCGCCACAAGCTGACGATGCTCGGCTCCACTCGAGACGACGGCTCGGCCGTCGAAGGCGCTCGACCGGCCACACCGACGCTGCGAGATGCCAGCCGACGTCGTCGCGGGTGACGATCCGATCGGCTCACGCACACTCGACGCGATTCGATCGCGATCGAACACTCAGTCGACGAGGGACTCGTAGATCGCCATTGTCCGCCGTGCCGCGACGTCCCAGCCGAAGTCGGCGACCGCCCGTCGACGCCCCGCGACGCCCATCGCCCTCGCCCGGTCGGGGGCGCGGACAACGTCGTTGACCGCATCCGCGAGCCCCGCCTCGAATGCTTCCGGGTCGCTGGCGTCGTAGTGCACGAGGCGGCCCGTGTCCCCGTCGACGACGACGTCGGGGATCCCACCGACGTCACTCGCGACAACTGCCGTCTCGCACGCCATCGCCTCGAGGTTCACGATGCCGAGCGGTTCGTAGACCGACGGGCAGACGAACACGGTGCCGTGCGTGAGCACCTGGCGCACCTGCTCCCGTGGCAACATCTCCGACACGAGGTGGACGCCGTCGCGTTCGGCGCGCAGGGTGGCGACGAGGTCGTCGGTCTCCGCAGCGAGCTCAGGTGTGTCGGCCGCGCCGGCCAGCAGCACGAGCTGGACCGACTC
The DNA here is from genome assembly GCA_963710625.1 of Ilumatobacteraceae bacterium. Taxonomy (GTDB): domain Bacteria; phylum Actinomycetota; class Acidimicrobiia; order Acidimicrobiales; family Ilumatobacteraceae; genus Sva-07. Next base: position 9,929 of record CAVQBG010000022.1, on the reverse strand, counting down.
GTCGAAGCCGAGCGCCGCGCGCAACAAGTGGGGAACGCCCTTCTGCCGCGTGATGCGGCCGACGAAGACGACCGACGGCCGCTCGGGGTCGACGCCCAACCGCTCGAGGACGTCCGTGTCGGGATCGGGCCGGTAGAAGTCGGTGTCGATTCCGTTGTGGACGACGTGCACCTTGGCCTCGTCGAGTGTCGGATAGGCCGAGAGGACGTCGCGCTTGGATCCGTGGCTCACGGCGATCACTGCGTCGGCGCCCTCGTAGGCGGTGCGTTCGGCCCACGACGACACGCGGTAGCCACCGCCGAGTTGTTCGGCCTTCCACGGCCGGTGGGGCTCGAGCGAGTGCGACGTCACGACGTGGGGAATGCCGTGGAGCAGCTTCGACCAGTGGCCGCCCATGTTGGCGTACCACGTGTGGGAATGGACGATGTCGCAGCCCCCTGTCTGATCCGCCATCGCCAGGTCTGCTGCCAACGTCCGCAGTGCGGCGTTGGCATCGACGAGCATCGGGTCGTGTTCCGAGTGGGCGGTGGCACCCGGGCGGGGGGCGCCCATGCAGTGCACGTCGACGTCGGCGAGCTGCACCAGCTCACGGACAAGGAAGTCGACGTGGACGCCGGCGCCGCCGTAGACGTCTGGCGGATACTCGCGGGTCAGGATCCCGATGCGCATCCGTGGATGGTACCGGCCCAGCCCGTACACAGGTTCACCACCGCTGCGTGCGTTTCGCCTCGCTGAGCTCGACGCCGAGGGTCGCCCGCCAGACGATCTACGAAAGGAATCGATTCGAGCCTGCCCGCGTCGACGAGATCCGGGTGCGCACTGTTCGCGGCGCGACGCGGCGGCGTGATCGCCCGCCGAGGTCGACGGATCAGGCGCACACTTCGTTCACCCGATTCCATCGACCGCCCACTCGCGTGCCGGCGAAGTGCGGGAGGTCCGAGCTCTCCCGGCCCACCGCACAACCCCGTCACGCAACCAGCACGCTCACATACCATCACCCGTCAGGTGCGCGAATCGTTACGTTTCGTTGCGATCACTCCCCTGACCGTGCCCGGAAAAGGTGGACGCCCACGCAAGTGGCGCTCCGACGCCGACCGTGCGAGCGCCTTCCGAGCACGAGCACGCGGCGACGACGAACCACCGACGATCGAGGCTGCTCGGGAATCCAGCGACGAAGCCGCCGTCGCCTGGGACCAGGTCCGCCAACTCGGCGACACCCTCAACGCGCTCGAAGCCGAACTCGAGACGACCCAGGCTGCCCTGCGGCGAGCCGTGAAGGAACTCGAGCGAGAGCAGGTCCGATCCAGTTGGATCAGCCAGAGCAACGACCCCGTCCAGGCGGAACTCGACGCCGTCGAACGCGACCGAGCCGACCTGCAGGAACGACTCGACGAACTCGTTCGCGCCATCGCCACACCCGCACGGAATTCCCGACCTGCGGTGGGAGCAATCCAAGAGTCTGGGTGGGAGTCATCCTGGGGGTGTTGCACGAACCGCCGACGTTCCCTCGCCCCGATTCGTTGCTCACCGCCTGGGAGCAGATTGACCTTCGAAGTGCATAACACCTGGTCGATCGGTGGGCGCAGAGGGACTCGAACCCCCGACATCTTCCTTGTAAGGGAGTCCAGCGACGTCCGTGAACGTCCGTCAACGTCCGCATATGTCCTGCTAACAGGTATCTTTGGCCGACCCGAGTTCTTGGTCGTCCGCCGATGTACGCTGCCGTTGCCCACTGCGTTGCCCACTGCGCGAAGGAGACATCGTGCCGAACCAGCATCGAGGAAACGGCGAAGGCTCCGTCTATCGCGTGATGGTCGAGCGCAAGGACGGACCTGTCGAGCGGTGGATCGCCCAGGTCGTCGTCGACGGTCGCAAGCGTCGCGTCACTGCAATGACCGAGGCCGCCGCGAAGAAGGAGCTTCGCCACCTGCTCCGCTCGATCGACGACGGCAAGCCGATCGTTGACGGGAACCTGACCCTCGGCGCGCTGCTCACGGAGTGGGACTCCAAGGTGCTCGCCGGCCGGGACATCTCCGGCTCGACGCTCATGCGACACCGCTGGGCGCTGGGGATCCTGCGGGCGGAACTCGGCAGCACCCGCGTCCGCAATCTGACTCCCGAGCGCGTCGAATCGGCATTGACGGCACGCGCCGATGCCGGCCTGTCGCGAGCGTCGCTGGAGAAGGTACGCGGCACCTTGTCGCAGGTTCTGAACTGGGCGGTGCGACGCGAGATCGTGTTTCGGAACATCGCTTCGGTCGTCGAACTCCCGGTGTCGTCTCGACCAGCGAAGGAGGGCCGCTCGCTCACGCTCGACCAGGCACAGTCGCTGCTCGCCGCCGCATCGGGCACGCCCCTCGAAGCCATGTGGACGACCATGCTCTTCCTCGGTCTCCGACCCGGCGAGGCGGCGGGCCTGTCGTGGCCGGACATCGACTTCCAGTCAGGGGTGATCCACATCTGGAGAGCACGTCGCCGAGACGCCACGGGCCGTTCGATCATCTCCGATCCGAAGACCGCTCAATCCGTTCGGTCACTCACCGCTCCCGAGCCAGTGCTCGATTCGCTCCGCCGCCATCGGCGGGAGCATGCTCGCCACCGTCTCGAGGTCGGCGAGATGTGGGTCGGCGAGGAGGACCTCGTGTTCACCTCCCCCACCGGCCGACCGACAGACCCAGCCGCGTGCCGCCGAGAATTCGACGTCGTCGCCAAGAAGGCCGGACTCGACGGATGGACACCCAACGAGTTGCGCCACTCGGCTGCCTCGCTCATGTCCGACGCCGGGATGCCCATCGAGCAGGTCGCCGATCAACTCGGCCACAAGGACCTCCGAATGCTCCAGCGGCACTATCGCCACCGGATCCGACCAACTGTCGATGGCGGGACCGTCCTGGGCGACGTTCTCGGACGTCGATAGCGCCCGATTGTGTCGCGTGGCCGGACTGATTACCGGCGAGCAGTTCGACGTGGTGCTCGAGGTCGGGGCGACGTCGCCGACTGAGCGCAGGACTGAACACGCCGGTGTCGACAACAAGTCTCACCGTCGAAGTGCGGAAGCGAACGCCTCGTCTTCATCGGCTGTCAGGTCCTCGATCACGAGAACGTCAGCCGACGGCAGCACGGGAGCCCCCGCCAGATCGTCCGCCGTCAGGTCGCGGGGCGACAACGCGGTGCCGTGGGGCACATCACGCTGATCTGGAGCGGCACTGCTCATCGCTGAATGATACGCGGCGGCATCTCTCGCGTCACGCGTGCGATGACCAGGTCGTCATTCTCTGGCGCGGGACTTGGGCCGATGTCGAGTGGTCGCCTCGTCCACGAAGTGCTCGTGCTCAACCGTGGAGATCGCCGCGAGTGTGCCGACTGCCATCCCGTCCGGAACGCTCTCGACCGCGAGTGTGAGACCTGCCGCGACGTCCTTCTTGGCCGATCGACGGTCGAAGAAGTTCGAGATCATTCGCCGGCGTCGCGGTTCAAATCGACGTCCGTCGCTCGGGCGGTTTGACGGGGGCGGCGCCGTAGACGGCGTCCGGATCCGTCGCCGGCGGGATCACGTCCTTGCGCGAGAGCCAGATCGCTGCGGCGATCAGGACGAGCGGCGTCGCCCAGATGACGACCGCGTACCCGGCGAAACTGAGCGTCCCGAGGCCGAGCACCCCGGCGACGAAGGCGCCGTGCACGTTCCACGGGATGATGCTCGAGAGCAGTGACCCCGACGCAGCGATCGATGCCGACTGCGCGACCGGTTCCAGTCGGGCCTGCTTGAAACGGTCCCGATAGGTCTCCGACCCGACGATGATGGAGACGTAGGGATCGGCCATCGCGAGATTGAAACCGGTCGTGGTCGCCGCCGATGCCACGATGAGCCGACTCGGCGTCTTGGCCCAGCGCAGCAGCGGCGCGATCGCCGTCGTCAGCATCCCGGTTCTCGACATCAGCCCTCCATAGGCGGAGGCCACCAGGATCAGCCAGACCGTCGGCAGCAGGCCCACCGCTCCCCCGCCGAAGAACACGTCGTTGAGTTCAGCGGTCGCACTGTTGAGTTCGAAGCCGTTCGCGAGCGTGTCGATACTGACCTCGGCCCACTGGACGATGTAGGCCCGGTCGTCATCGGCGAGGCGTTCGATCAGGTCGCGTTGCATGAACCCCGCGAGGACGACCGCCGACAGCGCGCCCGCGAGCACCGCGAAGAACGCCGTCGCACGCGATGACATGACGAACACGACGATCAATGGGAGCAGACAGAGCAACGACACGGAGAACTCCGTCTCGATCACCTTGGTCACCGCTGCCCCGTCGAACGAGCCACCGCCGTCACGGATGCCGAGCACGACCATGAGGACGAGGGTCGCAATCCACGCGGGCGCCAGCAGTCGGAGCATCAGCGCCGACTGCCTCGCCGGGGTGACACCGCCCACCATGTCGACGGTCAGCACGAGCGTGTCCGACACCCGGGCGATCCCGTCACCCGTGAACGCCCCCGCGACCACCGCCGCAGCCGTGATCTCCGGCGAGAGACCCATCAGCGGGGCCAGCGCGACGAACGGAACGCCGAGACCGGCGACCGTGGTGAAGGAACTCCCGAGGATGACTCCGATGAACGTGGCGAGGACCAGCGCCACCGGATACAGCACGGACGGCGTTGCCAGCTCGGCACCGTACGAGAGCATCGTGGGGATGGTGCCGGCGAGCAGCAGCGACGACACCAGCATCCCGATCGCGATGATCACGAAGAACGTGGCGATCGCCGACGTGATCCCGCTGACCATCGCCTCGCCGAGCAGCTCCTTCGGCCGCTCGCGGGCCGATGCCGCCGCAATCAGGACGGCAGCCGCCAAGCCAAGTGTCATCGCGACCTGGAGCGGCCCCGAGTCGACCTCGCCGCCGAACAGGAACACGGCCACGAGGATCGCCACCACCATCACCCCGAGGGCCGACAGCGACGCCAGCATCGATGGCGGCCCGTGCGCCGCGTCCGTCGAGGTGTCCGGCGAGGCGTTCGGCACTGTCAAGAATCACAGCCTTGCGAGCGAGTTCCTCCGAGGCCAAGGCGCCGGAGGGTGATTCCTGCATCGCCCGGGGTGAACGGACCGCGGTCGAGAGCCTCTAACATCGCGGCGCATGGGCGAGCAACCGATCCCCGCAGACGCGGCTGGACCAGTGCGCCCCGAGCACGAGGCCGTCCCCCGCCCCCGACTCAACCGTCGACTTGCCGACGTCGTCCACAGCGGAGTCGTCGTGATACACGCCGGCGCCGGCTACGGAAAGACCGCGCTGCTCCGCGACTGGACCGCCGGCGCGGGAACGGAGTTCGATGTGGTGTCGATCGAGCTGACGTCGCCCAACGAGGACGAGTTCGCCGAGCGGCTCGCGGACGAACTCGGGCTGCAATCGTCGGACGACCAGCCCCTCGACCTGCCCGCAGTGGTCGCAGCACTCAGCCGTGCGGCCCGGACCCGACGCCGACCCGTCGTCCTCGTCGTCGACGAGTCGGGCGTTCAGGGCGCCGCCGAACTCGCGCGCACCCTCGCCACGTGTCTCGCCCAACGACCGCCCGAACTCATGGTGATCATCGCCGGTCGCGAGGTCGACATCTCCGACTGGCGACGAGTGGCGACCGACCGCCAGCCTGTGGAGCTCGACGAACGCGACTTCCGCTTCGACAACACAGAGGCACGACAGCTGCTTGCCACGCTCGGCGTTCCCGACATGTCCGATGACGAGATAGAACGGATGCAGCGCCGCGTCCACGGCTGGGCGATGGGCCTCTCCCTCGCCGCGCGTGCCCGCCAGATCGGCCACCATGTCCCGGCGGCCGTCGCCGCCGAACACACCCGCCTCGTTCGTCGGTACCTCGACAACGAGGTGATCCCGTCGCTGTCGGCCGACCAGCTCGCGCTGCTCGAGGCGACCGCACCGCTGCGCCGGCTCGATCCCCCGCTCTGCGACCTGATCCTCGATCGCACCGATGCAGCCGCGCTGCTCGCCGAACTCGTCGAGCGCAGCTGTTTGGTCGAGCCGCTGTCGATGGATCCGCCGGCGTTCACCGTGCACCCGATGTTCGCCGAGCAGCTTCTGGCACGTGGACGATCGGCCGAGACCGACGCCACATCGGCGACGCGAACCCGCGCCATCGAGTGGTACCAGGACGTCGGGCTGATGGACGCCGCGATCGAACTGGCGCTCGAGGACCCCAGACCGGAGCGCGCTGTAGCGCTCATCAAGCGGGTGTGTGGCGATCGCGTCCGGTACGGCCACTCCGATCTCGTTGCCGATTGGCTGCAACAGCTGCCCGCTGACGTGCTGTGGAACGACGTCGAGCTGTCGATCGTGATGGGTCGTGCTGCCGGGCTGACCGGTGATCCGATGACCGGACGGGCGGTGCTCCGGACGATCCAAGAACTGGTCGGAGCCGACGAGGCCTCTGACGGGCTCGGACTCGCCCTGGCACAGCTCGAGTTCTCGGTCCGATTCTGGGAAGGACGGCTCGGACGCCTCGGTCGGGCGATCGAGGAACGGCGCGCCCAATTCGAGTACTGCCAGACCGATCCTGTGCTCGAGATGGCCGGAATCGACAGCGAGTCCCTCCACGTCTCGCTCATCACCGGATACGTCCTGGACGGCGAGTTGGATCGTGCCATCACCGAATGCGAGTACCTGCTACGCCCCGAGCGCATGCTCGATCCGACCCGCCTGACGATCATGGGCCTGGGGATGCTCGCTCTGGCGCTTGCGTGGCGCGGCGACGAGCCGGCCGCCCGCGAGGCGGTTCGCCGCGGCAAGCACGTCTGCGAGCGGTACCGGGGCGGTGGCGGCGACGCAGGGTTTCTCAGCGTCGCGGCGCTCTGGGTGTGCGACGACGGACCGCGTCTCGATGACGACTTCAGGATTGTCCAGCGTGCAGCCGCCGGAGTGTTTCATCTCCCGGGGACCGCGTTCGCCGCCTTGGCGGTCGCCAAGTTGCGGCTCCGGCTCGGTGCCCCGGTCGAAGCCGCAAACGCGCTCGACGCAGCCGACGACACACTGGCCGCAATGCCCGAGCCGGGGTACCTGGCGGTGCTTCGGGACACACTGCGCGCGGAACTCGCAGAAACCGCCTTCGACACCATCGAGCCACTCAACGAGCGCGAAGTCGAAGTGCTCGAAGCGGTTGCTCGCTGCGAGTCGCGGTCGGACGCCGCGAGCGAGCTGTATCTCTCCGTCAACACCGTCAAGACGCATCTCCGCAGCGCCTACCGCAAACTGAGAGTCACCGACCGCGACGAAGCGATCCGCCGGGCGACTGCCCTGGGCATGCTCGACCAGCAGCGCGTGAACACGGCCCGCCGCGACACGACGGTGCAGGCGGGTCGGATCTGATCTGACATGATCTGACGACTCACCCGGGGTGACCGAGAGTTCACCCGCGTCGCCGGCACGAACGCCGGTCTACCGTTCACGACACGCCGACCGCGGGCCGGACGGGATCGAGGAGCAGACCCACGCCGATGATGACGATTCGCGATCTCCCGATCGGCACGACGGCATGACGCCGGCTCCGGACGTCGAGCTCACGCTGCGGTTGGGCACCTTGGCCCACCAGTACGGGCTGCCGGCCTACGAGTTGGACGATCTGTTGGCGAATACTGCAGCGGCATTCGGGCTGAGTCTGACCGTCATCTCGACGCCGGCATGCCTCGACATCACCATCGACGACTTCGAGGACGGCGGACAACGTCGCTTCCTCGTGCCGCTCGACCCGGTCTCGTACAACCTGCAGAAGCTCTCACAGACACTCAAGTTGACCGATGCCGTCCGTGCCGGCGACGTCGGTGTCGACGAGGCGGGCCATCGCTTGAACGAGATCGAGGCGCTCCGTCCCCCGTATCCCGTCGCTGCGGTGGGCGTTGCGTATGCAGCCTGCGGGGCCGGCTTTGCCGTCATCCTCTCCGCTGCATGGCTCGACGTCGCGTTGGCCGCCGCGCTGAGTCTCGTGGTCTTCGCCCTGGCGCAGGCAGCCGAGCGATCCGCGTGGCTGGCGGAGCGCGTCTACGTGATCTCGGCGTTCGTCGCCTCTGCGATCGCCAGCACGGCCGGAGTCATCCTCGACAGGAGCAACACGTACGTCGTGGCGCTGTGTGCGTTCGTCGTCCTGATCCCGGGTCTCGGATTGACGCTCGGCACCTTCGAACTCGCGAAGGGCCACACGCTGTTGGGTTGGAACCGCTTGATCACGTCGGCGGTTCGGACGTTTGCGCTGTTTGCGGGCGCATCGCTCGCAGCACTGATCGTCCGAGCGTTGTTCGGTGTCGCCGAGTCGGCTGGGCAGCCCGCGATCGCACTTCCGGTTCGCTACCTCTCGTTGGTCGTGCTCATGGTCGGCCTCGTCGTCGTGTTCCAGGTGATGCCCCGCCAGGCTCCGTTCGCGGTGGCCGCCGGCGTCGTCGCCTACGTCGGTCTGGACATCGGAGGCCGTGCCGGAATCTGGCAGGGCCCGTTTCTCGGCGCGTTGGTCCTCGGTCTGTTCGCCGCACTGTTCGTCAAACTCCGAAATGGGGCGAACCCGCTCATCGTGCTGCTCCCGGGAATCATGATCCTGGTGCCCGGGGTCGCCGCCTACTCGTCGTTGCGCGCACTCAACTCGGACTCGAGCAGTGCACTGAGCAACTCGGCGCAAGGCGTCCTGGTCCAGATCGTGTCGATCCTCTCGGGCCTCTTCGTCGCCAGTTCGCTGCTCGCTCTCGGCCGACAGACCCCCGACCCGACCCCGGATCCCACCACGGACCGGAAGGAATCATCATGAACGAACCGGACACCCCGCCACCCTCCCAGACACCCTCCCAGACACCCCACGACACCGACGCGGCACCTGCGCAGACGGTGGGGCGCCAGCCATCGATGGCCGCGTCGTTGTTCGTCGTCGGATCGATGATCGCACTGATCGTCATTGCGGTGATCATGTTCGGCAGCGACGTCGCCGACGGGCCGCTCCAGGTCAGCATGACCCTGGCGACACTGATCGCGGTCGGCGTGGCCGCCAGGTACGGCCACAGCAGCTCGCTGATCTCCACGGCGATCAAGAGCGGGATCAACGGGGTGGTCGGCACGTTGTTCGTCATCTTGGCGATCGGCGCGCTCATCGGTTCGCTCTATCTCTGCGGGTCGGTCGCCGCTGTCGTGTACTACGGCGTCGACCTGCTCACCGCCGACTACTTCTACGTCACCGTCTTCCTCCTCGCCGGCCTGCTCAGCTTCATGCTCGGGAGTTCGTTGACCACCGTCGGCGCACTCGGCATTGCAATGGTCGGGCTCGCGTCGGTTCTCGGCGTCGATCCCGCGATCGCTGCCGGCGCCGTCGTGTCCGGGGCGGTCCTCGGCAACAAGGTCGCACGGATCTCCGACACGGCGAACCTGACCGTCGCGACCGTCGGAGGTCTGACGATCGCAACGCACTCGAAGTCGGTGACCCGCACGATGATTCCGGCCGCAATCATCTCGGCCGTCCTCTATCTGATCCTCGGGCTGACGGCGACCTCGTCGACCAGCTCGGCGGATTTCAGCCAGGTACAGGACGCCGTGAGCGAGTACTTCAATGTCTCGTTGCTCGCGTTCTTGCCCATCGTGTTGATCGTCGTGCTCTCGGTACGTGGCCTGTCCGCCTACCTGTCGCTGATGATCCCGGCGATCGTCGCCGTCGTACTCGCCGGATTCACCCAGCACGACCTGATCGTGTCGCTGGCGACCGAGGGTCGGAGTTACGTCGGAAGTGTGATCGAGGTCGGCATCGACACGATCGCCAACGGCTTCTCGCTGAACAGCGGTGACGACAGCCTGGACCGGGTGTTCAACGGTGGCGGCACCGCGTCGATGCTCACGACCATCTGGCTCGTCCTCGTCGCCGCCGCGTTCGGCGCGGTCGTCGACTACGTCGGCATCCTCAACCGGGTCGT
>CAVQBG010000021.1:0-25905 GCA_963710625.1 Ilumatobacteraceae bacterium | reverse complement strand
ATGTGCCCGCGATCTCCGTTTGCGCCACGTTCCGGGTGGGGCAGGTCACGCAGAACGCAACGCACACCTGGTGCCAGGAGGGTCGGCGTTCAGCGTCAGCGACAACACTCGATTTGCACCTTTGCGCTGACGCTGAAACCTGCGAGACGGCGTGCGAGACGGCGTTCGAGACGGCGTTCGAAGGGGTTGGTAGCGTTCGGCCATGCACGAACTGGTGGCCCGCAACGGCACGGTGGTCGACGGAACCGGCAGCGATCGACGCCCGACCGACATCGCCATCGCCATCGCCATCGCCATCGCCATCGCCATCGCCATCGAGGGCGACACGATCGTCGCCGTCGAGCCACCCGGCGAGGTCATCGCCGAGCACGGCGAGCTGACCGCACCACGTCCCGGTCGTCTCCAGCGTCACCGCGTCGCAGGCTGATCGACGCGAATGGTCGACGTCGTCGGCGCACTGGTCGCCGCATTCGGGGTGGTGTTCGTCGCGGAGCTCGGCGACAAGACCCAGCTGCTGGCGCTCGGCTTCGGAGCGCAGCACCCGCTTCGGTGGGTGGCTGGCGGGCTCGCACTCGGCTACGGCATCGCCAACTTGCTGGCGGTGGTCGTCGGGGGCTTCGTCGGCGCGGCCCTGCCCGAGCGTCCGGTCGAGATCGTCAGCGGGATCATCTTTCTCGGGTTCGCCGCGCTGGCGGCTCGGCGCGCCCTGCTCGCCGACCCGACCGACTTCAGTGCCACCAGCCCGGCACAGGACGCCGAACCGTGCGGCGACATCGGTCAGCCGCCGGGACGGTCGGCGAGCGGGACGTCGGCCGTGCGTGTGGTCGGCTCGATCGGCCTGGCGATCGCCGTGGCCGAGATGGGCGACAAGACCCAGATCACCACGGCGACGCTCGCATCACAGTCGGCGAGTCTCGGCGTCGGGATCGCCGTCTGGGCGGGGGCAACCCTGGGAGCGGCCACCAGTGGCATGGTGGGCGCCGTCGCCGGCCGCTCGGTCGGTCACCGCATCTCGACGCGGGCCGTCGACATCGCCTCGGCGGTGCTGTTCGCCGCGTTCGGCCTCGCGGTGCTCGCCGGCTGGTTCTGACGGGTCGGGCGCTGACGGATCACGCCCCGGCGATCAGGTCGCCGCGCAGCAGCGCCCTGATCGAGTCGATCGCCAGCCGATGACGGTCGGTGGTCTCCGCTCCGCCCTCGGTGAGCCCGATCAACAGCACTCTGATCAACTCCACGACCATCTCCCGGTCCTGCGGTCGGATCTCTCCGGAAGCAACCCCGACGTCGACGATCGACACGAAGAACTCATCGCGAGCAGCCACGCTCTTCTCGAGCCGCTCGGCGATTTCCGGGAAGCGCCGCATGTCGGTGCGCACCGTGCCGACGAACAACGCGAGCGACGGGTCCTCGACGTTCAGCTCGTGCGCGGCTTCGAGCACCCCGTCGAGTTGTCCCAGGAACGATCCACACGACTCGACCGCCTCGACGAATCGGCCGTACACGCGCCGCTGCATGTCGCGGTGGACCGCGAGGTACAGATCGAGCTTGGAATCGACGTAGTGGTAGAGAGCCCCCGTGGTGATCCCCGCCGCAGCCGCGACGTCCTTGTTGGTGACAGCGCCGTACCCCCGCTCGGCGAAGAGGTGGCGTGCGTTGTCGAAGATCGCGCGCCGGGTGTCGGCCGAGTCGGTCGCGGGTGGCCGACCGCGCCGTCGTGTCCCTGCCGGTGCCGCATCGACCATGACGCGAGTATGACCCCCGTCACATCGCGACGTGCCACCGGAGCGGCGGGCGTCGATCAGTTGCGGTTGGATTCCACGGCCTTGACGAGCCGGACGAACACGTCGTCCGGATGACCGATGCCGTTGATCACGACGAGCCGGTTCTGGTCGCCGTAGTGCTTGATCAATGGGAAGGTCTGCTCCTCGTACAGGTCGAGCCGCCGGTTGACCGATTCGGGTGTGTCGTCGGCGCGCTGTTTGACGTCGCCACCGCAGACATCACAGATCCACGGATCGGGGTCGTTGCCGGTGGCCGTGTAGTTGGTGCCGCAGTCACGGCACACACGCCGAGCCGAAATGCGTTCGAGCACGATCTCGCGCGGCACGTTCAGGTCGAGGACCACATCGATCGGACGGTTGCCGGCGATCTCGTCGAGCGCGTCGGCCTGTTCGATCGTGCGCGGGAACCCATCGAGGATGTAGCCACGGGTGGAGGCGTCGGCCGCCGACAGCCGATGGCGGACGAGGCCGATCATGATGTCGTCGCCGACGAGTCCGCCGGCGTCCATCACCTGCTTGGCCATCAACCCCAGCTCGGTGCCCTCACGAACGGCACCACGCAGCATGTCGCCCGTCGAGATGTGCGGAACGACGAAGTGCCGGGACAGTCGCACGCACTGCGTGCCCTTTCCGGCACCCTGTCGCCCGAGAATGATGAGGCGGGCGCCGGGGATCACGAGCGACCTACTTGAGGAAGCCCTCGTAGTTGCGCAGCGTCAGCTGGCTGTCGATCTGACGCATCAGCTCGAGGGCCACACCCACCGAGATCAGGACGCTGGTGCCGGCGAAGCCGAAGGTGCTGATGCCGGCGATGATCAACAGGATGTACGGCAGGATCGCGACGATCGCAATGAAGACCGCTCCGGGCAGCGTGATCCGGTTGACTGCCTTGGCGAGGTACCGCTCGGTCTGCGGGCCGGGACGGACACCGGGGATGAAGCCACCCTGGCGGCGCAGCTGGTCGGCCTGGCGAACCGGATCGAAGGCGATCGAGTTGTAGAAGTAGGCGAATGCGATGATCAACAGTGCGAAGATCGTGATGTAGACGAAGTTCTGCGGGTTGACGATGTACCGGTCGACGAAACTGGCGATGTCGCCGCGCCAGCCCTCGCCCGAGCCGAGGAACTGGGTCATGATCACCGGCAGGAGCAGGATCGAGCTGGCGAAGATGATCGGGATCACGCCGGATTGGTTGACCTTCAGCGGGATGTAGGTGTTCTGGCCACCCATCATGCGGCGGCCCACCACACGTTTGGCGAACTGCACCGGAATCCTCCGTTGCCCGAGCTCGACGTACACGACCGCGACGATGATGAACAGTGTCAGTGCGACCATCGCCACGAACCAGAAGGTCCCGTTGAGTTGCAGGATGCTCCAGAAGCCGCCGGGCAGCGACGACACGACCGAGGCGAAGATGATCATCGACATGCCGTTGCCGATGCCGCGCTGGCTGATCATCTCGGCCATCCACATCAGCACGGCCGTGCCGGCGACGAGCGTCGGGATGATCAGATACCCACGCGGCCACACGCCGTCGGGCAGCAGCGGCACGGTCGGCGCCGCACTGGCGGCGGAGAAGAACGCGGTGCCTCGACCGGTACCGAAGATGAAGACGAGGCCGGTCGCCTGCAGCGTGGCGAGCCCGATCGTGAGGTAACGGGTGTACTGCGTGATCTTGCGTTGGCCGACCGCACCCTCGTTCTGGAGTTCCTCCAGCTTCGGGATCACCACACCGAGGACCTGCATGATGATGCTGGCCGTGATGTACGGCATGATGCCGAGCGCGAAGATCGAGAAGCTCTCGAACGCTCCGCCGGAGAACAGGTTGAGGAAGCCGAGCGCACCCTGCTGGCCCGCCGACTCGCGCAACTGCTCGATCGCGATCGGGTCCACGCCGGGCACCCGGATGGCGACACCGAATCGGTACACCGCGACCATGATGATGACGAACAGGATCTTGTTCCGAAGGTCGTGGACCTTGAAGATGTTCATCAAGCTGGAAATCACGCGGGGAGGTCCTTCTTCACGTCGTGCGGTTGGTGCTGACGATGCTCGTGCGAGCGATCAGCGGTTGGCGAACTGGTTGCCCTTGACGGCCGGTCGACCGGCCTTGCCTTCTTCGCGGAAGGGAAGTTCGATCAGCGTGACCGTACCGCCTGCGGCCGTGACGGCGGCTTCAGCGGCGGAGGAGATCGCATGGACGTGCAGATCGACCTTCGTCGAGATCTCGCCGCGGGCGAGCACCTTGACGAACGACTTCTTTCGCACGACACCGTGGGCGACGAGCACCTCGGGGTCGACCGTCGGGGAGCCGGTCTTCTCGACGAGGTCACCGAGCGTGTGGAGGTTGACCGCCTGGTACTCGACGCGGAACGGGTTGTTGAACCCCTTCAGCTTCGGGACGCGCTGCTTCAGGGGGGTCTGACCACCCTCGAAGCCGCGGGCGACGGTGTTGCGGGCGCGCTGGCCCTTGCTGCCGCGGCCGGCGGTCTTGCCGCCCTTGCCGCCGGTACCGCGACCGACGCGCTTGGCATTCTTGGTGGCACCGGGCGACGGTGCGAGATCGTGGACCTGCATGGTCAGCTCTCCTTCTTGGCGGCCGCGTCGGCCGTGTCACCCGACTCGGCGACGTCGATCAGGTGGGGTACCCGAGCGAGCATGCCGCGGATCTCGGGGCGGTCGGGCAGGGTGTTGGTCGAGCCGATCTTGCCGAGCCCGAGGGCGCGCAGCGTGCCACGGTGCTTCGGCTTCGTGCCGATCGACGACTTGACCTGCGTGACGGTGATGGTGGCTGCGTTGGTGGTGGACTGGCTCATTGCGCGCTCCCAGTGGTGGCGGCGCCGGCACGGGCCTTCTGGCGCTCGTTGTAGGCGTTGAGCAGACCCTTCGGCACGAACTCGTCGGCGGGCAGGCCGCGGCGAGCCGCGATCTCGTCGGGACGCTGCAACGACTTCAGCCCAGCCACGGTGGCACGGGCGACGTTGATGTGGTTGGCCGAGCCGAGCGACTTGCAGAGCACGTCGTGGACGCCGGCCTCTTCGAGGATGACACGGGCCGCGCCGCCGGCGATCACGCCGGTACCGGGAGCGGCCGGCTTCATCATGACCTTGCCGCCGCCAGTGGTGCCGAGGACGGGATGGATGATCGTGCTGCCGGCCATCGGCACCTCGAACAGGTTGCGCTTGGCTTCCTCGGTGCCCTTCTGGATCGCGAGCGGGACTTCCTTCGCCTTGCCGTAGCCCAGCCCGACACGGCCGTTGCCGTCGCCGATCACCACGAGCGCGGTGAACGAGAACCGCCGGCCGCCCTTGACGACCTTGGCGACACGGTTGATCGTGATGACACGCGACTCGCGCAGCCCGCTGTCGTCACCGTCACGGCCGTCACGGCCGCCTCCACGGTTGTCGCGGCCACCGCCGCGGTTGTCACTGTTCATGGGGAACGACATCAGAACTCCAGTCCTGCTTCACGGGCGGCAGCGGCAACGGCAGCGATACGGCCGTGGTAGGCGAAGCCACCACGATCGAACACGACCTTGTCGATGCCGGCGGCCTTGGCACGTTCGGCGATCAGATGGCCGACGCGCCTTGCGGCCTCGACGCTCGAGCCGGAACCGGTCGAACGCAGGTCGGCCTCGTTGGTCGACGCGGCCGCCAGCGTGGTGCCGGCATCGTCGTCGATCAACTGCACCGACAGGTGCTTGTTGGACCGGAACACGGCCATGCGCGGACGTGCGGCGGTGCCGTGGATCTTCTTGCGGACGCGACGGTGGCGGCGGATGCGGCCACTGCGACGGGCTTCGGCGATCTTGGTCATGAGACGCTCCGTTACTTCTTTCCGGCCTTGCCGGCCTTGCGCAGCACACGCTCGCCCGCATAGCGGACGCCCTTGCCCTTGTACGGTTCGGGCTTGCGGATGCTGCGGATGTTGGCGGCCACCTGGCCGACCACTTCCTTGTCGATGCCGGTGACGATCACCTGGGTCTGCGCAGGTACCTCGAAGGCGATGCCCTCGGGGGCCTTCACGTCGACCGAGTGGCTGAATCCCAGGTTCAGGCGCAGGGCGTTCGGACCCTGGGCTTCGGCGCGGTAGCCGACGCCGACGATCTCGAGTTCCTTCTTGAACCCGTCGGTGACGCCGATGACCATGTTGTTGACGAGGCTGCGGGTGAGCCCGTGCATCGCCTTGGTCTTGTTCTCGTCGTTCGGGCGCTCGCAGGTCAGCGTGTCGCCGTCCTGCGTGATGGTGATGGTGCCGGGGATCTCCCGCTCGAGGGTGCCCTTGGGGCCCTTGACCGAGATGGTTCGACCGTCGATGTTCACATCGACGCCGGCCGGAACCGTGATGGGTGCTTTTCCGATTCGAGACATGTCTCTACTTCTCTCTCTTCCCGGCCCGGGTCACCAGACGTAACACATGACCTCGCCGCCGACGTTGCGCTTGCGCGCCTCGCGGTCGGTCATGAGGCCCTGGGAGGTGGACAGGACGGCGACGCCGAGGCCACCGAGGACTCGGGGGACGGTGCCGGCGTTGCGGTACACGCGCAGGCCCGGCGTCGAGATGCGACGCAGACCCATGATCGTGCGGTCACGATCGGGCGAGTACTTCATCTTGATGGTCAGCACCTCGCCGACACCCTTGGGTGACGGCGCGGTCTCGAAGCTCTCGATGTAGCCCTCCTTGCGGAGGACCTCGGCGAGTGCGACCTTCTGCTTGGACGAGGGCATGCGCACCTCGTCGTGCTTGGCGGTGTTCGCGTTGCGGACCCGCGTGAGCATGTCGGCGATGGGATCGGTCATCATGATGGTTCTCTCCTCACCAGCTCGACTTCGTCAGACCGGGGATCTCGCCGGCGTGTGCGAGCTCGCGCAGGCACAGACGGCAGAGGCCGAACTTGCGGTAGACCGAACGGGCGCGGCCGCAGCGGCGGCAGCGGGTGTAGCCACGCACCTTGAACTTCGGCTTCGCGTTGGCCTTGTTGATCAATGCTTTCTTTGCCATGTCAGTCGCCTCGGTTCACTTCTTCTTGCCGCCGTAGCGCGGGCCACGGTTCTTCTTCTTGCGCGGCTCGCTGTCGGCGTCGGCGCCCTTCTTGAAGGGGAAGCCGTAGGCCTCGAGGAGCGCCTTGCCGCCCTCGTTGTCCTGAGCCGTCGTCACGATCGTGATGTCCATGCCGCGCTGCTGGTCGGCCTTGTCGGGGTCGATCTCGGCGAACATCGTCTGCTCGTTGAGACCGAAGGTGTAGTTGCCGTGGCCGTCCCAGGAGTGGGCGGGCAGGCCTCGGAAGTCACGGATACGGGGGATGGCGACCGAGATCAGACGGTCGAGGAACTCCCACATGCGGTCGCCGCGGAGGGTGACCTTGACACCGATCGCCTGGCCCTCGCGGAGCTTGAAGTTGGCGATCGAGGTGCGGGCCTTGGTGACGACGGGCTTCTGGCCCGAGATCACCGTGAGGTCGGCGACGCAGCCCTCGATGAGCGACGGCTGGCCGGCGGCTCGGCCGACGCCCATGTTGATCACGATCTTCTCGAGACCCGGCACCTGCATGACGTTCTGGATGCCCAGTTCCTCTTGCAGCTTGGCCTTGATCTCGTCGTTGTACCGCGCCTTGAGACGCGGGATGTCGGTTGCGGTCGCGGTCGCGGTGCTCATCCGATCACCTCTCCACTCGGTCGGGCGATGCGCACCTTCGTGCCGTCGTCCTTGGTCTGGTAGCCGACGCGGACCTTCTTGCCCTTGTGCACCAGCATGACGTTGCTGGCGTCGAGGGGAAGGTCCTTCTCGATGATGCCGCCGGCCTCGTTGGCGCGGCGAGCCTTCTGATGCTTCGACGCGACGTTGATGCCGTTGACGATGATCTTGTTGGTCTTGGGGAAGACGAAGGCGATCTCGCCCTGCTTGCCCTTGTCCTTGCCGGTGATCACCTCGACGGTGTCGCCCTTCTTCAACTTCATCTCACAACACCTCCGGTGCCAGCGACACGATGCGCATGAACTTGCGGTCGCGCAGCTCGCGGCCCACCGGGCCGAAGATGCGGGTGCCGCGTGGCGTCAGGTCGTCCTTGATCAGCACGGCCGCGTTCTCGTCGAAGCGGATGTAGCTGCCGTCGGGACGACGCTTCTCCTTCTTGGTGCGCACGACGACGCACTTGACGACTTCGCCCTTCTTGACACCGGCGCCGGGCATCGCGTCCTTGACCGTGGCGACGAAGATGTCGCCGATCGAGGCGTAGCGACGGCGGGTGCCACCGAGGACCTTGATGCAGAGCACTTCCTTGGCGCCGGAGTTGTCGGCGACCCGGAGTCGGGATTCCTGCTGAATCACTTGGCACGCTCCAGGATGTCGGTGATGCGCCAGCGCTTGTTCTTGCTGAGCGGACGGGTCTCCATCACGCGGACCTTGTCGCCGACACCGGCGTCGTTGGTCTCGTCGTGGGCGTACAGCTTCTTCGTGCGCAGCACGAACTTGTTGTACTTGGCGTGACGCACACGGTCGACGACGGCCACGACGACCGTCTTGTCCATGGCGTTCGAGACGACCGTGCCCTCGCGGGTCTTGCGCACGTTGCGCTCGGGCGTCTCGGTGGCCGTTGATGTGGGGGCTGCTTCTGGCATGTCGGGGTCACTCACTGTCCGGCCTCGGCCGCAGCGATCTCGCGCTGGCGGATGAGGGTGTTGATACGAGCGACCTGCTTGCGCACCTTGCCGATCTCGGCGGTGTTCTCGAGCTGGCCGGTCGCGTTGCGGAAGCGCAGGTTGAGCGCTTCCTGCTTGGTGGCCTTCAGTTCGTCGATGAGCTCACCGAGGCTGAGTTCGACGAGGTCGTTCTTCTTGGCCATGTCAGATCTCCTCCTCACGGGTGATGATGCGGGCCTTGATCGGGAGCTTCTGGATCGCCTTGTTGAGCGCTTCCTTGGCGAGCTCCTCGTTCGGGTACGACAGCTCGAAGAGCGTGCGGCCCGGCTTGACGACGGCCACCCAGAACTCGGGGTTGCCCTTGCCGGAGCCCATACGGGTCTCGGCCGGCTTCTTCGTGACCGGCTTGTCCGGGAACACGTTGATCCAGACCTTGCCGCCGCGCTTGATCGAGCGGGTCATGGCGATACGGGCGGCCTCGATCTGGCGGGCGGTCAGCCAGCCCGGCTCGAGTGCCTGGATCCCGTATTCACCGAAGTTCAGGCCGGAGCCGCCCTTCGTGAGGCCCTTGGTGCGGCCGCGGTGGTGCTTGCGATGGGCGACCTTGCGAGGCATCAGCATGGTGCGTCCCCTTTCAGTCCGTGCCGCGGAAGTGCGGCGTCTCGTGGCCCTCGCCCTGCGCAGTGCGCTTGGCGATCGCCTCTTCTTCGTCGAGCAACTTCTCGAGTTCCGGATCGGCCTCACGGACGAGCGGCTGGGTCTCGGGAGCCGGTGCGACGTCACGGGGTCCACCCGACGACACCACCTTCCGCGGTCCACCCTGGCCGGACGTCTCGCCGACGGCCATGGCGGCCTCGCGGGCGATCTTGTCCTCGTTGACCTTCTTGTACGGGAGGATGTCTCCCTTGTAGATCCAGACCTTGACGCCGACGCGACCACTGGTGGTCTTGGCCTCGCGCATGCCGTAGTCGATGTCGGCGCGCAGTGTGTGCAACGGCACCCGGCCTTCGCGGTACCACTCGGTGCGGCTCATCTCGGCGCCCCCGAGGCGCCCCGAGCACTGGACGCGGATACCGAGGGCGCCGGCGCGCTGTGCGTTCTGCACCGCGCGCTTCATGGCCCGGCGGAAGGCGATGCGGTTGACGAGCTGGTCGGCGACGCCCTGAGCGATCAGCGCAGCGTCGAGTTCGGGGTTCTTGATCTCGACGATGTTGAGCTGGATCTTCGGGTTGCCGGTGATCTTGGTGATCAGCTGACGGAGTTCGTCGGCCTGCGCACCACGACGACCGATCACGATGCCCGGGCGGGCCGTGTGGACGTCGACGCGGAGCTTGTCACGGGTGCGCTCGACCTCGATGCGGCTGATCGCCGCGGACTCGAGGCGCGTCATGATCTCCTGGCGGATCGTCCAGTCCTCGGTGAGGTAGTCCTTGTACTCACGCTCGGAGAACCAACGCGACTTCCAGTCGGTGGTCACTCCCAGACGGAAGCCGTACGGATTGATCTTCTGACCCATTACTTGGTGGCTCCCTCGTCGTCGGCGTCGGCGACGTCGGCATCGGTTGCTGCTTCTGTGGCTTCGGTGTCGGACGCCTCCACGACGTCGATCCATTCCTCGACGTCGGTCGATTCCTCGACCTCGTCGATCTCTTCGTCGACGATCTCGGCGTCGACGACATCATCGGCCGTGTCGTTCGTCTCGGCGGCCTGCTGGCGGCTGCGCTCGACGCGGGCACGGCGGCTGGCGGCGCTCGACTGCGGACGGCCACGGCCGGCGCTGCCACCGGCGCGCTCCTGGCGGGCCTGGATGATGGCGATGCGGTCGTCGCTCATGCGGGCGACGATGACGGTGATGTGGCAGCTGCGCTTGTTGATGCGCGTCGCACGGCCACGAGCACGAGGACGGAACCGCTTGAGCGTCGGGCCCTCGTCGGCGAAACAAGCGACGACATACAACTCGTCGGCGTCCTGGTCGTCGTTGTTGACGGCGTTGGCGACGGCGCTGGCGAGCACCTTGCGCACGTCTCGGGCGATGTGGCGATCGGTGAACTGCAGCACCTCGTCGGCGCTTCGCACATCGAGGCCGCGGATCAGGTCGAGGACGGCGCGGGCCTTCGAGGCCGACGACCGCACGTAGCGAGCGGTGGCCTTCGTGCCGGAGCGCTCGCCGGCGACGAGGGACTTCTCGTTGAGCTTCGGTCCGGTCATCAGCGGCGACCCTTCGAGTTGCGCTCCATGCCCGCGTGGAACTTGAACGTGCGGGTGGGGCTGAACTCACCGAGCTTGTGGCCGACCATCGACTCGGTGACGTACACCGGGACGTGCTTGCGACCGTCGTGGACGGCGATCGTGTGGCCGACCATGTCGGGGATGATGGTGGAGCGGCGCGACCAGGTCTTGACGACCTTGCGCTCGCCGGCGGCGTTCTGGGCGTCGATCTTCCTGAGAAGATGGTCGTCCACGAACGGGCCCTTCTTGAGACTGCGAGACATGCGGAGTTACCTTCCTTGCCGCGTCAGCGGCGACCCTTGCTCGTACGACGGCGGCGAATGATCAACTGCTGACTCGCCTTCTTCTTGTTGCGGGTTCGGCTCTCGGGCTTGCCCCACGGCGACACGGCGGGACGGCCACCGGAGGTACGGCCTTCGCCACCACCGAGCGGGTGGTCGACCGGGTTCATCGCGACACCACGGGTCTGGGGCTTCTTGCCCTTCCAGCGGTTGCGGCCGGCCTTGCCGATCTTGACGAGTTCGTGCTGGCTGTTGCCGACCTCACCGACGGTGGCGCGACAGTCGATCATCACGCGACGCATCTCGGTGGAGGGCATGCGCAGCGTTGCGTAGTCGCCCTCCTTGGCCACCAGCTGCACGGCGATGCCGGCCGATCGGCCGATCTTGCCGCCCTGGCCGGGGCGCAGCTCGACGTTGTGCACCGTGGTGCCGACCGGGATGTAGCGCAGCGGCATGGCATTGCCCGGCTTGATGTCGGCGCCGTGGCCGCTCTCGACGGTGTCGCCGACGTTGAGTCCACGCGGGGCGAGGATGTAGGCCTTCTCGCCGTCGTTGTAGTGGAGCAACGCGATGCGACAAGTGCGGTTCGGGTCGTACTCGATGGCGGCGACCTTGGCGGTCACGCCGTCCTTGACGCGCTTGAAGTCGATGATGCGGTACTGCTGCTTGTGGCCGCCACCGCGGTGACGCGAGGTCTTGCGGCCGTAGCTGTTGCGGCCACCGGTCTTGTTCTTCTTGACGAGCAGCGACTTCTCCGGCGTGGTCTTGGTGATCTCGCTGAAGTCGGAGCTCGTCTGGAAGCGACGGCCGGGGCTGGTGGGCTTGCGGGAACGAATGGCCATGATCAGCTCAGTTCTCGAACAGCGGGATTTCGCCCGCTGCCAGGGTGACGATGGCCCGCTTCGTGTCGGGCCGGGTACCGATGCGGTTGGTGCCACGGGTGCGCTTGCGCTTGCCGTTGCGGTTGAGGGTGTTGACCTTGAGCACCTCGACGCCCCAGATCGCCTCGACGGCGTCGCGGATCTCGGGCTTGGAGGCCTTCGGGCTCACCTTGAACGTGTAGACGCCGGTCTCGATGAGCGCATAGCTCTTCTCGGAGACGACCGGAGCGATGATGATGTCGCGGGGGTCCTTCATCAGCTGGCTGCTTTCTCGTCGGTTGCCGGCTCGCTGGTGCTCGACTCGTCGGACACCGGCGTGCCGGCGGGCAGCACGTCCTTGGTGAACACGATCCACTCGTTGCAGAGCACGTCGTAGGCGTTGAGTTCGCCCGGGCCGATGATCTGGACCTTGGGCAGGTTGCGGAAGCTCAGGGCGGCAGCGGCGTCGTCGCGGCCGACGACCACCAGTGCGGTGCCGTCGATGCCGAGCGCATCGAGCGCGGCCTTGGCGTCCTTGGTCTTGGGTGCTTCGAAGCCCCAGCCGTCGACGACGACGACCTTGCCCTCGGCGGCCCGATCGGACAGGGCCGAACGAAGCGCCAGCTTCACCATCTTCTTCGGGGTCTTCTGGTCGTACTTGCGCGGCTTCGGGCCGAGCGCGACGCCACCACCGGAGAAGTGCGGGCCACGGATCGAGCCCTGGCGGGCGTTGCCCGTGCCCTTCTGGGCGTACGGCTTGCGGCCGCCACCACGCACGTCGGAGCGGGTCTTGGTGCTCTGCGTGCCGGAACGGCGAGCGGCGAGCTGTGCCGTGACCACCTGGTGCATCACGGGCACGTTCGGCTGCACGCCGAAGACCTCGTCGTCGAGGGCGATCGTGCCGGAGTCCTTGCCGGACGCGGTCTTGAGTGTGACGTCGGCCATGATCAGCCTGCCTTTCCTGCGAGCTGTCCGGCCTTCTTGACGGCGTTACGCACGAGCACGACACCGCCGGCGGGGCCGGGAACCGAACCCTTGATCAACAGCAGATTGCGCTCGGCGTCGGACTCGACGACCTCGAGGTTCTGCGTGGTGACCTGCTCGTGGCCCATGTGGCCGGCCATGCGCTGACCCTTGAACACGCGTGCCGGGAAGGCACACGAGCCGATGGCGCCAGGCTTGCGGTGGCTTTTGTTGTTGCCGTGCGATGCGGGCTGACCTGCGAAGTTGTGACGCTTCATCACACCGGCGAAGCCCTTGCCCCGGCTGGTGCCGGTGACGTCGACGATCGTGCCGGCCGGGATCTGCTCGACGGTCAGCTCTTGGCCGACCTCGAAACCGTCGACGGAGTCGAGGCGCAGTTCCACGAGACGCTTGCCCGGCTCGACGCCGGCCTTCTCGAAGTGACCGGCGGCGGGCTTGGTGAGCTTGTTCGCCTTGCGGTGCCCATAGGTCACCTGCAGGGCGGTGTAGCCGTCGCGTTCGTTGGTCTTGATCTGGACGATGCGCATCGGCTCGACGCGCAGCACCGTGACCGGAACGACTCTGTCGTCCACCCACGTCTGTGTCATGCCGACCTTCTCGCCGACGATCGATTGTTGTGCCATGGCGGCGTTGTTCCTCTTGAGTTGATCGAGCCGCTGATCTGTTGACGAACGGCTATCCACGCAAATGCTCCGCCGCTGCGACTACCGAGTTCACGGCAGGACGAGCGTGCGGAGCACGAGATCATGAAGTTGCTGGGTGGTTCCGGTCCCGTCGGTGCGGGCGGCCTGCTCAGACATCGATTGCTGAATGGTTTGGTGGTCGGAATGCCTCCCGATCACGGCCATGCAATGCTATGGGCGCCGTTTGCGCCTTCCAACACGCGCTGGCGTCCTTCTGCGCTCCCGTAGAGTCGAGTCATGGCACGATCGACGTGGACCGCCGACGACATCCCCGAACTGACGGGTCGCAACGCTGTCGTCACCGGCGCGAACACCGGGCTCGGGCTGGCGACCGCCGATGCGCTGGCGGCGCACGGCGCACGGGTGATCCTCGCCGTTCGCAACACCGACAAGGGTGATGCGGCCGCTTCCGCGATCCGCGGCGACCACCCCGATGCCGACGTCACGGTGCAGGCGCTCGACCTGTCGGACCTGGCCTCGATTCGTGCCGCCGCCGACGCACTGCTCGCCGACGGACATGGCATCGACCTGCTGATCAACAACGCCGGGGTGATGTACACGCCCGAGTCGACGACCGTCGACGGGTTCGAGCTCCAGATGGGCACGAACCACCTCGGCCACTTCGCCCTGACCGGCCTGCTGCTCCCCCGCCTGCTCGACACACCTCGCTCACGGATCGTCACCGTGAGCAGCGTCGGCCACAAGATCCGCTCGAAGATCGACGTCGAGACCCTCGCCGGAACCGACGGCTACGACCGGGTGGCCGCCTATGGACGATCGAAGCTCGCCAACCTGCTGTTCACCTACGAACTCCAGCGCCGCCTCGCCGCAGCCGGCGCCACCACGGCAGCGCTCGCCGCGCACCCGGGGCTGTCCGACACCGAACTGATCCGCAACTCGCCGAAGTTCCTCCAGTGGGGCGAGTTCCTGTTCCGACCGATCATGCAAAGCGCTGAACGCGGCGCCCTCCCGACGCTGCGCGCCGCAACCGATCCGGCAGCGGGAGGTGGCCAGTACTACGGCCCGGACGGCATCGGCGAGGCGCGTGGCAACCCGAAGATCGTCGAGTCGAGCAGTCGCTCGCACGACGCCGACCTGCAGCGGGCGCTGTGGGAGAAGTCGGTGGAGATGACCGGGGTCGACTACCCGCTCTGATCGCCGACCGTTTCGGGCGACCGTGCTCGGGTAGGTTCGCGCATGACATCGCGTCGGATCGTGCCCTACGCACTGGCCGTCTCCCTCCTCGTTGCGTGCGGAAACGAGGCGGAACCAGCGGCCGTCACGTCCGTCGCCACAGCGACGACCGCGAACAGCGGAACGATCGAGTCCAGTGCGCCACCACCGACCGTGGCCGTCAGCACCGCAACTCCGCCGGACTCCACGATCCCCGCAACGACGGCGGCCACACCGCCGACCACGGACGAGCGCGGCGTGGATCTGATCGACGTCGAGATCCCACCCGGTTCCTTCGAACTCGGGACCGGTGACGTGTTCGCCGTCGACGTCGCCGGCGATCTCTTCCTGCTCCCTGGCCTGCTCGGCTCCCGACCCGGTACTCCGAGGCTCGTCGCCGAGTACCCCGATCCGAGAGCGTCGGTCTCGGAGGGCCCTGGCCCGAACGTGGTCGACGACGTCGCCGGGGTGATCGACGGCTCGATCGTCTTCAGCGACTGCTGCGAACCGATCTCCGGCAACATCCTCGCCGCAACCGGAGCCACGGTCGGACCCGTGGCCGGCGGTGCCTCGCCGGAGCTGTCACCCACCGGCGACCGGATCGTTGCGGCGAACTCCCTGTCACTGTTGCTGCTCGACCCCGTCACCGAGATCGGCACCTCGAGGCTGTTGAACGACCCGGCCGGGTCCGACGGGTTCATCTCGGTGCAGGACGCGTCCTGGTCCGTCGGTGCCTCACCATCGACGGCCGATGACCACCCGGTCGTCCTCGGATGGGACGAAACTGGCTACTGGCTCTTCGACGTCGACGACGAGACCCTGGAGCTGACCAAGGTGTCCGACCTCGGCGTGCCGCCGGTTCCGGCCGGCTCCGATGAGGTGGTGCGGTTCGCCGGGCACGGCCCCGACGACGAGGTGGCGGTGTCGGTGTCGTCGGGCGACGGCATTCGAATCCGGTTCTTTGCGCCGTCGACGCTCGCCGAACTGCCTGATCTGGAACGGTCGTTGCCCCCGTCGGTGTCGTGGGTTCGCCTCGCCGACGACGGCCTCGGACTGCTGTGGGTGGACGATGATCGACTCTTCTTCCTCCCCGCCGGCGAGTTCGAGGCCCACCAGGTCGGCGCCGGCTACACCGCGGCCTGGTTCGCGCGGTCGGCCACCTCCACCCCCACCCCCTAGACGATCTGGTCACCGAGACGTCCGATCCGGGATGATCCGTAGGACGATCGCCCACAGCAGGCACCACGACCATCCCACCACCAGCCCGGCGACGCGAGGCGGTCGAGTGCCCGGACGGGAACGAGGCGGCCGCGGCCTCGACGGTCGCCCCGGCGACTCGCACGCCTCGGTGGTGCGGGCGGGCTCGCCATCGCCGCGCTCGGTGTGCGCCTGGCGATCAGCCGCCGCGACGGATCACGGGAAGCGGGCGGCGAGCCAGTCGGCGACCGCCGCCATCGCCTCGGGTCGGTGGCCCTCGAGATAGTGCGGAGCGCCCTTCATCTCGAGGTACGTGACGTCGTCGGCGCCGGCCGCGTCGACGATCTCCTTCGCCTGCCAGACGCGGATCTCGGTGTCGGCGGTCGGATGCACGAGCATCGTCGGCACCGTGACCTTCGGCATCGTGTCGGCGAGCTTGGCGTGGCTCGACAAGCCGGACCACGTGCTGAGCCATCCCCGGGCGGTCATCGTGCGAGCCAGACCGCCGCGGCCGTAGTTGGCATCGAACGGGTCGGGGAACGCGAACAGCGAACCCATCGGTCGGTCATCGGGGTCGATCGACAGGTCGAGGTAGGCGGGGTCGGCGAGCGTCCGGTAGATCGTCAGGTACTTCGTGAACACCGCCCGTCGGCGCAGCTCGCGCCATCGAGCGGGGTCGCTCGACTTGTCGACGGTCCGCAGCTCGGGCACCGGGCCACCGGCGTCGGCGATCGACGCCTTCGCGATCGCATCGATGCGTGCAACTCGTTCGCGCTGCGCCTGCCGATAGACGACCACCCACGCCGGGTCGTAGCTGCACGGCTCGGGCCAGGGACGCCACCCGTTGTCGGGGTGGTACATGTCGAGTTCGGGCACGGTCGAGAAGGGGTCGTGCTCGTCGGCGACCGACGGGTCGATCACCTGCAGCATGAACACCCCCTCCCCTGGGTGCGCGGCCATGCCGATCCAGCCGTCACCGATGCCCAGTTCGGCATTGGCCATCGCCATCAGGGAGCCGCCACCGGAGTTGCCGAGCAGGACAACGGCCTCGGCGCCTCGGCGGATCATCTCGTCGTGCGCGGTCCGGACATCGGTGATGCACGCCTCGTGCAGACAGTCGGTGTCGTTGTTGATGTAGCGGGTGCCGAAGCCGAGGACGGCGTAACCGGCCGCCGCGAGCAGCGGGCAGGCGTAGTGCACGCTGAAGTCACCCCGAGGGTGCGACAGGATCACCGCGGTCTTCCACGCGGTGCCCGTGGGTGGGGTCCAGAGCACGCCACGCACGAGCGCACCGTCGGGCGACACGAGACGCACTGCCTCGCGTCGGACCTCGACATCGGGTGCGTCCTCGGGAAGCGGCCAGTACCCCAGGCCGAACGGGCGGGCACCACCGAGCATCTGGTCCATCTGCGCCACAGTACGCAGGGCGTCGCTCCGACCCCGGGGCCGGGCCCGGGGCGTCGGGTCAGTCCTCGGGCCGATCGGTGAGCGTGACGGTGAGCTCGATGCGCTCGGAGTCACGGATCACGGTGATCGTGGTGGAGTCGCCGGGCTGCAGGTCACGGATCGTCGCGATGAGCCCGGTGGCTCCGTCGATGGCGACGCCGTCCGCGGCGACGACGAGATCGCCGGCCTCGACGCCGGCGTCATCGGCGGGTGTGCCGTCCTGCACGCTTCGGATCACAGCGCCCTGTCCGCCATCGCGACGATCGTCGAGCTCGACCCCCAGATACCCCTCGGCGCGGGGTACGCCGCCGGCCTGCACGCGCAATGCCTCGATCACCGGCAACGCCTCCTTCGCGCTGATCGCGAACCCGACGTTGGTGGCGGCTGACGTGGCGGTGTCGCGGGCGACCGCGGTGTTGATGCCGACGACCTCACCGCGTGCGTTCACGAGCGGGCCGCCGGAGTTGCCCGACGAGATCGCCGCATCGGTTTGGATCAACCCGTCGAGGAAGGCGCCGTCGGTGCCGATCGTGCGGTCGAGCGCCGAGACGATGCCGAGGGTCACCGAGGGATCGCCGTCGAGGCCGAGCGCGAAGCCGATCGCCACCACCTCGTCGCCGAGGCTGACACTGTCGGGGTCGGCGAAGACGGCGGCGTCGAAACCGTCGCCGCTCATCCGGAGCAGCGCGAGGTCGTTGCCCGGATCGCTGGCGAGCAACCGCGCCTCACGTGGCTCGGTCTCGCCGGCCAGGCGCACACGGATCTCGGATGCACCGGCGACCACGTGGGCGTTGGTGAGGATCTCGCCGTCGGACGACACGATCACTCCCGTGCCGACCGACTGTCCGGTCCCCAGCGAGCTCTCCACGTCGGCGCTGATCGTCACGACGGAGGCGGCCATGTGATCGATGACCTTGCCGACGTCGAGGCGTGCCTCGATGGGGCCGGTCGCATCCGACACGTTGATCGGCTCGTCGCTCGCGCTCTTCGGCGGCGAGTCGAGCCAGTCGGAGACCTGGCTGCCGACGAGTGCCCCGGTCAGTCCCGCAACCCATGCGACCGCAGCGACGGCCACGATCAGCGACACGCCACGTCGTCGCGCGCGCCTGGCAGCCGGTGGCGTCGGGACCGGCGTGACGCCGGGAGCCGGGGGCGGCAGCGCACTCATCGGTCCCCTGTCTATCCCCAAACGTGAACAGCGACCCCGTTGGGGTCGCTGTTCACACCTCTTTCACAACCGGAGCCGTGCGTCAGATCCGGGGTCAGATCCCGGATGTGACCAGCTCAGGCGTTCTGGATCTTGATTTCGATGTCGACGCCGGCGGGCAGCTCGATGCGCTGCAGGCTGTCGATGGTCTTGCCGTTCGGGTTCACGATGTCGATGAGGCGCTTGTGCACCCGCATCTCGAAGTGCTCGCGGCTGTCCTTGTCGACGTGCGGGCCACGGATGACCGTGTAGCGGTGCTTGTCGGTGGGCAGTGGGATGGGGCCGCGCACGGTCGCGTCGGTACGAGTGACCGTCTCGACGATCTTCTTCGTCGACTGGTCGATGATCTCGTGGTCGAACGCCTTGAGGCGGATTCTGATGCTCTGTGCCATGTCAGTGTCGTTTCTGTCTCAGGTCGCCGCGGTCACTTGAGGATCTTGGTGACGCGGCCCGCACCCACCGTGCGACCACCCTCACGAATCGCGAACCGCAGACCCTCGTCCATCGCGATCGGCTTACCCAACTCCACCGTCATCTCGACGTTGTCACCAGGCATCACCATCTCCGTACCAGCCGGCAACTCGATCGTGCCGGTCACATCGGTCGTCCGGAAGAAGAACTGCGGACGGTAATTGTTGAAGAACGGCTTGTGACGGCCACCCTCGTCCTTGGTCAGAATGTAGACCTGACCCTCGAAGTTCGTGTGCGGCGTGATGCTGCCCGGCTTGCACAACACCTGCCCACGCTCCACATCCTCCTTGGCCGTACCACGAAGAAGCGCACCGATGTTGTCACCCGCCTGACCCTCATCGAGCAACTTACGGAACATCTCCACACCCGTACACGTCGTCTTCTGCGTGTCACGCAACCCGACGATCTCGATCTCGTCACCCGTATGGATGACCCCCTGCTCGACCTTGCCCGTCACCACCGTGCCACGACCCGTGATCGTGAACACGTCCTCGATCGGCATCAAGAACGGCTTGTCCAACTCACGCACCGGCTCAGGGATGAAGGTGTCGGCAGCGTTCATGAGTTCCATGATCTTCTCCTGCCACTCGGCGTCACCCTCCAACGCCTTCAACGCGCTGACCTGGATCACCGGGGCGTCATCACCGGGGAACTCGTACTCGTTGAGCAACTCACGAACCTCCAACTCGACCAACTCGAGGAGTTCCTCGTCGTCGACCATGTCGGCCTTGTTCAACGCCACGATGATCGACGGCACACCGACCTGGCGGGCCAGCAACACGTGCTCACGGGTCTGCGGCATCGGACCATCGGTCGCCGCCACCACCAGGATCGCACCGTCGACCTGCGCCGCACCCGTGATCATGTTCTTGATGTAGTCGGCATGACCCGGCATGTCCACATGCGCGTAATGCCGGTTCTCGGTCTCGTACTCGATGTGCGCGATCGAGATCGTGATCCCACGAGCCTTCTCCTCCGGCGCCTTGTCGATCGTGTCGAATGCCGCGAAGTCAGCCAACCCACGCTCCGACAACGTCTTCGAAATCGCCGCGGTCAACGTGGTCTTGCCATGGTCGATGTGACCCATCGTGCCAATGTTCACGTGCGGCTTGTTGCGCTCGAACTTCTGCTTGCTCATGATGCGTGCGACTCCAATGTCGTTTCTTGTTTGTCAGATGTGGGTTGTCAAAGAACTGCTGTGCGTCGGTTCAGCGGCGATCACTCGCCACGGACCCGCTTCACGATTTCCTGGGCGATGGCTTCGGGCACCTGCTGGTACTCCGAGAACTGCATCGTGTAGGTGGCTCGCCCCTGGGTGCGGGAACGAAGGTCGGTACTGTATCCGAACATCTCCGACAGCGGCACCGTGGCATTCACGACCTGCGTGTTGCCCCGGGCCTCCATGCTGCCGATGCGACCGCGGCGGCTCGACAGATCTCCCATCACGTCGCCCATGTACTCCTCGGGCGTGACGACCTCGACGGCCATGATCGGCTCCATCAGGACGGGCTTGGCCATCTCAGCAGCCTTGCGGAACGCCATCTGGCCGGCGATCTTGAACGCCATCTCCGAGGAGTCGACGTCGTGGTACTGGCCATCGACCAGCGACACCTTGACGTCGACCGTCGGGTACCCGGCGAGCACGCCGTTGTCGAGCGAGCTCTGCAGGCCCTGGTTGGTCGGGTTGATGTACTCGCGCGGGATCTTGCCGCCGGAGATCTTGTCCTCGAACTCGTAGCCGCCGCCGGGGTTCGGCTCCATGTCGATCTTGACGACCGCGAACTGGCCGGAGCCACCGGACTGCTTGATGTGGCGGTACTCGACGTTGGAGACGGCCTTGGTGATCGTCTCGCGGTAGGCGACTTGCGGCTTGCCGACGGTGGCCTCGACCGAGAACTCGCGCTGCATGCGGTCGACGAGCACCTCGAGGTGCAGTTCACCCATGCCGGAGATGACCGTCTGGCCCGTCTCCTCGTCGGAGCGGATGCGGAAGGTCGGGTCCTCGTCGGACAGCGACTTGAGCGCCTTGCCGAGCTTCTCCTGGTCGGACTTCGTCTTCGGCTCGATGGCGACGTGGATCACCGGCTCGGGGAACTCCATGCGCTCGAGGATGATCGGGTTGTCGCGGTCGCAGAGCGTGTCACCGGTGGTGACGTTCTTGAAGCCGAGTCCGGCGACGATGTCGCCGGCCATGGCGACATCGAGGTCTTCGCGCTGGTTGGCGTGCATCAACAGGATGCGGCCGAGGCGCTCACGGTCCTCCTTGACGGAGTTGTAGACCTCTTCGCCCTTGCCGATCTCGCCCGAGTACACCCGGAAGTAGGTCAGCTTGCCGAACGGGTCGGCCACGATCTTGAACGCAAGTGCGGCGAACTCCTTGTCCTCGGGTCCACGTGTGGCCGGGATCTCCTCGCCGCCCTTCATCGTGATGCCCTCGGCCGGCGGGATGTCGAGCGGGCTCGGCAGGAAGTCGATCACTGCGTCGAGCATCGGCTGGACACCCTTGTTCTTGAACGCCGAACCGCACAGGATCGGCACGAAGTCGAACGCCAGGGTGCCGGTGCGGATCGCCTTCTTGATGTCGGCTTCGGAGAGCTCCTCGCCGCCAAGGTAGGCATCCATCAGGGCCTCGTCCTGCGTGGCGATGGTCTCCATCATCGCTTCGCGGTACTCGTTGGCCTGGTCGACCATGTCGGCGGGGATGTCGGTGATCTCGTACTTCGCGCCGAGGTCCTTCTCGTCGACGTTGCGCCAGACGAGCGCCTTCATCCTGACGAGGTCGACGAGCCCCTCGAACGGCTTGACGGCTTCGGGGCCACCGGCGCCGATGGGAAGTTGGATGACGAGCGGCACGGCCTGGAGGCGGTCCTCGACCATCTGCACGGTGCGGTAGAAGTCGGCGCCGATGCGGTCCATCTTGTTGACGAAGCACATGCGCGGCACGTTGTACTTGTTGGCCTGGCGCCACACGGTCTCGGTCTGCGGCTCGACGCCGGCCACCGAGTCGAACACGGTGACCGCGCCGTCGAGCACGCGCAGCGAGCGCTCGACCTCGATCGTGAAGTCGACGTGGCCCGGGGTGTCGATGATGTTGATGCGGTGATCGTTCCAGACACACGTCGTGGCAGCAGAGGTGATCGTGATGCCGCGCTCCTGCTCCTGCGCCATGTGGTCCATGGTCGCGGCGCCGTCGTGGACCTCACCGATCTTGTAGCTCTTGCCGGTGTAGTAGAGGATGCGCTCGGTGGTCGTGGTCTTGCCGGCATCGATGTGCGCCATGATCCCGATGTTCCGGGTGCGCTCCAGGGGGAACTCTCGCTTGGCCATCTTCTACTTCACTTCCGTATCAAGGGGCGACGGGGGGTTCACGTGCTGCGCACACCGGCGCAGGCACGAGATTCGAGTGTACCGGCGGTTCGCCTGCCCCCACCGGGGGGAATGCGCTGATTCGTCCGGGCCGTCGCACGCGACGGCATCGGATCGACCGTTGGCGATGATCTCGCCGTCGATGGGCGGATTGCTCGAGCCCCTCGGTGTGCCTACGACGTCGCGGGCGTCGTCAGCGGGCCTGGATGTAGTCGTGCAGCTGGTCGTTCTCGATCTCGAGCTGGCCGACCCTCGCCTTCACGACGTCGCCGATCGAGATGATCCCCGCCAGCTTCCCGTCGTCGTCGACGACGGGGAGGTGGCGGATCCGCCGTTCGGTCATCATCGCCATCAGCGAATCGACGGTGTCGGAACCTTGGCAGGTGGTGACCGCGGTCGACATCGCGGACGCGACGTCACGGCCGAGTGTGGAACCGCCGTGCGCGGCCAGCGCGCGTACGACGTCGCGTTCGGACACGATGCCGTCGATCGTCGAACCGTCGCGACTCACCACGAGCGCCCCCACCCCGTGATCTCGCAGGGACGCGGTCGCATCGGCCAGCGACTCGTGCGGAGCAATCGTGGCCACCGCGGTCCCCTTGACCTTCAAGATGTTCTGGACGTGCACCGAGTTCCCCTCTCGATCGTGCGGCCGGTCGGCCGCGTGTTCGTCCTCCCCGCGCACACGATAGTTCATTCGCAACGCGCTCCGATCCGCCGTCGAAAACGACGGAACCCGGAGCCTGTGCCCCGGGTTCCGTACACGTTCGAGTCGCCGTCGTCGGCGACGGGTTCACCAGCGGTAGTGGGCGAACGCCTTGTTCGACTCGGCCATCTTCTGGATGTCGTCGCGCTTCTTCATCGCGGCACCCAGGCCGTTGGCGGCATCCATCAGTTCGTTGGCGAGGCACTCGGCCATCGTCTTCTCACGACGGGCACGGGCGTAGTCGACCGTCCAACGGATCGCCAGCGTGGTCGCACGGCGAGGACGCACCTCGACGGGCACCTGGTACGTGGCGCCACCGACGCGGCGGCTGCGCACCTCGAGTGGCGGCTTGACGTTGTCGATCGCACGCTTGACGGTGTCGATCGCCAGATCGTCGCCTTCGAGGCGCGACTGGATGATCTCCATCGCGTCATAGACGATCTTCTCGGCAACCGTGCGCTTGCCGTGCAGCATCACCTTGTTGGTGATCTGCGTGACGAGCTGCGACTTGTGGATGGGATCCGCGACGAGTTCGCGGCGGGGAGCAGGACCTTTACGTGGCATCTCGGGTCACTTCTCCTTCTTGGCGCCGTACCGGCTGCGGGCCTGCTTGCGGTTCTTCACGCCGACGGCGTCGAGTGCGCCGCGGATGATCTTGTAGCGCACACCGGGGAGGTCGCGGACGCGGCCACCGCGCACGAGCACGATCGAGTGCTCCTGAAGGTTGTGGCCCTCGCCGGGGATGTAGGCGGTGACTTCGATCCCAGAGTTGAGACGGACACGAGCGACCTTGCGGAGCGCGGAGTTCGGCTTCTTCGGGGTGGTGGTGTACACGCGGGTGCAGACACCGCGGCGCTGGGGTGAACCCTTGAGCGCCGGCGTCTTGCTCTTGGTGACTTTCGAGCTGCGACCTTGACGGACGAGCTGCTGAATGGTTGGCACTGATTGAACCTCGTTCGTTCAGGTCGTTTCGGCGGCGAGAGCCATCGAAATGGGGTGAGTTGGGCTGATCGCGGGTTGCGACCCGCCCGCCGTACACCGGATCGGTTCATGGAACGAAACCCGATGAGAGGACCCTGCAAGGCTACGGGCACCCCATCGGTCGCGCAACACACCACGCCCCCTTCCCGCCGCACCTTTCCCACCGATGAGCCGAACCCCCGCATACGGGGCATTCGCTCATCGTTCCGCGGTGGAGGTCACGGGGAGCCGCGCGAGCGGATGTCGACGTCGGGCGGGGGCGCAGGGTGATAGAACCGCGGCCGTGGGAGTGCTCACCTCTGATCCGCTCCTCGCCTTGTTCGTGGTGGTCGCGCTCGGCGCTGCGCTGGCGCGCGTGCGGATCAAGGGAGTCGGGCTCGGACCCGCCGCGGCGCTGTTCGCCGGCCTCGCGGTGTCGGCGATCGAACCGGACCTCGCCGACCTCCCGGCGATCATCCCGCTGTTCGGGCTGGCGTTGTTCATCTACACGGTCGGTCTGGCGTCGGGCCCGGCGTTCTTCGGCGGATTGCGCCAGGACGGGCTGCGGGTGAGCATCGCCGTCGTCGTCCTCCTCGCCGCGATCGGGCTCACCGTGGGAGGTGTCAGCACACTCTTCGACTTCGATGCCGGAGCGAGAGCAGGGCTCTTCGCCGGATCGCAGACCAACACGCCGGCGCTGTCGGCGGCGCTCGAACAGCTCGCTCCCGAGATCGCCACCGGTGAGGTCACCGATCCCGTCGTCGGCTACTCGCTCGCCTACCCGCTCGGCGTGGTCGCGATGATCGTCGCGGCGGGTTGGTCGCTGCGCCGCGTCCGACATCCCGGGCGGGGCGAGGTGGTTCCGGCGAGTGAGCCCGGGCAACGCAACGCGACGAGTGCGACCGTGATCGTCACCCGCGAGGGGCTCCCGACGCTGGGCGAGCTGCGTTCGTGGCGCGGCGAACGACTGACGTTCTCACGCGTCGAGCACGGTGGCGACGTCGACCTCGCCACGAACGACATCGTGTTGCAGCCCGGCGACCTGTGCACCGTGATCGGCACCCCTGACGTCGTCGACCAGTTCGTCGAGTGGGCGGGTCGTCGCAGCGAGCGACATCTGGCGCTCGATCGGAAGAAGCTCGACTTCCGTCGCATCTCCGTGTCGAAGCGTGAGCTGGCAGGCGCCAAGTTGCGCGACGTCGACCTGGAGGGTCGCTTCGGGGCGATGGCCACCCGGGTGCGGCGGGGTGACGCCGACCTGGTCGTCGACCGCGACTTCGTGCTGCGGCTCGGCGATCGCGTCCGTGTGGTCGGCCCGACCGACCGGATGGCCGACATCGCCGCAGCGCTCGGCGATTCCGACCGCGGGCTCAGCGAGGTCGACGCGCTCGGTTTCGCGACCGGCCTGGCACTGGGGTTGCTGCTGGCGCAGCTGACCATCCCGCTGCCGGGTGGCGGCGAGATCGAACTCGGGGTGGGCGGCGGGCCCCTCATCGTCGCACTGGTGCTCGGCACCGTTGGGCGGTCCGGTCCGTTCACGTGGCAGATCCCCTACGCAGCGAACCTCACCATCCGCCAGCTCGGCGTGTCGCTGTTCCTCGGTGGCGTTGGCATCCGATCGGGGGCGACGTTCGCCGACGCCGTCGGCACCGGGGTGGGCTTGCAGTTGGCCGTCGCCGGCGTGCTGGTGACGGCGGCGACCGCTGGCATGGCGACGATCATGATCCGGGTGCTGCGACGCGACCCCGTCGACGGCGCCGGCATGGTCTCGGGGATCCAGACGCAACCGGCCGTGTTGGCGTTCGCCGCCGAACGGGCCGACGGCGACGAGCGTGTCGACACCGGCTACGCGCTGGTCTTCCCCCTCGCGATGATCCTCAAGCTGATCATCGTGCAACTCCTGATCTGACCGGCCACCCGTCA
>CAVQBG010000020.1:0-15673 GCA_963710625.1 Ilumatobacteraceae bacterium | reverse complement strand
TCACGGATGCACGGGATGCCATGGCCGACAGTCGACCACAGTCGTCACCCTCTGTGGGGAATACCCGCTCATGGTGGCCGGATGGGCGCGAGTGGAGCCAGACCAGTCGGCCTCCACCGTCTCCGCGTCCTGATCGCATCGACGCCGGTCGGGCCCCTGAAATCCGGAGTGTGCGACGGCGTTCCACTCGACGAGGTCGACGGTGCGTTGCAGGCGAGCAGCCAACTCGCCGATCGGACCCAGCCGATCGAGCGCACCGCGTGTCGGCGACGGGTGGAGCAGCAGTACTCCAGCTCGGCGCTCACAGGCGGGTGGAGGAGTGGCTGTACGAGGTGCTCGAGGCAGCGCCGCGACGGCGCCGGTTGCGTGACGGGTTGGATGCCGGGATCTCGGGCCGTATCATTTCACGGTTCCCCGGATCCTCGACGGATCCAGATCGACCGACGGATGACCCAACGTCATCCACCGACTGACCAGAGATTGCGGCATGCCTACGTACACCCCCAAAGCCAGTGAGATCCAGCGTGAATGGCACGTTGTCGACGCCGAAGGGCTCGTGCTCGGCCGCCTCTGCACCGAGGTCGCCCGCGTCCTGCGCGGCAAGCACAAGCCGACCTTCGCCCCCCACATCGACACGGGTGACCACGTGATCATCGTCAACGCCGACAAGATCGTGATGACCTCGGGCAAGGCAGAGCGCACGATGGTGTACCGCCACAGCGGCTACCCGGGCGGCATCAAGTCCGAGACCTACGCCCACCTGCACGCCCGCAAGCCCGAAGAGGCGCTTCGCAAATCGATTCGCGGCATGCTGCCCAAGGGCCCGCTCGGCCGCCAGCAGATCCTGAAGCTGCAGGTCTACGCCGGCCCCACCCACCCGCACGCCGCCCAGATGCCCAAGACGCTCGAGATCCCGGGCGCCAAGGCCCGCTGACCGTTCCGTACGACGACCGCTGAAGAGACGCTGAGAGAAGACACCGCACCATGGGAACCGCACCGCTCACCCAGACCACGGGCCGCCGCAAGGAAGCCGTCGCCCGCGCCCAGATCCGTCCCGGCTCCGGCCAGTTCCTGATCAACGGCAAGACCCTCGACGCCTACTTCCCGACCGCCGTGTCGCAGATGGTCGTCTCGGAGGCGCTCACCGTCACCGACACCCGCGAGAACTACGACATCACGGCGTCGATCCACGGTGGCGGCGTCAGCGGTCAGGCCGGGGCACTGCGCCTCGCCATCGCCCGGTCGCTCGTCGAACTCGATCCCGAGAGCCGCGCCGCCCTCAAGAAGGCTGGTCTCCTCACGCGTGACTCGCGCAAGAAGGAGAGCAAGAAGTACGGCCTGAAGAAGGCCCGCAAGGCACCGCAGTTCACGAAGCGCTGATCCAGCGCTGACCTGGCCGACCCGATGAAGTTCGGCACCGATGGTGTCCGTGGCGTCGCTGGCACCGAGCTCACCGAGGAGTTCGCCTTTCGTCTCGGTGTCGCCGCGGCACGCACCCTGGCGCCCGCCACAGCTCCGACCGTCGTGATCGGTGGCGACACCCGCGAGTCGACCCCGTGGCTCTCGGCTGCGCTGTCCTCCGGATTCCGCGCCGGGGGAGTCACCGTGGTGCCGCTCGGCGTCGCACCGACGCCTGCGGTCGCGTTCGAGGCCCAGCGGCTCGGCGCGCTCGGTGCGGTCGTGTCGGCGTCGCACAATCCGTTCCACGACAACGGCATCAAGCTGTTCGCGACCGGCGGACTCAAGCTCACCGACGAGGTCGAGTCACGGATCGAGGCGGAACTCGATCGCATCGACGTCTCGCCGTCCACAGGCACTTCCCCCGAGTCGCCGGTCGCTGTCGATCATCGTCCCTATGTCGATCACGTGCTCGGCTACCTCGAAGGGCGACGCCTCGACGGGATCCGTGTGGTGCTCGACACGGCCAACGGTGCGGGCCATCTGCTCGGACCCGAGATCCTGCGGGCGGCCGGCGCCGACGTCGTGGTGGTGTCGGATGCTCCCGACGGGCGCAACATCAACGATGGCTGCGGGGCCACGGCACCGTCGCACGTGGCCGCAGCGGTGCTGGCGCACGGCGCCGACGTCGGCGTGGCGCTCGATGGCGACGCCGACCGGCTGATCGCGGTCGATCACACCGGCGCGGTCGTCGACGGTGATCACATCATCGCCATCGTCGCCAACGACCTCAAGGCGAAGGGTGAACTGCGCAACGACACTGTGGTGGTGACCGTGATGACCAACCTCGGGTTCCGTCTCGCAATGCGTGAGGTGGGCATCGACGTCGTCGAGACTGCGGTCGGCGACCGGTACGTGCTCGAAGCTCTGGCGACCGGCGGGCATTCGCTCGGGGGTGAGCAGTCCGGTCACGTCATCTTCGCCGACCACGCCACGACCGGTGACGGCGTGCTCGCCGCCGTTGCGCTGCTGGACGCGGTGCACCGGTCCGAGTGCACGCTGGCGGCGCTCGCGGCGAAGGCGATGACGTCGCTGCCGCAGGTGCTCGTGAACGTTCGGGTTGCCCACCGTGCGCCCGACGTGACCGAGCGGCTGGCTGCCGACATCGCCCGCGTCGAGGTGATGCTCGGCGATCACGGCCGGGTGCTCGTCCGGGCGAGCGGCACCGAGCCGCTCGTGCGGGTGATGGTGGAAGCGCCCACCACGGAGGCCGCGCAGGCCGCAGCCGACGACCTCGCGGCGGTCGCGCACCGGCATTTCGGCTGATCGGACTCCACCGGCCAACTCGGCCTGCGGGTCCCACGCGTGGTGGGGTCGGTAGCCTGGGTCGCCATGTGCGGCATCATCGGGATCGTCAGCCGGCCACCCACTCGCGAAGCCCCTGATCCGGCCGAACTCGTGGTGCTCCTCGACCGTGCTGTCGCCGCGTCGTCGATCGAGGAGGCGACCGAGCTGGTGGATCGGGTCGATGCGAGCCTGAAGGGCCTGCCTGGCGTGCTTGCGCTTGCCGGTCGACCCGACGACGTCGCATCGCTGATCGCTCGCCTCGATCAACTCGACGGTCATGCAGCGACCACCGAGGCCGAACTCGACGCCAACGCCGTTCGCCCGGATGGTGAGGCGCTCGACGCCGAGGCGCTCGAAGCGGCGAACGCCCGGTTGATCGCGCTCAAGGATGCGCTGTGGGCGGTCCGGAGCGACCGGTTGCGCACGGTGGCTGCGGTGGAGGCGCTCGCCGGTCGCGACGCCACTCGCACGCAGCTCGCCGGGTACCTCGCCGTCCAGCAGGCGTTCGCCGGCATCGACCGCCTCGAAGTGCGCGGCCGTGACTCTGCAGGCGTGCACGTCCTCGTGTGGGACCATGACATCGACGACGAGGCGCTCGCAGCACTGATCGCCGAGCGCGGGGCCGATCCGCTGTTCCAGTCGGGAGCGGTCGTGGCTGTCAACGGGTGCCTGTCGTTCGTGTACAAGGCCGCAGCGGAGATCGGCGAACTCGGCGACAACACCGCAGCGCTGCGAGCCGCGCTGACCGCGGACGCGCTCCTGCGCCGAGCGCTCGGCTCACCCGAGGCCCGGGTGACCATCCTCGGTCACACGCGCTGGGCCAGCGTCGGCATCATCAGCGAACCCAACACGCATCCGCTCAACTCCTGGGAGCTCGAGCAGCCGGGTGGTGCCGAGCCGCCCTACGTCGTGGCCGCCCTCAACGGTGACGTCGACAACCACGCCGATCTCCGGGTTGCCCACGGTCTGCGCATCGCCCCGACGATCACGACCGACGCAAAGGTGATCCCCACGCTCGTTGCCCGCCACGCGGCGTCCGCGGCCCTGCCGGAGGCGTTCCGCCGCACCGTCGCGGAGTTCGAGGGCTCGGTCGCCATCGGCGTGGCGAGCGCTCAGGCGCCGTCCAAGCTGTTCCTGGCGCTGCGCGGGAGCGGACAGGGTCTGTACATCGGGCTCGGCGACGACTGTTTCATCGTGGCCAGCGAACCGTACGGCGTCGTCGAGGAGACGTCGCACTACGTGCGGATGGACGGCGAGCAGGGAGGCGAGATCGTCGTGCTCGACGGCGCGCGCGCCGGGGAACTCGCCGGGATCGACCGTCTCGGGTACGACGGCTCGCCGCGTCCGGTCGGCGATGGCGACGTCGTGCATGCCGAGGTGACCACTCGCGACATCAACCGCGGCGACGCTCCACACTTCCTGCTCAAGGAGATCGGTGAGGCTCCGCTCAGCTTCGCCAAGACACTGCGGGGAAAGATCGTCGAGCGCGGCGGTCGTCTCGTCGCCGATGTCGGAGCGCGGGCGCTCCCGGCGGACATCGCTGCACGTCTGGCCGCCGGCACGATCGCCCGCGTGCGTGTGATCGGCCAGGGCACCGCTGCGGTCGCCGGGCAGAGCACGGCGGCGATTCTCGACGAGCTCACCGGATCGACGCTCGACGTCGACGCGATCACCGCCACCGAGCTGTCCGGTTTCGCGATGCGCCTCGACATGAGCGACACCCTTGCGATCGCCGTCAGCCAGTCCGGCACCACCACGGACACCAACCGCACCGTCGACCTGCTCCGGTCACGCGGGGCCGCGGTGATCGGCATCGTGAACCGGCGCGGGAGCGACCTCACGGACAAGGCCGACGGCGTGATGTACACCTCCGACGGACGCGATGTCGAGATGAGCGTCGCGTCGACCAAGGCGTTCTACGCCCAGGTTGCTGCGGGCGCACTGGTGTCGTGCGCGATCGCCGAGGCCGCCGGCGTCGGCGACGAGCGCCGCCGCCACGATCTGCTGACCTCGCTGCGCGAGTTGCCCGCCGCCATGCAGGAGGTGCTCGCACGCCGCGAATCGATCGCCGTTGCCGCACGGCTGGCGCCCAGCAAGCGGTACTGGGCGGTCGTCGGCAACGGCCCGAACAAGGTGGCTGCCGAGGAGGTCCGGATCAAGCTCAGCGAGCTCTGCTACAAGTCGATCGCCTGCGACTCGACGGAGGACAAGAAGCACATCGACCTGTCGTCGGAACCGTTGATCCTCGTCTGCGCTGCCGGCCTCGTCGGATCGACCGCCGACGACGTCGCGAAGGAGGTCGCGATCTTCAGCGCCCACAAGGCCACACCGATCGTGGTCGCCAACGACGGCGAGTCGCGCTACGGATCGGCGGTGTCGATTGCCGTCCCCCCCGTCGACCCGGCGCTCGGGTTCGTGCTGTCGGCCATGGCGGGTCATCTCTTCGGGTACGAGGCAGCGCTCGCGATCGATGCGTCGGCGCGCCCGCTGCGCACTGCTCGAGAGACCATCGAACGGCTGGTTGCCGCGCAGCTCTCCGGTGACGACGTCGTCGCGTCGATGCGGACCGAGTTGCGGTCCTCGGTCGCGCAGTTCGACGACGGGCTCCGATCGGGCATCTACAACGGTCAGCTGGAGGCGTCGACGGCGACACGGCTGGCAGGGTTGTTCCGCGACGTCCTGTCCGATCGTGCGGTCGAGCAGTATCAGCTGAGCTCCGGCAAGGTCGGCAGCCCTGCGGCACTGATCGACGACCTGGTCACGGCGCTCACCCATGCGATCGACGAGCTCACTCGACCGGTCGACACGATCAAACATCAGGCGAAGACCGTCACCGTCGGCATCTCGCGCAGCGACGAAGGGGTCATGGACCGGGCGCTCGTCCAGGCGGTGCTCGACGCCGGAGCAGGCCGCGACGTGCTCAGCTACCGCACGCTCAAGGTGCTGGCCGATCTCGATCCGGCGGTCGACGCCGTGCGCGGGTACACGCGTTACCGCATCGAGGGCGAGACCATCTCGATCATCGACCGCGGTGGGATCTCCCGGGACATCCCGAGCCGGGTGGAGCACGGAGCGCAACTGCGTGGCACCAAGCATCGGGTCGCACGCGAAGGCGAGGTGTTGGTCGCGGTCGGGCGCAGCGACGGTCGCACGGTCGTGTTCGTCCCGGAGGTCAAGGGCGGCGAGACGACCGGTCTCACGTTGCTCCACATCGCGCTGCCCGAGCGTCTGCCGGTCGACGTGATGCGAGGCGTGCTCCAGGGCTACGACCGCCGGTTCGACCGACTCGTCGACTGGGTCACGGAGACCGAGGGCGCCTTCGACGAGTCGCTGCTCGGTGAGCTGCCCGTGGCCGAGTTGTTGATCGGCCCGATCTCCGACACCGCCGATCACTGGCGTCGATGAACGCCGGCCGCGGATGATCGGCAGGAGCCGCGGGTGATCGGCAGGAGCCGCGGGTGATCGGCATCGGCATCGATCTGGTCGACATCGAGCGGTTTCGTCGCTCGCTGGAGCGGACGCCGACCCTGCGCACGCGGGTGTTCACCGACGTCGAGCTCGCCTACGTCGCACCGCAGGCCGATCCCGTCCCGTCCCTCGCTGCCCGGTTCGCAGCGCGCGAGGCGGTGATGAAGGCGCTCGGCGTCGGTCTCGGTGCGTTCGACTTCCACGACGTGTGGGTGGAACGGGCGGCGTCGGGGCAGCCGTGGCTCGCGTTCAGCGGTCGCGCGGCGGAGCTCTCTGCGGCGCGCGGCGTCGTCACCTGGCACCTGTCGCTCACGCACACCGATCTCACCGCTGCGGCGTACGTCGTCGCCGACTGATTCGCTGCGGCCGATGCGGAGAATCGGCGCCGACGCTGCGATCATGCTCGCCATGATCGAAGAGTTTCAGCAGGCGTGGGACGAGTTGACCGCACCGGGGGCGCAGTTCGCGACCACGACGATCGACGTGCGGGGCGTCCCGATCAAGGTGTTCGAGAACTCGTTGCCGACCATGCGCACCGTGTGGGAGATGGCGCGCGGGTACGCGGATCGCGACTACGTCGTGTACGAGGACGAGCGGTACACCTACGGTGAGTCCGACGCGATCATCCGGGCCCTGGCGGCCCGCCTCGTCGATGAGTACGGCGTGGAACCGGGCGACCGTGTGGCGATTGCGATGCGGAACTACCCCGAGTGGGTGTTCGGGTACTGGGCGATCGTGTCGATCGGGGCGGCGTGCGTCGGGATGAACGCCTGGTGGACGCCCGAGGAGATGGAGTACGGCCTGTCCGACTCCCGTCCGAAGGTGCTGATCGCCGACGCCGAGCGTGTCGAGCGGGTGCTGCCGGTGCTCGACGGGCTGCGCGCGGACGCACCGCTGCATCTGCTGACGGTTCGCTACGACGGCGAGTTGCCCGCCGACGCCGACCGCTGGGAGGACGTGATCGATCCGGCGTCGGCGCCCGCGGAGCTGCCGTCGGTCGAGATCGATCCCGACGACGACGCCTGCATCTTCTACACCTCGGGCACCACGGGCTTTCCCAAGGGTGCACAGCTCACGCATCGCGGTTCGGTCCACAACCTCTTGAACATCGTCTTCATGACCGGCGTCGCCGGGCTCGCGGCCGCCAAGGCCGGCTCGGCGCCGGCGCCGGCCACCGGTGCCGACGGCGTGCCCAAGCAGAACGTCTTCATGGCGCCCACCCCGTTGTTCCACGTGACGGCCAACAACTGTCTCCTGCACCCCGCCACGATCTCGGGTTCGCGGATCGTGTTCACGTACAAGTGGGATGCCGGGCGGGCGCTCGAGCTGATCGAGCGGGAGGGCGTCACCAACTTCTCCGGCGTTCCGACGATGAGCCGGGAACTGTTGATGCATCCCGACTGGGCGACGCGGGACACCTCGACGCTCGCCGGCATGGGTGGAGGCGGAGCACCGCTGCAGCCCGACCTCGTCGACAAGATCGACAAGTCGCTCGCCGGTGGCGCGCCGAGCACCGGGTACGGCCTGACCGAGACGCACGGGATCGTCACGGCGAACTCCGGCAGCCTCTACGTCGCCAAGCCGGCCTCGTGCGGCCGCGTGGTGCCGACCCTCGAGGCGAAGCTCGTCGACGAGTTCGACAACGAGGTCCCGCCGGGCGAGACCGGTGAGCTCTGCGTGCGCGGCGCAATCGTGATCAAGGGGTATCTCAACCGTCCCGAAGCGACCGCCGACGCGATTCGCGACGGTTGGTTCCACACCGGCGACGTGGCCCGCATCGACGAAGACGGGTTCGTGTTCATCGTCGACCGCATCAAGGACATGGTGCTGCGCGGCGGTGAGAACGTGTACTGCTCCGAGGTCGAATCGGCGATCTACGAACTCGACGGCGTGGCAGAGGTCGCGGTCTTCGGGGTGCCCGACGACCGACTCGGCGAGCTCGTCGGCGCTGCCATCGTGCTGGCGCCCGGCGCGTCGCTGACCGAGGACGACCTGCGTACCCGGCTGGGTGACCACCTCGCGAAGTACAAGATCCCCGAGCGTGTGTGGTTCCTCAACGAGGCGCTGCCCCGCAACGCCAACGGCAAGTTCGTCAAGCGCGATCTCAAGGAGTCGTTGCTCGGCGGCTGACGGTTGCGCGCCGTCGGCGTCGTTACGCTCGACGTCGGTGATTCCGATCGTCACACCCGAGCAGATGGGCGCCATCGACGCGGCGGCGCCGGAGTCGGTCGAGGAGTTGATCGACCGCGCCGGGCGTGCCGTGGCGCATGAAGCCTTGGCGATGCTCGGAGGCGCGTACGGGCGGGTCGTGAACGTCATCGCCGGTGGGGGCAACAACGGCGCTGACGGTCGCACCGCCGCGGCGTACCTCTCCAAGCGCGGCATGAAGGTGCGCGTGATCGATGCGGCGATGCGGCCACCCCTGCTCCCGGCGTGTGATCTCGTGATCGACGCCGCCTACGGCACCGGGTTCCGTGGTGAGTGGATCGCCCCGGACGTGGCGGTGTCCGGCGGTCGGCGACCGCTGGTGTTGGCCGTCGACATCCCGAGTGGCGTC
Organism: Ilumatobacteraceae bacterium; assembly: GCA_963710625.1. Taxonomy (GTDB): domain Bacteria; phylum Actinomycetota; class Acidimicrobiia; order Acidimicrobiales; family Ilumatobacteraceae; genus Sva-07. The sequence goes on along the minus strand of CAVQBG010000020.1, from coordinate 6,903 downwards.
GATGCCCTCACGGGCGCAGCGGGCGCCGGCGTGCTGCGGGCGGATCGAACGGTGACGTTCCAGGCGATGAAGCCCGGTCTGCTCTTCGGCGCCGGCAAGCAGCTGAGCGGCGACGTCGTCGTGGCCGACATCGGGCTCGACGTGTCGTCGGCCGATCAACATCTCGTCGATCACGGCGATGTGGCGGAGTGGTGGCCGACCCGGGCGAGCGACGCCCACAAGTGGAACGGGGCGGTGCGGGTGGTGGCCGGCAGCCCGGGGATGCTCGGTGCCGGTCGCCTCTGCGCGTCGGCAGCGGCGCGCACCGGTGCCGGGCTGGTCACGCTGTCGAGCCCTGGTGCCGACCCCTTGGCGCGCAGCGAGATCATCCAACGTCAGATTCCCGTCGACGGCTTCGACGTCACCGTGCTGTCCGACCTCGATCGCTTCGGCTCGTTGGTGGTGGGGCCGGGTCTCGGTCGCCAGGACGCAGTCCTCGCAGCGGCTCGTCGTCTGATGGCTCAGGCGGCGGTCCCCGTGGTGGTCGACGGCGATGGCATCTTCGCGGCTGCATGGAGCGCCGACGGTGCTGCACCGCTGATCCGTGCCCGCGGTCTCCCCACGGTGATCACCCCGCACGACGGAGAGTTCGCGTTGTTGGAGGGTTCGGCGCCCGGCGAGGATCGGGTTGCCGCAGCTCGTTCGCTGGCGACGAAACTCGACTGCACGGTGCTGCTCAAGGGACCCACCACGGTGGTGGCGACGGCGACCGGTTCAGTGCTCGTCGTCGACCACGGTGACGAGCGGCTCGCCACGGCGGGCTCCGGCGACGTGCTCGCCGGCATGATCGCCGCCCTGCTCGCCGCCGACGTACGACCCGATCGCGCTGCTGCTGCCGCAGCCTGGGTCCACGCGGATGCGGCACGTCGGGGAGCTCGGCGCGGTCTGCTCGCCGGCGACATCGTCGACCTGATCCCCGCGGCGTTGTCGGCCTGGTGAACGACACCGTGAGCGCCGATTCCGGGCGTTGGGCCTGGGCCGACATCGACCTCGATGCACTCGAACACAACGTCCACCTGCTCCGCGCGGCGGTTGCACCGAGCGAGCTCTGGGCCGTCGTCAAGGCGAACGGTTACGGCCATGGCGCCGTCGAGGTCGCGCGTTCGGTGCTGGCGGCCGGCGCTGGAGGTCTGTGTGTCGCCCTGGTCCAGGAGGGCCTGGAGTTGCGTGCCGCCGGGATCGATGCCCCGGTGCTCGTCCTGAGCGAACAACCGGCGACCGCGAGCGACGTCATCGTCCGCTCGGGGCTGACCCCGACGGTCTACACGCCGGCGGCGATCGATGCCCTGGCAGCGGCAGCGGGCCGAGCGGAGGTCTCCGAGCTGGCGGTCCACCTCAAGGTCGACACCGGCATGCAGCGCGTCGGTGCACACCCCGACGACGTCGAACGACTCGTGACGCGCCTCGCCGACCACGCGCCCGCGCTGCGCCTCGCCGGGATCTTCACCCACCTCGCCGTCGCCGACGAGCCGGAGCTCGACGCCACCGCCACGCAGCTCGCCAGGTTCGACGACGTGCTTGCGGCGCTGCGTCGATCCGACCGACTGGCGCTCGATGTCGCCGTGCACACGGCCAACTCCGCCGCAGCGCTCGCCCATCCGTCCGCGCGCAGGTCGTTCGTCCGTGCCGGCATTGCCGTGTACGGGATCTCGCCGGGTCCGGGCGTCGACGGGTTGTGTGCCGGGCTTCGGCCGGCCCTCTCGCTCCGGGCGAGGGTGTCGTTCGTCAAGACGGTACGGGCCGGGTCGAAGATCTCGTACGGGTGGCGGCACACCTTCGAGCGCGACACCACGGTGGCCACCGTGCCGATCGGATATGCCGACGGGGTCCCGCGCCGTCTGTCGGCGACCGGCGGTGAGGTGCTGATCGGTGGGCGGCGACGCCCGATCGTCGGTGTCGTCACCATGGACCAGCTGATGATCGACTGCGGGCCCGGCGACCCGGTTCGGCCCGGCGACGAGGTCGTCCTCATCGGGGGGCAGGACGGCCCGGACGGGCGCCAGCGGATCCGGGCGGAGGAGTGGGCGGATCGTCTCGACACGATCGGGTACGAAATCGTCTGCGGCATCGGCGGTCGCGTGCCCCGGCGTGCGGGCCGTAGCATCGACGGCGGGATGGTGGAGCACTGATGTTGGAGCTGCGAGTGCAGTCGCTCGACGAGACGCATGCGGTCGCGGCCGTACTGGCCGGTTTGGCGCGGCGGGGCGACCTGGTCGTCCTGTCCGGCGAGATGGGCGCCGGCAAGACCGCGTTCGCGAAGGGCTTCGGAGCGGCGTTGGGGGTGGTCGAGCCGATCACCTCACCCACGTTCACGCTGGTGCACAGCTACGACCTCCCCCCTGGCTCGCACGGGGCCAAGGCGTTGCACCACGCCGATCTCTACCGGCTCGACCGAACGACCGAAGTCGCCGACCTCGCGCTCGAGGAACTCGCCGACGACGCCGGCATCGTTCTCGTCGAGTGGGGAGACGTCGTCGAGGCGCTCTTCGGTGACCACCTCTCGGTGCATCTCGCGGTCGACGTGTTCGACGGGGCGGACACCGAGGACGCCGACGAGAACGTGCGCCTCGTCGAGATCTCCGCCGTCGGTCCGTCCTGGGCGTCTCGCTGGAGCCGGGTGCTCGCTGGGTGCGAGGGGTTCGAATGCTGATCCTCGGGATCGAGACGGCCACGGAGCGCGTCAGCGTGGCCGTTGGCGGCCACGAAGGTGTCATCGGCCTGTTCGAGGTCACCAAGGGCCGCCGTCACGTGGAGACCCTGGTCCCGGCGATCGACTTCATGTTGCGTCAGGCCGACATCGAGCTGGCCGAGATCAGCGTGGTGGCCGTCGACGTCGGCCCCGGTCTGTTCACGGGCATGCGCGTCGGGCTCGCCGGAGCGAAGGCGATCGCGCAGGCGCTGCGGATCCCGATGATCGGGATCTCGTCGCTCGACCTCCTCGCGTTCCCCTGCCGCCACTCCGACCGTGTCGTGGTGCCGGTGATCGATGCTCGCAAGGGTGAGGTGTTCTACTCGATGTACCGTCAGGTGCCCGGCGGCGTCCAGCAGGTCGCCGAGCCGGCAGTCGGCCCGGTGGAGGAACTGGTGGCCGACCTGCTCGCTCGGAGCCAGGACGTGCTGTGCGTCGGCGATGGTGCCGTGCGGTATCGCGAGGAGATCCTCGACGGTTTCCGCTGCGAGATCGGCGGTGACGCACACCCTTCGGCCGCGCCGCTCGTGCAGCTCGCTCACGCTCGGGCGCTGCGCGAGGAATGGGTCAACCCGTGGGAGATCGAGCCGGTGTACCTCCGGGCGCCCGATGCCCAGATCAACTGGTCGACGAGGGCGAACCGATGAGCGTGATCGAACGGCTGCTGCGGCGTGATGGCACCGACGGCGCAGTCATCGGCGACCTGGTGATCTCGCCGATGCGTCGGCGCGACCTGCGCGACGGTGTGATGTCGATCGAGTCGGTGAGCTATCCCCGGCCGTGGTCGCAGTCCGTGTTCGAGAGCGAGATCTCCCAGATGCGTTCGGGCACTCGGCGGTATCTCGTCGCACGGCGCTCGGTGGACGGATCTCGCCGACGGAGCGGGCCGGTGGTCGGCTACGCCGGGCTGTGGTTCTCGGGTGACGAGGCGCACGTCACGAACGTCGCCGTGGCGTCGAGCGAACAGCGCCGTGGCGTGGCGACGGCGTTGTTGTCGGCGCTCGCCGACGAAGCGATCCGACACGGATGCCAGGCGTGGACGCTGGAGGTCCGGGTGTCGAGTACCGGAGCGCAGGAGCTCTATCGGCACTTCGGGTTCTCTCCCGCCGGGATCCGTGCTCGCTACTACGAGAACACCGAGGACGCCATCGTGATGTGGTGCCACGACATCCAGGGCGCCGAGTACGCCTCGCTGCTCGATTCGATCCGATCGAGGGTGGTCCGATGACGGAGCGGTCGCCCGTCGACGAGTCGACGCTGGTGCTCGGGATCGAGACGAGCTGCGACGAGACCGCCGCCGCACTCGTGCTCGGGGGGTGCGACGTGGTGTCGAACGTGGTGTCGACCCAGGTCGACCTGCACAGCGACTTCGGCGGCGTCGTCCCCGAGATCGCGTCGCGGGCGCATCTCGACGTGCTCAACCCGGTGATCGCGCGCACGATCGTCGAGGCCGGCGTCGACGAGGAACGCATCGACGCCGTTGCGTGCACGGTCGGCCCCGGGCTGATCGGGGCGTTGCTGGTCGGCGTGTCGGCGGCGAAGGCGTTGGCGATGGCGTGGGACGTGCCGTTCGTCGGCGTGAACCACATGGAGGCGCACCTGTACGCAGCCTCGCTGGAGGACCCCACGCTGGAGTTCCCGCTGATGGTGCTGCTGGTGTCGGGCGGCCACACGATGCTGGTCGACATGCAGGACCACGGCCGGTACCGGCTCGTCGGCCAGACGATCGACGATGCCGCCGGCGAAGCGTTCGACAAGGTGGCACGATTCCTCGACCTCGGCTACCCGGGTGGGCCGGCGATCGATGCCGCGGCGTTGCAGGGTGATCCGGAGGCCATTCGGTTCCCCCGTGCGATCATGGACGACGGTTTCGACTTCTCGTTCAGCGGGCTGAAGACGTCGGTGATGAACTACGTCCGCAAGCACCCCGACGTCTCGTCGGAGGACGTGGCCGCCTCGTTCCAGGCTGCGGTGGTCGACGTGCTGGTCACCAAGGCACGGCGGGCGGCGGCGGCGACCGGTGCGACCGGCATCGTGCTCGGTGGTGGTGTTGCGGCGAACTCGCTCCTGCGCGAGGAGATCCTCGGGGCGTGCGAGCAGGACGGCATCCAGGGGTTCCTGCCGAGCCGGTCGATGTGCACCGACAACGCCGCGATGATCGCGGCGGCCGGCTGGCATCGTCTGCGTTCCGACGGCCCCACCCCCCTCGACGTCGGCGCCACCCCCAACCTCCGCCTCCCGTTCATCGACTGATTGCAGCAGGGGTCAGACCCCTGCTGCAATGCGCCCCGATACCGTTGCCGGGATCATGTCGTTCTCGATTGCGCAGTTCGAGCTGTCGGCGCCGGTGGTGCTCGCTCCGATGGCGGGCGTCACGAACGCGCCTTTTCGCACGATGTGTCGTCGGTTCGCTCCGGGCCTCGTGTACGTCAACGAGATGGTGATGGCCACCCCCGTCGTCCATGCCAACGCGAAGACCGATCGGATGATCAGCTTCGCCCCCGACGAACATCCCCGCAGCCTCCAGCTCTACGGCAGCGATCCGGAGATCATGGGTCGCGCCGTGGCGAGGCTGTGCGACGCCGGTCGTGTCGATCACATCGACATCAACTTCGGCTGCCCGGCGGCCAAGGTGACGCGCCGCGGCGGGGGAGCTGCGGTGCCCGCTCGTCCGGAGTTGCTCCGTGCGATCCTGCGGGCGGCCGTGTCGAACGCCTCCCCGTACGGGGTACCGGTGACCGCGAAGTTCCGCATGGGGTTGTTCGACGACTGGCTCACCCACATCCGCACCGGTGAGGTGTGTGCGGAGGAGGGCGTCGCCGCGATCGCGCTCCACGCCCGCACCGTGCAGCAGCACTATTCCGGCGAGGCGCGTTGGGACGCGATCGCCGACTTGAAGCAGGCGGTCGGGTCGATCCCGGTGCTCGGCAACGGCGACATCTGGGAGGCGTCCGACGCGGTGCGGATGATGGCCGAGACCGGATGTGACGGTGTCGTGATCGGCCGCGGCTGTCTCGGGCGGCCGTGGCTGTTCGGCGACCTGGTCGAGGCGCTCGCCGGGCGGCCCGTGCCGCGGAGCCGGCTGCTGGGGGAGGTCTGTGCGGTGATGGTCGAGCATGCCCGGTTGCTCGTGGAGCACCTCGGCGAGAACCACGCCATGCGCGACTTCCGCAAGCACACGGGGTGGTACATGAGCGGCTATCCCGTCGGGCCCGATGTGCGCCGCCGGTTCTCGATGGTCAAGACGCTGATGGAATTGGAGGACATCGTCGCCGACCTCGATCCGACGGCTCGGATCGTCGACGGTGGCGAACGCATCAAGCGCGGCCACACGAACGGCCCGATCAAGGTGAGCCTGCCCGACGGCTGGCTCGCCGGCCACCGCCGCGACGAGCTGCTGCACGATCTGACGGTGCCCGACGACGATCAGGTCATGGCGCTGTCGGGCGGCTGATGATCGAGCTGCCGATTGGGACGCGGTTGGTGCTCGCGTCTGCGTCGCCTCGCCGATCGGAGCTGCTGCGGTCGGTCGGGCTGGAGTTCGATGTCGTTCCCGCGGACATCGACGAGTCGGTGCGACCCGGTGAGTCACCCGCCGACTACGTCGCGCGACTGTCGGCCGAGAAGGCCTGCGTCGTCGCCGATCGCGTCGGAACGGGCCCCATCGTCGTGGCCGCCGACACCACGGTCGACGTCGACGGCCTGATCCTCGAGAAGCCCGCCGACGATGCCGATGCCCGCCGCATGCTCGCCCTGCTGTCCGGGCGGACCCACCTCGTCCACACCGGCGTGACGGTCGTCGGATCCCCCACGCCATCGCTGATCCCGGCGACGATCGTGGTCGAGACCGCCGTGGACTTCGTCGAGATGACGCCGGCGATGGCCGACTGGTACGTCGGCACCGGAGAGCCCTTCGACAAGGCCGGCGGCTATGCGATCCAGGGTGCGGGTGGCGCGCTCGTGCGTCGACTCGACGGCAGCGTCACCAACGTGATCGGCCTCCCTCTCGCCGAGACGTTGGAGCTGATCAGCTTCAACGTGCGGTGATGCCCTCGGCCACCCAGGTGGACGTCACACGACCAGCTCACCCCGCTCCGAGCCGAAAAATGCCTCGATCGGCGCGCCGCGGCGCATCCAGGCGTTTAGGGGGTGGGAGGCGTCGGGGAGGTGAGGTC
>CAVQBG010000019.1:0-54059 GCA_963710625.1 Ilumatobacteraceae bacterium | reverse complement strand
ACTCGCCGTTCCTGCGCGACTTCATCGACTTCCACCTCATCGACATCCACCGGTTCCAACCCGACTTCGTCCTCGGCGCGGGCGACGACGTCGAATCGTGGTTGCTGATCCGAGACGGCCTGCCCGCCGGGCTGCTGATCGGCCGCCGCCAGGGATCGACACTGACGATCGACCTCGACTACGTGCTCAAGCCCTACCGGGATTCACGTCTCGGCCGATGGCTGTTCGGCCGCGGCGCAGAGGTGTTCCGCCGCGATGGCATCAACACCGTGCGCAGCCATGGCTCGACCGACACGCACCGCAAGTACCTCGAGCGGATGGGCTTCCAGGCGACCGGCGACCCCGAGATCTACGCACTCACCCTCTGACCCACTCCCCTCCCCGTTTGCGTCGAGAAACCGGTGAGGCGCCCCACCCGAACTGCAACGCAAACAACCAGTGCGACCCCCTCCCTGTTTGCGTCGAGAAATCAGTGGGACGGCCCACCCGAAGTGCAACGCAAACGAGGGTTGGCCCTGCTCGCCCGTTTGCGTCGAGAAATCGGTGAGGCGCCCCACCCGAACTGCAACGCAAACGGGGAGGGTCAGGCGGGGTGAGGGCCGGAGGGACGAGTGAGCTGGGCCGGTCAGGCGATGACGGGGACCGACTCCATGGCCTCGGCGATGGCGGAGTCGGGCAGGTCGTAGTCGACCATCTCACCCGACAGGTACTTCTCGTAGCTCGCCAGGTCGAGGTGGCCGTGGCCGCACAGCGCGGTGAGGATCACCTTCTCCTCACCCGACTCCTTGCAGGCCAGCGCCTCCCGGATCGCGGCGGCGATCGCGTGCGTCGGCTCGGGGGCCGGGATGATCCCTTCGGTGCGAGCGAACTGCAGTGCACCGGCGAAGCACTCGCGCTGCGGGATGGCGATCGCCTCGACGAGGCCCTCGTTGTAGACGTGCGACACCAGCGGGCTCATCCCGTGATAGCGGAGCCCGCCGGCGTGGATCGGTTCGGGGATGAAGGTGTGACCGAGCGTGTGCATCTTCATCAGCGGCGTCATCCCGGCGGTGTCACCGAAGTCGTAGCGGTACTCGCCCTTCGTGAGCGTCGGACACGCGGCCGGCTCGACGCAGCGGATCGTCGGGTTCATCTTCCCGGCCAGCTTCTCGCGCAGGAACGGGAACGCAAGACCGCCGAAGTTCGAGCCGCCACCGGTACAACCGACGAGCACATCGGGAACCTCGTCGACCTTCGCCAACTGCAGCAGCGCCTCTTCGCCGATGATCGTCTGGTGCAGCAGCACGTGATTGAGCACCGAGCCGAGTGCGTAGCGGGCGTTCGGATCGGCGACGCACATGGCCACCGCCTCGGAGATCGCGATGCCGAGCGAGCCCGGATGGTCCGGGTTCTCGGCGAGCAGCGACCGGCCGAACTCGGTGAGCTCCGACGGGCTCGAGTGCAACGTCGCGCCCCAGATCTCCATCATCGTCTTGCGGTAGGGCTTCTGGCGGTACGACGCTGCGACCTGCCAGATCTCGCACTCCATCCCGTACTGCGACGTCGCGAAGGCCAGCGCACTGCCCCACTGACCGGCGCCGGTCTCGGTGGTGAGCTTCGTGATGCCTTCCTGATGGTTGTAGTAGGCCTGCGGCACGGCCGTGTTCGGCTTGTGCGAGCCGGCCGGACTCACCCCTTCGTACTTGTAGTAGATCCGTGCCGGGGTGTCGAGCAGCTCCTCCAACCGACGGGCCCGGAACAGCGGGCTCGGCCTCCACAGGCGGTACACGTCGAGCACCCCACCGGGGATGTCGATGTACCGGTCGGTGGTGACCTCCTGCTCGATCAGCGCCATCGGGAACAGCGGCGCGAAGTCGTCCGGACCGGCGGGCTGGTGGGTTCCGGGATGCAGCGCCGGCGGTGGCGGCGTCGGGAGGTCGGCGACCAGGTTGTACCACTGGGTCGGCATCTCCGATTCGGAGAGATGGATCTGGTGAACGGGTGAGGAAGCCATGATCAGCCCACCGTAGTCAGGTACGTTTCAGTCACGCCCAGACGAACGGGGACTGATGGGACTGTTCAGCAGGAAGAAGAAGGCCGCGGCCGACGACGCGATCCAACAGGAGTTCGACGCCCTCAAGGAACGGCTGGCTGAGACAGAACGGGCGAAGGCCGACCTCGAAGATCGCCTGAGCGCACTCGACGGCGTCAATGCCACGTTGGCAATCCGCATCACCACACTCGGCGAGGCCAACTCCAACCTCGACACGCGACTGGGCGCGCTCGACCACGGCGTCAGCCTGCTGGGTGACCGACTCAGCTCGCTGACCGCAACGAACGAACGACTCGATCAGCGATTCACGGCCGTCGACGACCTCGACGCCCGCCTGCGAGAACTCACCGAGCGGTTGAACACGCCTGTGTCCGCTCCACCGCCGGCACCGGTCGCCTCCACACCGAGCCCACCACCGCCGACCGCGCCGACGGTCCCTCCGCCACCGGCCAAGACGGCGCCTCCCCCGCCCCCGACGCTCGACGCGACCGTCGACGACGAGCGCCTCGATGGCATCGCGGCGCAGCTCGACTTCCTCGCCGCGGCCGTGGCGGCGCACACGGAGAGCCTGGCGACAACTCAGGCCCGCCTGGCGGAGATCGACGAGCTCGACGAGCTGCTCGCAGCCGCCCGGAGCGACCAGGACGACACCGACGAGATCGTCGCGCTCCGCCAGCAACTCACCGACGTCGCGGAACGCGTGAACGGCATGGACACACGGGTCACGAGCATCTCGACCGAACTGGCCAACCAGCTGACCGAGCTGAGCCGCGACATCGACGAGCTGAACCGCCGTTCTCAGGAGGCCGCCGACGCTGCGGCGACCGGCGGCGCATCGGACGGCGAGGTGTCTGCCTCCGCTGACACCGACACCATCGAGATCGAGGCGCGGTTGGCCGAGCGTCTCGACGCGGCCATCGACGACGTGCTCGGCACCACCGAGCGCCTCGCAGCCGAACAGGCCCGGTACGAGATCCAGTTCCGCGCCGATCTCGCCGAGCTGGCCGAACGCCTCCGCCGACCCAGCGCCCAGTGATCGTCGTCAGGGCTGGTTGACGAGGATCTCCAACGCGTCGGCGATCAGGCTGCGGGCTTCCCCGACCTTCTCCTGGTAGAGCCCGAGGTCACCGTCCTGCAACGCCGCCTCGGCATCGGCGAACGCCTGGTCGGCATCGCTGAGCAGCGACGTCGGATCACCCGTGGCGATCTCCACGCCCGGATCGGTGACGGCGGGATCGACATCGCTGCCGTCGTCGGGCTCGCTCGGTCGGGCGATCTCCTCCCCGAGATCACCGCGGAAGCCCGGGAACAACCGGGCCAGTGCCTCGCTCACGGTCGACTCGAGGACGGAGCGATCGTTGTACGACACGATGACGGCACGGTACTCGGTGACCGAGCCGACATCGCCGGAGTTCTGCGGCACCGACACGTAGTACGGACGCACATAGATCAGACCGTCGCCGACCGGGATCAGCTGGAGGTCACCGAAACGCACCTCGCTGCCGCCTCCACCGACGTTGTCCAGCGAGATCCTTCGGGAGATCGCTTCGGTCGACTCGGCGTTGCCGGCCACCCGCAGCGGCCCATCGGGCAGGTTGCCGTTGGCGTCCTCGACGATGTAGGTGGTGAGCTGGCCGTAGCTGTCGGGATCGCTCGAGGCTGTCATGTACGCCTGCAACTGCGTGCGTTCGTCGTTCGTCGAGAACGGCACGAACGGCCGCAGCATCACGAAGTTCTCCTTCGAGGGTTCACCCGGAGCGCTGCTGTCGAACATCGTGTAGTACGGGATGAAGCGGTCGGAGTTCGATTCGGTCGCGAAGGTGTTCTCGGCCGCAGTGTTGGTGCCGTCGGCGGTGACGGGTCCGCCGGCGTTCACCACCAGCTGTGACGGCTCGGTCCCCGGGGCCTGCGCCACCGACCAGGCGTTGCCATCGCGCTGGAAGAACAGCGCCGGATCGATGCGGTACTTCGAGTAGACGTCGGTCTGGATGCGGAACAGGTCCTCCGGGTAGCGGAGATGCTCACGCAGCTCCTCGGGCATCTCGCTCAGCGGCGTGAACAGGTCGGGGAAGGCCCCCCGCCACGCCCGCAGGATCGGGTCCTGTTCGTCGATCACGTAGAACGTGACCTCGCCGCTGTAGGCGTCGACCACCGCCTTCACGCTGTTGCGCACGTAGTTGTCGTTGTCGCTCAGGCCGGACTGCGGCGAGCGCTGCACGTCTCCGATGCGTTGGCCGTACGGATACCGGGTGGTCGTGGTGTACGCGTCGGTGACCCACACGGCGCGTCCGTCGACGGACACCGGGTAGGGGTCGGCGTCGTAGGACAGGAACGGCGCCAGCTTGCTGAGTCGGTCGTTGACGCCCCGGACCCACAGCATCTGCGAGTCCGGGTTGATGGCGCCGGATCCGAGCACGTTGTAGTCGAGGAAGGCGAGCGCAAAGGCGGCGCGGCGGGCGAACGAGTTCATCTCGACGCCGTTGGTGCCCTCGTAGGCGTGCGGCTCGGCGCACTCGCGCTCGGTGGACTCGCTGTTGGCGATGGCGTAGCCGGTGAGGATCGGGCTGAAGTACAACTCGGGTCGGGCCAGCTCGACGGTGCGGTAGTCGGGACGCTGGTTCTCGAGGACGCGTCCGGTGGGCGCCATCACCAGACCGCACCCACGGGTGTTGATCAGGTGCAATCCCTGCCAGCTCTTGTTCGTCACACCGCTCAGCTGGAGTTCGCGGGCGGCGATCAGGACCTCTTCGGGCTCGTCACCATCGCCCACGTAGCGGTCGACGTCGAGGTCGTCGATCGTCAGGCCGGCGACCTCGCCGCGATCGACCAGGAACCTCGTCTCCATCTGCGCGGGGTTGAGGAGGCGTACGTTCTCGAGAGGCGTGAGGTTGTCCTCGACCTCCTGGGTGGACAGGGTCTGGAAGTCGACCGTGCGCACATCGACCTCGGTCAGACCGAGCGACTGTCGCGTCGCTGTCACGTTGCGCTCGATGTACGGCTCCTCGCGGACCTCCTGGTTCGGGTTGACGACGAGCGCCTGGACCACGGCCGGGTAGATCAGCCCGCCGACGATCGCCACCACGAGCCAGAGCGCCGAGGCGATGAACGGCAGGCGGAACGATCCGGTACGAACCACCGACAGGTACAGCCCGGCCGTGAGCAGCGCGATCAGGATGAGCAGCATGATCGCCGGGAGTTGGGCCTTGACCACCGAGTACGTCGCGCCTTGGACGATGCCGCGCTCGGTGTTGGTGATCGCATAGCGATCGAGCCAGTAGTCGCCCGCCTTGACGACCGCCAGCACCGCCAGCAGCACCGCGAGGTGGGCCTTGGTCGCCTGACGCACGACCGGCACCGGCGAGACGAACACGACTCCGCCGTTGAGGATGTGGGCGGCGGCCGTCAGCAGCAGCACCACGATCAGCGACGCGAAGAGCCAGTTGAGCACGAACGACAGGAACGGGAGCTGGAAGACGTAGAACCCCACGTCGGCGCCGAACTGAGCGTCGGCGATGCCGAACTCGCGGGCGTTGCGGAACAGCAACCAGTCCTGCCAGAGCGCAACCGCCGGCAGCGCGAGCAGCAGGGCGAAGATGAACGCGATGCCGTAGCGCACCAGCCGGAGCCGGTGCCCGAACAGATCGTGGAAGCGCTCGACGTACGGATGCACGTTCGCGGGGAACGTGACCGGAGCGACCCGATCGGCGATCCACAGGTTGATGCCGGCGATCAGGGCGAACAGCGCGAAGAACACACCGAACAGCGTCAGCTTCGCCGTGATGACACCCCAGAAGACGTCTTCGCGCCCCAGCGATTCGTGCCACAGGTAGTCGACGTAGAACCGAGCGATCGCCCGGCCGAAGATCAGCACGAACAGGAACAAACCGCCCAGGACGATGAGCACGCCGCGACCCGTGAAGCGGCGACGTGGGCGATCGATGGAGACCTCTGTACTACGCGCCATTGGCGCCGAACACTAACGGCCGGCGGGAAGCAAGAGGCATCGGCACCCGATGTGCGCCGGAGCGAACGTGTGCCCGGTCGGGAACGGATCACCTGCCGCAATCGTGCCGGCGAGGGAGTTGTCGTCACAGTCGGCGCACCCTTGGCGGGAGCCGTCGCAGGCCCACATCACGGGGGTGCCCGGCTCGATGGCAGCGAGGACACCGCGGCCGTGCGCCATGCGCACGATGTCGTCGAGTTGCTCGTCGATGTGCTGTGTCTTCCACTCCCGGTAGACGGACCGGACGCGCTTGCTGATGTCGGCCCGATCACCATCGCCGTCGCTGACGCACCGGGCGAGCCGCTCACGCAACGGCTCGACGAGCCATTCCGCGAGCACCTCGTCGGCGGCGGAGACCGACGCAGCGGCGTCGGCCGCGACCAGCGGCTTCGAGCGCCCCACGAGTGCGGCGCCGACGTCGGCCGCCGAGCGGAGCTCGTCGGCGATCGCTCTTGCGTACCGGCCCGCGTGTTCGGTGGCTGCAGGCAGCAGCGCGTCGAGGTCGCCGACTGGAGCGGCGCCACGCAACGCTTCGAGCACCTCGTTCTGCTCGTCCGCCAGCGCTCGCTTGAGCTTTCGAGCCGACGCCACGATGATGGGCGTGAGATCGGCGTCGCGAGACTCGAACGGCGAGGACATCACCTCGTCGGCTTCATCGACCTCGTCGACCTCATCGACCTCATTGACCTCGGCCCCGGACTCGGCCACCACCTCGGTGTCTGCGTCGACGGCCGGCTCGACGTCGGCCTCGACGGTCGCCGGCGTCTCGGGATCGATGGTCACCGCCTCCGCGCGCAGCCGTGCGAACAGGTCGACGACGACGTCGTCACGCTCCTGCGAATCGGTGGCCGCTTCGGCGACCCCCGGGTCCGCGACGTCCTCGACGTCCTCGAGGTCGGCTGCGACCTGGGCGTCCTCGGCCTCGGGCTCGACATCGACCTCGGTCGTCATCTCCTCGACCGTGATCTCGACGACGCGCTGCTCCGCAGCCCCGCCGTCGACCTCATCGTCAGCCTCGACCTCATCGCCGACCTCGACCGGATCGTCGACGTCGACCGGAGCATCCGCGTCGACCTCGGGAGCCATCTCGATGTCCGCCGGCTCGCTCGCCGGCATCTCGGACGGCGCCGACTCGGCCGGACGTGGCGAGTTCGGCACCATCACCGGCACCGGTCCCGTCGTCGGCGCCAGGTTCACGTACTCGTCGGGTTCCCCGAGTGGCTGCAGCTCCGACACCACGTCGACCGCCACGAGACGAGCCCGCTCGAACGACTGCATCAAACGGTCGCGTCCGTGCAACAACTGCTCGATCTGTTCGCGCGCCAGCTCGCGCCGCCGCGCGAGTTCGCTGAGCACGCGCTCTCGGTAGGCGCGCGCCTCGTTGACCATCTCGCGACCCTGTTGCTTGGCCATCGAGAGTTCGGCCTCGGCATCGGCGGCCGCGTCGGTGCGCCGACGCGACGCCTCGATCTCGGCCTCCTCGCGCATCCGAGCCGCTTCGTCGCTCGCCTCGCTCAGCATCTGCGCGGCAGCCTGCTCCGCCTTCTGACGGATCTCGACCGCGCTCTCGCGTGCGGTGGTGAGCACGCGGGCGGTCTCCTCGCCAAGGAGGCGGGTGAGCGCCGCATCGTCGAGCTGCGCGGTGGACAGATCGGGACTGGACTGCGCGGTGCGCAGCTCCCGCTCCAGGAAACGCTCGCGCTCCTGCAATCGGCCGAGCTCGGCCGCGATCATCCGCAGGAAATCTCGCACCTCGGCCTGGTCGAACCCGCGTCGGCTGGTGCTGAAACCGGCGTCGGCAACCGACGCCGGAGACGACGGGTCGGGTCGGGTGAAGGACATGGCCATGTCGCAACGCTACGCAGTCCGACACCTCAGATGGTGGCAATCGACGCGCGCACCGCGCGCACTGTCAGCTGACGGGCACCAGCGGGTCGCCACCCAGATCCACCAGCGCCGCAAGCGCTTCGTCGAGGTTCGCAACGGGGATGATCTTCACCTCGCCACGGCCGGCATCCTCGAGCCGCTGACGTTCGATGGGGTCGTCGAGTTCCGACTGCGAGGCCGGCACCAGGAACACCCGCACCCCGTTCTGATGCACCGCCGACACCTTCTGGGCGAGCCCGCCGATCGCGCCGACCTCGCCGTTGAGATCGATCGTGCCGGTCACCGCCACGTTCTGGTCGCCGGTCAACGATCCGGGCGAGAGTTCGTCGATCATCGCCAGCGTGAACGCCAGTCCGGCGGAGGGTCCGCCGATGTCACCGGTCTCGATGTCGACCTCGAACGGCAGCCGGATCGCACGCGTGTCGAACGGGACGAACCCGATGATCGTGCGCTCGGGATCGTCGGGTGAGGCCGACAGTTCCACCGTCACCGTCTCCTGACCCTCGCCCGGTCGCTCGATCACGAGGTCGATCGTGTCGCCGGGCTCACGGTCGGCGAGCACTGCGCTGAGATCGTCGACCGACTCGAGCGTCACGCCGTCGGCTTCGAGGATCCGATCGGCGGGGTCGATCTGCTCGTCGGACGGAAACCACTCCTCGCACTCCCCACCGTCGTCGGAGGGGACCTTGCACAGGACGTCCTGCACGATCACGTCGCCCGGGGTGATCTCCACGTCGTAACCCAAGGTGGTGAGGGCCACGTACTGGGCTTCCTGCTCTGCCGTGCGCATCATCTGCAGATTGAACTCGCGTCGCTGGCTTGGTGTCCGCGCCCCGAACTTGTCCTCCTCGGTCAGGAAGTCGACCGCCGGTTCATCGCGACCGGCGAACCACGACAGCACCGACTGGTTCGGCGCCGTCACCGTCACGAACACGAAGTCGTTGGCGGTGTCGAACCGCTCGACGCCGTCGGGGAGCTCGCCGAACGCGATCCGGTCGTTCACGGGGTCAGCAGACGCCGGCGTCAGGGCATACGGCGTCGGATCGACCTCTCCCGTGCGCTGGTTCTCCTTGCTCGACACGATGCCGGAGGGGAGCAACGACGCCACGCCGATCGCAGCGAGCGTCAGCAGGCCGACGGCGGCCAGGACCCAGGCCCACCACCGGTTGCGGGGGGCGGTCAGTACGATGTCGGTTGTCGTGTCGGTCACGGATCTCACCACTCAGGCTGCGTGGATGGTCGGGCTCGCCATGGTGGCGCTCGTCCTCGCAGGGTGGCGAAAGACTGCCAGACCCACGACCCGAACACCACGCAGGGACCCGATGTTGCGTCGATCGTGGGAGCCGATCGGCGTCGCCGAGACCACGACCTCGCTGTACAAGCGGCCCAGCCTGCTGCGACGGCTGTGGGCGGTCGTGGCGGGTTCGACCATCGCGATCGTGATCGGCGCGGTGTTGGCGGTGGTGATCGCGTTCGGATCCGCCTTCCTCGTGATCACCCTCACCGACCTGCTGAAGCGGTGAGCGATCCCGATCGGCGAGCTGTCGTGATCGCCGGCCACACGGGCGACGTCGCCACGGCCCGAGCCGGCCTCGACTCGTCGGATGGCGCCGTGCGCGCAGCCGCACTCGGTGCGCTGCAGCGCCTCGGCGAGCTGACCGACCCGGATCTTCGCGCGGCGCTGAACGACCCCGACACGGGGGTCCGTCGCCGCGCGGCCGAGATCGCAGCGACCCACCCCGAGGTCGACCTCGTCGACTCGCTCCACGACGGCGATGCACGCCTGGTCGAGGTGGCCGCGTGGGCCTGCGGCGAGCAGGAATCGAACCGCGACGACGTGGTCGAGGCATTGATCGCACTGGCCGCCGGGGCCGACGACGCCCTCGTTCGCGAAGCAGCCGTTGCCTCGCTCGGGGCCATCGGTGATGCTCGCGCCATCGAGGTGATCATCGCCGCCTGCGCCGACAAACCAGCCGTGCGTCGTCGAGCGGTGCTGGCCCTGGCACCGTTCGACGGCGACCAGGTGGAGGCCGCTGTCGAACGCGCCCTCGCCGATCGCGACTGGCAGGTCCGCCAAGCTGCCGAAGACCTCCGCCGCGCCCAGTCCTGATTCGGCAGCGGTCAGAAGGTGTATCGGTAGACGCTCGTGTCCCGCACGTGGAAACCGATTCGCCGATACAGCCGATGTGCCGACTCCCTGATCGGCCGACTCGTGAGATTGACGTCCTTCGCTCCACGAGCCCTCGCCTCGGCGAGCGCGGCCAGGTTCAGCTCGGCGCCGACACCGCGGCCACGCGCTGCGTCGTCGACGACCACGTCGTCGATCCAGGCCTTCAGACCGGTCGGAATCCGGTAGAAGGCCAGCGTGAGGCTGCCCATGATCCGGCCGTCGACGCGAGCCACGAACAACACGGTGTCCGGGCTGTCGACGATCGCCGCGAGATGCTCCGGACCGGGTGGGGGCGACGACGACGAGAGCTGTGGGATCAGCCGCTGGAATGCTTCGACGAGCTCGTCGTCGACGCGCTCGGCGTGCACGATCTGCACGATCGGTGAGGCGGCCGAGCCGGTGCCCGCCGCTGGATCGTCGGTCGGAGAGTTCGAGGTGTCACTCACGAGCATCGGACGCTACTGCCTCGCGCCGGTAGCGTGGTCCACGTGGGAACCGAGCACGTCCGCTGGTTGGCGGAGCCGAACCTCAATCGACCCGTGCTCGTCGCCGCGTTCACCGGGTGGAACGACGCGGGAGACGCCGCGTCCACCGCGCTGCGCACGATGGTCGAATCGTGGGGCGCAGACGCGCTCGCCGAGATCGATCCGGAGGTGTTCACCGACTTCGCCACGGTGCGGCCGCAGGTGCGCCTCGACGACGACCGCCACCGTTCGATCGTGTGGCCGACCGTCGGCGTCTGGTCGGCGTCGCTGCCCGGCACCGACGTGATCCTGGTCCTCGGCCCCGAACCCGCGCTGCGGTGGCGGCTCTTCTGCGAACAGATCAACGGCATCGCCGACGCATTCGGCGTCACGATGGCGATCTCGCTCGGCGCGCTGCTCGCCGACGTGCCCCACTCGCGTCCCGTCCCGCTGATCGGCACGGCCACCGACGATCAACTGATCGAGCGTTTCGAGCTCCGCCGATCGCAGTACGAGGGGCCCACCGGCATCGTCGGCGTGCTGCACGATCACCTGAACCGTTCCGACCTGGCCACGGCGTCGCTGTGGGCAGCGGTACCCGGCTACGCCTCGCAGATCCCGTCGCCGAAGGCCGCGCTCGCGCTCGTCGAGCGAGCCTGTTCGATGATCGGGACACCGGCGCCGCTCGCCCGGCTGGCGGTCGAGGCGGCCGACTACGACGCCCAGGTCGCCGCGATGATCGGCGACGACGACGACATGATCGAGTACCTGTCCCGCCTCGAGCAGCTCACCGACGACGAGAACGACACCAGCGACGACCTCACGAACGACGCACCCGTCGATCCCGACGCCCTCGTCGAAGAGGTCGAGCAGTTCCTGCGCGACCGCGACACCGATTGACGGTCTACTCGGCGGGCCGCCGCCACCCGACCGACTGACGGCCTACTCGGAGCGCCAGATCGGTGACCGGACCGCGTCGAACGTGGCGGGTGACTCCTCGCCGGCGATCGCTGCGAAGGCCATCGGCCCCCACCACTGCGCACCAGCGGTCGCTTCGGGCAGTGCGTCGGCGGCGAACCACCCGACGTCGGCGGTCTCGAGCGGGTGCGGAGTGAGTTCGCCGCCAGTGGCGTTGCAGTGGAACAGCAGCATGTACATCCCGAAGCGGCTGAACCCCATTCGTTGACCGTCGACCACGCCGAGCAGGCGCTGCGGTTCGCAGTCGATGCCGGTCTCCTCGCTGACCTCCTTCACCGCCACCTCCGCCGGCGAGTAGCCGACGTCGGCCCAGCCGGTGGGGTACAGCCAGATCCCCGAGTCCTTGCGTTGGACGAGCAGGATCTCACCGGCATCGTTGCCGACGATCGCGCCGACGGCCACCTTCGGAGTCACGTAGCCCGGCACGCCTTCGCCGATCGACTCCATCCACTCCTGCACGAAGTGATCGGTCTCGCGGCGCACCGCGACCTCTTCGCGTTCGTCCTCTTCGAGTTCGCGGGCGCAGGCCTTGATGTCGGCGGCGACGTGCAGCACCTCCTCGAAGCGCTCCCGCTCGTACAGGTTCTCGGTGAAGCCCATGCCGGTGCGGGCGATCGCCGCCAACGTCTCGCTCCACCGCGCCAGATCGCGTCCACTCACCGTCACGGCGCTCACGCTACGGCATCACGACACGGCGTGCAGCAGTGCCTTCTGGATCTCCTTGCGGTGAGCCGGATCGGTGACGAGCGCTCCGTTCGCACGGACGTAGAACGTGTCGACGACCTCCATGCCGATCGTCTGGACTGTCGCATGGCGGATGTCGAGGCCCAGCTCGCCGAGCGCCTTCGAGATGCGGTGCAGGATCCCGACCCTGGTGACCGCTCGGACCACGATCACCGTCGCGTTCGACGATGCCTCGTCGTCGAACACGACCGAGGGAGGACCGGGGGTCGCTGCCTGCGTCCGCCGACGACGGCGATAGGTCTGCTCGCGCTCGGCGAGCCGGGCCTCGATGGCGAGCTGGTGCGCCAGTGCGCGACCGAGGTCGGCTCTGACCGCCCGCCAGTTGAGGCCCTTGTCCGGAATGACGATGCGGAACTGAGAGGCGGCGATGCCGCTCTCGTCGGAGTGAGCCTGGGCGGTCACGACATCGAGTCCGTGGAGCGAGAGCACACCGGCGATGCGGCTGAATGTTCCGGCCGCATCGGGGCTGACCACGGTGATCACTTCCTCGCGACGTGAGATGTCGAGCTCGCCGATGGCCATCGCCGCCAGCGTCTCGGCGTCGGGGAACAGCCGCCACGTCACCTCGGCGACGTCACCTCCGCCGAGCACGTGGCGCACCCGGGCGACGAGTTCGGCGACCAGGCCCTCCTTCCAGTCGCCCCACGCCGATGGTCCTGTCGCCAACGAATCCGCCTCCGTCAGCGCATGCAGCAGATCGAGCACCTCGACGGTCCCGACCGAGGACGCCACCTGCTTGATCGTCGCTTCGTCGGTGAGGTCTCGACGCATCGCCACGTCCGGCAACAGCAGGTGGTGTTCGACGAGCGCCACCAGCACGTCGACGTCGGCCTGAGCGAGGCCCAGCTTCGGACCGATCGATCGGATCAGCTCCATGCCGACCACGGTGTGATCGCCGGGGTACCCCTTGCCGAGGTCGTGGAAGAGCGCCCCGAGAACGAGCAGGTCGGGCCGGCTGACCCGATCGACGAGTTCGGACGCGTTCGCAGCGGCTTCCCAGAGGTGTCGGTCGACGGTGAAACGGTGATAGGCGTTGCGTTGCGGCTTCGAGCGCACCGGGGCCCACTCGGGAAGCAATCGGGCGATCAGATCACGTTGGTCGAGCGACTCGAGCACGGGAACAGCACGATGTCCCTCGAGCAGCAGCGCGATGAGATCGTCGGTGGCTCCAACGGGCCACGCCCCCGGCCACCCCTCGGCATCGTCGTGCAGCCGATCGAGGGTCGACCGGCCGATCCGGGCACCGTGGCGCGCCGCGGCGATCGCGGTCTGCAACACCAGTGTGCTGTCGGCTCCAGGATCGGCTCCGGCCGCGAGTTCGACCTCGCCGTCGCGCAGCACGACTCCCGGCGCCACCGCACGCTCGTCTTCGCGCCGCTCGCCCGTGACGACGCGGCCCCAGTTCTCGTCGCACAACCAGGCGACCGTTCGACCAGCCGCGGCGACGTCGGTCATCATGTGGTCCGCATCAGTCCAGTCGCCGACCTCGGCGGCGCCGTCCTGATCCTCGAGCCGCAGCACCTCCGTGGAGCGACCCGTCGATCGGTGCAACGCCACCCGGGCTCGCAGCAACACGTCGTAGCAGTGGTCGAGGTCGATCAGGTCCTCGGCGCGGAGATCGAGCCCCGCCTCCTGCGCCCACCACAGCGACTGCACGTCACGCAGGCCTCCATGACCGTCCTTGAGGTCGGGCTCGAGCCGGTAGGCCACGTCGCCGGCCGACTCCTGGCGCACGCGCACGCGATCGCGAAGTTGCGCGAGGAAGCGGGGACCGTGCGCCCTCCACAGCTCCCGGCCCTGTCGGACCACGTCCTCGGCGAGGCGGTCGTCGCCCGCGAGCGGACGGGCGGTGACCAGCGCGGTGGCCGAATCGAGGTCGGTCTTCGCAAGGTCGAGCTGTTCGTCGAGACGTCGAACGGCATGGCCGAGCTTCACGCCCGAGTCCCACAGGGGATACCAGAGCGCGCTTGCCGTGGGTTCGATGTCCTTCGCGACCTTCTTGGCCTTGGCGTCGTGCACGAGCAGCAGGTCGAGATCGCTGCCCGGCGCCAGCTCCCCGCGGCCGTAGCCGCCGATCGCGAGCAACGCCACCCGGCCCGAGCCGGGTGGATGCTCTGCGACCGCCCGCTCGAACAGTTCGATCACCCACTCGTCGGTCAGCTCCGCCAAGGCCCGGCAGTAGGCGCGGCCGAAGCGATCCACCCGCTCGGATGCATCGAGGAAGAATTGGACGCGCCGGGCCGACTCGGTGGTCCCCGAGCTCACTGGACGATGTCGGCGGAGAAGCCGACGACCGCGATCCTGAACGGGACCATCGACGTCGACACCTCGACGGTGAGAGCATCTACGGTGGAGTCGATGCTCAGAGCATAGGACGTGACCGTGCCACCGGAGCCGATCGGTTCCTCCGACGGCGACTGACCTTCGACGACCACCCCGATCGCCGGTGCCGTGGTGCCCTCGTTCGAACCGAGCACGCCCTGGACGCTGACCACCACGTCCCGGGTCAGGGACCGCGGCGGGCCCGGCGGCTCCGGTGGAGCGATCGGCACGACGACCTCCACCGGGGAATCGGGGCCCACCGGCCGCAGCGGATCGACGACGACGAACAGCCCCCGCGTGGGTGCCGGTCGTCGAGTGACGACGAGGAGCGTCCACCAACCATCGGGTGCGCTCGTCGGTTGCACCACGGCGTACACGCCCCCACCGGCCGATTGGACCAGCGCAGTGACATCGGCCACCGATCGGAATCGGGAGTCGACGGATTCGCTCCGCTCGGCGGGAACGACACGCAACGTCGAGTCGCCGGGCGTGATGAGCCCGACCTCGGGCATCTCGTCGGAGTCGGTGCCGTCGCTGTGCCACACGAGGAGCGCGTCGTCGACATCGGCCCCCGGCGGGAGGTCGAGAACCGCCGAGGACCCGGCCGCCTGGTCGCCGACCGGGCAGTCGCCGCCCGCACACTCCCCGATGTCGTTGCCGGCGACGAGGAGCTCGCCACGACCGACGAGACCCAGGAGCAGCCCCGGGACGGTCTCAACCGGGAGGTCGAGCACGTTCGATCGGATGCTGGGCACCACGACCAGCCGTTCGGACACCGTCGAATCGAGAGCGAACCTCAATGACAACCCTGCCCGGGATCCCGCGGCGAGGTCGAGCATGCACGACGCGCCGGCGGTGCCTGCGCTCTCGCACGCAGCGTCGCCTTCGGTGAGCTCGTCGAAGGTCACACCGGCGGACGTGCGGACCACGAAGGTCACCGAGGTCGCGACGTCCAGCTCGTTCGTGATGCCCAGATCGATCGTGCCGGTTCCACCTCGGTAGACCGGCGCGGGGGCCGACAGGCTCAGTCCCAGGCTCACTGCGGGCCCGCCGGGCACGTAGACGACGCCCTGGGGCACACCGGGAAACAGCAGCTCGATACGGCTCGGGAGTGCCGCAGCGTCGGTGGTGTCGACCGGCGGGACGGTCACCGCGCTGCCACCGCCGAGGGGCACGGTCGTCGTCGACTGCTCGAACAGGTCGGCGATGCGCCCGTCGAGGTCGTCGAAGGGACTGCGGATCACGAGCGCCGCACCGAGCAACGCGATGATGACCACGGCCGCCGCGCCGAGGCGCGCCCACCGGTTCGCCCGCTGCGATCGCTGGGCTGCCAGCGCCGACGCCCCGATCACGCCGACACCCACACCCAGCGCCTCGCGGTACCGGACGACGGACAACCCGGTCACCCCGGGCACCACCGCAAGGGGGAGCGCGATGTCGAACCCGTCGGGCAGTGCGAGCCGGCGCCGACAGTCGACGCAGCCGTTCCGCCCGCCGCCGGCGCCATCACCACCACTCGCTCCGCCCCCCTCGGCGCCGAGGTGGGCCGCCACCTCGCGCCGTTGGGCGTCAGCCAGCGTGCCACGGTGGTAGCCGGGCAGGAGGGCCACGATCGGGCGACACTCCCGTGAGATCGCACCTTCGGTCTCCAGTTCGACGGCCGTGTACGCGTCGAACAGGCCGCGCTCGGCCGACGACCCGAGCGCGATGACCTCGGTCGGGCTCCGCCCGAGCATCGCCGTCAGCGACGCCGCCGGCTCGGACTCGACGTGTCGGTGCCACAGCACGGTCTGCCACGGTTCCGACAGCCGCCCGAACGCCGTCGCGAGCACCGCGAGATCGGCGCTCACGTCGGCAGCCGGCATCGCAGCATCCGGCTCCTCCCCTCCGATCACTGCCCGTCGCACGGTGCCCGACGACGGCTCATCGGCGGTGATCGATGCGTCGGGAGCGATCGGCGCATAGGCCCCGCCGGTCAAGCAGACGAGGGCGCGTGGTCGCACCGCCCGTATGGCGAAGTCCGTCGACGCAGCATCGGCCGAGTCAGCGGTGATCGCCTCGCGCAGCGCTGCAAGCGCCTCGTCGGCTGCCAGGTCCGCGCCCCGCCGATCGCGGGCCCTCGCGACTGCGGCGACAGCATCGCGGTGACGGGATCGGAGTTCGTCCCAGGCCTGATCGGAGCCCGCCCGCGTCGCAGCAACGAGTTCACGGTCGCTCGGGAGTTGGAAGGGTTCGGCCATGTCGTCGACGGTTCGAAGTGCTGTTCGCTCCGAGTGGGACCCACGCGCAACGCGCCGCCCGCAGGCCCGCCGCAACGATCCCACCGCGATGCACACCGCGGCTCGTGAAATCCCGAATCCAGACGCAATCTTGAGCCCATTTCGGGCCCGGGAGCACGCTGCGCACCAGATCGGGCACTCATGGTGGCATCTGCCGTCAACGACGAGCACAGCCAGTGGCGATGTGTCGCCGTCTCCGGCGGCCCACCGGTCCGTCGGATTCCACCGCTGCCAACGGCATGGGCGCCGCCTCTTCTACGCTGCACGGTCGTGACCCGTCCCCGAGCTCTGATCGCTGCCGCACTGGCGGCCGGGCTCGCACTCGCCGCGTGTTCCGGTGAGGACGGAACGGCACCGACCACCACGGCCGCGGTCACGACCACCACGATGCCTCCGATCGAAATCGGCGACGGCCGCCTCGTGATCGGGGTCCTCCTCCCGACGAGCGATGCCGTCCTCGGTGAGCCAATGATCGCGGCCGCGGAGTTGGCGATCGATCGGATCAACGACGCCGGTGGCGTGCTCGGTGTTCCGGTACGTGTGATCGTCGCCGACGAAGGCGACACGACGGCCACGGCCACCGCTTCGATCCAGTCGCTCCTGGCCCGCGACGTCGATGCGATCGTGGGTCCCGGCTCATCGGTGATCGCGCTGAGTTCACTCGACGACATCGTGACGTCCGGAACCGTTGCGTGTTCACCGACCGCGAGCGCACTCGCGCTCGACGGATTCCCCGACGACGACCTGTTCTACCGCACCGTGCCGAGCGACTCGCTGCAGGCCCAGGCCATCGCCCAGGCCGCCGACCAGACCGGCGAGCTGCAGGCCACGATCGTGCACATCGACGATGCGTACGGCCGAGCACTGGCCGCGAGCGTGACGCAGGCGATGGCCGGCGGCGCGATCTCCGTCGGCGACACGATCGCGTTCTCGGCGCGCGACGACGATCTGACGACCGAGGCGCGACAGCTGCTCGCCTCGGGCTCGCCGGTGGCCATCGTGCTCGCCGACGACGACGACGGGACACGCTTCATCGAGACGCTCGGCGGTCTGAACACCGATGCTCTGGCCACCATCGTGGTGAACGACGCCATGCGCAGCACGAGCTCGCCGCAACGCATCGCCGAGCTCGACCCGGAGCTGCGCAGTCGCATCGTCGGGATCGCACCCCAGGCCGAGTCGAGCGATCCTGCCGCGCCGTTCGATCCCCCGGGGCTCTTCGCCACGAACGCCTACGACTGTGTGAACCTGATCGCCCTGGCTGCCGTCGCTGCCGACTCCGACGCAGCGGTCGACATCGCCGGCCAGATTCCGTCGGTGAGTTCGAGCGGCTCGGTCTGCAGGACGTTCGCCGCGTGCGTCGAAGCGATCAACAGTGGACTGGTGATCGACTACAACGGACCCTCCGGCCTCGTGGAGCTCGGCCGCTCGGGTGATCCGACACGCGCCGTGTTCGACCGGTTCCGCTACGGACCCGACGGCGAGGACACACTCGAGCGCACCGTCATCGTCGGCCGTTGATCCTCCGCCCGCGAACGGTGCGCCCTGCCGGCTCGGGTCAGAGCACGTTCTCGATGAAGTCGAGATAGCCGACGTAGAACGCGCCGAACTCGCCGTAGAGCGCCGAGCCCCTGTCGAAGCGCATCGTGTACACGACGTCCTTGATCACGTCGGGGCTCGCCGCGAAGAGCGTGACGCCCCACTCGAAGTCGTCGAGACCCGTCGAGCCGGTGACGAGTTGGGTGACACGGCCGGCGAACGTGCGGCCGCTCTTGCCGTGCTCCATCATCATCTCGTTGCGGTCGTCGTAGGGCGTCGCGAACCAGTTGGCGTGCCCCTCACGCTTCTTGCTCATCGGGTAGAAGCAGAACGCGTTCAGGCCCTCGGGCGGGAGCTCGGGATACAGGCGAGCCCGCAGCATGTGCTCGGGCATGCCCTTGGCGTACTCGCTGACCTCGGTGATCGACACGTAGCTGTCGACGATGTCGAGCCCGGCGCGCTGCAGCGAGGTCTGGAGCGTGCGCAGCGTGTGCCAGTCGGGGGCGAGCGCCATGAAGGCGACGTCGGCCTTGTGACCGAGCACCGCCGCCGTGATCACCTGACCGTCGTCGGCCTCGGCGGCCTTCACGGCAGCAACGACCGCCTCGCGGTCGAGCGACGGCGTCGGCTTCGCGAACAGGTGGACGACGCTGAGACCAGCTTCCATGCGCATGGCACCAGGCTACGCGCCATGCCGGGACACACCGCCCCGGACGCGCCGAACGCGTGAACAAAACGCGCCCTTGGGCGACGATTCGTTCACGCGTTCGAGCGGCGCGGTCGGGTTGACCCGATCAGAAGTCCATGTCGCCGCCGCCCATCGGCATGGCGGGGGCGGCCTCCGGCTTGTCGACGATGACCACCTCGGTGGTGAGGAACAGCGCAGCGATCGAGCCGGCGTTCTGCAGTGCCGAACGGGTGACCTTCGCAGCGTCGATGACACCGATCTTCACGAGGTCCTCGTAGGTGTCGGTGGCGGCGTTGTAGCCCTCGTTGCCCGACATCTCGAGCACCTTGGCGATCACGACGCCGCCGTTGACGCCGGCATTCTCGGCGATCTGCTTGATCGGGCCGACGAGCGACGTGGCCACGAGGCGAGCGCCGGTCGCTTCGTCGCCCTCGAGGCTGTCGGCGACCTTCGTGACCGAGTCGACCGCACGCAGGAGGGTGACGCCACCGCCGGCGACGACGCCCTCCTCGATCGCAGCCTTGGTGGTCGACACCGCGTCTTCGATGCGGTGCTTCTTCTCCTTGAGCTCGACCTCGGTGGCCGCGCCGACCTTGAGCACGGCGACGCCGCCGGTCAGCTTCGCGAGGCGCTCCTGGAGCTTCTCGCGGTCGTAGTCGGAGTCGGTGTTGTCGATCTCGGCCTTGATCTGGTTGATGCGGCCCTTGATGTCGTCCTCGGAACCGGCACCGTCGACGATGGTGGTCTCGTCCTTGGTGATCACGACGCGCTTGGCCTCGCCGAGCAGGTCGAGCGTGACGTTCTCGAGCTTGAGCCCGACGTCCTCGCTGATCACCTGTGCGCCGGTGAGGGTCGCCATGTCCTGCAGCATCGCCTTGCGGCGCTCGCCGAAGCCCGGCGCCTTGACGGCAGCGGACTTGAACGTGCCACGGATCTTGTTGACGACGATCGTGGCGAGGGCCTCACCATCGACGTCCTCGGCGACGATCACGAGCGGGCGGCCGGTCTGCATGATCTTCTCGAGGATCGGCACCAAGTCGCGAATCGTGGAGATCTTCGACGAGACGAAGAGCAGGTACGGGTCGTCGAACGACGCCTCCATACGCTCGGTGTCGGTGACCATGTACGGCGACAGGTAGCCCTTGTCGAAGCGCATGCCCTCGACGAGGTCCATCTCCATGCCGAAGGTCTGGCCCTCCTCGACCGTGATCACGCCGTCCTTGCCGACCTTGTCGATCGCCTGGGCGATCATGTCACCGATCTCCTGATCGGC
The DNA here is from genome assembly GCA_963710625.1 of Ilumatobacteraceae bacterium. Taxonomy (GTDB): domain Bacteria; phylum Actinomycetota; class Acidimicrobiia; order Acidimicrobiales; family Ilumatobacteraceae; genus Sva-07. Next base: position 33,680 of record CAVQBG010000019.1, on the reverse strand, counting down.
CGACGAGATGGCGGCGACCTGTGAGATCTGCTGAGTGGAATCGATCTCGATCGAGCTGGCCTTGATCGACTCGACCGCAGCGGCGACACCCTGCTCGATGCCGCGCTTGAGGCCCACCGGGTTGGCGCCGGCGGCCAGGTTGCGCAAGCCTTCGCGAACCATGGTCCAGGCGAGCACGGTCGCCGTCGTGGTGCCGTCACCGGCGACGTCGTCGGTCTTCTTGGCGACTTCCTTGACGAGCTCGGCGCCGATCCGCTCGTAGGGATCCTTGAGCTCGATGTCCTTCGCGATCGACACGCCGTCGTTGGTGATCGTGGGAGCTCCCCACTTCTTGTCCAACACGACGTTGCGGCCCTTCGGGCCGAGCGTGACGCGCACGGCGTCGGCCAACTGGTTCATACCGGCTTCGAGGGCTCGGCGAGCCTCGGAATCGAATGCGATCATCTTCGCCATCTTGTGTGTCCTCCGTTGGACGTGTTCGAAGCTTCGTGGGTGTCGTTGCGTCGCCGGACTGCCCGGCTGGCGCCGTTTAGCACTCTACGGCTTCGACTGCTAAACGCGCAACCGTCGCCCTGCGCCCCTCACATCCCCCGTTTGCGCGACGGTTTGGGTGGACCGGGTCACCCGAATCGCGACACAAACGAAGGTGGGCGGGTCGGTCCCGTCTGCGCGACGGTTTGGGTGGACCGGGTCACCCGAATCGCGACACAAACGAAGGTGGGCGGGTCGGTCGCCGAGGTCAGGCGGGATGACCGTGACGGCCGTCGCCGCGGGCGAAGCGGGTCGCTCCGTCTCGAGTTTCACCGGAGGCGATCGTCGCCCGACCCAGGCGGGTCTCGTGCGTGAGCGCGGCGCCGAGGTCGAGCGACCACTGGTCGTAACACGACGCGCGGTCGGATCGCAGACAGATCTGCGGGAGCGCGGCCAGCTGGGTGGCGAGTTCGACGGCCGCATCGAGGGCGCGTCCTGGATCGACCACCCGGTTCGCCAAGCCGATCCGTTCCGCCTCGACCCCGTCGACGCCGCGGCCGGTGAGGATCAGATCGAGTGCCCGCGAGTGCCCGATCAGGCGCGGGAGCCTGACCGTGCCCCCGTCGACCAGCGGCACGCCCCAACGGCGGCAGTAGACCCCGAACACGGCATCGGCCGCGGCGACACGCAGGTCAGCCCAGCACGCGAGCTCGAGCCCGCCGGCGACCGCATGCCCCTCGACTGCGGCGACCACCGGCTTGCCGAGGAGCAGTCGGGTCGGCCCCATCGGTCCGAGCGAGCCGACGATCTCGCCCGGCGGGTCGTCGTGGACCGAGTTGCCACGACCATCGGAGATGGCCTTCAGGTCAGCGCCCGCGCAGAACGTCCCCGATGCGCCCGTGAGCACCGCCACGGACACCTCGTCGTCGGCGTCGAAGTCGACGAACACGTCGTAGAGCAACTGCGCCGTGGGTCCGTCGACGGCGTTGCGCACCTCGGGTCGGTCGATCGTGACGACCCGGACGTCGCCCCGATCCTCCACGCGAACTGCCATCCCCACAGCCTCGCGCATCCCCCACAATCACGTTTGCGTCGAGGTTTTCGTGACCCGCCCCACGCAAACCGTCACGCAAGCGGCCACGCTGCGGTCGGTCAGCCGCCGGCGACGGCGGGGATGATCGACACGGTGATGCCGTCGGCAACCTTGGTGTCGAGGCCGTCGAGATAGCGAACGTCGTCGTCGTCGACGAACACGTTGACGAACTTGCGCAGTGCGCCGTCCTCGTCGACGAGCCGCTCACCCATGCCCGGGTGGGCCGCCTCGAGCGCTGCGACGACGTCGGCGAGCGTGCCCGGCTCGACGGCGACCTGCTTGTCGCCGCCGGTCAGCGGACGCATGGTGGTGGGAATGCGGACGGTCACTGCCATGACCGCGATGCTACCGGCGCAATTCCCGAGCGACGTGGTCGACAATCGGAGGTGAAGCCGTTCGGCCGGCGGCGACCGGGCACTAGCGTCGCCGGTGTGACCACCCGCCGCACGATCCGACGCGTCGTGGCGGCCCCCGACAAGTTCAAGGGCACCGTGTCGGCGCGCGACGTCGCCGCAGCCATCGGTCACGCATGCTGGGAGCTCGGGATCGACTGCGTCGAGGTGCCGATGGCGGACGGCGGCGACGGTCTGCTCGATGTCCTCGGCGGACCGAACCGAACCTCCACCGTCACCGGGCCACTCGGCGATCCGGTCGACGCAGCTTGGCGGTTGTCGAAGGGCACCGCCGTGATCGAGATGGCCCGCGCGAGCGGTCTCGCACTCGTCGGTGGCGCGGCCGACAACGCCCCGATGGATGCGACCACCACGGGGACGGGCGAGCTGATCGACCATGCGCTCGACGCCGGCGCCCGCCGGATCATCGTCGGCCTCGGCGGGTCGGCCACCACCGACGGCGGCTTCGGTGCGATCAGGGCGATCACCGCCATCGCCCGTCTGAAGCGGGTCGAACTCCTCGTCGCCTGCGACGTCACCACGACGTTCACCGATGCCGCGCGGGTGTTCGGACCACAGAAGGGTGCCTCGCCGGCCCAGGTCGAGATGCTGACACGGCGCCTCGAACGGATGGTCCAGATGTTCTCGACCGACTTCGACGCCGACGTGAGCACGATCCGGGGCGGAGGTGCGGCCGGTGGGCTCGGCGGCGCGCTCGCCGCCATGGGCGGCACGCTCCTGCCCGGGTTCGAGCTGGTCGCCGACGAGGTCGACCTCTACGACCGTCTCGAGGGTGCCGACCTCGTGATCACGGGCGAGGGCCAACTCGACGCCACCAGCTTCACCGGCAAGGTCGTGGGAGGTGTCCACCAGATCGCCGACGAGATGGGAATCGGCACGCTGGCGGTGGTCGGCGCGGTCGAGCCCGATACCGATGTGGGCGACCTCGAGGTGTTGTCGCTCACCGAGCTGGTCGGCGTCGACGATGCGTTCACCCGGCCGAAACAGTCGATCGAGCGCGTCGTCGCGGAGTGGCTCCACGCGCAGTCGTGAGACGGTGAGCCCGCGGGCGTCAGCGGCCGCGAGGGGAAGCGCTGCGTCAGCCGATGGTGGTGCCGGTGGTGGTGTCGCCGGTGCCGGTGGTGTCGCCCGTGCCAGTGGTGTCGGTGGTGGTGTCGCCGCCGGCGACCGGGGGTGCGGTCACCGTGGGAGCAGCCGCGGGTGTCGACAACTCCGCGATCGTCTTGTCGGCCTGCGCCGTGCCGAGCATCAGGAGCACACCGGCATCGCCCAGTGAGGCGCCATCGACCGGGACCGGGGTGGGCACCGCTTCGACCACGAGGCCACCCATCACCCGCGCGACGGAGTCGGCGACCGCCTGCGACGCGGCGATGGCAGGATCGAAGTAGACGACCGACTGCTCCAGGCTGGTGGTGGCGTTCGTCGGCGTTGCGGTGGTGAACCCGACGGCGACCAACTCCTCGGTCATGCGGCCGGCCGAGCCTGGCACGCCGCTCGCGTTGGCGACGACCACCGTGGCTCCTTCGGTGACCAGGGGCGGTTCGGTCGTCGTGGTCGTGGCGTTGGCGGTGTCCGGAACGGTGGACGCAACCGTCGTCTCGACGGTGACGCCGGCGTCGGACGAGCCACCGTCATCGGTGATGTTTCTCAGGATCAGGAAGCCGGCGACGACTGCCACGACGGCCAGCACGATGCTGAGCGTCGAACCGACCGGCGATCCGCCGACACCCTGCCGCGGGGATCGGCGAGCACCTGACGACGAGGGCGGTCCCCCAGCGGTGGGGTCTTCGGTGGTCATGCGTGCACTCCCTCTCCTGCCCCGCTGGACGCGATGCCCTCGAGACGAGCCTTGCGGGCTCGGAGGCGCAGCCGTTTGAGTCGACGCACCACGAGCGGGTCGTGGTCCATCGCGGCTGGGTCGTCGAGCACCTTGGTCAATTCCGCATGGTATTCCTCCGGCGAACACTGAAAGCGAGCGCGGATGGCCTGGTCACGCGGTTCGGTGTCGTTCCACCACGCCCGTTCGAAGTCGAGCATGGCGGCAGAGCGTTCGTCGAGCATCACGCACAGGTTGCCCGCAACGGTGGTCGGATTACAAGCACCCTGACGATCTGGCCGGGATCGGTGCGTCGATCAGCCGCCGGTGGCGAGCGGAAGCGCCAGGTTCAGACGCTTGTCCGGTGTGTCGACGTAGCCCGGCAGGACCGTCGCCAGGTTGCCGGTGACGAGGCGGTGCTGGAGGATGTCGGCGAGCACCGATCGGTAGTCGACGGTGACGCGGAGTGCATTGCCGTCGATGGCTGCCGGCGCGAGACCAGGCCAGTCGCCGTAGACGCCACCGCGGATCCCGCCACCCATCACGAGCATCGTGCTGGCTCGCCCGTGGTCGACGCCCAGGCCGCCGTTCTCACGGAACGTCCGACCGAACTCGGTCATCACGACCACCGTCACGCGATTCATGTCGCTTCCGAGGTCCTGGGCGAAAACCGCCAGCACCTCGGCGAGGGCGGCGAGGTTCTGCGCCTGTCGACCGTCGACCTGGTTGCCGAAGTTGTCGTGCAGGTCCCAGCCAAAGTTGGCCTCGGTGGCGACCGCTTCGAGTCCGACGTCGGCGCGGATCAGTCCCGCCACCTCGGCGAGCACGCGACCGACGTTGCGACCCCGCCCGCTGGTCGGGTACACCGCACCGTTGGCCGGCGTCGACGACGGGGCATTGTTGACGATGTCGAGGGCGATGAGCGCTTCGTGCGCACGCGAGTTGACGACGTTGCTCGCGTCGACGGCGTGGAGGTCCTGGAGCGCCGCTCGGACCATCGAACCGCTGTTGCCGTTGTTCCGGAAGCCTTCGACGCGGAACGTGTCGGTGCTGTTGAGGGTCACCGCGACCCCCGAACCGGACAGGCTGCGCTGGCCGTTCGGCAGCGACACGGCACGCAGACCGGTCGGGCCGGGCGACAACGTGTTGTCGAGGTGGCGGGCGAGCCAACCCGAACCGACGGCACCGTTGTCGAGCCCTTCGTCCATCTTGCGTTGGACGGCGAAGTGGCTGCGGTCGCCGTTCGGGAATCCCCCGGCGGGGATCACGGCCAAGCTGCCGGCGTTCCACACGTTCATCAGCGACGACATCGCCGGATGGAGGCCGAAGTCGTCGTTGAGCGCGAGCGCTGATGCCGGGTCGACCGCCAAGGTCGGTCGAGCAGCGGCGAGGAACGCCGCGCCGGCTCCCTCGTTGCGCGGCACGACGACCGACAGGCCGTCCATTCCGCCGCGAAGGAAGATGTTGACGACGACATCACCGACGCGCGTTGCGTTGTTCGACGCGAACGCCATGCTGCCCCAGCCGGGGGCGACGACGGCGACGGTCCCGACCGCGCCGGCACCCTTGAGGACCGCACGACGGGAGATGCGCTTGCGTTGCGCAGGAGCACAGGTTGAACACGTGGACGACATGACGACTCCTGATCTCAGCGGTACTGGTTCGCGGGGGAGGACAACAACAACCCGATGACGTCGCCGAGGTTGTCGGTGAGGCGTACGTCGGCGAGCGGGGTGTCGGTGGCGACACCGAGGAAGCCGGTGACCGCTGCGACATCGGTCTGCGTGATCGGGATGCCGAGGCGAGCGGCGAGCGCCCGGATCACGAGATCGATCGTGGCCGGCATCGGGTCGGGCAACAGCGCGGCCGTGTCGATGGTGAACCCGTTGAGCGTCCGGTTGCCGAACCGACCGGCGAGCTCCCAGCGGCGCAGCGTGGTCCCCGTGGTCACCCAGAAGTTCCGGTTGTCCGGGAACCCGTCGGGCGTCGGCCACTGCCACATCGCATGGCCGAGTCCGTTGAGACGATCGGTGATCGTCCGAGCGGCTGGCGTGTCGTTCGTCGTGGAGAACGTCGGGTCGATCGTGGCGCCGGTCGCCCGCACGATCGACACCAGCAGCTCGAACGGCGTCTTCACCTTGGGGTACTGGTTGGTGATGAACTCGGTGCTCGTGAGGATGTGGCGAAGGACCGGGACGATGTTGGTGTCGTTGGCCAGGTAGACCTGGGCGGTCGAGGCGACCAGTGAGGCCGGCGGCTCGTCGCCGACGAACCGGCGCACGAGCTTCGTCGCGAGGTAGTCCGCCGTGTTCGGGAGCCGAGCCAGCCAGTTGAGGAGGTCGATGCCGTCCTGCTCGCCGTCCGGGCCGGAGCGGCCAGGCGTGGAGAACGTGCTCGTCGAACCGTCCGGCAGCGTGATCGTGACCTCGCACGGCCCGGTGAAGTGCCGGGTCGGCTCGTAGAAGAAACGCAGCCCGTCGGTGCCGAGGCGACCGGCGAGGCCCCAGCCGGTGAAGATGCGGGCCACCTGCTCGACGTCGGCCTCGTCGTAGCCGTTGGAGGCGCCCATCGTGTGGAGCTCCATCACCTCGCGGGCATAGTTCTGGTTCGGCCGGTTGCCCGTAGAGCGGTAGTTGTCGAGGTACAGCTGCATGCTGACGCTGCGGGCGTTGGCCAGCAACAGGTCCGAGAAGCGTCCGAGTGCGTGGACACGGAACACATCGCGATCGTCGGATGCTGCGGCGTAGCGAACGTTCTTGTCGTCCTCACCCGTGTAGACGCTGAAGTGGTTGGTCCAGAACTCGACCATCCGCTCGGCGAGCTGGCCGGGATGGCTCGCGGCACGGATGACTGCGGCATGACGCAGCTCCTTCGCCGGACGCGAGTTGTCCTGGCCGGTGTAGGCCTGGTACCGGGTCTCGATGTCGGCCTCGAGCGTGGACACGCCCGTGAGCACGCCCGCCACGCCTGCGGCGGGCGTGGTGAGCTGCTGCTCGAGGAATGCGGCGCCGCCGAGCGCTGCGACCTGGGCGATGGCGTCGGGTGTCGGGCCGTACACCACCTTGCCGAGGAGCTGCACCTGGTGCATGGCCTCGAGTTCAGCCGCAGTCGGGCCGGGCGGTGGTGGCGGTGGCGGTGGTGGCGGTGGCGGTGGTGGCGGCGGGGCGACCACCGGGTCGTTTGCCGGTGGGACGACCGGTGGGGGCGCAGCCGGAACCGCGGGCGGCGGCGTGGCCACCGGGTCCCCAGCCGACGGCGCGGCGGGGGTCGGCGCTGGTGGCGGCGTGGCAGCGGGACTCGTCGGTGACGACGGCGCGGGATTGCTCGTCCTGGTGCCGGAGGCCGTCGATGCGCCCGCACCCGGCGAGGGTGCGGTACCGCTCGGCGTCGCGCCCGCGCCGGCCGGGGTGTCGGGCGTCGGTTCGATGGCGGTGGCGACTCGATCGGTCGGCGCGGGACCGTCGACGGCCCGGGGCGACGAGGCGGTGCTCGACGCCGTCCCGCCCGAGGCGGTCGAGTTGGGCGGGACGGTCGGCGCGGCTCCGGGAACGGACTGCGACGGCGTCAGCTTCGGATCGGGGAGCGTTGCGTCCGATTGCGCCTCGACCGCCTCGTCGACCGCGTCGTCGGCGCAGCCGGACACGAGCACGGCGAGACCCACCGTGGATCCAGCGATGGCCGCGAGCATGCCGCGACGACCGAGCGCGAACTGCTCACCGCGACCGGCAGTCCGTCCTGTTCCAGGAACCGGCGCCGACCAGGCCTCGTCGGCGGGCGCGACGTGCGATGCTGCCAGCACGGGCTGCGCCGACAACGGCACTGCAACCGAAGGCACCGCCAGGGGACCACCGCTGGTCCCGGTGCGAGGAGCCGGCCACGGTGCGGGCAGGGCACGGGGCGAGTCGACTCCACGGTCATGGATGCCGCTGTCGTGTTCGAGCACTTGGCCGTTCACAGATTCCGCCTTTGAGTTGTCGGTTCGTCGGGGGCCGTTCGGAGCACCGTAAATGGCTCGACCACTCAGAGCAATGGGTTGGACACTGAAAGTGGTCAAGAGTTGGTCAACAGTGCATCAACACGGAACTGAACGAGTTCGTGGTGGTCGACCGGGAGACCGGCGAGACGAGTCGGCCGAGCGTGCGAGACGAGCGACCTGCGCGTAGCGTGCTGGCCGTGCAGCGGAGGCCCTTCATCATCGGCATCGCGGGCGGCAGCAGCTCCGGCAAGACCACCGTGACCGAGCGGCTGGCGGCACTCACGGGCGACGACCACCTCTCGTTGATCGAACTCGACTCCTATTACCTCGACCTCGGTGACGCACCGATCGAGGAGCGACGCGCCGTCAACTACGACCATCCCGACGCCTTCGACTGGGCACTGCTCAACGATCACCTCGCCGCCCTCGCCAACGGCGCATCGGTCCCCGTACCGGTCTACGACTACACGCAACACAACCGCAGCGATCGGGTCCGCATCGTCGCGCCCGCACGCATCATCGTCGTCGACGGAATCCTCGTGTTCTGGGACCGCGCGCTCCGGGAACGCTTCGACCTGAAGATCTTCGTCGACACCGCAGCGGACATCCGCCTGATCCGGCGGTTGCGGCGCGACGTTGCCGAGCGGGGCCGCACACCGGAGTTCGTCATCGAGCAGTACCTCAGCACGGTGCGCCCCGCACACGAGCGGTTCATCGAACCGAGCAAACGCCACGCGGACGTGATCATCCCCGAAGGCGGCCTCAATCGCCCGGCGCTCGAGGTGCTGCTCGCCCGAGTGCGCGAGATCACACTCGACGACTGACCGACTCCACCGTCGCCCTCAGTGTGCGTGGTGCGCACCGATCCGCCGAACGCTCCGGATGATCAGGGCGGCCACGGTGCCCGCATCGTTGCGTTGCTCGACTCGCCGAGTGGCGACTCGACCCGATCGCGGCGGCACGGCAGACCGAACGCGCGAACGGCGGTGTCGGTTGCGGGACCGCAGATCCCGTCGACGACGAGCTCGGCACCCAGTGCGTCGAGCGCCGTCTGCAGATGTGTGACCTCCGGCGTCCGGATCCATTGCGCCTTCCACCCCCCACGGCTTCGGTCGCCACCCCCGGGCCACGAGCACAGGCACGTCGTCCGCGGGCCACCCGTCATCGCGGTGGCCACTCGCGACGACGCGGACGCGAGAGCGCCGGGCCCACCGCGATCGGCAGCGGACACCCTGATCCCGAACGACGGCAGCCGCACCTCCCCACCTCCGTCTGCGTCGCGCCGGCGATTCCGGCCCAGATCGTCGAAACGCCATCACGAGAGGACGTTGTCGACCTTGTCGGCCCGGGTACGAGACGGGACACCGTCCGACCGAACGTCGGCGGTGAGCTGCGATACGTTGGACCTCTTGGGTGAGTCGCCTCGCTTGGGCAGGGTGGCCGCCGCGCGGTCTCCCCGTGCAGGCCCGACGCCTCGCCCCTGGCCAATTCAGGCTCGAGGAGCACCATGAACATCCGTCATCCGCACAACACATCGACGCCACGGGACGAGATCGCAGCGGTGGCGTCGCTCGACACCGTGCTCGTCACCCGGCTCGACGGGCTCGACGACCCTCTCGGAACACCCGGACGCCCGTCGTGGCGGGGACGTCTCCACCTCATCGCACTGTTGTCGGTGATCCCTCTGCTCGTCACGCTCGCCATCGAGGCCGATGGTGCCCGCGCCCGAGCAGCGGTCATCATGTACGCCGTCGGCCTGTCCGCAATGCTGGCGGTGTCGACGACCTATCACCGATGGGTGCACACGGTCCGGGCCCGCGCCGCATGGCGCCGCGCGGATCATGCCACCATCTTCGCGGCCATCGCGGGAACATTCGCCGCGTTCGCCCTGATCTCACTCGGAACCGTCCCCGCCATCGCAACGCTGGTCGTCGTATGGGCAGCCGCTGCGGCCAGCGCGGCAGTCAAGGTTCTGTGGTTCGACCGGGCACACCGATTCGGCGAAGCCATGTACATCGGTCTCGGTTGGGCGGGGGTGGCGATCGCTCCCGCTCTCTGGCACCGTGGCGGCCTGCCCACCATCGCACTGGTGCTCGGCGGCGGTGTCATCTACACCGCCGGAGCGGTCGCGTTCGCCCAGCAATGGCCGAAACTGAGGCCATCGACGTTTTCGTACCACGAGTTCTGGCACGCTTGCACGCTCGTCGCCGCCGGTCTGCACTTCGCGGCCATCTGGACCGTCGCCACCTGAAGCGGCCAGATCTGGAGCCGGGTGCGAGGATCGAACTCGCCACCTCATGATTACAAATCAAGTGCTCTACCAACTGAGCTAACCCGGCGGGGTGTGCCCAGGATACCGAGCGGATCCGAGTCAGCCCAGGTCCTCCCAGCCGACCAAACGGAAGGTGCTCCTGAAGGAAGTGTCAGTTGCGAGACGGCCCGCGGTGTTCGGTCTTCTACGGCAGACGCAGACGCAATCTCGAAACTTCGTAGAGCGAGACCGACGCCGCCGCGGAAACGTTCAGCGAGCTGACGTGTCCGGCCATCGGGATGCTCACCACCGAATCGCATCGCTCGCGGACCAGCCGCGACAGTCCGGCACCCTCAGCCCCGAGCACGAGACAGATCGGCTCGGTCGCCAGGGGGCCGAGCTCGAAGAGCCCGCGATCCGCCCCGTCATCGAGCCCGACGATCCAGATGCCCCGTTCGGTGAGCTGGCGCAGAGCTGCGGGAAGACCTGGGACCAGCGCCATCGGAACGTACTCCACCGCGCCAGCGGCGGCCTTCGCCACCGTGGGCGTGACGTGCACCGCACGGTGCCGCGGCAGCAGCACTCCGCTGACGCCGGCACCATCGCAGCTGCGGATGATCGCCCCGAGGTTGCCGGGGTCGGTCACCCCGTCGACCGCGACCAGGAACGGCACACGACCGGCGCGCCGCACATCGATCAGATCGGCGAGGTCGGCCTCGGGGATCTCCGCAGCATGGGCGAGCACACCCTGTGGCGCCTCGCTGCGCGCCTCGCGTTCGAGTTTCGCCCGGGCGACGTGGAACAGCGGGATCCGGCGCGCCGCCGCGATCTCCACGATGTCGGCGACGCCGGAATCCCCTTCGAGTTCCGCACTGATCCAGACCTCGTGGACCTTGCGCCGCTCGGCCATCAGCAGCTCGCGGACCGCCTGCCGGCCCTCGACCTGACGTCCGCCGAGGCCCTTCGTCGCACCGGGGCTCCCCCCGGGGTCACCGCGGCCGCTCGACGGTCGCCCTCCTCCGCCCGAACTGCCGGAGCCGGTGCGTGTGCGCGGCGGGCCACCACGGCGAGGTGGTGCGCCGGCGCGCTTGGGCCCGTTGCCCGCACCCTTGCCGCTCTTCTTCCCGGAGCCACGACCCGGGGACCGCGATCCACTCATGTCGCCGCACTCCGATGGATGAGCGCCGAAGCGAAGCACGCCACACCCTCACCCCGGCCGATTGCGCCGAGTTGCTCCGCACGGTTGCCCTTCACGGTCACCGGACCGGCAGCAGCCGCCGACAGGTTCCGCTGCATCTCGTCGCGCATCGGCGCCAGCTTGGGGCGCTCACACACCACGGCACAGTCGACGTTCGACACGCGCCAACCGTCTTCGGCCAACATCGCCGCCACGTGGCGCAGCAGCGTGATCGAATCGGCACCCTCCCAACGCGGGTCGGTGTCGGGGAAGTGCATGCCGATGTCACCGAGACCAGCCGCGCCGAGCAGCGCGTCGGCACACGCATGGGCGATCGCATCGGCGTCACTGTGACCGACGAGACCGGGGACCCCGGCGAAGTGACAGCCGCCGAGCACCAGCACGCGTGCAGGGTCGTCGCTGAAACGATGGACGTCGAAGCCTTGACCGACGCGGAACTCTGGAACGGTCATGGCGACACTCCGATCGTTGCGTCCCCCGCCGTGACCCGTCGACGTGCCCAGTCGAGATCGTCGGGATGGGTGATCTTGCGATTGTCGGCCTCTCCGGTCACGACGACCACACGCCCACCGAGCGCCTCGACGAGCGCAGCGTCGTCGGTGGAGGCGCCACCGCCCTCGTGGGCACGACGGAGCACATCGGCCCGGAACGCCTGCGGGGTCTGGACGGCGACCAGCGTCGACCGGTCGAGGGTCGAGACGACCTCCCCGCTGCTGACGACCTTGATCGTATCGGTCACCGCCACACCGGGAATCGCTCCGTCAGCGCCGTCGAGCACCGCTGCGATCACCCGGCGGTACAGCGCAGCGGTGGCGAAGGGTCGTGCAGCATCGTGCACACAGATGATCGATGCCTCGTCGGGCACCGCAGCGAGGCCGGCACGAACGGACGCGCTCCGTGTGTCACCACCGGCGACTCCGCCTTCGCGGTCGGCATCGGAGGCCGGGACCACGACGACGACCCCATCGGTCGCCTCCTCCGCAGTGGCGCGGGCGCGGTCGATCACGCGCAGATCACCGAGCGACTCGTACTGCTTGAGCGCCCCGAACCGCTGGCCACTGCCCCCGCCGACCAGGATGGTCCATGTTGGCTCGGCGACGGTCACAACGGCGCAGGGTAGTACCGTGACCGATGTCATGGCTCACGAAGAGACCCTCGCCCGCACCGACTTCTTCGCCGACGCCGCCCCCGACGCGTTGCGTCGAGTTGCTGCGTCAGGTCAGGAACTCCACCTGATCCGCGGAGACATCCTGTTCAACGAGGGCGATCCTCCGGAGGCGCTCTACCTCGTGCTGCGCGGTCGAATCGCGATCGCGCTGGCCAATCCGATCGATCGGCGCGAGAGCGTGGTGGCCCTGATGGAGGCCAACGACCTGTTCGGTGAGATGGGAATGCTCGACGACGGGCCCCGTTCGGCGATGGCGCGTGCACTCGAGCCGACGACGGTGTTGTCGATCCCGTACGGGCCCGTGTTCGAAATGTTCGACGAGAACCCGAAGCTGCTGTGGAACGTCACGCGGCTGCTGGCGCAACGAATCCGAGTCACCGATGAAGCGCTCGCCGACTCGGTGTTCCTCGACGTCACCGGTCGCACGGCCAAGCGTCTGCTCGAACTCGCGAACGGCACCGACGAGTTCGCCCTCCCGGTCACGCAGGAGGAACTCGCCGGCATGGTGGGTGCGTCACGCGAGCGGGTCAACAAGGCGATCGCCAGCTTCGTCCGCCTCGGCTGGCTCGAACAGCACGATCGCACGTACCGCATCACCCAACGCGAACGCCTCGAGCTCCGCTCACGGTGACCGTTTCATCCGGGGTCCGACCCCGGATGCAAAGTTGCGGTCAGGACGTCAGCCAGGTCTGGGCGCGTTGGAAGGCGTCGGCGGCGTCGGCGGGACGATGGGCGGGACGTTCGGGGGCGTGGGCGAAGCCGTGTTCCGCCTCCGGATACTGCACGACGCGCACTCCGGCCGCTTCGAGCGCCGTCACGTCGTCAGGAGGCGTGTACGGATCGAGCGTGCCGATGATCGCCAACACACGATCGGGATGGCCGACGGCGAGGTGCTCCAGCGGCTCGCCTTGGCCGGGACCGCGCCAGCCCTCGGGCAGACGGATCATGCCGTAGAAGCTGGCGATCTTCGCGAAGCGGTCGCTGCGCGCCGACTTGAAGCAGTACATCCCACCCATGCAGAACCCGAGCAGCCCGACCCGTTCGCAGCCGGTCGCATCGGCCGCCTCCTCGAGATCGCGCAGGTGCACGTCGTCGTCGAGGCCGGACATCGCCGCCATCCGCGGTTCGACATCCGACCCGAGGTCGAGTCCCGGGAAGGGCTCGACCGCACACACCGTCATCGACCACACCGACGACAGTCGGGCCACCATGTCGTCGAAGAGGGGACGGAGCCCGAAGATGTCGGGGGCGATCACGAGCCCCATCGTGCTCTCGTCGTCGGAGTCCGCCGGCTCCGCGATCTCGGCCTCGGTTCCGGAGGGCAACGTGATCCGCATGGCCGAGACGATAGGCAAACCGACCGTGGTCGGAGCGAGCCCGCGAGCGACCGGGCCGCCGCCGTGGCCGACGAGGACCAGGTTGGCTAGTCTCGCCACATGGACGAAACCACCGTTGCCGCCGAGACCGAGACGGACCGCTCCTCCGAGGACGCGACCGCGCTGCTCGACGAGGAACTGCTGGTCGAGGAGATCTCGATCGACGGGATGTGCGGCGTCTACTGACGTCAGCCGCGTCGAGCGCGTGACGACGACCACCCACCCCCGCCTGCTCGATCGGCGCCTCACCCTGCACCCGCAGGTGGCGCTGCGACCCGAACCGTTCGGCGCACTCGTCTACCACTACGGCAACCGCAAGCTGGTCTTCCTCAGGCACCCCGACATGGTTCGCGTCGTCAGGTCGCTCGAGGAACACGACACACTGTCCGACACGCTGCGCGCCTGCGCAATCGACGAAGCCCGCTGGCCGTCGTTCGAGCGGGCCCTGCTGGCCCTCACCGCTTCGGAGATGCTCCATGACCGCACTGGTTGATCAGCTCAAGGGCGGCCTCGACGCCCCCATCTGCCTCACGTGGGAGCTCACCTACGCGTGCAACCTCGAGTGCGTCCACTGCCTGTCGTCGTCGGGTCGCCGCGACCCGCACGAGCTCACCACCGACGAAGCGAAGGCGGTGCTCGACGAGCTGCACGACCTCCAGGTCTTCTACATCAACATCGGCGGTGGCGAACCGATGATCCGGCGCGACTTCTTCGAGCTGCTCGACTACTCGATCGAGCGCGGCATCGGCGTCAAATTCTCCACCAACGGTGCGTTCATCGATGCCGAGAAGGCGGAGCGCCTCGCCGCGATGGACTACCTCGACATCCAGATCAGCCTCGACGGCACCGACGCGGTCACCAACGACGCCGTCCGCGGCGAGGGCTCCTACGACACCGCGATCCGAGCGATGAACCACCTTCGCGACGCCGGGTTCGGCGAGTTCAAGATCTCGGTGGTCGTCACCCGCCACAACGTCGACCAGCTCGACGAGTTCAAGGCGCTCGCCGATTCGTTCGGTGCCCAGCTGCGCATCACGCGGCTGCGCCCGTCCGGCCGTGGCGCCGACTCGTGGCACGAGTTGCATCCGACCCAGGCCCAGCAGCGCCAGATCTACGAGTGGCTGCTCGCTCACGGCGACAACATCCTCACGGGCGACTCGTTCTTCCACCTCAACGTGCTCGGCGAGGAACCCCTGCCGGGATTGAACATGTGCGGCGCCGGTCGTGTCGTGTGCCTGATCGATCCGATCGGCGACGTCTACGCGTGCCCGTTCGTGATCCACGACGAGTTCAAGGCCGGCTCGGTCCGCGACGTCGGCGGGTTCGCGCAGGTGTGGAAGCACAGCGAGTTGTTCGCCGAACTCCGCGAACCGCAATCGGCCGGTGCGTGTACCTCGTGCGGCAGCTACGACGCCTGCCAGGGCGGCTGCATGGCGGCGAAGTTCTTCGTCGGCATCCCACTCGACGGCCCCGACCCCGAGTGCGTCGGCGGCCACGGCGAAGCCGCGATGCTCGCCGCGTCCACGGCGGATCGTCCCCGGCCGATGATGGACCACTCGAAGCCCGAACGCGTCCCGGTCACCATCGGCCGCCGCTGAACCACCAAACGGAAAAATGCCGGGAATCGGTCGCTCGGCGTCCCGATTACGGCATTTTTCGCGTTGGTGTGAGGTGGAAACGCGGTTGGCCGACGGGGACGCGATGGGCGACACTGCGGCGATGGCGAACGAGCACTGGCCGCTGTTCGACGTCGAGGTGCGCACACCCCGATTGAGCCTGCGCTACCTCGACGATGCACTGGCAGCCGAACTGGTCTCAGTCGCGGCCCAGGGCGTGCACGATCCCCTGACGATGCCGTTCCTCGTCCCGTGGACCGACCTGCCGTCACCGCAGATGGAGCAGGAGGCGATGCGCTTCTACTGGCGGACGCGTGCGTCGGTGCGACCGGAGTCGTGGAACCTGCAGTTCGCCGTTGTCGTCGACGGCGAGGTGGTCGGAGCATGCGACCTCGGGTCCGAACACTTCGGTGCGCTCCGCCAGTTCACCACCGGCTCGTGGCTCGGCCTCCGCTTCCAGGGACGCGGCCTCGGCAAGGAGTTCCGCATGGCAGCGCTCACGCTCGGCTTCGACGGTCTGGGTGCCGAGGTGGCACTCACGGGCATGTGGCACGACAACCGAGCGTCGCTCGGCGTGACCGAGTCGTTGGGCTACGACTTCGAAGGAAAGCGGCGGGCATTGCGACGTGGTGTCGCCGACGAGATGCTCGGCTATCGGATGACCAGGTCCCACTGGGAGACCATCCGTCGGGACGACATCGTGCTGGTCGGCGTCGACCGGGCCCGATCCGTTCTCGGGATGTGAGCGCCTCGGGTCAGGCTCCGCGGTCCAGGATCTTTGGTGGCCCGTCATCGGTGACGAAGTGGAGTTCCTGGACCGCTCGGGTCATCGCCACGTAGAGCAGGCGGGCGCCCCGCTCGGTCACCGGCCGGTCCGACCCTCCGCTCAGGATCTCGTGGGGGTTGACGACGATCACGCCGTCGAACTCGAGGCCCTTGACCGCTTCCGGTCCGAACAGCGGGATCTCCGACGGGTCGAGTTCGTGCACATGATCGACGGCGGCGAGACCGTGCGCCGCCAGCTCGTCCGCGATCGAGTCGTGGAGCGCCGCTGGGGCGACCACGGCGCTGACGCGTCGGCGTTGCTTGGTTGCGGCGGCCAGATCGGCGACGGCGACGGCCAGGTGCGGAGCGTCGACCCGCAGCCAACTCGGTGACTCGCCGGTGCGCCGGACGCTGCGGCTCTCGGTTGCATCCACTCCGGTGAACGGCAGCAAGCGGTTGGCGACCACGAGGATCGGCTCGGGTACGCGGTAGCCGATCGTGAGATCGGCAACGGTGCCGGCAGGGCGCTCGCGCACCGTCAGGTGGTCGAACACCGCCGACCACCGTTCCTGACCCGCAGGGGTGGTCGACTGGGCGACGTCGCCGACGAGCGTCATCGAGCCGGCCGGGCTGCGACGTCCGATCACACGCAGCGCCACCGCCGAATGATCCTGCGCCTCGTCGACGATCACGTGGCCGTAGGTGAACGGCGAACCGTTGAGCATCGAGTTCGCCTCGTCGACCAGCAGTTGGTCGGCGCGGCTCCACCGGCGCCGTTTCCCGCTTGGGCCCGGCAGCAGCCGGTCGACGAGCCGGACCGGCTTCTGTTTCGGCCACGCCTTGTTGATCGCCGCCTTCAGCGGGGCCGCATTCCGCCAGGCGTCCTCGGAGCCGGTACGCGCCAACAGCTCACGCTGGGCGAGCGACCGCATCCGCTCGCGTCGCTCGTTCAGCGGGCTCGTCCCCGAGGTCGCAGTCGCCAGCCAGTCGACGAACAGGTCGCGGGCGATCACGTGCCTGCGCGCCCCGATCGGCACCACGATGTCGTCGTCGGGCGGGCGGATCGCCGCGAGTGCCAAGTCGAGCAGGTCATCGAGACGTGCGGCGTCGCCCTTCCACCGGGCGAGTTCGACGTCGTCACGACCGGTCACCTCGACGCGCGGGATGCACAGCTCGTCGACCGTCGCCTGGCGGACCGACCGCTCGCCGAGCGACGGCAGCACGTTGCCGATGTAGTCGAGGAACGCTTTGTTCGGTCCGACCACCAACACACCATCACGCGCCAGACGGCCCCGATACTCGAAGAGCAGGTACGCCGCCCGGTGCAGCGCTACCGCGGTCTTGCCGGTACCCGGTCCCCCCTGAACCACCAGCACCTGATCGATCGGCGCACGGATCACGACGTCCTGCTCGGCCTGGATCGTCGACACGATCTCGCGCATCTCACCCGATCGTTCGGCACCGATCTCGGCGAGCACGGGGTCAGGGATCCCGCCGGCCACCTCGCCCTCGTCGGGATCGTCGAGATGCTCGTCGAGATAGGCGACGATCTCGCCCTCGTCGCCCACCCCATCGAGGGTGAACCGTCGCCGGAACGCCACCCCCAGCGGATCGACCGACGTCGCCCGGTAGAAGGGCGCCGCGATCGGCGCACGCCAGTCGACCACCACCGGATCGTGGCGGTCGTCCTCGATGTGCCGACGACCGATGTACCACTCGTCGATCCGGCCGAAGAAGTCGCCCGAGCCCGGCCCGCGGAGGTCGTCCAACGCGTCGGCGACGGTGACCTCGATGTACTCCTTGGTGATCTCGTCGGCGGCGCCGGTGGGATCGACGGCTTCCAACCTGGCGATCATGCGGTCGCGCGATGCCCGCGCGAACGCAAGGCGTGTCCGCTCGGCATCGAGCTCGGGGAACAGATCGGCGCCCACGGGGTGCGCCAACCTAGTCGTGATCGACCACTCGCTCGGTGTCCGATTCCCAGCGAAAGCTGCAAGGATCGTTCCCCGTGTTCGCCCTCGTGCTCGTCGCCTACGTACTCGGCACGTTCCCGAGCGCGATTCTGATCGCACGGGCCAACGGGATCGACATCTCCACGTTCGGTTCGGGGAACCCGGGCGCATCGAACGTCACACGCGCACTCGGTTGGCGCAAGGGGATCTGGGTCTATCTGCTCGACGCGGGCAAGGGGGCGCTCGCAGCCGGCATCGGCCTCGCCGTCGACGGCCGCCCCGCCGCCTACTGGTGCGCTGCCGCAGCGGTGGTCGGCCACATGTTCCCGGTGTTCCGCCGCTTCAAGGGCGGCAAAGGGGTGGCGACCGGCTCGGGGGCGCTGCTGGTGGTCCAGCCGATCCTGGCGCCCCTCGCTGTCGGGATCTGGTGGATCGTGACCAAGGTGACCGGCAAGGCGGCGCTCGGATCCGTGATCGCCGTCGGGTTCGTCCCGGTCGGCATCGTCCTGATGGATCAGCCACGATGGGAGCTGTTCGCCGTGGCCGGCGTGTGCGCACTGATCCTGTTGAAGCACACGGGCAACATCAAGCGACTGATTCGACGGGAAGAGCATTCCCTCAGCCACAATTGATGCTCTGATGCACCTGCTGACACCCGTCGAGTTCGGTACCCGCACGGCGCCGAACCGGATCATGTTCGGCCCGCACGTCACGAACCTCGCGGCCGACGATCGATCGATCCCCGCCCGGCTCGTCGCGTACTACGAGCGCCGTGCCCGAGGCGGATGCGGCACGATCGTCGTCGAAGGTGCGTCGGTCCACCCGTCCGACTGGCCGTACGAACGGTCACCGCTCGCCGACCGCTGCGCCTCGGGGTGGGCCGCCATCGTCGCTTCGTGCCGTCCCCATGGATCGTTGGTGATCGCGTCACTCGACCACGCCGGTGGTCAGGGTTCGTCGGCGTACAGCCAGGCACCGCTGTGGGCGCCGTCGCGGGTGCCGGAGGTCAACAGCCGTGAGGTGCCGAAGTGGATGGAGGCCGACGACATCGCCGCGGTGATCGACGGGTTCGGCCATGCGACCAAGCTGGCCGTCGAGGCGGACCTCGACGGCGTGGAGATCAACGCCGGCCAGCACAGCCTGGTTCGCCAGTTCCTGTCCGGGCTCACCAACCAGCGCGACGACGCGTGGGGACAGGATCGGATGCTGTTCGCCCGGCAGGTGGTCGAGGCGGTGCGCGCGTCGGCCGTCAACCGGGTCGTGGGCCTGCGCCTGTCGTGCGACGAGTTGGCGCCCTGGGCGGGGATCACGCCGGAGATGGCACCGTCGATCGCAGCGGAACTCGTGAGCGCGGGCCTCGACTACGTCGTCGTCACACGCGGGTCGATCTACACCGTCGAGAAGACCCGGCCCGACTTCCACGAGCCCACCGGGTTCAACATCGAGCTGTGCAGGGCCGTACGTGATGCCGTGCACGACACGTCACCGCAGGTGCCCGTGGTCCTGCAGGGCTCGATCGTGGAGGTCGGCCAGGCCGAATGGGCGCTCGGGGGTTACGACGACCCCGCCAGGTGCGACGCCGTCGAGATGACCCGCGCCCAGATCGCCGACCCCGATCTGGTTGGCAAGATCGCCGACGACGCCGTCGACCGGATCCGCCCGTGCACCAGGTGCAACCAGACGTGTCAGGTGCGCGATGCCCGCAACCCGATCGTCACATGCATCGCCGAGCCGACGAGCGGACGCGAGACCGAGGACCCGGACTGGTACGTCCCTGCCGTGCACCCTCGAGACGTGCTCGTGATCGGCGGCGGTCCCGCCGGGCTGGAAGCCGGCAGGGTGGCAGCGCTCCGAGGGCATCGGGTCACCATCACCGAGCGCGGTGAGCATCTCGGTGGGCTCGCCCGTGCCGCGGGACCGAACTCTCCGTTGGTCGAGTGGTGGGAGCGCGAGCACGAACGGCTCGGCACCGACATCAGGCTCGGCACGCTCGGTGAGGCCGTCGATGCCAGCGAGCGCACCGTCGTCATCCAGGCCACCGGATCCGAGGCCGGACCGCACCCCTATCGGTCCGATCCGGACGCTGTGGTGATCGATGTCGCCGACCTCCGCCGAGGCACCGTCGTGGTTCCCGACGAGGGCACGATCGTCATCTTCGATCCGATCGGTGGACCGATCGCCGTTGCCCTCGCCGAGGAGCTCGGAGCACGCGCCGTCCTCGTCACGCAGGACAACATCGCCGGCAACGAACTCGCCCGCACCGGCGACCTCGCACCGGCGAACACCCGCCTCGCCCAGCAAGGAGTCACGATCGAACGGCGAACGCTGCTCCGTGAGGTGCGCAACGGCGAGGTCGACCTCGAGGACCGCTACAGCGGAGTGCGGCGCACCATCGCATGCTCAGCCGTCGTCGACTGTGGATTCCGAGTACCGACGCCACCGATCGGCGACGCCGTCCAGATCGGCGACGCCGTCGCCCCGCGCACGATCCACGAGGCGGTCCTCGAGGCGCGCCGGGCCGCTCACGCGATCTGAACGATCGGGCGAACCGATCAGCGGGACTCGGCCCAGTAGGGATCGCGCAGCAACCGCTTCTTGAGCTTGCCGTGGGCCTCGCGGGGCAGTTTGTCGACGACGTCGTACGACTTCGGCAGCTTGTACGCCGCGAGCCGTGACGCAGCGAACGCCCGCACGTCGTCGAGGTCGACCTCGCCGGCAGGTTCGATCACGGCCTTGATCTGCTCGCCCCACTCGGGGTCGGGGATCCCGAACACCGCCACGTCGGCCACGGCGGGATGCTCGCTGAGCACCGACTCGATCTCCGCGGGATAGACGTTGGATCCGGCGACGAGGATCAGGTCGACTCGACGATCGGCGAGATAGAGATACCCCTCCTCGTCGAGCCATCCGAGATCGCCCACCGTGAAACGCCCGTCCGGGAGCCGGATCGATGCCGTCTTGTCCGGGTCACCGTGGTATTCCGGGGCACCGTCGGAGCGACGGCAGTAGATCGTGCCCACCTCACCAGGCGGGAGGTCGGCGCCGTTGTCGTCGACGATCGAGTACTCGACCCGCGCTGACGCCCGTCCCACCGTGCCCGGGTGCGCCAGCCACTCGTCGCTGTCACAGATCGCCGGGCCGGTCCCCTCGGACGAGCCGTACATCTCGTAGATCACCGGTCCGAGCCAGTCGATCATGGCGTGCTTGGCCCAGGCCGGGCACGGCGCCGCCGTGTGGAGGATCCACTCGAGCGACGACAGGTCATGGGCCGACCGTTGCTCCTCGTCGAGCTTGAGCAGCCGGATGAACTGCGTCGGCACCATCGGCGCCCCGGTGATGCGGTGCGCCTCGATCAGCCGGAGCGTCTCGACCGGATCGAACCGACCTGCCACGACGACGGGAACCCCTCGTGCGAGCGAGGCGGACATCACCCCGGTTCCCAACGCGTGGTAGAGCGGCGTGGTGAGCAGGGTCGCGCCGTCGTCCGGCATCCGCACCAGGTCACCCCACGCCGCCATCGGGTTCGCCGAGCCCACGGGCGCCGAGTGCTCCGGGCGGATCACACCCTTGGACTTGCCGGTGGTACCGCCGGTGAACATCATCGGTCCGCCACTCGTTCGCTGCTCGAGCACGGCGTCACCGGCTGCCTCGAGCCACTGCTCGTAGTCGGCGCCGAACTGGACGATGCGCGTGACCGACGTGCCGGTTGCCGCGTCCTCGGCCACAGCTCGGAACTCGGGTTCGACCACGATGAGTTCGCAGCTGCTGTCGACCAGCAGCGCATTGATCTCCGCCGACGTGAGGTGCCAGTTGAGCGGCACGTAGCTCGAGCCGGCACGGATGTTGCCCAACGACACCTCGGGCCACTCGCAACGGTTGCGGGCGAGCACGCCCCACACCCGACCCGGCCCGATGCCGTCGACGTCGAGAGCCCGCGCCAGCTGACGCGCCCGGCGCTCGAGCTCGTCCCAGGTCAGGGATCGATCAGGACCGACGACGGCGAGGGTCGTCGGGTCCTCCGGCGCCAGCAACCGCAGCGGCTGCAGACCCACCAGCTCGTCGTTCGTCCCCATCGTGCGTCCCCCTCGTTCCCCGTTGCGCCGCAAGGCTACGACCCCTGCCACACTCGATGATCATGGGGATGTTCGACCTGACCGATCGAGTCGCAGTGGTCACCGGCGGATCACGCGGGCTCGGCCGTGAGATGGTGCTCGCCTTCGCCGAGCACGGCGCCCATGTGGTGATCGCCAGCCGGAAGCTCGACGCGTGCGAGCGACTTGCCCGCGAGGTCGAACAGCTCGGACGGCGAGCACTTCCGGTCGCCTATCACGCCGGTACCTGGGCCGACAGCGACCGGCTGTACGAGACGGTCTACGAGCACTTCGGCCGATGCGACGTCCTCGTGAACAACGCTGGAATGTCTCCGCTCTACCCGAGCGTCGATGCGATCAGCGAGACGTTGTACGACAAGGTGATGGACGTCAACCTCAAGGGCCCGTTCCGGCTGTCGGCACTGATCGGCACGCGGATGGCCGGGCCCGACCACGGCGGCAGTGACGGCGGCTCGATCATCTTCGTCTCGTCGATCGCCTCGCATCGACCGAGCCCCGACGAGCTCGTCTACGGCGCGGCCAAGGCCGGTGTCAACAACCTCACCTACGGGCTGGCTCGAACGCTCGGCCCCAAGGTACGGGTCAACTGCATCGCTCCGGGACCGTTTCTCACCGACATCTCGAAGGCGTGGGACCTCGAGGCGTTCGAGCGAACGGCGACGGCCGGGTTCGCACTGGGCCGCGGTGGGGAGCCGCACGAGATCGTGGGCACCGCGCTGTACCTCGCCAGCGACGCGTCGTCGTACACGACCGGCGCCGTGATCGACGTCGACGGCGGCCCGCGGTAACGATCCCACGCGCTGCACCGAGCTTCGTGGTCCCCACGACGCGCCCGCGTCGCTACTGTCACCGCATGGAGATGCACTTCGCCACCGTGTGGGAGTCGATCGCCGACGCGATCCCCGACCACCCTGCAATCACCCACGGCGATCTCACGCGGAGCTGGCGTGAGTACGACGAACGAGCGGCCCGCATCGCCGGCGCCCTCGACGACGCCGGGCTCGGCCCCGACGCCAAGACCGCGCTCTACATGTACAACTGCAACGAGTACATGGAGGCGCAGTACGGGTGCATGAAGACCCGCGGCGTGCCGATCAACGTCAACTACCGGTACCTCGACGAGGAGCTGTGGTATCTCCTCGACAACTCCGACTCCCAAGCGCTGTTCTTCCACTCGTCGCTCGGCGATCGCGTCGCCCGGGTGATCGACCGCCTGCCCGACCTGAAGCTGGTGGTCGAAGTCGACGATGGCGAAGGCGCCGGCCAGGTGCCCGGTGCGCTCCGCTACGACGACCTGATCGCCCAGCATGATCCGATGCCGCGCATCGAACGCCGCGACGACGACATCTACATGCTCTACACCGGCGGTACCACCGGCATGCCCAAGGGCGTGATGTACGCGAACGGCGGCATGGCTGCGGGTCTGATCGCCAGCGGCTTCCCACTGCTCGGCGTCGCCCCGCCGTCCGATGCCGGGGAGGTGGCCGACATCGTCAAGACGGCTGTCGAGGGCGGCAACCAGCTGATCTCGATCCCGTGCGCTCCGCTGATGCACGGCACCGGGCTGTGGATCGGCTGCTTCATCCCGCACCTCGCCGGCGGCCACGTGATCACGCTCACCAACCGCAGCCTCGATCCCCACGAGGTGCTCCAGACCGTCGAGCGCCATCACGCGA
This sequence comes from Ilumatobacteraceae bacterium, assembly GCA_963710625.1. Classification (GTDB taxonomy): domain Bacteria; phylum Actinomycetota; class Acidimicrobiia; order Acidimicrobiales; family Ilumatobacteraceae; genus Sva-07. The sequence continues at coordinate 9,797 of CAVQBG010000019.1, read as the reverse complement.
CGGCGGTCACGATCGTGGGCGACAGCTTCGCCAAGCCGCTGATCAGGGCGCTCGACGAGGGCAGACCCGACGGTTCGAAGTACGACACGTCGTCGATCGGTGTGATCTCGTCGTCCGGGGTGATGTGGACCACGGAGGTCAAGGAGCAACTGCTCGACCGGATCGAACAGGCGATCCTCGTCGACGCGATGGGTTCGACCGAGGGGACGATGGGGACGCAGATCTCGATGAAGGGGATGACGTCGGACACCGCCAGGTTCACCCAGGCGCCGACGACCAAGGTGTTCACCGACGACGACCGCGAGGTCACTCCGGGCTCCGACGAGGTGGGCATGGTCGCCGCCGGCGGCAACGTTCCGCTCGGCTACTACAAGGACCCGGACAAGTCGGCGCGAACGTTCCGAGTGATCGACGGCGTGCGCTACTCGTTCCCCGGCGACTTCGCCAAGGTCGCGGAGGACGGCTCGCTGATCCTGCTCGGTCGGGGCAGCCAGGTGATCAACACCGGCGGCGAGAAGGTGTTCCCCGAAGAGGTCGAGGAGGCGGTCAAGCGCGTCGACGGGGTCGTCGACTGTCTCGTCGTCGGGGTGACGGACGAGAAGTTCGGCCAAGCGGTCACCGCGGTGGTGTCACTCGCGGATGGGAGGACGATCGACTCGGCGTCGATCATCGCCTCGGTCAAGACGGACCTCGCCGGCTTCAAGGCACCGAAGTCGGTGATCTTCGTCGACCAGGTCCCCCGGGCACCGAACGGCAAGGCCGACTACCGCCGCGCCAAGGAGCACGCCGAATCCGCCCTCCCCTGACCTTCTCGTGAACCCGTGCGGGAGTAAGGCCCGCACGAGTCCACGGGAACGGGTTACGAGAGGAGTTTTTCGGCGAAGAAGTCGAGGACGCGTTCGACGCTGGCGTCGTCGCGCTGCTCGGTGAGCACCGAGTGGTCGCGCTTGGTTCTGCTCGGCAGCTCGACCGCGATGAACGCGTCACCGAGGAGGTCACGCAGGGTCGAGAAGCGATCGCCGACCGAGAAGTCGTCGGTGTAGCGCAGCCCCATCACCTGGCAGCCCTGCGCGGCACGCTCGACGACCGCGGCGACGTCGTCGGGCGACAGGTTGATGTCAGCCGCGCGAGCCTTGCCGAACGGGAGCGGCGTCGACGGTTGCGACAACACGGGAGCCAACATGATCTCGTCCACCATCATCCCGAGTGCGAACCCACCGGTGAAGCACATCCCGACCGCGCCGACCCCGGGCCCGCCGACGTCCTGGTGCAGGTTGCGCGCGAGCGCCCGCAACCACGACACGACCGGCGCCGTCCGGTTGAGCGCGAGCGCCGTGAACTCCTTGGCGACGCAGCCCCGCAGGATCGCCGCCGCGGCGCTGGCGTTCGACGGCGGTTTGCCCGGCGTGCCGAAGAGCGAGGGCATGACCACCGTCAAGCCACGATCGACGACTTCGTTGGCGAACTTCGTCACGAGCGGCGTGATGTTGGGGACCTCGTGGATCACGATGACACCGGGGCCGCTTCCGCGTCGGTAGGTCGCATGGGTCAACCCGGCAGCGGTGAACTCGCCGCGTTCCCACCCGTCGAGGACGGCGTCGTACTCGGGCTTGGACGTCATCATCGCGCTCCGTTCAGTCGGTGCATCGCCTCGAGCGCCGACTCGGCGAGGATCTCCGTGCCGTTCTTGAAGGCGTTCAGCTGCTCGTCGCTGATGCCCTGGTCGCCCATGGCGCCGTGGAGATAGCGGGCGTAGACGCCTTCGGAGATCACCGCGAGCCGCCACGACCCGAACGCGATGTAGTAGTCGATCTCCGACAGGTCACGCCCTGTGCGCTCGGCATAGCGATCGAGCAGCTCCGCGTAGGTCGGGAATCCCTCGATTCCCGTCGGGTCGTTGGGTCGCGCCTGGGTCGTGCCCGGGTCTGCCCAGTACACGCCGATGTACCCGACGTCGGCGAGCGGATCGCCCAACGTGCACAGCTCCCAGTCGAGCACTGCCGCGATGCGGCCCTTCGAGATGTCGGTGAGCACGTTGCCGAAGCGATAGTCGCCGTGAGCGATCGACACACCCTGCTGGACCGGCATCCGCTCGGCGAGGAGCCGGGCCACCTCGTCGACCGCCGGAAGGTCACGAGTCCTGGAGTTCTGCCACTGGGCGCTCCAGCGTCTCACCTGACGCTCGACGTATCCCTCGCGTTTGGCGAGGTCGCCGAGACCGACCGCATCGACGTCGACGGCATGGAGGTCGGCGAGCACGTCGATCAGGTGCAACCCGGCGCTGCGGCGGTGCTCCGGCGTCATCGCCGCGCCCTTCTCGGCGCTGTCGAGCACCACGCCGTCGACGAAGCCCATCACGTAGAACGGTGCGCCGTTCACGCCATCGTCGGTACAGAGTCCGAGGGCCGCCGGCACCGGCACGTCGGTGAGCCCGACCGCCGAGATGATCTTGTGTTCACGCGCCATGTCGTGTGCGGTGGCGAGCACGGCCCCGGTCGGCGGGCGGCGCAGCACGTACTTCACGCCGTCGGCATCGGTGACCGTGTAGGTCAGGTTCGAGCGACCACCGACGATCAGTGTGAACTCGAACGGAGCCACCGCTCCGTCGATGTGGTCGGCGAGCCATGCGCTGACCCGTTCGATGTCGATGCCGTGGATCGGTTCCTGCACGATCGCCGACCGTAGCCGGACCGTGGTGATGGCGACAGGGTCAGCCGGGCCGACCGACGCCGACGACCTTGCCCCAGTTGACCGAGGCGGTCGACACCGTCTTGCCGGTGCTCGGCGCATGCACCTGCATGCCGTTGCCGAGGTAGATGCTCACGTGACTGATCGGGCTGTAGAAGAACAGCAGGTCGCCCGGCTGTGCCTGATCGATCGGGACGCGAGGCGTCGAGGCGAACTGTGCCCTCGACTGATGTGGCAGACCGACGCCGGCCTGCCCCCAGGCATAGGCGGTGAGGCCGGAGCAGTCGAAGCCGACCCCTGGGGTGGAGGTGGCGTACCGGTAGGGCGTGCCCTGCTGGGCGAGCGCTGCCTGGACGGCGAGACCCGAACGCGACGACACCGCAGGAGCGCTGAAGCCGCCGCCCGATCCCGAGGAACCGCTGGACGAACCCGAGCTGTCGCTCGATGCGCCACTGCTGGTGCTGCTGCCGCTCGTGCTGCCACCGCCGCCGCCACCATTGCCGCCGCTGCTGGAGCTGGACGATGCCGTGCTCGCGGCCCGGGCCTGCTCCTGGATCCGCAGCGCCGATTCGCGGGCACGACGCTCCTCCTCCTGGCGCAGCAACTGACCGAGCTTGGCCTCCGCGTCAGCGCGGGCGTCGGTGTACTGGGAGGTCAGCTTCTCGGTCTCCGCCTTCGCATCGATGAGCGAGTCGGCGAGCTGCTCGGCCTGCTCCCGATTCTTGTCGAGCGCACGGCGCTCGTCCTCGATCTCGCTCACCAGCGCGTCGAGTTCGTCGGTCGTGACATCTCCGGCGCTGAGAGCCACCTTCGCGAGTTCCTCGCGTTGCAGCGCGTCGTTGAGGTTCTCGGAGTCCTCGAAGAGCGGGCCGAGCGGGGCGGCGCCTCCACCGACGAACGACCGCAGCGCCATCTCGCTCAGATTGGAGCGCAGCCGGGCGAGTTCCGCCTCCTGCTCGGCGATACGCGCCTCCGCGTCGGCGATCTCGACGTCGAGCTGACCTTTGGTGTCGATCGCGTCGTTGTAGTCCTCACCGATCTGCAGCGCACGCTCTTCGAGGCGCTCGAGCTCGTCGACGATGTCCTCGACTTTCTGTCGTTGCTGATCGACCGATTGGGCCTGGACGACCGCGGGGGTCATCGCCGGGACGATGACGGCCGTGGCGACGGCGATCGGGATGGCGCGAAGGAGTCGACGGACGGAGAGTTGCCTCATAGTTGCGAGGGCTCAGCCTATCGAATGTGACGAATGTGTTGCGAAAGCCTGACGAAACTTCTGAGACGCTCGTCACACCGGCGCGGCATGGCGTGACCTCTGGGGTCAGACCCCAGAGGTCACCGTCACTCCCACTCGATGGTGCCGGGGGGCTTCGAGGTGATGTCGTAGGCGACGCGGTTGATGCCGGGAACCTCGTTGATGATCCGCTGCGACATCGTCTCCAACACGTCGTAGGGGATCCGGGCCCAGTCGGCGGTCATCGCATCGTCGCTCGTGACGGCGCGGATGATGATCGGATGGCCGTAGGTGCGCTCGTCGCCCATCACCCCGACCGAGCGGATGTCGGCGAGCACCGCGAACGACTGCCAGATCTCCCGTTCCAGCCCCGCGAGGTGCAGCTCCTCGCGCACGATCGCGTCTGCCTCCTGCAAGAGGGCGACCCGCTCCGGAGTGACCTCGCCGATGATCCGGACGCCGAGGCCCGGCCCGGGGAACGGCTGACGCCACACCATCTCGTCGGGCAGTCCGAGCTCGGTGCCGAGCTTGCGCACCTCGTCCTTGAACAGCTCGCGCAACGGCTCGATCAACTCGAGCGTCATGTCCTCGGGCAACCCGCCGACGTTGTGGTGGCTCTTGATCACCGACGCCGAGCCGTCGGTACCGCCGCTCTCGATCAGGTCGGGGTAGAGCGTGCCCTGCACGAGGAATCGGGCGTCGGTCAACCCACCGGTGTTCTCCTCGAACACCCGGATGAACTGTTCCCCGATCGCCTTGCGCTTCGCCTCCGGCTCGGTCACGCCCTCGAGGGCGGCGAAGAACCGCCATCCCGCGTCGACATGGATGAGCTCGATCCCGAGGTTGCGCCGGAACGTCTCGACCACCTGATGGCTCTCGCCCTTGCGCATCAATCCGGTGTCGACGTAGATGCAGGTGAGTTGGTGTCCGATCGCCTTGTGGACGAGCGCCGCGGCCACCGACGAGTCGACGCCGCCCGAGAGACCGCAGATCACCCGGTCGGTGCCGACCCGCTCGCGTATGAGGTCGACCTGCTCGTCGATCACCGACGACATCTCCCAGTCGGCGCCGATGCCGGCGCGCTCGTGCAGGAACCGTGCGAGCACCGCCATCCCGTGCGGCGAGTGGACCACCTCCGGGTGGAACTGCACGCCGTAGATGCGTCGCTCGTCGTTCTCGAGCACGGCGACCGGTGCGCCGGGCGTGGTCGCCGTGACCGTGAAGCCCTCGGGCGCCTCGGTGATGCCATCGAAGTGACTCATCCAGACGTCGTGCGTCTCGGCCGCGTCGTCGGGGAGCAGCAGCGACGGACCGGTACGGGTCATCCGGGCCCGGCCGTACTCGCCTTGCATGCCGCGGCCCACGATGCCACCGAGCTGCTGACCGATCAGCTGAGCGCCGTAACAGATCCCGAGCACCGGGATCCCGAGGTCGTAGATGCCCGGGTCGAGCGAGGGCGCTCCCTCGACGTGCACGCTCTTCGGCCCGCCGGACAGCACGATCGCGGCCGGCTTGCGCTCGGCCACCTCGGCCGCCGTGATGCGATGCGGCACGATCTCGGAGTAGACGTTCAGCTCGCGGACCCGGCGGGCGATCAACTGGGCGTACTGAGCGCCGAAGTCGACGACGAGCACGGTGGGCCTGCCGGTGTGGACGTCGAGATGCAGCGGTTGACTCAAGGATGTGAATCGTAGATCAGCGTCGCTGGTGGTCCGCATCCTCGTTGCGATCGCCGCCGTCGCGGGCGTCGCGACGGTGCTCGACGTCGCCGCCGGGGCACCAGCCACTCCGGCGTTCGCCGCAACCACGGTCCCCACTCCAACCGACGACATCACCATCGACACCGCCAACCCGTTCCTGCCCGAAGACCAGGATCTGACTGCATGCGTCGGCACGCTCCAGCGCCCCGGCTGCGGCAGCTCCGAACGCGGGGGCTGGCACCAGGACCTGGTCGCGATCGCGATGATCGGCGGTCTGCTCATCGTGTTCGGCCGCGTGGCGTGGGGGGTACGCCGCAACCGCAGCCGAATCGACGGTGACGTAGCCTCCACGCCGTGACCCCCGAGGAGTTCAGAACGCACGGCCACGCGCTGGTCGACTGGATCGCCGAGTACGTCGAGGGCGTCGAGCACCGCCCCGTCGGGGCCGAGGTGCAGCCCGGCGACGTCCGGTCGCAGCTGCCCGAGCATCCGCCGACGGCCCCGGAGTCGTTCGACGAGGTGATGGCCGACGTCGAGCGAATCATCGTGCCCGGGCTGACGCAGTGGCAGCACCCCGGGTTCTTCGCCTACTTCCCGTCGAACACGTCCTACCCGTCGATCCTCGGTGAGCTCCTGTCGGCCGGCCTCGGCGTGCAGGGGATGAGCTGGGTGACGTCGCCGGCATGCACCGAGGTCGAGACCCTGATGCTCGACTGGATGCGCGAGCTGCTCGACCTGCCCGTGCAGTTCGACTCACGCAGCGAACACGGCGGCGGCGTGATCCAGGGAACCGCCAGCGAGGCCACCCTCGTGGCGATCCTCTCGGCGCGCTGGCGGGCCACCGGTGGAGCGGTCAACACCGACGGTGACACCACCGACCTGGTCGCCTACGCCACGTCGCAGGCCCACTCCAGCATCGAGAAGGGCCTGCGGATCGCGGGCATCGGCACCGACCGACTCCGTGTCGTCCCCCACGACGACTCGTTCGCGATGCGTCCCGACGCGCTCGCCGAGATGATCGGCGCGGACCGAGCGGCCGGGCTCGTACCGTTCTTCGTCTGCTCGACGCACGGCACCACGTCGTCGATGGCCTTCGACCCGACCCCCACGATCGGAGCGATCTGCTCGTCCGAGAACATCTGGCTCCACGTCGACGCCGCCATGTCCGGCATCGCTGCACTCGCACCGGAGTTCCGCTGGGTGAACGACGGCATCGAGTCTGCCGACTCGTACTGCACCAACCCGCACAAGTGGATGGGCGTCAACTTCGACTGCAACCTCTACTGGACCGCCGACCGTGCGGCACTGCTCGGAGCGCTCAGCATCCTGCCCGAGTACCTCCGATCGGAGGCCGCCGAGTCGGGCGCCGTGATCGACTACCGCGACTGGCAGATCCCCCTCGGCCGCCGATTCCGGGCACTGAAGCTCTGGTTCACGATCCGTTGTGACGGCGTGGAGTCGTTCCAGACGATGATCCGGCGACACGTCGAACTCACCCAGGAACTCGCCGCATGGGTCGCGGCCGATGACCGGTTCGACATCGTGGCGCCGCACCCGCTCAACCTCCTGTGCGTTGCGTTGCGTGGCGACGATCCGGAGACGGCCAAGCGCTCGACGGAGGAGCTCATCGACGCTGCCAACGCGTCGGGCGAGGCACTCTTCACTCGAACCGTGCTCGACGGCCGCACGGCGCTGCGTATCTCAATCGGCGCCCGCACCACCGAGCGCCAGCACGTCGACGCCGCCTGGAAGCTCCTCACCACCCTCGCCTGACCGTTCTCGTGAACTCGTGGCGGGATCGCTCCCCGACGAGTTCACGAGAAGCGGGCTTGCGGTTCGGGTGGGTGACAGGATGGACCGATGACCGATCAACGTCCAGTGGCCGTCATCACCATGGCGAGCGGGTACGTCGGGCCGGCGTTGGCCCGCACGCTCGCTGCACGAGGGTTCGACCTCGTGCTGCAGGGAGCCGACGGCGACGATTCGATGGTCGGCGTCGAGGTGCCGTTCGCCGAGCAGGTGCCGGCACTCGAAGCGCTCGGCGCAGCGGTGCTCATCGTCTCCGACGTCGACCTGGCGACCGCCGAAGGCAACCAGTCACTGGTCGCCCAGGCGCTCGATCGCTACGGCCGGATCGACTCGGCGTGTCTGGTGACCGGGCTGATCGTCGTCGGCAAGTTCCTCGACATGACCGTCGACCAGTGGGAGCGGGTCAAGCGGATGAACCTCGACATGGTCTTCCACGGCTTGCAGGCGGTACTGCCTCCGATGGTCGACGCCGGGAGCGGCCAGGTGGTCGTGTTCACGTCGGCCACCGGTGCCCGACCCGATCCGATCACGTCGATCTACGGCGGCACCCGCGCCGGCGCCAACGGCTTGGTGCGTGCGGTCGGTCTCGAGTACGCCCGCGCCGGCATCCAGGTGAACGCCGTCGGCACGAACTACATGGACTTCCCCGGATTCCTGAAGGCGTCGCGCGCCGACAACGACCCGGAACGCCGTGCAGCGATCGAGGCGCAGGTGCCGATGCGCAAGCTCGGCACGATGGACGAACTGGCGTCGTTCACATCGGTGCTGCTCGACGGCACCAGCCGGTTCCAGACCGGTCAGTTCTTCAGCTTCAGCGGCGGCTGGAGTACGTGAGCAGATCGACGAGCATGTGAGCGGTGGCGCCCCACACGGTCTCGTCGTCGAGTTCGAAGAAGTGCAGCGGCCGATCCGTCGGTGGGCTCCCCCACCGCTCCATCCGATAGATGCCAGGCCGCATCAGCTCCCTCACGGGCGTCCAGAACACTCGGTCGACCTCGCCCGTACGCGGCTCGAGGTGGGGCCGATGGTCGAGCACCGACACGATCGGGACGATGTAGCTCCGACTCACGATCGTGTTGAGATGACCCAACTCCCCGACCACGGTGGGCGCCGACGGGTCGAGGCCGACCTCCTCGTCAGCCTCGCGGAGCGCCGTCTCGATCGGGGTCTCACCGGGGTCGAGACGTCCTCCCGGGAAGCTGATCTCACCACGGTGGTTGCGCATCTCCATCGACCGTCTGGTGAGCAGGACCTCGGCGCCGTCTTCGCCGTCGACCAGCGCGATCAGCACGGCGGAGACGCGGGCTTCGGGAAACGAGGGCAACAGCGGCGCTGCGTGCTCGGGTACCGGTCGTACGAGGTCGTCGACCGCCCAGGACGTTCCGTCGGGCCAGGGCGGCTCGTGGTGTTCGGTCCAGACGTCGGGGCGCGGGATCTGCTGCGCTCCCCCGCGCGGCCGCGCGTTCACACCGACGGGGTCCAGCCCTCGGCAGCGAGCTGTGCGAGCACCTGCGGCAGGCCGGCCGTCTTCATGTTGGCGAGGGTGCGACCCGGGGTCTCGTCGCCCTTCTCCCACTCGTCGAGGGCGGCGATGATCTTCGCGAGATCGGGTGCGGGCTGCTCGAAGGTCATGGGCGCAATCCTACGGGCCGCTACTCGGGAGGAGTCGGTGGATCCCACGACGGTGACTGCGGCTGCTCCGACGCGCCGTCGCCCGCCAGCCCGTCCTTCCATCGTTTGACGGACTTGGCCGCACCGCCCACGGCACGGCCCGCTTGCCGGCCGATCTCGGTACTGTCACGCGGGCCGCGATCGGCCCGTACGGCGGCCTTGTCTGCCTTGCGTTCGGCTCGCGTGCGCTGCTCGGCGAAGTCGGTGTAGAACCAGACGAAGACCAGGATGAACGCGATCGCCCCGATCAGCAGCCGCGTCGTCGCATCGATCGACACCCAGGGCTGTACGACGAAGAACACGAGCACACCGATCACCACGAGGTCGAGGGCACGGTGGAGTCGTCGGCCGACCAATCGGAACGCGCCGGCAGCACCCTTGGCCACGGCGGCGTTGACGATGATCAGCAGGCCGAGCAGCGCGGGCACCGTCGGATCGGGCAGCTGCACCGAGGCGCTGATCAGGCCGATCCCGACGAGGTACTCGATCAGCTGGTGGATCCAGAACGGTCGCTGCACTCGTTCGATCTCGACCATCGGCACGAGAGTACCGGCACGCAACTGCGCATCGGGCCCGAAAACGGGCTTCGCCCGGGATCGACTCGATGTCGATCCCGGGCAAAGAAGCGGGATGCCGGCGAAGCCGGCGGTCGCCGGAGGCGGCGATGTGACCATGCGACGGCGGAGCCGTCACAT
>CAVQBG010000018.1:0-6928 GCA_963710625.1 Ilumatobacteraceae bacterium | reverse complement strand
CGACTCCGGTTACGACCTCGGACGCAGGATCTACCAGTCGCAGCTGACGTCGCTCGGGAGCGCCGGCGGTTTCGATGTCGCGTCGCAACTGAACGGCATCCGATCGGCGACGGAAGCTCGCGCCCTGAGTCCGTCCGCAGCCGAGACGATCGAGTCGTTCGATGAGGCATTCAACTCGCTCGCCGAAGCCGACGACATCGACATCGCGACGACGATCGCTGCGCTCACCACCGCCTACGAGCCCGTCTACTTGGCACCCGACGGACCGAACGGGACCCAGGTCCCGATCGCCGAGGTGGTGCCGAGCGACCCTCGAGCCCTGTACCTCCAACGGCAGTACTCGGTCGAGGTCGTCGACGCCGACACCGGCGAGGTCGTCCCCGGTGGCGTGTCGGCCGATGGCCAGACCGTGGAGTTCCAGGCGACACCCGAGCCCGGCAGCGTCGACGACGTCGGCGACGGCAGCGACTGGACCGACGTCCACACGCGGGCGCACCCGGCGTATCGCCGGACGGTCGACGAGCTCGGCCTCCTCGACCTGTACCTGATCGAACCCGACGACGCGCGAGTGATCTACTCGGTGGAGAAGCGACCGGATCTCGGTACCAGTCTCGTGACCGGACCCTTCGGAGGGTCGGTGTTGGCGAACACGGTCAACCAGGTCATCGAAGATCCGGGCGCCGGCCCGGTGATGAGCGACCTGAGCTTCTACGACGCGGCCCCGCACCACACCGTCGGCGTGGTCGCCACTCCGGTCATGAACGGCGCCGACCTGGTCGGCGTGGTCGCCGTGATGTTCGACGGGGCTCAGTTCACGCGGATCCTCACGGCCGGGCGGGCTGACGTCTTCGACGACGGGTCGGAGCCCGTCGACGTCTACCTCGTCGGCGCCGACGGAACGCTCCGCAGTGATCCGGCCACCTATCTCGCAGCACCCCAGTTGTTCCTCGACGCCAGCGAGGCCAGCGGCCTGCTGTCGCCGAGCGACCGGACCAGGATCGAGGCGACCGGCACGGTGGTGCTCAGCCAGCCCGCCGCCGGCGCCACCCGGACAGCTGCCGAGGACGGCGACACGTCGGTCGCCGAGCGCCCGGCGATGACGGGAGGAACGGTGATCAGCACCGTGGCGTCGGTCCCGTTCGACGGTGTCGAGTGGTATGTCGTGTCCGAAGTCAGCCCCGAAGCAGCAAACACATCGCTCGACTCGTTCCGCAGCCTCCTGATCGTGGGTGCATCGCTCTTCGTCATCATCATCGCGTTCTTCGCGGTCGCCTGGGCGAGGCGGATCATGCTGCCGGTCAGGACGATCAGCGAGCGCCTCGGCTCGAGCGACGACGACCAGACAGCGCTGGACATCCCGGAGCGGAGCCCGGTCGAGATGCATCTCCTCGCCGCGAGCTACACGTCGATGGTCACGACGCTCGAGCAGCAGCAGGTCGCCTTGGCGGTTGCGCGCGAGGAACGCCTCGAGCTCCTCCGAAAAATGCTGCCGACCGCGGTCGCCGACCGCCTGGCGCGCGGCGAAGCGGACAAGCTCGATCGGGTGCCGCAGGCCACGGTGGTCGTGCTCGTCGTGCGCGGCCTGGCCGAGCTCGTTCGCGCACGAACGGCGACCGACGACCGCGCGCTGATCGATCGGCTGCACTCCGAACTCGATGAGCTCGCCGAGCAGCATGGGCTCGATCGCATCAAGGTGGTGGGCGACGCCTACTTCGGCGCGTGCGGGCACGATCGCCCGTTCATCGACCACGCACCACGTGTCGTCGGCTTCGCAACCGATGCTCGCGACGCCGTTCGGGCGCTCGGTGCCGGGGCGTCCGCCGATCTCGACGTCGCCGTCGGGGTCGACACCGGCCCCGTCAGCGTCGGCATGACCGGTGGGTCACGTCTGGTGTACGACGTCTGGGGCGACACGGTCAGCGCCGCGCACGCGCTCGCTCGGCGGGCCGGAACCGGGGCGATCGTGATCTCCGACGCCACCCACTCGATGCTTCCGGACGAGATCCCGAGCGAACCCGGAGATGTCGAAGGTGTCACCGTCTGGACCGTCGGGGAAACGGCCATGGGGAGTCTGGGGGGTCCGAAATGATCAACGACACCGTGTTCTGGGCGGTGGTGGTGATCATCGTCGTGCCGGTCGCCGTGCTGGGTGTTGCCGAGTTCGACGAACGCCTCCGGCAGCGGGATTCCCCGATGCGCACGGCGTTGGCGGTCGTCCGCACGTGGGCACTGCCGTTCTTCGGCATCTGGGCCGTGCTGCTGCCGGTGCTCGGGCGGCCCCAGGATTCGCTGCTCGTGCAGCTGGCGGCGACCGGGATGTTGCTCGCGCTCGGGGTGGCTGCCCTCCAGGTCCTCCGAGTGATCGTCGCGCGACTCGCCGGACGACCGAGCACCGACGGACGCGGCCCGGTGCCACAGCTCGTGCTGGCCCTCCCCCGGATCGTCGTGATGCTGGTCCTCGCCTGGCTGGTGTTGGCCGGCGTGTGGGGCGTCGACCTCTCCAAGGCGCTCACCGCACTCGGCGTCACCTCGCTCGTGATCTCGTTCGCACTCCAGGGCACGCTCAGTGGGCTCGCCTCGGGCTTCCTCCTGCTCAGCGACCATCCGTTCAAGCCGGGTGACTGGATCGCTGCGGGCGCCAACGAGGGCATGGTCATCGATCTCAACTGGCGGACCACCCGGATCCGAACCCGTAACGGCGACATGGTGATCGTGCCGAACAGCCAGCTCGCCAGCACCGAGATCCTCAACTACAGCGTGCCGGAGCCGGTCCATCGCATCGTCGTGCCGCTCCAGGTGGCGTTCTCGAATCCGCCGACGCTCGCCAAGGCGATGCTGCTCGACGCCGCCCGGGAGACGGTGGGCGTGCTCGCCGAGCCCCCGCCGAACGTGCGCGTCGTCGCGATCGACGACCCCCTGATGGGATACGAGGTCGACCTGTGGGTCAGCGACTACTCGATCGTCCCCAGGGTCACGAGCGACTTCAGTTCGCTCGTGTGGTACCAGTCGCATCGTCACGGAGTTCCACTGCCGAGCCCAGCACAGGACCTCTTCCTGCACGATGCGGCGGCGGAGGCCGAGGCGGCGAAGCCGTCACCCGCCGAGATCCGCGCCGACCTCCGGCAGTCACCGCTCCTCGCGATGATCGACGATGCCGACATCGACCGGCTGATCCAGTCGACCCGGCGGGCCCGCTATGCCGCCGGGGAGCTGATGGTCGAAGCCGGGAGCTCGGCTCGCGACCTGCTCCTCCTCGTCGACGGCCGTGCACAGTTGGTACTGATCGAGCCCGATCATGCGGATGCGATCGTCGGAGACATCGGAGACGGTGAGACGATCGGGGTGCTCGAGCGGCCGCGTGGCGAGGCACGAACACTTGCCGTTCGGGCGGTCACCGACTGCGAGGTTCTGATCATCGAAGCCGAGGCGGCGAGCGATGTGACCAGCCGCAATGCCGGTCTCGCTGCCGCCTTCAATCGTCTGCGCGAAATCCGTGTCCGTCGAGTCGAACGCCTCCTGATCGCACGAGCAACACTCTCGGAGCGCGACCCGGCCGGCGCCACGGACGGCGGCGACGTCGCCGAAGGGTCGGCGACGTCGTGACGGCGATCGGGTCCCCATCCGATCAGGCCGACGTGCCTGCCGAGATCGCCGCGCGCAGCGCCAGCCTGCCGTTCTGGCAGCGACCTCGCCGACTGCGTCGCCAGATCACCGCCACCTTGGTGGTCACGGCCCTGATCGCCGTGGCGCTCTTCGGTGCCATCAACTACGTCGCTGCCGATCGCCTCCTGCTCCAGGGAACGACGGGGCTGCTCGATTCGCAGGGCGCCGCTCGTGCCCGCAGCGCGGAGTTGGCCGCGAACCGGCTCCTGAGCCGGGTGTCCAGCACCGGCTCCGACCGAGGGATCGCGTCGGCGCTCGCCGACTTCACGGCGGGCTTCGACGAGCTGGCCGACGCCGAACTCACCCCTGCCCAGGAGACGGAACTCGGGGCCGTCTACGAGGAGCGGGTGGTTCAGCCGATCAACGAGCTCGGCGTGGTCGAGGCGACCCTGGGCGATGTGCTGCCGCAGTCGACAGCCGCGCGCTGGCTCCAGTACCACTACACGCTGCCGGCTGTCACCGGCCAGCCGGACACCGCACGCCCGCCCAACGCGTACGACGCTGCAATTCAGGAGTACGACGAGTTCCTCACCGCACTGTCGACGACCTTCGGGGACGGCGACCTCCTCCTGATCGACCGAACGGGCCAGATCACCTATTCGGCGAACAAGCGCATCGACCTCGGCACCAGCCTCGTGGCCGGCCCGTACGCCGATTCGGTGTTGGCCCGGCTCGTCAACGACGACCTCGAGCGCGTGCGAGTCGGCGACGCGGTGCTCAGCAATTTCGAGGTGTACGTACCCGGCGGGGCGCGGCCCGTCCTGTTCTCGGCGACCACCATTCGCGACGGGAACCAGGTCGTGGGCACGTTGGCGATCGAGGTTCCCGTCATGGCGATCGACAACATCACCTCGTCGACATCGGCGACGACTGGGCTCGACGATGTCGAGAGCTACATCGTCGCCGCCAGTCGCCGTCTGCAGAGCACGCCCGAGTCCTGGGTCGAGGACCCGCAGGGATACCTCGACGGCATCGACGATGCCGACACGCGCGACCTCGTCGAAGCGCTCGGATCGCCCGTCGGCATCCAGGAGATCGACACCGCCCCGGTCCAGGCGGCCCTCGACGGCAACCAGTTCAACGGAACAGCCGACAACGCAGCCGGCCAGCGGTCGTACAGCTCGTCGACGTCGATCGACGTTCCCGGCGTCACGTGGGTCATGGTCACCGAGGTCCCGATCGAGGCGGCTCGCGATCCGTTGACCACCTACCTGCTCCGTATGGCCGTCGTTGCCGCGTTGGTCCTGCTCCTCGCCGCCGCCGTCGGATTCCTGCTCGCCCGCCGCCTGACCCGCCCGATTCCGGTGTACGTCGCGGCAGCGCAAGCCGTCGCCGATGGCGAGCGCCAGCTCGATCTGCCCCCGCTCGGCAGGGACGAGTTCGGCGATCTCGGCAGGCGGCTGGCCCTGATGGCCCAAGCCCTCGAGCGCCAGGAGCAGGCGTTGGCGGACGAGTTCGAGAGCCGACGGAACCTGCTGCTCACGGTGCTCCCACCCCAGCTGGTGCGCGACGACGGGGTCGTCACGGGTACCGGGAACGTCGTCGACACCGCCACGGTGATCGGCGTCGCCTTCGACCTCGACCGCGGTGAAGTCGACGATGACGACTTCACGGATGCGCTGGCAACGGCGACTGCACTCGCCGAGCAACTCGCTGCTGAGCACCACGTCGACCGCATCCGCGTCGCCGCCGACCGATCGCTGTTCGTCGCCGGCTCCGGTGAGCAGGACGACGGGGCCGACCGTGCCCTCGAGTTCGCCTCGATCCTGGTGACGCGGCTTCGGTCACATGCACACGACGCCGGGATCTCGCTGGTCATCCACATCGGCATCTCGACCGGCCACGTGGCCACCGGCGTCCTGGCCCGCGGGAGCCTGACGTTCGCCGCCTGGGGCGAACCCGTGCGCCGGGCGCTCGCGATCAGCGCCCTGTCGTTGCGAGACGAGATCCTCGTCGATCTCTCGACGTTCGAGTCCGCCAGCGGGACGTGGGACTCCGAGGCGACCGCTGACGTGGTCGGCCTCGACGATCAGCCGATCCCCGTGCGTTCGCTCACGCTCCGTGCTGCGCCCGACGCCGGCTGATCGCGGCCAGTCCGGCGGATGCCCTGGGGCGGTCTACTTCTTGCTGGCGACGTATCGCCAGATCGCGGTGATGATCACCGCGCCGGCAATCGAGCCGATCAGGCCGCTGGGCTTCAGCGCGAGGCCATCGCCCGCGACCAGACTCGCCAACAGTCCACCGACGAACGAGCCGCCCAGGCCGGCAACGAGCGCGATCGTCCAATCGACCGCGCCGCCCTCCCGCCCGAGGATGAACTGGGCGAGTGCGCCGACGAGGATGCCGAAACCGAGGATGGCGAGAATGAGCACGGGCGCACGATATCGCCCTGACTACATTTCCGAGGGGCGACATGACGCCGTCTCGTGAACGAAATGAGGACAACATGATCAAGGGACTGCTCGGACTGCTCATCATCTTCCTGGTCTCCACCTTCCCGGCGACCTGGCTGCTGATGCTCTTCATGGGCAACGCCGCGCCAGCCATGGGCCTCAGCTACTGGGGCACGCTGCCGCTCGGAATCCTGGTCTCGGTACTGATCGGCGGGGCAACCGCTCCGGCCGTCGTGATCCGTGACTGATCGTTCCAACCGCAATCAACGAAAGGGTGACACGTCATGACGTTTGCTGCTGAATGGGGAACCGGCCAGGTCCTCTGGTCGATGATCTGGTTCTTCCTGTTCGTGATCTGGATCTGGATGATCATCGTGCTCTTCACGGACATCATCCGCAGTGAGGATCTGTCCGGCTGGGGCAAGGCGCTCTGGTCGCTCTTCATCATCTTCCTGCCGTTCCTCGGCATCCTCGCCTACCTGATCGTGCGGGGCGGAGGCATGGCCGAGCGGGCTGCCCAGGCCACACAGGAGGCCAACGAGGCCACCAAGGCCTACATCCGTGACGCCGCTGCGGTGTCGTCCGACGCCGACCAGCTCGCCAAGCTCGCCGACCTCCACAATTCGGGCAAGCTCGACGACGCGGAGTACGCCGCCGCGAAGGCCAAGGTCATCGGCTGAACCCGTTCGCAGCCGCTCGCTGCGTGCGGTGGGCGTCCGCGGTGGTGCTCGTCGCGAGCACCATGGGCTGATCCCGACGGGATCAGTCCTTCGGCGTGTGGGGGTGACGTGACCGCAGCGGCACCCGGACGTCGAGGGTGGTCGGGTTCCTCTCCCTCAGTTCGTCGCCGTCGGGGTGTGCCTCGATCGAAT
>CAVQBG010000017.1:0-239744 GCA_963710625.1 Ilumatobacteraceae bacterium | reverse complement strand
TGCGGTGGGCTGATTGAGGCCGGAGGTCCAACAGTTCGCCGGAAGCCGAGTGGTCGTTCGAAGGAATCGGGTGAGCGAAGTGTGCGCCCTGATCGGTCGACCTAGGCGGGCGCCCGCGTCGGATCTTGGCTGCGTACTTGCGCTAGGGAGGCCCGCTAGGTGTGTTGACCGGGGACGTTGTCCTTGAGGGTGGCGATCGGTGTTGACCATCCGAGGGCGCCGTGTGCTCGGTGGTGATTGTAGAAGTGGACGAAGTGCTCGTAGTGCTCTGATCGTTCCCGGTCGGTGTTCCAGTCGCGGATGTAGGCCCATTCCTCGAGCAGGATCCGATGGAACCTCTCGACCTTGCCGTTGGTCTGGGGCCGGTAGGGGCGAGTGAACTTCGCGGTGGTGCCCAGGTCCTCCAGGGTGGTGCGCCAGAGGCGGGATCTGTAGCAGGAACCGTTGTCAGTGATCACTCGCTCGACGGTGATCCCGAGCTGGTTGAAGAACTCGTTCGCTCGTTCCCAGAACTCGACAGCGGTGACGGCTTGCTCATCGGTGTGGATCTCGGAGTACACGATCCTGGTGCGGTCATCGAGCGCCGAGTGCAGGAACCGATACCCCGTCTTGGTGTGCTTCGGGCCTGGCGTTTGGCCGCGGCCGTGGATGCGCCAGCCGCCGCCATCAGGAATGCCGGAGAGCTTCTTGACATCGACATGGACCAGCTCACCAGGTCGATCACGCTGATAACGGCGGATCGGCTCAGCGGTCGCGCGATCACCTGAATCGAGCCTGCCGAGCCCCTCAGCGATCAGAATGCGCTGCACGGTTGAGCCGGCACGGCCGACCTCATGGCCGATATGGGCAGCACCCCAGCGGCGCTGTCTGCGCAGCTCGACGATCCGACGCCGACACGCTGGCGGTGTCGCGTTCGGTGACGACTTCGGCCGGCTCGAGCGATCAAACAGACCGTCATCACCTTCGGTGAGGAACCGGTCACGCCACTTCGTGACGGTCTTCGCGTCGACTTGGAACTTGTCGGCTGCAGCCTCGATGGTCCAGCCGTCATCGATCACCAAGCGCACCATCTTGCGGCGACCGAGCGGAGTCAGCGACGCGTTCGGGTGCTGGGTTCTAACGTGAGGCATCGAGCCCCTCCTTGTGGATCTGTGCGTTGTAGGAAGCACACAGACCTACTCGGAGGGCTCATTCAGTTAGCGGACCAACAATCCCATCCCGCCAGGGACAACCTGTCCGGTCATCACAGCTAGGACGCACTGAGCATCGTACCGATCTCCGCCACCACGATGGGTCGACATTGCGTGCGGGCCATGTCGGATTGCGTCGAGTAGCAGGGAGGATTGGTAGAGAGGATGACCCCGTGCGGCGAGGGCGGCAGAGCCCAGTGCACCTCGGATCCATACATCTCGCGTGTGTCCACTTCCCCCACTTCGGCCCCGCCGCCTCCGACACCTCGGTCAGTGACGTCCACGTTGCGTCGGCCTGAGCTACCAGGACGGGCGACGAGTAGACGTTGAAGCCGTCCGCTCGGAGGAAGCCGACCAACGTCATGCCCGCTCGACGGGCCGATTCGACGGCGAGCGCTGTCGGGGCGCTCTCGGCAAGCAGGGTCGTGACACCGGCCGCCCACGCCTTCTGGACCATCTCGATGCTCGCACGGCCGCTGATGTACAGACCATGGCCTGAGAGCGGCAACCGACCGTCGAGGAGCATCGAGCCGATCACCTTGTCGACGGCGTTGTGCCGTCCGACGTCCTCACGAGCAACGACGATGCGGCCCTCCCGGTCGAACACCGCCGCTGCATGCACCGCTCCCGTGAGACCGAAGAGCTCCTGGTTCGCTCGCACGGTCGCCGACACCTCAGCGAGTACGTCGAGATCGATCGGCGGTGTCGGGGCGAGCGGGCCGAGACGCAGACACAGATCGTCGATCTGTTCGCTGCCGCACCACCCGCAGCTCGACGAGACGTTGCCGAGCCGGGGCCTCGGCGCCGGTGCACGTCCGGCGGTGTCGACGATCACGATGTTGGCGGTGGCCGCGTCGACGCCGTTCGGCGGAGACTCGCCGCCGTCGTGTCTCGGCTCGTACCGGACGTCGATCACCGGCGCTCCCGCGAGGAGTCCGTCAGTGAAACAGAAGCCCGCGGCGAGCTCGAAGTCGTGTCCAGGCGTACGCATGGTCGTGGTGACCAGGTGCCCGTCGAGCTGTATCGACATCGGCTCTTCGACGATCAGCACGTCGTCGACCTGATCGGCGACCGATTCCCCGCGGTCGTGACGCACCCGCACGACCGTGGCCGGAGCGGTGCGTTGCCCGGCGGTTCGCGAGATGGCTCGCTCGACCGTGCCACCCGATCGTTGCTCAGACGGCACGGCGCGGGCCCGTCTGTGGAATGTCGACGATCGCAGCACGGACCACCCAGGAGACGATCAGCGCTCCGACGAGCCCGACGCCGGCGGCGACCGCATCCGGTGCCGCCACGACGACGATCGCCACCACCACGGGGACGACGAGCGCAACGATGTCGAACACACGTCGACGGCGGAGCGAGAATCGTTCCGTCATCTCGGGCTCGAGATCCTGTCGCAGCAACCACATCGGGCCGACCGACAACGCGGCGAGCACTGCCGACGCCACCCTGGTCGCATCGGTGACGGCGTCCTCGCCGGAGACCGCGGCGATCACCATGGCAACCGACGCGCCCGACCACAGGCCGGAGACGCAGACGTAGGCGCCCAGCCAGCGGGCGTCACGCCATCCCGGCTGTGCGGTGGTACTGAAGAGCACGCCCTTGTAGAGCAGCGCACCGGAGGCGGGCAGCAGTGCGATCGTGGCGAGCACGAGCGCAGCATCGCCGGTCCACGACGCGGGCTCGGCGAACCAGTTGACGACGCCGACGAGCGCCGGCACCGCGGCGCACGCCATGAACGCCGACAACGACCAGACCCCGACCGACATCGGCGTCTCCGGCTTGATCACGCGCAGCATGTGGAACACCCGCCACGGGTCGCCGAGATCGAGGGCCAGCACCGCGAGGTCGAGCGCGACGAGCGCCACGGCCAACGGCCACCCCACGTCGACGACCCACTGCGCGTCCTCACCCACGACCAGACGGACGACCGTGACGACGATGAACGTCCCGACGCCGAGGTTGTTCAGCGCGATGTCGGCGGTCGCTGTCGCACCTCGCCACGGCGATGCGTGGGCGCCGACCTGGTCCTCGTAGCCGGTTCGGGGCGCGGGTGCGGTCCGGGCACCCATCAGCGCGCCACCACGAGGCTCAGGACCAGCGCGGCGAACGCCATGCCGAACGCGGCGGCCCCGCGCAGGTAGTCGCCGACCATGTTGGTCCACGGGTCGACCGGGTCGTCCGGAAGGCCGTAGACCCGGGCCGGGCGGATCAGGAGGTAGAAGCTGTGCAGCGCGGAGTAGTGCTCGGACTCCTCGTCGCCGTAGAGGTACGCGGAGCCGACGCCACGCTCGTGGAGCGTCTCGACGCGGTCGCGTGCCTCCTCACGGAGTTCGTCGATCGGGCCGAACCTGATCGACTGCGTCGGGCACGCCTTGGCGCATGCCGGCGTCAGGTCGTCGGCGAGGCGGTCGTAGCAGAGCGTGCACTTGTGCGAGTGCCCGTCGAGTTCGCTCTCGTCCGGCACCCCGAACGGGCAGGCGCTCACGCACGCACCGCAGCCCGTGCAGATGTCGGGCTGGATGACCACGCTCGAGAACTCCGAGTGGACGATCGCCCCCGTGGGGCACGCCTTGTTGCACGGCGCGCTCACGCAGTGCTTGCACGAGTCGCTCATCATCAGCCAGTGGCCGGTCTTCGGCTCGGCGAGCAGGGCGATCAGGTCGAACTCGCCCCCGTCACGGATGTCCGACGGCGGCAGCGGCGTCGCCGACGGTCCCGCGTCGGGGGTGGGTTCGTCGAACGCCTCGATGAACTTGACGTGGCGCCACGAGGTCGCCGACAGCGCCTCGGTGTGGTCGTACGACGGGCGCCACCCGTTGCCGGCGTCGGCGGGCAGCAGGTTCCACTCCTTGCACGCGACTTCGCACGCCTTGCACCCGATGCACACCGTGGTGTCGGTGAAGAACCCCATGGGGCTCTCCGGTGGCGGCGCGGCCGGCCGCTCGAAGGCGTACCGGATCAGGCCGAGACCGCGTGGGCGCGATGGTCCCTGCCAACGAGGGTTTGTCGACGACGTCGAACTCGGGGATGCCGGTCATGTCTTCTCCTGCCAACCGTACGGCTGTGCCGCCCACTCGGTGTCGGCGATCGGGAAGGCGAGCTCTGGTTCGGTCTCGATCGCCGCCGGAGTCGCAGCTCCCGCACCCTCGAGTCGTCCCGCCCGCAGCGCGCAGACGAACGACTTGGCGCCGTGGATGTCGGCGTCGGCCGACAGCAGCATCGCGGTGAGGTCGTTGGCCGACGCACCGACCGCCTCGCCCTGGTAGCCGAACTGGCTGACGATGCCGACCGTGTGGACGACCCGTCCGTGCACCAGCATCGGCTGGATCCGGTCGGTGACGAGCGCCCGCGCCTCGATCTCGCTGCGCGGTGACGACACGACCACCCAGCCGCCGTCGACGATGCCGTGCGCAGCGGCGAGCTCGTGGTCGATCTCGACGAACATCGCCGGTTGCAGTTCGGTGAGCCAACTGTCGTAGCGCGTGCTCATGAAGTGTTCGGTGAGGTGGTACGAGGTCGCGACGTGCGGGAACGCGTCGGGTCGGTTGCTGCGCACCCCGCCGTACGGGTTGTCGGGCGAGTCGACGGTCTTCGTCAACGGGTCGATCGTCTGCGTATGCATCGACACCGCCACCGGCGTCTCGAACGGTTCGTAGTAGACGGGGAGCGGCCCGTCGGCCATCCCGAACGGGGTGAACAACCAGGCGGTGCCGTCCGGGTGCACCACGAACGGTCCGTCACCGGGGATCGAGTCGTTGCCCCGTGCGCCGGGGTCGGGTCGCGACGTCGGCGCGAGTGTGGCGGGGAACTGCGGCACGTCGTGGCCGGTCCAGCGGCCGGCGGCCTCGTCCCACCAGACCAGTGCCTTGCGCTCCGACCACGGGCGGCCGGCCGGATCGGCCGAGGCCCGGTTGTAGAGGATGCGGATGTTGCCGGGCCAGGCCCAGCCCCAGTCGGGGAACACGCCGGCCTCGTTCACCGTGCCGTCGAGTCGTGCGCTGAGGTTGGTGTCCGGCGCAGGGAAGATCCCGCAGTAGAGCCGGCTGCCACACGCGGTCGAGCCGTCGCCGGCCATCTCTCCAGGGCCCGTCAGGTGCTCGCCCGTCGCGACGCGGTAGCCGTTGATCTCGCGCAGCACCCGCAGCGGGTCGGGTTCGTCCTCGCCGTCGGCGCAGTAGTCCCAGTCGAGGTGCTGGATCGGGGCGTCGCCGGGACGCGTCGAGTCCGCATAGAGCTCCTGGAGTCTCCGGCCGAGGTGGAACCACCACCACAGATCGCTCCGACAGTCGCCCGGCGGCTCGACGATCCGATCGTGCCACTGCACCAGCCGTTCGGTGTTCGTGGCGCTCCCCGACTTCTCGGTCGACGCGGCGACCGGCAGCAGGAACACCTCGGTGCCGACCTCGACCGAAGGTGGACCCGACGGGTCGGCGTACCAGACACTCGCGCTCTCGGTCTCGAAGAGGTCCATCACGACGAGCCAGCGGAGCTTGCGCAGCGCCCGGCGGCGCATCTTCGAGTTCGGCCCGGACACGGCGACGTTCTGGCCGAACAGGAACAGCCCCTCGATCGACCCCTCGTCCATCTTGCGGAAGATCGACATGTCGGACATGTCCTCGTCGATCTTCGGCAGCCAGGGGTACCCGAAGCCGTTGTCGGGCGTGGCGCTGTCGCCGTACCAGGCCCGCAGGAGGCTGACCATGAAGTGGCCGAACCCGTCGGCGAACGGGCCCTGCTCGGTGTCGAGCTTCCACATGCCGTCGTCGACGTCGCCGCGGCGAGCACCGTGGAAGCGGCCGTTGGCGAGGTACTCGTCGAGCGTCGCCTGGCCCTCGACGGCCCGAGGCATCGGCAGATAGTTGGGGAGTGTGTTGTAGAGCAGCGAGATGTCGGTGGCGCCCTGCACGTTGGCGTGGCCGCGCAGGGCGGTGATGCCCCCGCCGGGACGCCCGATGTTGCCGAGCAGCAACTGCAGGATCGCCGCGGCGCGGACCGTCTGCGGGCCGGTGCTGTGTTGCGTGAAACCGAGCGCGAACGCGAGGTTCGTCGTGTGCTCGCGTCCCGAGTTGCGGCAGAGCAGTTCGGCGATCTTGACCACGTCGGCCGGCCGGCACCCGCAGACGGCGGCGACCGCCTCGGGGGTGTAACGGTCGACGTGGCGACGCAGGATCTGCAGCACGCAGCGCGGGTCGGTCATCGTCGGGTCGGTGCGCGGCAGGCCGGGGGCGCCGTCGGGGCCCGGTTCCATCTGGTAGTCCCAGGCGTGGGGGGCGAGCCGGTAGCTGTGGGTGTCCTCGTCGAAGCCGACGAACAACCCGGACTCCTCGTCGAAGTCGTAGTCGTCGGAGATCAGCGTGGCTGCGTTGGTGTAGTGCGCGACGTACTCCTCGAACCAGCGCTCCTCGTGCAGCACGTAACGGATCATCCCGAGCAGGAAGGCGAGGTCGGTACCTGGGCGGATCGCGAGGTGGACGTCGGCGACCGCCGAGGTGCGGGTGTATCGGGGGTCGATGTGGATGATCGTTGCGCCGTTGCGTTGTGCCTCGACCGGCCAGTGGAATCCGACCGGGTGTGACTCGGCCATGTTCGATCCCATGATCAGCACGCAATCGCTGTTGACCATGTCGCGGGGCGGGTTGCTGGCGGCCCCGAAGCCGAAGGTGGGGGCCAGACCGGCCACCGTCGACGAGTGTCAAATCCGTGCTTGGTTCTCCACGCCGAGCAGACCGAGGCCGCCCTTGAGCAGCTTCGAGGCGAGATAGACCTCTTCGTTGTCGGCCGCCGACCCGCCGATCATCGCCATGTTCTTGACGTGGTTGACGGTGAGGCCCGCATCGTCCTCTTCGATCAGTCCCTCGTCGCGGGTCTCCTTGACGAGCTGGGCGATCCGCTCGAGCGCCCACTCGATCGGCTTGTCCTCCCAGTGGTCGCTGTTCGGTGCCCGGTACTTGAGCGTCGTGATGCGGTGCGGGTTGGCGACGAGCTGCAGCGTGTTGGCGCCCTTGGGACAGAGCCGACCCTCGTTGACCGGGCTGCGGGGGTCGCCCTCGATGTCGACGATCTCGCCGCCCTTCGTGTAGGCCAGCTGGCTGCACCCGATCGCGCAGTACGGGCACACCGAATGGTGGACCTCCGCGCCTCGCAGCCGGGTGTGGCTCGACGCAAGGCGGGGGCTGAACGGTTGACGACGGGGCATCATGGCCTCTCAGAGGGCTTCATCGGGAAGAGTTCTGTTTCATTCAACCGCAGCAGTACTGGTGACTCATCGCCCGAAGCAGACGATCTGCGCGCCCGCTGCGCGGCTGTGGGCTGGAGGCAGCGTGCTGGGTGCCGTGGCGATGCCTCACGTCAGGTCCTCGCCGATCGTCGTCCGGCATCGGTCGCAAACCAACTGACCATCCACGCGCCGAGGGCAAGCGCTGCAGCGATCCCCAGTGCCCACGACACCGACTCGACAGCAACCATGGAAACCGCACCGGCCGCGACGATCAGGACGAGCAGCGGAGCGAGTGCGTACCACCACCATGGATTCGAATGGTCACCCAGCGGCGACCTCATGGCCGCACTCGAGAGCGTGCCCGTGAGGAAGCCGCTCGTCAAGTGCTCGAGTGCGACTCGCCCGGCGAGCGTCGTCTGCACACCCATCGCGGCCGCAATCGGCGCGATCACGACAGCGTTGCTCGCTCCAGCCAACCAGAGGGCTGCGGACGCAGCGATCGCCACGACCTCGACGGCGATGGCCGTTGCCGTCCGGGTCGGCCAACGAGCACCACGTCTGACCGGTGGGAGCAGCCGTCCCGCAAGGCCGGCGGCGAGAACGAACGCGGTCAGCGAGATCGTGCCGGGGACCGAGTCCGATGCCCGCCCTCCGCGATGCTGATCCCGAGCAAGCAGGATGTTGCCGGTCTGGTTGCACACGAACACGCCCCCGAGATCGACGAAGGCGACGGCGTCGAGACTCCCGGCAACCGCGGTCAGCAACAGCAGCACCGCCACCCCAGGACGCATCCGATGCCACGGCTGTCCGCCTCGCGCTTCTGGAGCCGTCCGTCATGGTCAGATCTCGACCTGAATGTCCCCTTCGACTTCGCGAACCGGGTAGGTGCCGAGCGGCTCGGTGGCGGGTCCGTTGATGACAGCGCCGGTGGTCACGTCGAAGCGTGAGGCGTGGCACTGACACATGATCGTCGTACCGGTGAGCAAGCCTGCGGACAGCGGGCACTGCGCATGGGGGCACAGGTCGTCGAAGGCGTACAACTCGTCGTCGACTCTGGCAACTGCGACGCGGTGCTTGCGGTCCTCGAGATAGTACGGGACGACGAAGTCGTTGGGGAGTTCGGCGCCGGGTCCGAGTGTTCTGAAGGCGTTGTCGGTCATGTCGTGGCTCCTGGGTCGTTCGGGATCGACTAGTACGGGTACTCGGGAATGATGTCGCTGGCCTTCGCGTCGAGGCGAAGCTCGCCCGGCGCCCCGGCGGGCACGATCGGCTTGTGTGGCATGATCGGCGCCACTCGGTCGTAGCCCGACCCGAGCGGCGGACGGGAGTCCGCGTCGCCCTTGTTCGGCCAGAGGGCCATGGCCCGCTCGGCGAGTGCAGTGATCAGCAGCGACGGGTTCACGCCCGGATTGGCGGCCATGACGCTGCCATCCATCACGTGCAGGCCCGGATGACCGAACGCTCGCTGATACGGGTCGACGGCACCGTGCTCGGCGGTGTCACCGATCGAGATGCCCCCGATGAAGTGTGCCGACGCCGTCCGGTTGAGCACCTCGAACGCAAGGGCCTCCTCGCCCGACTGCAGCCGTTTCGCCAGCCGATCGGTGAACTCCTCGACGACGGGGATGTGGACCGACGGAGGCGTACCCGCTCCCTGGCGGCTGCGGAGCATGCCGTCCTTCCAGTACACCTCGATCGAGGTGTCGGTGGTCTGCATGGCGAGCATGACCGCCATTCGCTCGGACCAGTGGCGCACGTCCGCGTCGCCGAACAGGTTGCCGGGATGCTCGACCAGCTCCTTCAGCCATCCCTCGGTCGCATGCTTCTGCTCGCCGTGCTGGTGGTAGGTGAGCAGCAGGCCCATCGCATCGGACCCGACGCCGTAGAAGACCGGTTCGATGCTGGTCTGTGGGTCCGGCCAGACGCCCGAGGTGATCGCCACCGATCCCGGTGTGATGTGAAGGCGCTCGGGGTCGCGTTTCCACTCGCCATGGGTCCGGGTCACAGCCAGGAGCTGTTCGGAGTTGGTCCGCGCCCGCTGACCCAGTTGATCCGACAAGCCCGGAAGGATGCCCTCGTGCTTCATGTGATGCAGCAACTTCGCGGAGCCGTAGGCGTGGGCCGACACGATCACCTGCGCAGCCGTGTAGCGATGATGGTGCAGGTGGGCCGCGCGCTGTGCCCAGCCCGGATGCCGGGCCTTCACCTCGAACCCACCGCCGTCGAGCGGGGTGAGCTCGTGGACTTCGTGCAGTTCGTGGACGGTGGCGCCGTGTTTCTCCGCGAGGTACAGGTAGTTGGTCGTCAGCTTGTTCTTGGCGTTCTGGCCGCAGCCGATCATGCAGTGGCCGCAACTGATGCATCCCTTGCGCCGCGGGCCTTCCCCGCCGAAGTACGGATCGTCGACCTCCATGTCCGGCGTGCCGAAGTAGACGCCGACGGGTGCACGGTTGAAGCTC
Organism: Ilumatobacteraceae bacterium; assembly: GCA_963710625.1. Lineage (GTDB taxonomy): Bacteria > Actinomycetota > Acidimicrobiia > Acidimicrobiales > Ilumatobacteraceae > Sva-07. The sequence goes on along the minus strand of CAVQBG010000017.1, from coordinate 229,872 downwards.
TCACCGTGGCCCATCTCGATGGCGACGCGCTGCATGTTCCGGTCGATGTCGTTGGGCATGTACGGGACCCGGACCACGCCGAGCATCCGGTTGGCCTGATCGATGAAGGGTGCGAGTTCGTCGGCCCAGTCGGTGATGCTCGCCCACTCCGGAGCGTCGAAGAACACCTTCGGCGGCACGTACAGCGTGTTGCCGTAGACGTGCGAGCCGCCACCGACGCCGGCGCCGCACAGCACGAGGACGTCGTCGAGATATTCGATTCGCTGCATCCCGAACATCTCGGCCTCGGGCTGCCACACGAACTTGCGCAGATCCCAGCTGGTGTTGGGGATGTCCTCGTCGTTCCAGCGCTTCCCGGACTCCATGACGGCGACCTTGTAGCCCTTCTCGACTGCTCGGAGGGCTGCGACGCTCCCGCCGAAGCCCGATCCGATCACGATCACGTCGTAGTCGAAGTCAGTCATGAGTGTTCCATCCCTCGGTCTCGTCGATTGGCGGGTCGGCCCGATCATCGGCGAAGGCTGGGTGAGGTCGCTTCACCCACCCCAGGGTGAGTTCTGCTCGGATCGGTGTTCGTCCGCTCCCGCCGCGGGCCCGATGCCGAATCGTCGCTCAGTTGTTGCCGTCGAAGGTGAGCACTGCGAGGACGAGTGCCACGACCATCAACACGACGAGCAGCACCTTGGTTCGCCGTGGTGCTCCGTTCTTCGCGGCGCCGATCACACCGCCAGCGAGCAGACCGGCGACGCCGAGCAAGAGCAGGCTGGCCATCAGGACACCGGCTGGCTTCGCGCCGCGGCACTGCTCGCGTGGTCTGGAAGCAAGCCCAGCGCCCGCGCGCGATCGATGGCGTCGTTGCGCCTGTCGACGCCGAGTTTCATGTAGATGTTCTTGAGGTGGGTCTTCACGGTGTTCACCGACATGAAGCACTCCCGACCGATCTCACGGTTCGTCATCCGGCTCGGAAGCAGCCGGAGCACGGCCCGTTCGCGCTCGGTGAGCGTCACACCGGATGACCGGTCCACCGACGGACTCGGCTGGCTGCCGCCGAGCGCCACCGCGAGGTCCGCACCCTGCGACGTGCAGAGCTTCTCGGCCGCGCGTCGGGCGGCTCGGGTCACCTCCGGACCTTCATCGATGAAGATCCGAAGGAATCCCTGTGGAGCGGCGAGTGCGACGGCGCGTTCGATGTGTATCTGCCAGTCGTTGCGGCCCTCGGCCGAGCCCGCTCGGGCCAGAAGGAGTTCGGCGGTGATTCGATCTCGACGTGTTCGGAGGTCGGCGGTCTCGAGACGACGAATCGCAGCGTCGGGTCGTCCGAGTGCCACGTCGAGACGGGCAGTCAGGAGGGTGCCGACGACGCCGGGGCCGATCACGCCGATCAGCTCGGCGACGCGGTCGTACTCGCCGGTCTCGATGCGCCATCGCGCCTCGAACGCATCGACGACGAACCGCAAGCGAGCCCGGCCGGACTGTGGTACCAGGTCTCCGATCTCGTTCAGCCCGGCCAGGCCGGCGCTGGGACCTTCTTGCGCCGCCATCACGCGGGCCTGGTCGATGCGGGCGATGACGCCAGGGACATAGGCGGGCCAGAACTTGCGCATCCGCGAGGTCACCTCGGATGCCTCGCTCAACCGGTTCCGTTCGGTCAGCACACCGGCGATCGCGCTCAGCGCATCGAGCACTCCGAGATGTCCTGAGCGTCCGAGCGCTCTCGCCGCGGCGAGGGCTCCGTTTGCGAGGCTCATCGCCTCGTCCAGGTCACCGGTTCGAAGCGCAACGCGGGCACGGAGCGCGGGCACCAACAGGCTCTCGGTCAGGTCGTCGGTGGCGACGCTCCGGTCGAGCACCAGGCGGGCGGACTCGGGTTGGTCGAGCAGGAGGTGGGCGCGGGCCAGGCCTGGCCGAACGCGAACTCCGGTGGTGCCGAGGTCCAGGCCGCCCTCGATCGCGTCGAGGGCTCGCTCACCCGGTTCGATGTCGTCGGACACGAGGGCATTGGTGGCGTACGAGATGCCGTGGAGGGCATCAGCGTGACGGAGATCCCGGATCGAGGGTTCGTCGAGACCCTTCATGCGCGAGGTGGCGAGATCGAGCCAGATCACCGCCTCGTCGGGCCGCCCGGCGAGGCCGACTGCTCCGGCATAGTCCAGCATTCTCGAGACCGATTGGCTGACGTACTCCTTGGGGAACAGTTCGATCCAGGCAGCCATCGCGGTGACGTCCCGTCGATCCCAGTGCTCGAATGCGGTCGAGAACGTCAACTGAAACGCTCGCTCGGTCTCCCCGATCGCCAACAGGAGCGTCACGGCATCGACAGTCGCGCCGCGTGCAGCGGCAACATCGGCAGCTCTTGCGCCGTCGGTCGGTGGCGTCGCACGCGAAACGTCGGTCGAACTCGATCTCGAGCACGTCGCGGAGCAGCGGGTGGTACCGATAGTGACGCCCGTCAGTGCAGGTGACGATGAAACCGACGGTGTGAGCGAGCGAGTCCAGCAGGGCGGCGCTGTCGTCGCGACCGGTGAGCGCATTCGCGAGGTCGGCGTCGAACTCGCTCACGAGCGACGTCCACAGCAGGAAGTCCCGCACGTCGGCAGGCTGCCGATCGAGAACCTCGCTGATCAGGAGATCCGCCACCATCCGACTTCGGCCGTTGAACGTGCGGGCCACCGATCCCGGGTCATCGTCGCGCATGGCCAAGATGGCCAAGCGAAGGGCCCCGACCCATCCCGCCGTGCCGATGCAGAGCTCCTCGAGCTCTGCGTGTGTGACCCGGTCCTCGCCGCACTCGCGGAACAGCGCGGTCGTCTCCTGGAGGGTGAACTCGAGGTCCGACTGGCGCACCTGGCTGATTCGGGACTGCACCGACCAACGAGCGATCGGCAGTTGCGGGTCGCACCGACTCGTGATCACCAGCCGCATCTGTGGCGGAAGGTGCTCGCCCAGCAACCCGATCCCCTCGTAGATCGCTGGATCGGTGATCGTGTGGAGGTCGTCGAGCACGACGACGAGCGGTCGGCTCAGTGTCGACGCGGCGACCACCAGCTCGGTGACCAGCACGGCAGGGTCGGATCCGGCACGCAGGAGGGCGTGTTCGACGTCGCCGAACGTGCCGGGAGCAGCGCGGTCGAGCGCGGTGTGCAGGAGGAGCCAGAAACGAGCAGGACGGTCGTCCGTCGAGTCGAGGTGCACCCAGACGCAGACGCCGTCGTCCACGGCAGTGGCACACTGGGCGGCGAGGACGCTCTTGCCCGAGCACGGACCGCCGGTGATGATCGCGATCGGCCGCGCGCTGTCGTTGACCCGCTCGACGAGCCGCGGACGAGCGATCAGATCGATCGGCTCGGCGGGGAGCCTGAACTTCCCGGCGATGATCGGCATGCGCTGCCGATCGTCCGGCGCCCAACGGTCGGCCATGTGGTCAGATGTTGGCACAGGTCCATCGGGGACGTCCATCGGGACGTCGAACGTGCGGATTTCACCCGGGGGGTGGGTGATGCGCCCTCACCCGCCCTTCGGCCACAGTCATCGCCATGGATGATCGCCGAGATGAGGGGGTGCTGTCATCGCTACCTACGACATCACGCTGCGCGGCGAGGCCGGCCCGACGGTATGCGCCGCGTTCGCTCCCTGTCACGTCGACGTGGCGGACGGACACACCGTGGTCCGCTCCGGTGATCTCGACCAAGCCGGACTGCACGGCGTACTCGACCGGATACGGGACCTCGGCCTCGACATCGTCGACGTCCACCTCATCGCCGACGACCGCCAACCGGTGGTCGAGACACTGACCACTCACCAGGAGAAGAATGCATGAACTTTCCGCTGATCGATCTGGCGAACCCAACCAAGTTGGTCTTCGAATGGGGATGGCTCCTGCTCACCTGGGGCAACTTCGTCGCCTACAGCCTCGTGCTGTTGGTGTTCGTCGTCGGTGCGACCGTTCGGCTGCCGGGTGCACGCCGTGAGGTCGCCGACGTCGAGTCGCAACGAACCGACACCTCGGGAAGGAGCGCCGAATGAGCTCCGTCGTCGAACACGACTCCGACCAGGAGATCGACGAACACGGCAACATGATGGCTGCGGTGCGTCGCTATGCCGAGACGTACTGGCCGTACGAGCGGCTGCTGCCGAGTGACGAACCGATCTACGTCACGAAGCTGTTCTACATGTTCGGCTCGCTGGCGCTGATGTCGTTCGTGAGCCTCGTGGTGACCGGTTGCATCCTGGTGTTCCGGGGCCCGTACTGGTGGCACACGTCGGACTTCGGGCTGTTCTTCAACTCGCTGCACTTCTGGTCGTGCCAGCTGTTCTTCTTCTGCATCTTCGTGCACTTCGGCTCGTCGTTCTTCACCGCGGCCTGGCGTGGTGGGCGCGGCCTGACATGGTTCTTCGGCGTGCTCACGTTCTTCGTCGCCATCCTCACCGGGCTCACGGGGTACGTGCTGCAGAGCAACTACGACGGCCAGTACATCGGTCAGCAGGCCAAGGATGCCCTCAACTCGGTCGGCCTCGGCAAGGCACTCAACCTGATGAACCTGGACAACGTGACCGGTTGGCACGTGGTGATCCTCCCGCTCGGCGTGACCGCGTTCCTCACCCTGCACCTGCTGTGGGTCCGCCGTCACGGCGTCGTGCCTCCGTTCCCTGCCGAGGGCACCGACTTCGAGGGAGCCGACGAGGTCGACGGACCGAGACCTGACGAGAGCGGCAGCTCGACGAGAGCGGGCACCGAGGTGCGGTCATGAGCCGCGGACCGGCACCGTGGAAGTCCAGCGATGTCGCGTGGCGCGGTGGTCGCCGACCGTACGACCTCGTTCGTGAGGTCATCATCTCGGGCGTGATCGTCGCGGTCATCGTGCTCGGGCTCGCCGTGTTCTTCGCGTCGCCCGACCCGCCACCCGTGACCTTTCAGGAGTGGTCGACCGACTCGCCGAAGGACTTCCTCGCCACGACGCTGAGCGAGATCAACCAGACGTCGCTGAGCGCCACCTACGGACCCCCGTACCAGACCACCGCCCAGGACGGCTCCACCCAGGGGTTCGGCCCGTTCTCTCCGGAGCGGTGGTTCGGTCAACAGATCCCGGTGAACACGTTCGAGGACTACGTCGCCCGACCGCTCTCCACTGCCCCCGACCCTGACGGCACCGTCGCCGCCGCACTCGAGCAGTGGCGGGCGGCGACCTCCGATCAGCAGACGGCCTGGAGTGATGCCTACAAGGCCGCGCTGGCCGAGGCGACACTGACCGGCGGCTACGACGTCGCCGGCGACGACGCCGGGCCGCTCGGCACCATCCTGCAGGCACAGTTCGCCTACGCAGTCGCCGGCGGGCTCGACAACGCAATCGTCGCCAACGCGACGGACGCGTCGATCTGGTACTCCAACGACCAGACGTTCGCCCTGCTCTACTTCGGCGACTCGGGCCAGGGCGGTGGCGGACCGGACTGCATCAGCCCCGACACGTACCAGCAGGATCAACTCGATCCCGCTCAGGTACTTCCGGAGGGCACCGGCTGCTGGTACTACAACCTGTCGGTGTCCAACGACGCTCCCCGCTACGCCGGGTACCTCGCCGGCAACACGTGGGGCATCATCAACGAGGTCGGCAACTGGCCCGGTGCGTGGTGGCTGTTCCCGTACACGTTCTGGTACCAATGGGGCCCCGGCCTCAACGGGGCCTCGGCCGATCTGTGGGCGATGGTCATGACCGCTGTCGTCAGCCTGCCGTTCCTGTTCCTCCCCTGGATCCCCGGTCTTCGCGCGATCCCGAAGAAGCTCGGCCTGTACAAGGTGATGTGGAGCGACTACTACGCCCTCGTCAAGCGCGAACAGGGCCGGAAATCGTGACCAACGTCGCCCCGCGATCCCCAGAGGACCTCCATGACTTCACCTGACTACACCGATCTCGTTGCCGGCCAGCGCTCGTACTTCCATTCCGGTGCCACGAGGCCTGTGGAGTGGCGTCGTGAACAACTCGAGGCAATGAAAGCCCTGCTCGAGGAGAACCGGCAACGGTTCTTCTCGACGCTCCGGGACGACTTGCGCCGCAACGACGTCGACTCGGATCTCATGGACGTCGGCTTCTGCATCAAGGAAGCCGAGTACGCCCTGAAGCACATGCACACGTGGATGAAGGTCGAACGCGAACCCACGCCGCTCGTGCTCGAACCCGGTCATGTCCGGGTCCGACGCGAGGCGCTCGGCGTCACGCTCATCATCGGGGCCTGGAACGAGCCGTTGATGTTGACGTTCGGGCCGCTCGCCCCGGCGCTCGCCGCAGGAAACACCGCCGTGATCAAGCCGTCGGAGATGTGCGTCGCGACGTCAGCGCTCATCGCTGAACTCGTCCCGAAGTACCTCGACCCCCACGCCGTGGCCGTCGTCGAGGGTGCGGTGCCGGAGACCACGGCGTTGCTCGATCAGCATTGGGATCTGATCTTCTTCACCGGCAGCCCCTCGGTCGGCAAGATCATCCATCAGGCCGCCGCGAAACATCTCACGCCGACCGTGCTCGAGTTGGGCGGCAAGAGCCCGACGATCGTGCATCCGTCGGCCGACATCGAGTCGGCGGCTCGGCGCATCGCGTACGGTCGGTACACCAACGCCGGACAGATCTGCACTGCGCCTGACCACGTACTGGTGTGGCCCGAGGTCAAAGACGAGCTCGTCCGACATCTCGTGCAAGCGGTGAAGGACTTCTACGGCGACGATCCACAGCAGTCGCCTGACTACGGCCGGATCATCCACCGCAAGGGCACCGAGCGTCTGGCGGGCCTGATGGGGAGCGGGACGATCGCCGTCGGCGGCCAGGTCGACCTGGACGACTTCTACATCGCTCCGACCGTGCTCGTCGACGTCGCATGGGATTCTCCGATCATGCAGCAGGAGGTGTTCGGCCCGATCCTGCCAGTGCTCGAGATCGACTCCGTCGAACGCGTCATCGACTGGGTGAACTCGAATCCCCACCCGCTGGGGTTGTACGTCTTCGCCGAGGACGATGATGTCGTCGAGCAGATCCTCGGAGCCACCCAATCCGGCGATGCCGTGGTGAACGACTGCTCGCTGCATCCCTTGGTACCGGAGCTGCCGTTCGGCGGTGTCGGCAATTCCGGAATGGGCAAGTACCACGGAAAGTGGGGATTCGAAGCCTTCACGAACGCCAGAGGTGTGCTCTACCACAGCCCGAGGATCGACCCTGGGGTTCGCTATCCGCCGTACTCCGAGCACCAGCGCGAGCGTGCGATCGAATCCCGGTTGTGACGAGGTCCTCGATGCCACCGCGACTCGAGACCCGATGACATGACGTCCGAACAGCGCCATCGGGTCGTCGTGGTCGGTGGTGGGTTCGGGGGCCTCTTCGCCGCTCGTCGGCTCGCCCACATGGACGTCGACGTCACGCTCGTCGACCGTCGCAACCACCATCTGTTCCAGCCGCTGCTGTACCAGGTGGCCACCGGGATGCTCTCGCCCGGACAGATCGCGATGCCGCTGCGCCACATCCTGCGCGGCGCGGCCAACACCAGGGTCCTGCTCGCCGAGGTGACCGGCTTCGACCTCGACGATCGCGTCGTGCACGCGGTGGCGCCGGGCGGCATCGAGACCGTCGAGTTGCACTACGACTCGCTGATCGTCGCCGCGGGTGCTGGGCAGTCGTACTTCGGCCACGACGAACTCGCGCGGCACGCGCCGGGCATGAAGACGATCGACGACGCCCTCGAACTGCGCCGCCGCTTCTTCGGCGCGTTCGAGATGGCCGAACTCGCGACCGACCCCGACGAACGGCGACGCTGGCTGACCGTGGTGATCGTCGGCGCCGGCCCCACCGGTGTCGAGCTGGCGGGCCAGGTGCGTGAGCTCGCGACCCGCTCGCTGCGCAACGAGTTCCGGAGCATCGACCCGTCCTCGGTCCGGGTGATCGTCGTCGACGGCGGCGACGAACCGCTGGCGACGTTCGGCGACCGCCTGTCACACGCCGCCCGCAACGAACTCGAAGCACTCGGTGTCGAGCTGCAGATGCACTCCCGGGTCGTCGGCGTCGACGCCGACGGCGTGGACGTGCTGGGCGCCGACGGCGCCGCGTCCCGGATCGAGGCGCACACCACGGTGTGGGCGGCGGGTGTGCACGCCTCGCCGTTGGCGCGACTGCTCGCCGACCAGAGCGGCGCGACGCTCGATCGTGCCGGACGGATCGAGGTGGCCGACGACCTGAGCCTTGCCGACCATCCCGAGGTCTTCGCGATCGGTGACATGGCGACGTATCAACACCTGCCCGGGGTGGCGGAGGTCGCGATGCAGGGCGGCCTGCACGCCGCCAACACGATCGCGCGGCGCCTCGACGGCAAACCTTCCGTGGCGTTCACGTACCGAGACGTCGGCACCGTCGCCACGGTCGGTCGCTTCCGAGCGATCGCGAGCATCCGAGGGCTGCGCCTGAGCGGCTTCGCGGGATGGTTCGTCTGGTTCTTCGTCCACCTCGCGTTCCTGAGCGGCTACGGCAACCGGCTGACCACCATGCTGCGCTGGATGCGATCGATGATCGGCCGAGGTCGCGCCGAGCGCCAGTTCAGCACCGCGCACGTCGGCGGCGACCTCAGCCTTCCGGCGAGCGTGCGATCGATCGTCCAACCGACGCCGTTTCCCAACTCACCCCCGACACGACCCGACCACCGCCGGAGGCTCCCATGACCGAACCCGCAGCAACGCCAGCGACACGCGCTGTCATCGACGAGATGGCTGCGACCCTGCCGATGGAGGATCGTCGGGACTACGACGACGTCCGTCGAGGCTTCGTCGGCCGAGCGACCGAACGACAGATCCGCTCGACGGACGGCCGTGTCGTGTGGGATCTCGATGCCTACGACTTCATGCGCGACACCGACGCGCCGGACACCGTGAACCCGAGCCTGTGGCGTCAGGGACAGTTGCTGATCGAGGACGGCCTGTTCGAGGTCACACCGGGCATCTATCAGTTGCGCGGCTACGACCTGTCGGTGATGAGCGTCATCGAGGGCGACAGCGGGGTGATCGTGATCGACCCCTTGATCAGCTCCGAGACCGCGGCGGCTGCGTTCGCGCTCTACACCGAGCACCGCGGCGAACGTCCGGTGAAGGCGATGATCTACACCCACAGCCACGCCGACCACTTCGGCGGCGTCAAGGGCATCATCAGCGACGAGCAGGTGGCCGCCGGCAACGTCGAGGTCATCGCGCCGGAAGGTTTCATGCATCACGCCGTGTCCGAGAACGTGTTCGCCGGCACGGCCATGCTGCGGCGAGCCGGTTACATGTACGGCGCCGCCCTCGAACGGGGCCCCGCCGGCCAGATCGGAGCGGGGCTCGGCCAGACCACCTCCTCGGGCACGGTCTCGCTGATTCCGCCGACGATCGACATCACCCACACCGGCCAGACGCTGACGATCGACGGGGTGGACATCGTGTTCCAGATGACCCCTGGCACCGAGGCCCCCGCAGAGATGAACTTCTTCTTCCCGCAGCACCGCGCTCTGTGCGCAGCGGAGAACACCTCGCACACGTTGCACAACGTGCTCACGCTTCGCGGTGCCGTCGTGCGCGACGCCCACGCCTGGGCGCACTACCTCACCGAGACGATCTCGATGTGGGGCGACGAACTCGACCTGGTGTTCGCATCTCATCACTGGCCGACCTGGGGCCGCGAACGCGCCGTGGAGTTCCTGGCGATGCAGCGCGACATGTACCTGTACCTGCACGACCAGACGCTGCGCATGGTCAACCAGGGGTTCAACGGCGCCGAGATCGCCGAGGCGATCGAGACACCACCCGCGCTCGCGCAGCAGTGGCACACCCACGGCTACTACGGCTCGGTCAGCCACAACGTGAAGGCGATCTACCAGCGCTACATGGGCTGGTACGACGCCAACCCCGCGAACCTGTGGCCGCACCCGCCCGAGGGTGTCGCCGCACGCTACGTCGACGCCATGGGTGGACGCGACGGTGCGCTGGCAGTGGCGCGACGGGCCTGGGACGACGGCGACTACCGCTGGTGTGTCGAGGTCGGCAAGCATCTCGTGTTCGCCGACGACACCGACGACGAGGCACGCACACTCCTCGCCGACGCGCTCGAACAACTCGGCTTCGGCGCCGAGAACGGCACCTGGCGCAACGCCTACCTCGCCGGAGCTGCGGAGCTCCGAGGGGGCAACTTCGGCACCCCGGCCACCACCTCACCCGACCTCGCCTACTCACTCAGCGTGTCACAGGTCTTCGACAGCATCGCCGTGCGCATCGACGGGCCACGCGCCTGGAACGAACACATCGTGACCGCCTGGACGATCACCGACGAGAACACCACCTACCTCGCCGAGCTCCGCAACGGGGTGCTCCACCACCACACCGTCACCGAGGCCCCGAGCGGCGTGACCCGGTTCACCCTCACCCGCCACACGCTCATCGGAGTCGTCACCGGACAACTCGACCTGACCGCCGCGCTCGGCGACGGCACCGTCACCGTCGACGGCGACCCGACGACCATGGCGAACCTCGTCGGCCTCCTCGCCCCCGTCGACCCCGACTTCAACATCGTCACGCCCTGACTCCCCCGCGACAGAACCGGGCTGAGCGCCGCGTGCGCAAAATTCACCCGGGTGGTGGGTGAAGCGCCCTCACCCACCCTTCGGCGAGAGTCGATCTGTGACCGAGACGATCTCGAAGAGGAGCTGACCGTGGACAATGTGGATCTCGCGCGAATTCAGTTCGCCTCCACGACGATCTATCACTTCCTGTTCGTCCCCGTGACGATCGGGTTGTCGTTCCTCGTCGCCATCCTGCAGACCAAGTGGCATCGATCGGGCGACGACCGATACCTCCGGCTCACCAAGTTCTTCGGCAACATCTTGTTGATCAACGTCGCGATCGGCGTCGTGACGGGGATCGTCCAGGAGTTCGAGTTCGGGATGAACTGGTCGGCCTACTCACGGTTCGTCGGCGACGTGTTCGGAGCGCCCCTGGCGATGGAGGGCCTGGCCGCGTTCTTCCTCGAGTCGACCTTCCTCGGATTGTGGATCTTCGGCTGGAACCGGCTGCCCAGGCGAATCCACCTGGCCTCGATCTGGGCGGTGGCGATCGGGGCGTCGCTCTCGGCGATGTTCATCGTGATGGCGAACTCGTGGATGCAGAACCCGGTGGGCTACGAGCTCGATCCGCAAACGGGTCGCCCGGTGCTCAACGACATCGGGGCACTCTTCACGAACCCCGTCTTCCGGTGGAGCTACGCCCACGTGATCCTCGCTGCCATCGTGTCCGGTGCGCTGGTGATGTTGTCGGTGTCGGCCTGGAAGATCCGCCGCAAGGTCGACCCCGAGATCTTCGCCAAGAGCGCCAAGGTGGCACTGATCATCCTGATCCCGGCGATCCTGTTGCAGATGCGCGTCGGGGGCCAACTCGGCCAGGTGGAGGCGGTGTACCAACCGATGAAGATCGCCGCCGCCGAGGGACAGTGGGAGACCTGTCAGCCGTGTTCGTTCTCCGCCTTCCAGATCGGGGGCGGCAACAACGACCCGAACGCGACGCAGGTCATCGAGATCCCGCACCTGCTGTCGGTGTTGGCGACCGGGACCTGGAACGGCGAGGTCCAGGGGATGAACCAACTCCAGGCGCAGTACGAACAGGAATACGGTCCGGGCAACTACATCCCCAACGTGTTCCTGCAGTACTGGGGCATGCGGGTGATGGCGTATCTCGCTGCTGGGGTCATGTTGATGTCGTTGTGGGGTGGCTGGGTGTTGTGGCGCCGTCGGCTCAACACGTCTCGCTGGTTCCTGGGAGTCGCATCGATCTCGTTCTTCGCGCTCTACGCCATGAACACCGCCGGGTGGGTACTGGCCGAGAACGGCCGCCAACCCTGGATCGTGCAAGGCTTGCTGAAGACCGAGGACGGGGTCTCGTCGACGGTCAGCACCACCGAGCTGTGGATCAGCCTGGCCATGTTCTACGCCATCTACGTCGCGATGGGCGTCGCCTATGTCCTGCTCCAGGTGCGCGCCGTGCGCAAGGACCTTCCACCACCTCCCGACGACCCCTCGTCCGACGAACTCGAGCCGGGCGACGACGACGCCGAGCGCCTGCCGGCGCTCACCTACTAGGAGGCCACCATGAATCTCCCAACGCTCTGGTTCATGATCATCGCCGTCTTGTGGATCGGCTTCTTCGTGCTCGAAGGATTCGATTTCGGTGTCGGTGCGCTGCACCACTACGTCGGCAGGACCGACACCGAACAGCGCGTCGCGATCAACTCGATCGGGCCCTTCTGGGACGGCAACGAGGTCTGGCTCATCGTGGCCGGCGCGGCGACCTTCGCCGCGTTCCCCGACTGGTATGCCACCTGGTTCTCGGCGCTGTACCTCGCCCTGATGATCACGCTCATGCTCCTGATGATCCGCGGCCTCACGTTCGAGTACCGCAGCAAGATCGGGAATCCGTCGTGGCGCAAGTTCTGGACATGGGCACTCACCGTTTCGAGCCTGCTGCTCCCCGTGATGTTCGGCACTGCGCTCGGCGACCTGCTCGTCGGTCTGCCGGTGAACGAGTCGGGTGAGTTCACCGGGAACCTCCTGGACGTGCTCACGCCGTACGGCCTCTGGACCGGAGTCACGATGCTCGCGCTCTCGTTGCTGCACGGCGCGACGTTCCTGAGGCTGAAGACCACCGGAATCGTCGCCGAGCGAGCCGACAAGATCGCGTACCGGCTGGCCTGGATTGCGGCCGGCGCCGTGATCGTGTTCGCGGTGTGGACGCATGTGGTCGCCGACGAGGGCGTGCTCCCCGGGCCTGTCGAGTTCCTGGCGGTCTTCATGGTCCTTGCCGCGGCATGGTCGATTCGCGACGGACACGACGGCTGGGCGTTCACGGCCACCGCCTTCGCGATCGGGTTGTCCGTCATGTCGATCTTCGTCAACCTCTATCCGAACGTGCTCGTGTCGTCGACCGACGAGGCGTACAACCTCACCATCGCCGACAGCGCATCCGGCAACTACGCACTCAAGGTCATGACCATCGTGGTCGTCGTGCTGATGCCGGTCGTGTTGGTGTACCAGGGCTGGACGTTCTACGTGCTGCGCCAGCGCGTGCGCGGCCCCGGCGAGAAGCAGCCGACGTCGGATCTCGAGACAGCGTCGCCGACGCCAACGTGACCGAGCGACGGCCAGCATCGCTCGCCGGCGACGAGTCGCCGAGCCGGCGCGGTCGGGCCGTCGATCCGAGACTCGTCCGATTCGGCCACACCACGCGCCGGTACCTCGGCCTGACCGTGGTGCTCGGGAGCGTCGCCGCCGTCCTGATCATCTGGCAGGCGTGGCTGCTGGCGGCGGTCGTCGCCGGATCGGTGTCCGACGGCGAGGGGCTGACGGAGCTGTGGACCGTGCTGTTCGTGTTGCTCGGCGTGATCGTCGCCCGTGCCGTGGTCGCGTGGGTGACCGAGCTTGCGGCGAACCGCACGTCTGCCGCAGTGAAGTCGCAGCTGCGGTCGGCGCTCGTGGAGCGGGTCGGATCGGACGGGCCCGCGGCTGGGCACCGGGTCGGTGACGTGACGACGCTTGCCACCGGCGGCGTCGACGCCCTGGACGGCTTCTACTCCCGCTACCTGCCGCAGCTCGTGCTGGCCGTGATCGTCCCGGTCGCAATCCTCACGGTCGTCTTCCGCGAGGACTGGATCTCGGGAGCGATCATCCTGTTCACCCTCCCGCTGATCCCCGTGTTCATGGTCCTGATCGGCCTGGTCACCCGGATCCACACCGACCGCCAACTCGGTGCACTGCAGATGCTGTCGGGACACTTCCTCGACGTGGTGGAGGGACTGACGACGCTCAAGGTCTTCGGCCGTTCGAAAGCGCAGATCGAGACGATCCGCACGGTCACGGGTCAGTACCGCCGGTCGACCATGGCCACGTTGCGCATCGCGTTCCTCTCGTCGCTCGTGCTCGAGCTGCTCGCCAGCGTCGCGGTGGCGCTGGTCGCCGTGTCGATCGGCTTGCGCCTGTTGCACGGCCACATCGATCTGCGCACCGGGTTCTTCATCCTCGTGCTCGCTCCCGAGGCGTATCTGCCGCTGCGGCTCGTCGGCCAGAACTATCACGCCAGCGCCGAGGGGATGTCGGCAGCCGACCAGGTGTTCGAGGTGCTGGAAGCACCTGCGGCACCACGCGGTGAACGCACCGACATTCCGTCGCCGACCCAGCATGCGCTGACCGTCGACCAACTTCGCGTCAGCTATCCGAATCGCGACCGGCCCGCGCTGGACGGGGTGTCGCTGCGCGTCGACCCCGGCGAGATCGTCGCGGTGACCGGCCCCAGCGGTTCCGGCAAGTCGACGTTGGTGTCGGCGATCCTCGGCTTCGTCACCCCGACCGCCGGGACGGTGTCGATCGGAGGTGTCGACCTCGCGGAGCTCGACCCCGACGAATGGCGCCGCCGAATCGCCTGGGTACCGCAACGGCCGCACCTCTTCGCCGGGTCGATCGACCGCAACGTCCGCATCGGGCGGCCCGGCGCATCCCACGAGGACGTCGTCGCGGCGATCGCCGACGCCGGACTGACCACGACGATCGAGCGGTTGCCGGACGGACTGGACACCGTGGTCGGCGATCGGGGGGTCGGCCTGTCGGCCGGTGAGCGCCAGCGGGTGGCGCTGGCGCGGGCGTTTCTCCGCGACGCACCGCTCCTGCTGCTCGACGAGCCGACAGCCGGGCTCGACGGCGACACCGAATCCGGCGTGATCGACGCAATCCGGCGACTGGCTGTCGGGCGCACCGTGCTGCTCGTCGCCCATCGTCCGGCGCTGATCGAACTCGCCGATCGGGTCGTGCCACTCGCGCTCGCCGAGACCTCGCCTGCCGCCGTGATCGGTAGCCGGTCGTGACCGAGCTCGCGCCCATCGGTCGCACCTTCGGGCTCGCCCGATCGCGCGTCGGCCGATTGATGCTCGCCATCCTGCTCGGGGCCGCCGCCACCGGAAGCGGTATCGGCCTGCTCGCAACGTCAGGGTGGCTCATCTCGCGCGCTTCCCAACAGCCGTCGATCGCGGCGCTCGGCGTCGCGGTCGTAGGGGTGCGTCTGTTCGCTCTGTCGCGGGGACTGTCGAGGTATGGCGAGCGGCTCGTCGGACACGATGCTGCGTTCCGCTCGCTCGCCGACCTGCGCGTCCGCGTGTACGAGCGACTGGAACGGATCGCACCTGCCGGTCTCCCGTCGTATCACCGGGGTGACCTGCTGGCACGTCTCGTCGGCGACGTCGACACGCTGCAGGACCTGATGATCAGGGTGATCCCGGCATTCGCCATCGCACTCACCGTCGGCGGACTGACCGTGTTGATGATCGCTTGGATCTCGCCGGGCGCAGCACTCGTGCTCGCGGTCACGCTGGTGTTGGCCGGCGTCGCTGTCCCCTTGCTCAGCATGCGTCTGGCGCGGCGGTCCGAAGCGCAGCAGGCGCAGGCGCGAGCCGAGCTGGCGGCGGCCGTCGTCGATCTGGTCGAAGGCGCACCCGACCTGGTCGCCAACGGAGCGATCCCCGATCAATTGGAACTGGTGACCGCTGCCGATCGAACGCTGACCGAGATCTCTGCTGCGTCCGCCCGGACCGCCGGCATCGGCAACGGGTTGGTCACGCTGCTCACCGGTCTGGCGATCTGGGGTGCGGCCGTGATCGGGGTCGGTGGGGTGGCGAACGGCGACATGAACGCGACGTTCCTGGCCGTGCTGATCCTCGTACCACTCGGGGCGTTCGAATTGGTCCAACCGCTCCCGGCGGCGATCCAGGCGCTCGAACAGGTCCGGCGTGCTGCGGCGCGCATCTTCGGCGTGATCGATGCGGACGAACCCGTGCACGAGCCGATCGGCCCTCGAGTGCCGCCCGATCCGCCGTACGACCTCGTGTTGCAGGGGGTGTGCGCCACGTACGGTCAGGGTCGGGCGCCGGCGCTGGTCGACATCGACCTCGACCTCACCGCCGGCCGACGGGTCGGCGTCGTGGGAGTGAGCGGCGCGGGCAAGACGACGCTCGCCAACGTGTTGCTCCGCTTCATCCCGTTCACGCACGGATCGGTCGACATCGGTGGAATCGACGTCTCGACGATGGCCTCCGACGACGTGCGCCGAATCATCGGGCACGCTCAACAAGACGCTCACGTCTTCGACAACACGATCAGGGCCAACTTGACCCTCGCCCGCAGCGACGCGACCGATGACGACCTCCGAGATGCACTGCGCCGGGCGCGCTTGCTCGGGTGGGTCGACGAACTCCCCAATGGCCTCGACACGATGGTCGGCGCACGGGGCGCGCAGCTCTCGGGAGGCCAACGTCAGCGCCTGGCGCTGGCACGCGTGCTGCTCGCCGACTTCCCGATCCTCGTCCTCGACGAGCCGGGGAACACCTCGACACCGCCACCGCCGATGCCCTGACGGCCGACCTGCTCGCGCTGACCGAAGGTCGTACCACGCTGCTCATCACCCACCGACTCGTCGGGCTCGATGCGCTCGACGAAGTGCTGGTGCTCGACGAGGGGCGAATCGTCGAACGCGGCACCCACGACGAGCTCCTGGCACTGGGAGGCCGGTATGCGGGTCTCTGGAAGCGCGAGAACGCCGACTCGTCCGCCGCGGTGGTGTCGTGCTGAGCCGCGACGAGCCGGTGCCCTCGGTCTTCGACGTGAGGCTCACCCGAGGCGACGGCTGCCTGCGGATCGAGATGGGGGACGACAGTGTGGTGCACGTCGACCATCTCGGCCAGGCTCGTCCGGTGGCGAGGGTGCCTCGATCTGTGGTCACAATCGGTGCATCGGCGCCGACCAGAGTGTCAGGAACGCGATCCGTTGAACATTCGCCGGATCCCGTTGAACGTCGAACAGATCGACACGCATAATCCCGAGCGCGACGACAGGCTTGCCGCCGCAGTGCGGCCCAAGTCGCGCGTCACGTAATCCCGTCAGAGTTGCGACTCAGGCGATGTCGGGAGACGGCGTCAAGTCGACTCGGTCCACGAGGTCTTCGACGGCGGCGAGTACGGCTACCGGGTCGGTGAAGATCGAAAGATGCGAGCCACCGAGGAACGCGGTCGGCCATCCGAGTTCGTTTGCGATCCGGGACTCTTCGGCGTAGGCGGGACTGAGTTGTAGGTAGACGCATGGGCCACTCGACCAACCCTCAGGCATTGGGATGTGGGCGTCGTAGAACGAGCGGTGCAGTCGGGGCATGTCCAACCGCAACTCCTCGAGCTGTTCCGGTGAGCTCACCAGCGTGTCCACGACCGTTGGTGGCCACCAGTCGAACCACGGCAGCAGCCGCCCGTCGACCGTCTTGTCGTCCAGGAACTTCGAGAGCTGTTCCGAGGTGCGATGCTCGCCAGCGCTGGGCGGAACGATGGCATCCACGAACACGACCGCTCGCAGTCGACCTCTCAGACGATGTGCGATCGCCGGCAGGAAGGCTCCAGCACCCGAGTGCCCGACGACGACGAGTTCGGGGCGGTCCGACGCCGAGTCAACCGCGGCGTCGACGAGATACCGCCACTGCGGCGGTTCGGCATCCACCACACCGGTGAGATCCGGCCGAACGACATCGACCCCGCGAGCGCGAGCAACGTCATCAAACGGCCGCCAAGAGGACGGCCCAACCAACGGGCTGTGGACCAGAACAAGCGTCGACCCCACCATCTCGGGACTCTACGGTCACCCCACTCCTGTTGCCGTGACCGCAATCGCGCCAAGACGCTGGGGACCGGCGCATCGACCGTGCGGGTTCGCGGTCGGGTCATGGCTCGCAGGGACGTGCCCGGCGTGTCGGTCGGGTGTCAGGTTGGTCGGTTCGTCCACGACGTGCGGGTGGTCAGCCAGACGAATGCGTGACCGGTGTGAGCGGCTGCCCGTTTCTCGCGTTGCTCAGTGTGCGAGAGCTCGTAGCCGAGCTTGTTCGGGATGCGAGCGCTGGCCACGTTCGCGCAGTCCATGTGGATCTCGATCCGCTCGACGTCCGCGAGCTGGTCGAACACAGCATCGGTGAGTGCCGCCACGGCTGTGGTTGCGTAGCCGCGGTTGTGTCGATCGCTGCGCACCCAGTAGCCGATCTCCACGGCGCCCGGACCGACTCGCCGGTGCACCCCGCCACCACCGACGAGCGCGCCGGTCGATGCCTCGCGGAACACGTATCCGAAGTCGGTGCCGGCTTCGAACGCAGCATGACCGGCGGTCAGGACAGCACGCTGCTCGTCATGGGACGGCATCGTCTGGGCCCAGTCCATCCACTGTTGGAGTTCGTGGAAGCTCGATCGAACGGCTTCGAGTACGTCGTCGACGTCATGGCCTCGCCACCTGGACAGGACCAGTGGGTGAGCTTGGATCGTGTCCGGCATGGCTGCCACCGCAGCAGTCTTGCAACCCCAGGTGGGCCGGACCTGCGGCGTTTCGATCAAGCATGCTCGGGCGACACCCACTCGGGCGTTGCCGTCGAGGTCTCAGTAGCTGGGCGATCTCCGAGCGCAACGCTGGGCCCACCGTCTGCTCCCAGCGAGCTGCTCACGATGCGCAGGCGATGTCCGTGGCTCCCGGAGGCGCTTCAGCGATGTCGGCGTCGACGAGACTGGCTCGGTGAACGAGAACGCAGTCCGCCCAGCTGCGCATGGAGATGTTCCCGGGATCGTCAAGTGCTACCTGCGGTCGTGGAAGGCCGCCTATACGCCTGACCTCCACTCGAGCCTGCTCGAGCAAGAAGCACAGAAGCGACAAACCTTCGATTGGCGTCGCGCCATCGACAGTGACGCAGCAAACGTCTTCGTTCTCCCCGACTCAGAGCGCATCCTCGGCGTCGTCCAGGCGGAACTCAACCTGCCCTCGCCACGGGACCTCCCGGAAATCACAATGCTCTACATCGATCCCGACGCATGGGGAACCGGCGTCGCCGCACGCTTGCTCAACGCCGGCGTCGAATGGATCCGAAACACCGGAGCATCCAGCGCTCGCCTCCGCGTCGTCGAAGTCCACCGTCGAGCCCGGCACTTCTACGAGCGCGAAGGGTGGGAGGTCGACAACCAGCTCGCTCCGGCATCGAACGACTTCTTCCGCCTCATCTACTACCGCCGCCAACTGGCCGTCTGAGCACAGCGGAGGTCTGAGGTCATGCAGTCATGCTCGCAGACGCCCCGGATGGGTCGAGCCGCACATACCGAGGATCGCGGCGGGCCCGCGCCCCGGCGATCGGTAGCGAACAGAGCCGCGACCATTCGGAGTGGGCGAGCGACGCGCAACTGCGGGTCGGCAAGACTCTGTCGATGCCTACAACTGATTGCTATGCATGCAAGCAGGCCGGTCCGGACGCACCGTTTCGTGAGCGGTTCGTCCGTGATGGCGGTTGGCGGGTGGCGCACGACTTCAACTCGAGTCTCGCCGGTTGGCTCGTGCTGGTGCCGCTTCGCCATGTGCATGCTCTCGATGAGCTCACCTCCGGAGAGGCACTCACGCTTGGCGATCTGCTCCGCAAGGCAACGGTGGCGCTTCGCTCGGTCACCGGATGTGAGAAGACCTACGTGATGCTGTTCGCGGAGGCCGAAGGATTCGCTCACCTGCACGTGCACGTCGTTCCCCGCATGCCGGACCAGCCGGCCGACCGGCGCGGCCCAGACGTCTTCGGCTATCTCAAGGACGGCCACGCCCTCTCACCGGAGCGACGCGACGAGATCGCACGAGATCTCCTTGCCGCGTGGCCACTCAACTGACCTGGGTTCGGTGATACCCCGCATCGCCCGGTCCGGCGGGCGCAGTACGGTCGGCGCCGTGAACGACGTCGACGCTGCGGTTGCGTTGGAACGCGAGTTGCTCGACCCGGCGTGCCGGGTCGATCCTGACCGGGCTGCTGAGCTGCTCGCCGACGACTTCGTCGAGATCGGCAAGTCGGGGCGTGTCTGGAGTCGGGACGATGTCGTGGCGACGCTCGCTGCCGAGCCGGGAATGGATGGCATCACGATCGGTCCGATGAGCGGGCAGCAGATCGCCGGCCTCGTCGTCGTGCGGTACACGACTCACCACGACGGCGGCCCGGGGACCGTGCATCGCACCGGATGGTGGCGCCAGACGACGCACGGCTGGCGATGCTGGTTCCACCAGGCGACCGTCGTCCCCGAACCGGCCGGCGAGGCCGCCGCGATCGCGCGAGTGGACCGCCCCGTCACCCAAACCGACGTCGAGGCGTCGCTGCGTGCGGCCGGCGTGAGGTCCGGTTCGACGGTGATCGTGCACTGCTCACTGTCGGCGCTGGGATGGGTGATCGGCAACGCGGTCGCGGTGGTCCGTGCCCTGCGATCCGTCGTCGGTGACGACGGCACGATTGTGATGCCCGCGCAGACCGGGCTCAGCGACCCGTCACATTGGCAGGCACCCGCGGTGCCCGAAAGCTGGTGGCCGACGATACGGGCGAACTGGCCGGCGTTCGACCCGATGACCACACCGCTACGCGGGATGGGGGCAGTCGCCGAGTGCTTCGCTCGACTCCCCGGCGTCGTGCACAGCGGCCATCCCGCAGTCGGGTTCATCGCGCAAGGACCACATGCCGCGGAGTTGATGGGTCAACATGACCTGGACGATGGCCTCGGGGATCGATCGCCGCTGGCCCGTCTCGAAGCGGCCGGGGCGGACATCGTGCTGATCGGCGTGGGCCACGCCAACAACACCGCACTCCACCTCGCTGAATGCCGTGCCCTCGGCGCAATCGCACCCATGACGCAAGATGGTGTTCCGCTGCTGATCGACGGCCAGCAACGTTGGGTGGAGTACTCCCATGTCGACTACGACGAAAGCGACTTCGTGCTGCTCGGCGATGCCTACGCCGCCGCGGGCGGCACCGAGACCAGGGCTCCACTCGGCGCTGGCGAGATCCGACGACTGCCGATGCGCGAGCTGAGCGACTTCGCCGTCGGCTGGATCTCGGAGCATCGACTGCAACGACGCTGACCAGAGAAAGGCCGCACACTTCTACACCCGATATCACGTTCCTCTCAACACGTAGCGCGCCGCATCGCGGCCCAAGTCGCACACTGCATAATCTCTCGACAACATCGCGTAACCAGCGACGGGCGTTGGTCGCGCTACGAGCGGCAGATCGACCCCGTCGTCCTGACCGAGTCCGCCGGCGATGCGGCGCGGGTCGCAGCGTTTCGCGACGTGATTACGAGCGGGTGCGTGTCGACGCTGGAACCGTTTCGGCCAATACCGCGTCCCAAGCAGGGGCTCGGAGGTGTGGGTCGGCCACGTTCGCGCCTTCATAGGTGGACGTGCTCCACAGATCGGGTCCGGCCAGAATGGACCCGTGACGTCACTTCTCCACCGGGTGATCCTCATCCGGCACGGCGAAACCGAGTGGAACCGCGTTCGGCGCCGACAAGGCCAGCTCGACTCGCCGCTCACGGCTGCGGGGCGAAGCCAAGCGATGGAGGCGGCCAGCCTCTGCGGCGGACTGGGCATCGATCACATTTTCACCAGTCCCCTCGGGCGGGCCCGGGAGACTGCCGCCATCGTCTCGTCGGTACTGCAGCAGCCAGTGACGGTCGTCAACGACCTGACGGAGGTGCACCATGGAGACTTCGCAGGCTTGACGAACAACGAGATCGAGGGCCGGCACCCAGGGGAGCTGGTGCGCCGCAGGCAGGACTTGTACCGGTGGACCTTCCCCAGCGGAGAGAGTTATGCCGACGCCGACGTACGGGCTGCGCGTGCTCTCCAACACGTTCGGCAGCCAGGTTTGGTCACGCCCCTGATCGTTGCCCACGAGATGATCGGGCGGATGCTGCTTCGCTCGCTTCTCGATCTCGATGTCGACGACGCGTTAGCGCTGACGCTGCCCCATGGGACAGTGTTCGAGGTTGAGCTGGGTGAGCGTCGCCTCACTCGCCATTCCGCGGATGGCGGGTTCGACTCCGATGGCACGGACGACGGAGTGCATGTCGAAGGCCGCAGGTAGCGCGACCTCTCGGGCAACGTTCGGGCGATGATCACCGTTGTTGCCGAGCTCCCAGACGACGTCCTTGCTTGTGTTGCCACCGGAGCGGATGTGTCGCTATCCGGTTACCGATCGCATCGAGGTGCGTCCAAGCGCAAGGTGGTACTCCCAGTCCGATGGTCCAGATTGAAACGTTTCCTCGAACTCCACATCAAGGTGCTCGCGGAGGAGTGCTCGGATCCTCTGATGGTTCCGAAGCACGAACCGGCGGGGAAGTTGTACGCCGGTCCTCGACGACGTTGAGTCGATGACTTCGTCCCGGCCTCCCCACATTCCAATCGTCACGGGAGATCCAGGTTGGAGAACGCGAGCGAACTCCACAAGGGCACCGTCGATCTGATCGTCGGGGACGTGTTGGAAGGTGCTCATCGACCAGCCCGCAGCGAAGCTCCCATCGGCGAACGGCAAGTTGAACAGTGACGCTGGAACAATCGTCTGACCCAGTTCAGCCCCAATGGTTGCGTTGCCAACGGCGAGATCGATGCCCACGTAGCGAACTCCGTGGAGAATGAACGGACCGTGGTCGCTCGCCGGGCCTGCGCCAACGTCAAGCACCGACGTCCGCCGCTCATCGCTGAGACGCTGAGCGAATCGCTCGCAGGCAAGACGGCGCCGATCTCCCTTTGAAGGCCGAAGCCGTTGCCTGGCCTCCTCCTCGTAGTACGACCTGAGCTGCTGCTCGAGAAGGTCCATCGACGCAATCCTCGCAGAACGCAGCGCACGTATCGTCACGCATAATCTCCTCTCCGGGCCGCCGGCACGCGCCGCATCGCGGCCCCAGTGCGGTGCTCGATATTCACGGCGCCACGGGCCCCGCCGCAGGGCGAGTGCCGGGGTTGGCCGCACTGGTGCATCACGTATTCCCACGTCCGACGTGAGCGGGTGGGTCAGGTGCAGATGAATGCGCCGGTGTGGCCTTGGACAACGAACGAGCCGTTCGCATCGATCTGTTCTTGCACCGACCTGCGCACGTCGTCGACGACCTCCGACCACGGCCGAGTGATCTCCGCTTGGTAGAGATCCTCGACGCTCGCCACGTAGTCGGCGGCGACCGAAGCGTCGGTGAGCACGACCGGCGCCGCAGCGGTTGCGCGAACGCTGGTGACCTCCTTGAAAGCTGAGCGGAGTTGCTCCTCACCATTGTCGAGTGAGAACGCATGGGTCGACGGATTTCGCATCTCCCAGCCCGGTGTCGCCACTCGAACCGCAGATTCGACCAATGATCGAAGAGATCGCATGTGCTCGACACCATTCGTCACCGCCACGCACCGTCCACCTGGTCGCGTCACACGCCGCATCTCCAACGCCGCCGCCACCCGGTCGTCGACGTGGTACAGCATGTGTGGAGCAAGAACGACGTCGAACACCGACGACGGAAAGGGCAGCCGGGTCACGTCCGCGCTCACGAGGTTCTGCTCCGTGGCACGAGCGGATGCGAGCATTCCTTGCGAGAGATCGCAGCCAGTGGTCTCGATCCTCCACGATCGCAGTTGAGCGAGGTACAACCCATTGCCGCAGCCGACGTCCAGAACTCGGTGCGTCGACCCCGGACTCAGCCCTGCGAGCTCGAGTACCCACGACACCAGATCGAACTGCGGTTGCTGATGCTCCCAGAGGTGCTGCCGGGCCCGGAGGTTGCCGTCAGTGGCGTATTGCATGGGCGGGTTCAACGACACCGTCTCATCTTGGTACACCGCGCAGCCGCAAGAACGCCGGTTGAGGCACGTCGGAACCGGCGATCAATAGCGCGGGCCTGACGATTCAACGCGTGCGGCAGTGCGGCTCAAGCCGCACACTGCATTATCCCGGCCAGGTGGCCGCCCTGGCCGCAGCTCAGTTGCTGACTCCGGTGACCTCGCCGGTCTCGTCGGTGGTGTATGTGCCCTTGCTCAAGTCGAGCAGGACGAGCGCATTGCCGAAGGGGTCGACGACGACGCCCAGGCGGCCGACAGCGATGTCCAACGGCTCGGCGATGATCTGCCCGCCATTCGAGCGGAACACCTCGACAGCGTCGTCCACCGACTCGACCAGCCAGTTCGGTTCGTAGCCGTGCTCGGTGGTGAGAACGATCTCAGAGTCACCTTCTGGGAGCTCGAGTCCTGCCTGGCCGATCGTGTCGTTGCGCCACTTCATCCGGTGGCCGAGTACATCGACGTAGAAGTGGATGCCGGCGTCGATGTCGGGCACACGCACGGTGACCGCATCAACCTTACGCAGGACTCCCGCGCTGCTCATCGAGCCAGTCTTGCAGCTGGCTAGTGACGGTCGGTCGGGATCGCTCGTGCCGGTGCGGCGCTCGGTATCACCGCACAGTTTCACGCCCGCGCCCCTCAACATGGTGTGTGACTGCTGCGTCACGTAATGCCGTCATCATTCCGTCGGTCGGCGGCATCAGACGCGCCATCATGGTCCAATGAGTGACGCTGATCGGCCCTATGCGACGGCAGCTGCTCACTACCTCCGGGGACGTCCGCCGTACTCCTCGCAACTGTGCGATGTCATGGAGACCGAACTCGGTCTCGACGGGACCGGCGCGTTGATCGATGTTGGCTGTGGCCCGGGAGTACTCGCGGTTCAGTTGGCGCCACTGTTCGACACGGTGATCGGTGTCGACCCCGAGCCCGAGATGCTCTCGGAAGCGGGACGCCACGCCTCAGCCAACGACGTCGCGGCAACCTGGATCGAGGCTCGAGCGGAGGATCTCGCGACGCTTGAGCTCCCAACGGCGCGGCTCGTGACGTTCGGACAGTCGATCCATTGGACCAATGGCGACCTGGTGCTGTCGTTGGTCCACGAGTTGGTGGAACCCGGTGGTGCAATTGCGTTGATCGCGCCGGCGCCCGCGCACGGATCTCCACCTGACGATCCGCCCGCCCCGCCGATTCCCCACGAACGTATCGAGGCGCTGCTCAGTCGTTATCTCGGCTGGTCACGGAGCGCGCGAGTCGACACCTTCGAAACCCTGCTCCAACGCTCACCTTTCGGCGCGTCCAACGTGCGCTTCGCTCCTGGTCGCACCGACATCGTGCGCACCACCGACGAGGTCGTCTCGAATTACTTGTCCATGTCCTTCGCTGCTCCTGATCGCTTCGGCGAGGACCTGGACGCATTCGTCGCCGATCTCACGGCCGTGCTGACCGAGGAGTCGCCCTCAGGTCTGTTCCACGACTGGCCCGGCGACACAGCTGTCGTCTGGGCGTCCAAACGGATGCCCGAGCAATGAGCGAGCTGAACGCTGCGAAACGGCCGGCATCCGACAGAGCGCCCGCCAACGCCGATCGATTACCCGCCCGGGAGCCAGTAACTCCCCGCACAGTGTCCGGCCCAACTGCAGTGCCCGGTAATCGCTTCACCGACCCGGAGCGTGCGGACGCGCGGTCTGGCAGGCTTGCCGGGTGGGACTGAAGTTGTTGCCGAAGGTCACGGCGCTCCACCTCGCTCAGGTGCGTCTTCCTGAAAGCCATCCGGCTGCGACATTCGGATCGTTGGTGCCGGTCTACGGGTTCGCCATCGGTCATCCGGATGGAACCATCTTGGTGGACACCGGTGTCGGGCACGGAAGCGCTGTCATCGATGAGTTGTACCAACCTGAACGCACCGGGCTTGACGAGTGCCTGGTTCGGCTCGGCATCGACATTGACACCGTGATCGCTGTCGTCAACAGCCACCTGCATTTCGACCACTGCGGCCAGAACCCGCTGCTGCACGGCCATGACTCACGCTTCTACTCGCAAGCCGCCGAAATCGATGCTGTCAACGCCGATCCGTACTACACCGTCGCCGACTGGGCGATTGCGCCGGCATCACAGCAACGGGTGGTCCTCGGCGATGAACAGATCGCCGAGGGGGTCTCGATCCTCGCGACCCCAGGGCACACCGCCGGGCACCAGTCGGTCCTCGTCGAAGGCGGCGGGCGACGAGTCATTATCGGAGCGCAAGTCGTCTGGCACCACTCGGAGCTCACCGCCGAGACGGCGAGCAGGGCGAACGTTGATCCCGATCCCGACTTGGAGCGGGCGGCGGTCGACTCGATGAGGCGGCTGAAGGCGCTTGGACCCGAGATCATCCACCTGAGCCACTGCGACGCTTACCGACCGAGCGCGGTGTGACGTCGCGCTCTTTGGAAGGCAAGTCCAAGATGAGTGCCGGTCGAGACGCTCGGTAATCGGCACCCGATATTCCGGTCGCGAACGACGAGCTCGCGCCGCATCGCGTCCCAACCTTGACGCCGCAGTATGACGGAGCGTGTCGGTCCGAGCAGCGCACTCGGGCCGTCCTCCACGGCTGCGTCAGTTGTGCAGGATTGTCGAGACGAACGACCGGGTTGCTTCGCGTTCGTGGTCATCGTCGCCGTACAGGCCAAGCCGGAAGTCGGTCACGCCAGCCTCTACGTATCGTTGGAGCCCGTCCTCGATCTCATCGGGTGATCCGAGCAGCAACAGGTCAGCTCCACCGCTGACGCCCTCTCGATCGAGTACCGCCCGGTAGCTCGGCAGTTGGTCATAGATCGCTCCGCGTGCGCGGCTCTGCTCGCGTCGTTGTTCGGGCTGATCGGTGACCCCGATGCCGACCAAGGCCATGACCCGGGGATTGGGTCGTCCAGCGCGCTCGGCGGCGTCGGTAAGGATCGGCACGATGTGCTGCTTGATCGTTTTCGGTCCGCATGAGCCCAGCGAGGTGCCCGCCGTTCGCTCACCGGCCAGACGAAGCATCCGCGGGCCGAGCGCTGCCAACATGATCGGTACCGGTGGCGCGTCGATGGTGAGCCAGCCGCTGGTAAAGATCTCCTCACCCCTGACGGTTGCCGAGCCGGTCTGGAAGAGCGACTCGAGCGCCTCGACGAACTCACGCGTGCGCGTGTACGGCCGGCCATAGGACTCGCCAAACAGGCCTTCCGCGACCATCTGATGTGACGGGCCAATGCCCAAGTTGAAGCGGCCATTGGTGGCGGCTTGTGCAGTCAATGCGGCTGCTGCCAATGCGAGCGGATGACGCCCGGTGAGCGGAACCACCGATGTACCCACCTCGTTGAAACCCCGAACCTCACCGGCGATCGCCGCAAGAGCGACAATCGGGTCGAGACCGAAGACCTGCGACAGCCAGAAACTGTCAAACCCGGCGGAGTGAGCCCACGTCGCTTGCTCCCGCAGATCATCGAGGTTGCCCACCTCCGTACCGGCGCCGTAACCCCACGCGACTCCGAGATGCCCCATCGAACGAACGTAGCTTGCCGAGAAGCCGCCGTCCGTCGTCCTGCCAGGCGTTCGCACCCGCCCGATAATCGCCACCCGGAATCACACCCGCCGACGCCAGCACGCACAACAGAACGGCCCCATTGCTGCGTCACGTGATGACCAGTGCTTGCGCCCCGATCCGGGGCTCCGGTTCTCGTAGGGTCTGCAGGTGTTCGCCCGGAGGATCTGGACGCAGCTCGAGTCGCTTCACGCGGTCACGTACTTCGCGCCCGAGTCGATAGAAGCCGCCAAAGAGGCCGGACTCCGCGGGTTCTGGATGGGCTACTTCGGATTCCGCGCTTGCCCGCTTGGGCCCGTTGACGCCGGCATGATCGAGGCAGCCTTCGCGAACTTTTCGCCAGCGATGATTCGCCGGGCCATTCCCGACGCGTGGAAGTACGCGAACCCGTCGGACCTGATGCTTGTGCGCGCCCAAGCCGCCGCCTCCGCACTTCGCCGGATGTCATCTCAGATCGAGCAGGCCGCGACGGCAGTCAACGACGATCTCGAGGCGGTGATCTCGTGTGCAACGTCGATCGGTCGGCCCCTGTTCGCGGCGAACCGTGACATCGGCCGTCTCGACGATCCCGTTGCGCAGTTGTGGCAGAACTGCACCACTCTTCGCGAACACCGCGGTGACGGCCACGTCGCAGCGCTCGCGAGCGCTGGCATCGATGGCTGTGAGGCTCATCTGCTGATCGCCGCGGAACACGGTTGGCAGCCTGACGTCTTTTTCGACAATCGGGGATGGAGCGGCGAACAACAGCAACACGCAAGGACCCGACTTGCCGAGCGAGGTCTGCTCAACGAATCTGGACTCACGACTGAAGGAGCAGCGCTGCGATCGCATGTCGAGTCCACCACGGACTTGCGAGCAGCGGAGCCGTACGAGCGTGCGCTCCACCCGGATCGTCGCGCTGAGCTGCTCGCTGAGTTGGAGCGTGTCGCTGACGACATCATCCGTAGCGAGACGATCCCGTTCCCGAACCCGATGGGTCTACCGCGCCCCAGCTTGCCGCCGGCATGAAGCGCACCAGTTCGTGTCACACTTGGACGCAACATAATCACGGCGACGGAGCTGCAGCCCGCGCCGCATCACGGCCCAAGCCGAGCACCCGATAATCGCAGTGTTCACCCAAGGACTTGGCCAGGCGATGCGGCGCGAGCTACGGGGCCCACGCGATCTCCCATCTCTGGCCCTCAGGGTCGGCGATGTACGCCGAGTACCCGCCCCACTCACGATCGATCGGCGTTGCTATGACGCGAGCGCCCGAGGCCGTTGCTGCGGTGACGATCTCATCAACGAGGATTCGGCTGTCGACGTTGATGGCCAAGGTGAGGCCGTTCCAGTCAGAGTCCGGCATGGCACACCCTGGGGCTGCCTCGTCGCCCAGCAGGTCCAACGGGTAGAGCGCCAGCCGTGTCGATCCGACATCGAACGACGCGAATTCGTCGGTGCTGCCGTCTCGCTCGACCCAGCCCCATGCCCCGTAGAACGAGCGCGCTCGACTCATGTCGCGGGTACCGAGCGTGACGAAGCTGAGGCGTTGAGGCACCGCATCCATGTGGGAAGCCTGTCGCACATCGTCGGTCTTCACAATGCGAACTGCGAGCGCGATCGCGTGCGTTAGACATGTCCGGTGAAGTCGACGTCCAACGAGAATCTCCAAACAAGAGAGCACCGTCGGATCGTGCGCATGGGTGACACGGTGCGTCGACCGGCCGGGTGGTGGACTCCCGCCGTTCAGACACTCTTGCAGCATCTTCAAGATGTGGGTTTTCCGTACTCGCCGCGACCGGGCGGGATCGACTCGCACGGTGGTGAGGTGGTCTCTTACATCCCAGGTGAATCGGGGGCGATCGGCTGGTACCGGATCCACAGCGACCATGGACTTCGCCGGTTCGCGGGTCTGCTGCGCGAGTATCACGACGCGGTCCGGGACTTCCGGCCGGCTGCGGACCTCGAGTGGGCGGTACAGGCTGCGGAGCCGTTCGAGGTGGTGTGCCACAACGACTTCGGCCCGTGGAATCTCGTCTACGACGGCGACGAACCGGTCGGGATCCTCGACTGGGACTTCGCCGCACCTGGACCATGCAGCAACGACATCGCATATGCGCTCGAGTACGCCGTCCCATTTCGTGACGACCCAACCGCACAGACCTGGCACCACTTCACCACGGCGCCGGATCGCCGAGCACGCCTGGAGACCTTCGCCGACGGGTACGGGCTCACCTCGACCGTCGGACTGGTCGACGACGTCATCGAACGCCAACACCTCACCATCGCCCACGTCCACGAACTCGCCCAACGAGGACTCGAACCTCAGGCGACCTGGGTCCGGGACGGCACCCTTGACGAATCCCGACGACTCGCCGCTTGGGCCGAGGAGCACCGAGGCCTGTTCACATGACACCGCAACAGGTCGCGACGTATCTCGAGGGGGTCGGGGACACTCGATAATGCGCACTCCGTAATCCGGGCTGGCCCATCGCACCCGCGCCGCATCTCGGCCCAAGCCGAGCACTCGATTTTCACGTCGCCGTGCCGGCGGCCCGACGAGGCGGAGAGGGCGACGCAGTACTGTCGCTGCGGTGCCTCGCATGGTCGTCCTGGTGAACGGACTCCCCGCCACAGGGAAGTCCACGCTCGCCCCCGAGTTGTCGGTGGCGCTCGGGCTTCCGCTGCTGAGCAAGGACCTCATCAAGGAGACCCATGCCGATGTCTTGGGCGCAGATCCACCGCCCGGCCTGACCCAGCGCGATTGGAATCGCAGACTCGGCACCGCGGCGAGCGACACGATGTGGGCGTTGCTCAGCCAATCGGCTCCCGGTGCAGTCCTTGAGAGCTCGTGGCGCGCCGACGTACGGGAACTGGTTGATGCCGGGCTGCGTCAAGCCGGCTTCGCGGGAGCCGCCGAAGTGTGGTGCGAGGCACCGCTGCCGCTTCTACGCGAGCGGTTCTCTCAGCGGTGGACATCGTCGCACCCCATTCACGGCGCTGCGCCCGACGACGACGAATGGGCCCAGATGGTCGAGCACGCCGAACCGCTGGGACTCGGGCCCGTACTCCGCCTCGATACGTCCGGGCCTGTTGATCTCATGGCTGTCGTCGAGTGGTGCCGCTCCCACGCGTGGGCAACCGAGAAGTAGAACCGGCGCCCTGCAACCAAGCTCGGTATCGGCACGCATAATCACTGTGACGTCGTCGCCGATGGTGACCGAGTGCGGCCCTACTCTCGCGTCACGTAATCGCGTCGGTGACCCGGGACTGCTTGTGCGTTGGCGCGGTGCGGCGAACTCTATGGCGAGCCCTTGCGGCGCTGTGCGAGGCTGAGACGTGATCGTGCGGCCGGTGGAACCGGGTGACATCTGCGGGATGCAGCAGCTGGCGAGCCGTGTGTGGCCTGCGGGCTGGCATCCAGGCGGTCTCGGGTGGGGGTTGACGCGACACGCACTGGCAGACTCGGTCGTGGTCGCCGTCGACGAGGATGGAACCGGTCGGGTCGTCGGGTTCGCGGGGCGAGGAGGTGATGAGATCACTCACGTCGAGCGAGGCCGTGACGATGTTGCCGATGCGCTAGTGACGTGGCTGCTCGAAACCGACGAGGACGCCCCGATCACCGTGTGGGACGGCGCCGGCGAGTTGGTTCGTGCGGTGTTAGGTGCCGGGCTCGAACCGAGTGGACGGGAGCCGTGGTCGGGGATGTTGTTCGATGTTGAGAAGGCGCCGGATGACCCACGCCGACACGTCGAGGGCTACACGATCCGACCGGTTGACGACGACGAGACTGCCGCTCGAGTCGAGGTTCATCGCTCCGCGTGGAGACCGTCGTCGATTCCTTACGTCGATGGACGCCCGGTCGACCCCGACGCCGAGAGTTCTTTCACACTTTCGGCGTATGAGGCCGTGCGCAAGGCGTGGCTCTACGACGCTCGTCTCGACCTCGTGGCTGTCGCCGACGATGGTCGGTTGGGTGCGTGCTGCATTGCTTGGTTCGACGTTTCCACGGGCGTCTGCGAGATCGAGCCGCTTGGGGTCGTGCCCGAGCATCGGCGCCGCGGTCTCGCTGTCGGGCTGTGCCTCGAGGTCGGACATCTTGTTGCCGTGCGAGAGGGCGCTCGAGTGTTCATCAACGCGCAGCCGGAGCCGGGCTACATCGCCTCGACATCAGCGTATTTCGCTGCCGGCTTTGAACTGGTCGAGAGAGCGACGACCTACGCCCGGCCGGCGCGCCGCTAGCTCGCCCTGCGCAGTCGTCATCGATCGGCCATCGATGCTTGCACCAACACGCAGTCTCAGCGACGTGGCTAGTCCGAAGGTCCTGCGACCGATGGCCACGCGATCGCAGCGAGGACTGCCTTGGCCGCTGCCAGGGGCGTCTCGCTGTTGTCGACAGTCTTCATTGACAGGTCGCTGCGGTCGAGGATGTTGTTGAGTTCGGGTGCGCGTTCGAGGTGCCAGCTGAGACCTGATTGGTCGGACTGTCCGTGCCGAGTGTGGAGGCGGTGTTCGATCACGTCTGCTGGAGCAACGATTCTCACGAGGTGTGGGGTGGTTCCCAATGCTGCGGAGTATCGGTCGAGCTGATCGTTGGTTTGGATCACGCCGGCGATCACGAGTGTTCGGGCTCCGGCGTCGACGTAGTTGCTGGCGAGAGAGGTGAGGTTCCGCTCGACGAGAGCGGTGTTGAAGCGATCGTGGTCGGGACGGGGCCAGAGCCTTCCGAGGTCGTCAGTGTTGATGAAGGCGACGGTGTCGCCTTCGTCGGCAAGATGTTGCGCGAGTACCTCGCCGACCGTTGTTTTGCCGACGCCGACGGTGCCGTTCAACCAGATCGAGCGGACGAGCATGTTTCATTCTGTCTGGCTGCGATCACCGCTGACGCCGTTGGAGTTGGCCGCCGCAAGCGCTTCTTGCGCGAGAGGGGTGCTGACCATCGTGGACCGGGTGCTTTCCCCAACTCGGCGACAACAGTCGCATCAGCCGACCGTGCCGTTCAAAACGCTCAGCAACTTGCGGGCAAGTTCATGAGGGTCCGCTGTGTCATTGTCAAGTTCCAGGTCGTAGTCCCAGCCGGCGTGCACGTCTTCGGCGTGCCGTCGAAGGCTCGCAATCGGACGCAGGTGCGGTTGTTCGTCCAGTCGTTCCCATCGGGTCGTCTCAGCACACCGCAGCCCCACCCAGAGCACGGGAAGTCCTTGCAGGGCAGTTCGGATGATCTCTTCGCTGAAGCCACCTGCCGAGGTGGCGACCTGCATCCCGCGTTCGGCAAGAGCCCGCATCGCAATGAACGCCGCCTCGTGAAGCGCTGGTGCGTCGTCCCGCCAGATCATGTACTCGGGTCCGATTCGTCCAACGTGTGGTTCGTCGAACACGATCCAGGGTGTTTCAGCCTCGTCGAGTAGTGCTGCGAGAAGGGTGGACTTGCCGACGCCTGATGCACCGTTGATCACGACCACGACCCCCGAGATGGGGCGTTGTCGCGGACTCGAACGCTGGTACACCCACAACCTGGTGACCGTGGCAGTCGTGTCAGAGACGAAGAACGGGACGTGCCATTCGCTGCCGTCATCCGCTCGTATCGTCGCGTCAACTCGACGTTCGGTTCCGTCGCTCGAACCGACGTCCAATTCTGCGATCGTCGGGCTTGCACACGATTGAAGGGCAGCGATTGCCCTCGGCGGACCGTGCCATGCTGCGACTAACGGGCGCGCAATCGTGTCCAACAGGAGCTCGTCGTACTTTTTCATTGCGGGCACCCCAGAACACGGTACATCGCTGGCGCCTGGGACGAGCCACGTTCACATCGTGCGTCACGCCCAATGGAGGAACGCTCATCGGAAACGCCATCCGAGCTCCAAGCAGGTCACCGCGTCGGTGCGCCGACGTCTCAGGAGGCCGGTCACCGGGGTCGTCGACGCACCGAACACCTCCGTCTACGACGCCATGGACACCCCGACAGAGACTCGAGAAACGTGGCGGTCGAAGGCACTCGAAAGAACACCCGCCACGCAACTCGGTGGCGCGAAAGAACTCGCGCCGCAGTCTGGCGGTTGACCGCCTGGGCCGGGGTTCTCAGGACAATCACCCGAGAGACTTGACATCAATGGAGACGGCGTCGACGTGCAAGCTTGGCACCCTCGGGCGGCGGACCGTTCGGCGCCGTTGCTCTGTTGGCTTCAACGGCCGCAACGACCAGGGCGTGTGCCCACTTGACGTCGCTGTCGGGCTCGATCGAAAGCGCTATCCAATCGGATTGGTGTTTCCTCAAGCTGATTCGTGGGTCGTCCTTGAGTGCTTGGCGTTGGCTGCGGATCGATGACTTGGTGAGTCGCAGGTCGAGCGCGGTCTCTTGATCGAAGTGAGCGATCTCCCGGCTGCCGATCCACAGTGCAGGGCCGGCGCTGAATGCTCCTTCAGTGAGCGTGATGTCGTCGACAACGTCGAGGCACGACACGAGAAACTCCACCTGCCAGTCGCCCACGCCGCCAGTCTTGCTGCTGGCGCAGGCCGTCTGGTGGTCAAGTACCGGTGTACGTGGGTAGCTCGGTCGAGCGCAGCAGCCCGACAAGGCCGAGTTCGCGGCGGGTCTCGGCGTTGGCGTGATCGACGACGGCACTCACACCAACCAGTGTTGCGCCCAGTGTTCGGACCAGTGTGGACACCGTCCGTGCTTGGCTTCCTGTTTCGACCCAGTCATCGACGAGGAGCAATCGATCCTCGCGCTGAACGGCCTGGGGGCTGATCCGGAACGTCATGTGGCGACCTCGCCAGTCAGGATCTTCGGCAACTTGCTCGATAGCGCCCGGGTGGATTGCGTCGGGTTTGCGCGGAAGGACGAGTCCGACACCGAGTGCATGAGCAGCCAGCGCACCCAGCACGAATCCTCGAGCCTCGATAGCGACGATGCCTGACACTTCGTCGTGTTCGAACGGCTTGACGAGCGCTTGACCGATGTTGTCCAAGAAGACGGCGGAGCGAAGAACCCTGGCGAAGTCTGCGTGTGTGCCGGTCCACCGAAACTCCGCCAAGAGCGCTTCGAGAGCAGCAGCGCGAGGTTCGGCCATGGTCCCCAGCGTGACAGGCGTGGCCCGCTGAGTCTCGGTTGAACAACGACTGGTTCGTGCGATGCTGAGTCAATGGCGTACGTGATTGCGCAGCTGTCAGACGTTCACGTCGGAGGACCGCACGCGGGCAGCGGTGAGCGGTTCTCCGAAGCGATCGCCGAGATCAACGCGATGCGACGTCAACCCGACCTCGTGCTCTTGACGGGTGACAACACCCACAACAGCACCGACGCCGAGTGGGACGAGTTCACACAGCGGCTCGCTGCGTTGAACGCTCCGTGGGAGGCGATCAACGGCAACCACGACCGAACGATCTCCGCAGCCGCCGGCCACCGAGGCCTGGATGCGGGACCGCTGCGGTTGGTGCTGGTTGACTCCAGCTACGACGAGTTCACCACCGATGACGCGACCTGGCTGGATACTGAACTTGCGGCGCGTCCCGACGATGTGACGGTGATCGGGATCCATCATCCGCCGTTCGAGACCGGCATCTGGTGGATGGACTGTGTCGGCCTCAAGGGAGCAGACCTGTTCGAGCAGGTGGTGCGTCGTCACCGCCAGGTCATCAAGGTGCTGTCCGGCCACGTCCACCGCACGATCCAGACGAACTGGGATGGATGCTCGCTGTGGGTGAGTCCGTCGACGTCCGTTGCGGTCGCTGGCGATCTGCACCCAGATCACGACCCGGCCGAGACCGCCGAGCCGCCGGCGTTCAGTCTGCACGCTTACACCGGTCGAGGAATCGTCTCGCATGTCGTGCCCGTCGGGACGTCGGCAACACGAACCCCGATCGAACCTCACGCCGCAGAGTTCGTGAACCGGGCGCGTTCGATCCAACGCGATCGCGACAGCCCGTTCAAGTAGCCGGCCGAAGCGGGGTGCTCGACAACCGCTCCTGACGATGCGATGGGAGCGATACGCAAGAATGGGGGCGTGCTCCCGATCGTGGGAATTCGACCGTTGTCGGGCAGGACCGGGACCACCCTGCTGATGAGCCTGCTCGGCACCTCCCCGTCCATCGCTTTCGACCGGCGATATCCAGCCGAGTACCGAATCGGCTCCTATCTCACTCGGATGGCTTCCCAGATGACCGAGCCATTCGACGAACGCACGCACGTCGGGGTGACGGACTTCTTCTTCGGGCCACAACCGTCATGGGGTCCGCTGCCGTTTCGGAGCGATGCACTCGACATCGAAGCGTGGCGGCCGGAACTGCTCCGGGCCATGTGGGCATCGGCGTCTGACGCACTGCTGACAGCCCGTCCTGATGCCCGTTGGTACGCCGAGAAACTCGCAGTGGATGAACGACCACTTCGAGAAGCTGGCGTCGAGGTGTTCACGATCGATCTCGTACGCGACCCTCGAGACATCCTCGCGTCACGGCGATCGTTCCTCGCCGGCGGCACCGACCACTGGGCGAGAGACGCCAAGAGCGTCGCGGACGAGCTGTCCGTGCGTCTCGATGAACTCGACGCCCAGCCAGCCAATCTTCGGTTGTGCTACGAGGACCTCGCCCTCGACCTCGACACCACAGCCGAGATGCTCGGCGAGCACCTCGGGGTTGAGCTCGTGTCATCGGACGTCGATCGCCCGACGCACCACATCACGACGCCCTCTGCGACAGCGAGCGTCGGTCGGTGGAGAAAAGACCTCGACGAGGAAGACGCAGCGACCCTCACACCCATCGCCGAGCGACTCCGGTATTGACGTAGCGTTCCGAAAGCGGCAGTTATAGCGCCCGATAACGACGAGCAACAGTCCGCGAGCGATTCAGGATCGACCCGCACACTCCGGCCCAACTTCGCGTCACGTAATCGCGTCACCGATCCGGACCTCCGGCACCCGGATCAGGTCGAGCGGGCGGTCTCTTTGAGTGTGTCGATGATGGTGTCGTGCTGCGAGCCGTTGGAGTAGACGGCTGTTCGCGTGTCGAGGCGTTTCCCGCCCCAGTGGTCGCTGAACTGCCCGCCTGCCTCTTCGACGATGATCGATGGGGCGGCGTGGTCCCAGACGTCTCCGGCGAACCAGACGCAGGCGTCGAGTTCACCCTCGGCCACTCGGAGCTGGTGACTCCACGCCACGTCGCCCGGCCGCCCTCCAGCCAGTGCGACAAGCGCCGCCTGGCGAGTCTGCGTCAAGGCTTCGAAACGGGGTAGGCAGGCCACCCGGTCAGGGCGCAGGTGCTGAGCGTCGGACACTGCGAGCCGGACCGCGCCGGCACCGTCGAGTGTGCTGCGAAATGCGCCGTCACCCCGAACCGCCCACCACCGCCGATCCTGCAGCGGGCTGGAGATCGCGCCCAACGTGATAGCGCCGTCGATCTCCAGTGCCAGCAACGTGCCCCACGTCGTGGCACCTGCAGCGAAGAAGCGCGTGCCGTCGATGCCATCGGCGATCCATCGACGCCCGGTCGTGCCGATGAACTCACCGACTTCTTCGCCAACGAACCCGTCGCTGCGATGCTGGTGGCGCAATGCCGCCAGCATTGCGTTCTCGGCTGCGGTGTCGGCGACGGTGACCGGCGTCCCGTCCTCCTTCGGCCTCGAACTGACCCCGCCCGACTTCCACACGGACACGGTTTCGACGTCGGCGGCATCGAGCATCCGAAGAGCCAACTCGAGGTCGGAGGTCATGCCACCATGCTCGCAGACGCCCCGAACGGGCCGAGCCGCACGCAGCGAAGAATCCAGCGGGCCCGCACCCGGCGATCGGTAGCGCACAGAGCTGCGACGACTCGGAGTGGTCGAGCCAAGCGCAACTGCGGGTCGGCAAGACTCTGACGATGCCAACTGATTGCTATGCATGCCAGCAGGCCGGTCCGGACGCACCGTTCCGTGAGCAGTTCGTCCGTCACGGAGGTTGGCGCGTCGCCCATGACTTCAACTCGAGCCTCGCCGGTTGGCTCGTCCTGGTACCGCTTCGCCATATCCACGCCCTCGATGAGCTCACCACCGAAGAGGCAACAGCGCTCGGCGACCTGCTCCGCAAGGCAACGATGACGCTCCGATCGGTCACCGGATGCGACAAGACCTACGTGATGCTGTTCGCGGAGGCCGAAGGATTCGCTCACCTGCACGTGCACGTCGTGCCCCGCATGCCCGACCAGCCCGCCGACCGGCGCGGTCCAGACGTCTTCGGCTATCTCAAGGACGGCCACGCCCTCTCACCGGAGCGACGCGACGACATCGCTCGCGATCTCCTCGCCGCTTGGCCTGTCAACTGACCCGGCGGTCGGGGACACTCCGAGTCGCTGCGCCGATGCCATCCTGATGCGATGGATGTTGCCTGGCGTCGGGCGGCAGCGTACGTCGTGTGCCGTGATGAAGCGGATCGGCTACTGCTGACGCGCTTCGTCTCAGCGGGTCATCCCGACAGTGGGATGTGGACGATGCCGGGCGGCGGGATGGACTGGGGTGAATCGGCCGAAGCGGCCGCGCACCGAGAGCTCGCTGAGGAAACCGGACTCACCGCGACGCTGGGCTCGGTGCTCGGGATCTTCTCGCGTTGGTTCACGGAGGATGAGTCCGCCGCTGGAGAGCCTGGACACGTGGTCGGGATCCTGTTCAGCGCCCTCGACGTGCACGGTGAACTTCGCACGACCTTCGAAGCAGGCACCACCGATGCGGCTCGATGGTTCGATCTCGACGAGATCGCGCATCTTCCGCATGTCGAACTCGTTGACTTCGTCGTCGACCTACTCGCGTAGCGATCGACCGTTCAGTCCCGGAGCCGCCGGCGGGGCTTCATCGAAGGAGGCCGATGGCACTCGCGATGCGTGCGATAACGCTCGCACGAAATCACTGGCGAGCGGCCGACAGGGCCACCACAGAACGGCCCAAGCCGGGCACCCGGTAATCGCGTCTCCAACGCGGCGTTCGGGGCGGTCTGTCACTGGGGAGACCGGGATGAGAAATGGCGACGAGCCACATCGTTGACTGCGAGGGGCTGTTGGTGGTGGGCTTCGGTGAATGCCCGCATCGACAGGCCAGCAGTGTCAGAGTGCTCTGATGGGGACGAAGGTGAAGGTCATCGGTCATCGGGGTGCGTCGCACGAGGCGCCGGAGAACACGATGGCTGCGTTCACGCGGGCGCTTGACCTCGGTGCGGATGGGATCGAGTTCGACGTCCATCTGACCAGGGACGGTCACGCTGTCGTGATCCACGACGTCACGCTCGACCGCACGACGACAGGTTCCGGCTCGGTGCATGCCGCCGCAGTCGATGAGATCCGATCGTTAGATGCCGGTGGATGGTTCGGCCCTGCCTTCCTCGGCGAGCGGGTACCGCTGCTCGATGCGGTGCTCGCTCTGCCGGCAGAGATCTTGGAGCTCGAGATCAAGTCGTGGGGGCGGGCACTTCTGGATGCGGTGCTCGACGCTGTTGACCGTGCTGGCGTGTTCGGCCGGGTGAAGTTCACGGGTTGGAACCACTTGATGTTGTGTCGCTTGAAGGAGGAGCGGCCCGACGCAACGATCGGACTGTTCTCGCAGCAGCCCCAGGCATGGATGAACGACGCGGTCTTCGAGCGCTATGTGTTGGGCACTGCTGAAACGGCTGGTTTCGACGTCGCTCACGTGTACGCCGGCGCTCTCACTGAACGCATCGCAGTCGGGCTTCGGGACTTGGGCTACGTGGTGCACGCGAACGACGCGGTCGGCCGTGATGAGATCGTCCGTGCGCTCGATGTGGGCGCGCAATCTGTCTCGTCGAACGATGTCGCACTGGCGAGATCGTTGGTGGACGGGCGAGCCGGCAAGTAGCGACAGCGCCGCACTCCGCCGGCGCTCGGGGCGGGTGGCGACACGCACTTGACCGTCACCGAGCGTGCGGCACGGGCCGGCCTTCTTCGAGGTATCGGTGACCGTCGAGTGCTGATCGAAGTCGCTCAACGACAAGTGGGATCAGGTAGTCGTCGAGATGGTCGATCTGAACCAGCCGCCATTCGCTGATCTCGGCCGGTGCGAGTTCGATGCTGTCGAGCTGATCTCGAGAGAGGCGTCCGCCGTGGAACAGGAACCGCAGCGCGTCGCCTCGGCCGCCCGAAACAGGTGGGCGGTAGTCGACACATATGAGTGCTCCGAGTTGGACATCAAGGCCGATCTCCTCGCGCACCTCACGCGTCGCAGCGGCCGACGGTGACTCCCCGGGTTCAACGACGCCGCCAGGCAGGTTCCAGGCGTCGTTGTAGGTCGGCTTGACGAGCAGGATGCGATCGAGCTGGTCGGTGAACAACGCTGCTGCGGCGACTTGGGCTGTCGGTTGAAACCACGGAGGGAGCTTGCTGGGAGCCCTATCGGACATTCACCACTCTCGCGTATCCGCTGCGACTACCGATCACGGCCACCACCCGGCGTTCCGGGATACCCAGGGTCAGTCGATCCAAACTTGCACGTGTCTGACGACTTGATCGTCTTCGACGAGACAGATGGTGGCGCCGCGGAGCCAGCGCGGCAGGCGCTGAATGCGAGACTCTGGGTGTGGCTGGGGTGATCGATCGATTCGTCCGGACTGCGGACGGCGTCAGGATCTTCGTTCGCGACTACGGCGGATCCGGCCCCGCGCTGGTCGTGATCCACGGCTTCTTCGGCAACCTCGCCGAGGCCGACACACTCGGCCCGCTGCTCACCGACCACTACCGGGTCGTCGCATACGACCAGCGCGGACATGGCTGGTCCGAATCCGGTGACATCACC
This sequence comes from Ilumatobacteraceae bacterium, assembly GCA_963710625.1. GTDB lineage: Bacteria > Actinomycetota > Acidimicrobiia > Acidimicrobiales > Ilumatobacteraceae > Sva-07. The sequence goes on along the minus strand of CAVQBG010000017.1, from coordinate 189,865 downwards.
ATCCCCACCTGTGTCGACGATTTTCGCTCGGTCATCGGCGCGCTCGGACTGGACACGCCAGTTCTGTTCGCGGGGTCGTTCGGAACGCTCATCGCGCTTGCCGCCTTGCAGGACGGCGTGCGTGCGCGTGGGTTCGTCAATATGGACGGGCACATTGCCGATTGGCCAGCGGACGGGCCTGGCCCTCCGCCGCGACCCGACGGTCCCCGGATCTTGAGTGAGAACGACAGTCAGGCGTACCTCGACCGCTGGGCGAGATCCGGCCCCGACGGAGTCGCGACCGGATTACGGACCATGCAGACCCTGTCCGACGGCCGGATCGAACTCCGGCCGAGCCAAACCGAGCTCAACACCAAAGCGCTCGCGTTCTCAACGCTCCCGATTCTCGACTGCTACCGCAGCATCGAGGTTCCCGTGCTCGTGCTCGACGCTGCCCGAGCAGACGCCGACGAGCAGGCCGCACGCGACGTCGCGCTCGATCGGTTGAGAACCATCTGTTCGTGTGAGGTCCGCCAGTTCAAGACTGGCCATTGGATCAGCGCCGAGGACCCTGACGGCGTCGCCGACGCCCTCACCCGGTTCGCAACCCTCCTTTGACAGCACGTGCGTGCGAACCCCGCATGCACGTCCTGCGAAGCAGCCAGTACCTCCCAAGCGCCGATTGATATCGCCGACCGGCGTTCGGGAGCAATCGCCGATCGTGGCCCGTTCGGTGCGTGCCGGGATGACGGGCAGACAAACGACATGCCAACCACGGCGAGACCATCGACGTCCAGCCGACGATCGCGATGACGCGATGTCGCGTCTACTCGGTCAGCGACAGCTCCATCCGAACCTCTGAGCGTGAGGCGTCGGATGCAAGAGGCCTGAGGCTGCCACGCTCGGCGAAGCCCTTCGAGCTGTAGAGACGTTGAGCGGCGTCGTTTCCACGCATTACCCCGGCCCAGATGCTCGTCGCCTCCGTCTCGACGGCCCACGCTCGCACGGCGTCAATGAGGGCCGCTCCGACTCCGGATCGACGAGCATCCGGTGCCACCCACATCGACACCATCTCGACCGTGTTCGACGACGCCTCCGGTCGAAACCCGCCGACGAGACCGACAACCTGATCGTCGACGAGCGCCAAGAATGTCGCACGGTCGCGACCGCGCGATCCTGCAACTGCTCGCTCCACCCACTCCGCATCTGTCCGCCCCGCCTCGAGGTCGAACGTGGAGCTGAATGCAGACGGAGCATCCCTGAGCGCCTCCAGACGAACTCGCCGAAGGAGCAACCCATCGAGGGCCGTGATGCGACGAACAAGCACACCCACACAGTTGCCGACGGCGGTGCACATCCACAACGCGATTACTGAGGCTGCGACGGTGCCAGCGGGTGAGCCCTATGGGCGGCGCCAAGCGACTCCGGGGCTCTCCCTGACTGTGATGTCACCCGTCCGGCGATCAGGGACAGGCGGCCGGAGACCCCACCTCCTACGCTCCTCAGGTGCCGTTCGTCATCGTCTCAGGGTTGCCCGGCGCCGGGAAGACAACGATCGGATCAGCTGTGGCAGACCAGCTCGGACTCTCGTTCCTCGACAAGGACGACGTGCTCGTCGACCTCCTGAACCGGTCGGCTGACCCGCAAGCTGAACGTCCGCATCTCAGCAGACGAGCCGATGTCGCGTTCGCAGAGCAGGCAAAGCAGCTCCCAGGCGCCGTGCTCGTGTCGTTCTGGCGCCGGACCGAGCTCTCCGCAACGTCGGGAACACCGACCGACTGGCTCGAAGGGCTCCCCGGGCTGGTCGAGCTGTGGTGTCGCTGCCCACCAAAGATCGCCGTGAGCCGCTTCCTCAAGAGGGATCGCCATCCTGGCCACGGAGATCAGATGCGAACCAGCGCCGAGCTCCTCGTTCAGTTCGAAGCTCTCGAGCGGCTCGGACCGCTCGGGATCGGCCGACTGATCGAGGTCGACACGACCACCAGCATCGACGTCCGGCGCCTCGCTCAACAGATCGATGAGCACAGCGGACCGCGTTCCACCGTCCCAAAGGAGCCGTCCGGGGACACTCGATAACGCTCGGGATAATCACCGCCGTCGGAGCCCCTCTCGCGCCACACTGCGGCCCAAGTCGCACACTGCATAATCCCGACGACCATCGCCGAACCAGCGACGGTCAGTGGTTGCGTCACGACCGTCAGCTCGCCTCCGTCGACCGGGTCTGATACTCCATCCCGCTCGCGTCCGCGTCCACCGATGCGCCCGAGTGCATCAGGTGCCGACGTCGGCCGCGGCTCTCGGCGCGCTGACCTCGGAACTAGGTGGCCGGCCGGGCGCGAACAGGTCGTCCCATTCGATCCAGCCGATCGATTTCTCCATCGACTTGCGTAACGGAGTTGGATCTCGTGGGGCCTTCTCCAGATATCCGAACGAGTTGGGAGAGATCGATGACCTCCGATCAGGCCGAGATGACGACCAGGCCGATAGCCAAGCCAGGGTCGGCATCAGATCCGAGAGCGGCCGGCTTGCTCGGCGTGCTGGACCTCGCTGACCGCCTTGGGACGAGTGAACGGTTTGTGCGGCGACTTGTCGCCGAGCGTCGTGTTCCGTTCCACAAGGTCGGCAAGTACGTTCGTTTCGACCCTCGTGACATCGACACCTGGCTCGCGAACCATCGAGTCGAGTCGATCAGCTGACGACGGCGTGACCGGCGCGTGTTCGAAGGACCGGCTGACGTCTGCTTGTCACGGGCCACGGAGCAAAGAGCTACCGGCGGGTCGTCTGCGACGCTTCGATCCGCTGAGCGATCGCCGTTCCGATCTCACGGTCTCGACTCTCCGACGCCTTCAGGTACCGGAGCGAGGCATCACTGGTCGAGTGTCCCATACGAGCCATCACCTCTCGAAGTGACGCGCCGGCTGAGGCCGCTTCCGTGCCCGCCAGGTGGCGGAGGTCGTGAAAGCGAACGTCATCGAGGCCGACGCTGCCGCGTGCCTTTCGCCAATACGGAGCGAAGTATCGATTGAGCAAGGGACTTCCCTTGACCGAGGTGAACACCATCGGCGCACCGGCCGGCGCTGGTGGGTAGGTCGCCATGTGGGCGCTCATTCGATCAACGATTGGATCGGGGAGCGACACGGTTCGGTAGGAGCTCTCGGTCTTCGGCGCGCCGAGTGTTGCACCCTTGCCCCGTTCGAAGCCGAGTGCTTGCCGGACACGAACCGAGGCGCCAACAAGGTCGACGTCGTCAACGGTGAGACCCGCGAGTTCCCCGAAACGAAGACCGGTTGCGGCCGCGAGCCAAACGAGAGCCGAGAAGCGCGGTTCGATCGTGGACGCGAGCGCCGCTACCTGCTCCCATGTGAGTAGTGGACGCTCGACCATCGACTCACGCGCGGCGCCCTTGACGTGAGCGGGGTTTGATCTGATGAGTCCGTCGTCGACGGCTGTGCTCAAGATGGTTCGCAGCATTCGATACACCTTCGACACAGAATTGGGGTGCAGCGTGGAGTGGACCAGCTCGCCATGCCACGCTCGGACGTCCCCGGGTGTGATCTCATTCAACAACGCGCCCTCGAACGTGCCGAGTATCCAGCGAAGCTGAGACTCATAGGTTTCGCGCGTTCGCGGACGTAGGTCGCGCTGGACCAGCCACGTCCTGGCGTAGTTGCCGAACTGGACCCGTCCTACTTGCGGGTCGATGACCGTTCCTCGGTTGATGTCGGCCTCGAGTGAAGACAGATGGGCATGTGCATCTGCCTTCGTTGCGAATGTCTGACCGCTCGACATTTGTTTCCCGTGCCGTCGATACCGGACCTGGTACCGCCCACTTGGCAACTTTCGGATTGTTCCGAATGACCTCTTGCCGGCCATTGTTCCCTCCCGGTGTCCTTTGCGTAAGGCACGTGTGAGGCACAGCAGCCTTATCGGTGAGAACGTCATCGTACTCGAACGGCCGATAAATGGCGAGTGAGCTGGTCTTATCCAGCGGGATTGTTGGAGCGGATGACGGGAATCGAACCCGCGTTCTCAGCTTGGGAAGCTGATGTTCTACCATTGAACTACATCCGCACGAGGCGCCCAGGATAGCGGGAGCCCGTGGTGGGCACCGAACGTCAGACGCCGCGTGCGTCGATGGCACCTTGGTCGTACGGCTCGATCATGATGCATTCACCGGGGCATTCCTCGGCGGCGTCGACCGCGAGATCGATCAGCGAGTCGGGGATCTGCGCGACGCCACGGCCGTTGTCGGGGCCATGACCGGCGCCTTCGGCACCATCGAAGATGGTCGTCGTGCCGAAGTGAGCGGCTTCTTCCTTCACGACCCAGAGGCCGTCGTCGCGGGACACGAACACGTCGGGGCAGATCTCCGAGCAGATGCCGTCACCCGTACACAGATCCTGATCGATCCACACCATCAATGCTGTTGCCACGTCACCAGGTCCTTCCAAGGGTTCGAACGTCGTCCGTCGTTCTATCTCCTGGCGGGCTCGAACCGTCGGCCCGCATGCGAAACATCAAGGAAGCTTGCGCTCCATCGCGTCGGCAACGTCGTGGCGTCGCCGTTCGGAGGTCTGTCGCAGTCCGTCGATCACGCCGGCGACATCGGCCTCGCTCCGGTTCTGGCTCAGCTTGCGCTTCGCGACTACGCGATCGATCGTCAATTCGATCCTCATCGATCGCCCGGAGCTGCCGATCGATGAAGTCGTCCGGAGGGTCATCGACCGACCACAACGGCGGTGGGTCGAAACCGTGACACGACTCTCGCTTCGTGGAACTCGGTGAGGTCGGTGACAACCGATCGGACGAAGGTCGGATCATCGTGGACACCGATCGAGCCATGCAGGTGGACGACCTCGTGGTTGGCCGTGGGGACCACCCTCGGGTCGTCGGCCTTCGACGGGTACCAGCTCGGCGACACGTACGCATCGCTGATAGAGACGATCAGCATCGCCGGCGCCTCTGCCAGGTGCCGCCGATGCGGATTCGCGCGGGCAAGATGGGCTCGGACGGTGGTGACGCCGTCGTCGACGAGGAACGGAATCGGTGTGGCTGCGAAGCCGGCCGCTCCGTCACTCGACACGAGGTGCCCGATCGCTGCCGCGCGCAGCAGCCGCAGAATCTCCTCGGGCTCCTCGACCGGATTCGCCTTCGGCACGTACACCTCGCCGACCGTACTTCCGGCGACCGCCTCCCATCCCCGCCCGTTTGTGCTGCATTTCGGGTGGCCCACCCCACCGAGACCTCGACGCAAACGGGGTGGTGAGCGGGTGTGAGCGTTTGTGTCGCGTTTCGGGTGACCCGTCCCACCGAAACCTCGACGCGAACCGGGTGACCTGTCCCACCGAAACCTCGACGCAAACGGGGTGTGGGAGGGGAGGGGCGGGGCGGCGGGGGGTGGGTCACTAACGTGGGCGACCGTGATCCTGTCCGACCGCACCCTCCGTGAACAGCTCGCCGCCGGGCGGATCGCGATCGACCCGCTCGACGAGTCGTTGATCCAGCCGTCGTCGATCGACGTGCGCATCTCCAACCTGTTCCGGGTCTTCCGCAACCACACCCGCGGCGTGATCGACGTCAAGCTCGACATGGTCGACCTCACGGAACTGATCGAGATCCCGGAGGCGTCGGAAGAACCGTTCATCCTGCACCCCGGTGAATTCGTGCTGGGCTCGACGCTCGAGCGGATCGGTGTCCCCGACGACCTGGTCGGGCGGGTGGAGGGTAAGTCGTCACTCGGCCGTCTCGGCCTGCTGATCCATTCGACCGCCGGGTTCATCGATGCCGGCTTCGATGGCCACATCACGCTCGAGCTCGCGAACGTGGCCAGCCTGCCGATCACGCTCTACCCGGGAATGAAGATCGGCCAGGTCAGCTTCATGCAGATGACGACGCCCGCCGACCAGCCGTACGGCACGGGCGCCAGCGGGTCGAAGTACCAGGGCCAACGAGGCCCCACCCCGAGCCGGTACTTCGAGAACTTCTCCCGCTGATCCTCCAGGCGATGGTTTGACCTCGGCGTGACCGGGTACTCCGTCGTGGAGCGGGCCACCCCCGTCCCCCGACAACGAAGGAGAACCCCATGAGTGCAGAGACCGACCAGGCCAAGGGCCGAATCAAGCAGGCCGCTGGTGACCTGACCGACAACGACGACCTCAAGCGCGAGGGCCAAGCCGACGAGACCGCCGGCAAGGTCAAGAACATGTTCGACGATGCCAAGGACAAGCTCGACGATGCGGTCGACAGCGTGAAGAAGAAGTTGAGCTGACCACCGTCAGAGCAACTCGACGTGCCCGCCGGACTCGCTTCGGCGGGCACGTTCGCGTCCGAGGTGCCGTCGGGTGCTCAGTCGACCGTGATCGCGAGCACGGCGATGTCGTCGTCGTGCAGCCCTGTGGGATGGAGTCGGCCGAGCACCTCGTCGACGAGGCCGGCCGGTCGCTCGGCGTCGAGCGGGATCGCGTCGAGCAGGCGCGCGAAATCCTCGTCGATGTCGTGTCCGCGCCGTTCGATCAGGCCGTCCGAGTAGAGCAGTACGGTGTCGCCCGGGTCCAAGGTGCGAACACTTCGTTCGTAGGAGGCCCCGGTCTCCACGCCGAGTGGCGGTCCGTGGGTGTCCTCCAGCAGGTACGCCGCACCTGATGCCGGAACGATCACCGGATACGGATGGCCTGCATTCGTCCAGCTGAGCGTCCGCGTACTCGGGTCGTAGAGCACGATGCACGCCGTGGCGAACGTGGAGCTCAGCTTCGACAGGGTCAGTGTGGTCAAATCGGCGATCCGATTGGTCGGATGCTCCTCGACGGCGTAGGCGAGGACCACCGCCCGGATCCGCCCCATCTCGCCCACGGCGGCCGTGCCGTGATGCGCGACGTCACCGATGACGAACAGCAGGTGACCATCGGCGAGCTCGGTTGCATTGAACCAGTCGCCTCCCGCCTCGGACGTCTTCGCCGCAGTGAGATGTGCAGTCGCGGTGGTGACGCCGTCGAGCTGTGGGACAACGAGATCGAGCAACGCCGCGTGAAGCGATTCGAACGCCTGGCGCTCCTCGATCGCTGACAGCACTCGGATGACCGCCTGTGTGGCGAGGTCGGCGATCGTCAGGAGTGCCAACTGCTCGGCGGTGCCGAACGGCTGTGGTTGCTCGTAGGTGAACCCGAGGGATCCGATCGGAAGCCCGTCGTGGAGGAGCGGGAGGACGACCCAGGCGTGATGTGGTGTGGGTTCGATCGTGTCCTGGAGATGCGGGTACGCCAGCAGGAGACCGGCGCGATCGGGATAGAAGGCCGGGGTCTGATCGGTCAGTGCGTCGGAGATCGGGTCGAGCCCTGGTCGGATGTCGAAGTCGCTCCAGGCGGTGGTGATGTCGTCACCGAGGTTGCGTTCCGAGATCATCTGCAGGCGGGTGCCCTGGACGATCATCAACGAACCGCCGGTGGCACCCGCCGCATCGACGCCGTCGGTCATCAGCGCCCGTGCCACTTCGTCGACCGTGTGGATCGCGAGCAGCTGTGTCGAGAAGCTGCGCAGGCTCTGCAGGAGTGTGAGCGGCGCCGAGAAACGGGCATCGTCGGCGGAGAGCTGCGGCACCGTGCAGAGTGTCCCAGGCGATGGCGCCGGCCACAACCGCCGGGGGAACGCCCCGCTGGGGAGGTTTGGTTCGCGATGTGTCGGTTACCGTTGTGGCATGGAGGCGGCGGCCGGGGTGACATCGCACACTCGCCACTTCGCCGCTGTGTCGGAGTCGATCGCGGATGCTCGCGATCTGGTCCGTGAGGCGGTGGCTGGCACGCAGCTCGATCACGCGATGGTGACAGACCTCCAACTCGCGGTCAGCGAACTCGTCACCAATGCCGTCGTCCATGGCAACGGAGCGTCGATCACCGTCGAGGTGACGGTCGCACCCGACCTGGTCACCTGCGCGGTGGTGTCCGATGGACAGAACGTGCCGACGGTTTCTTCGTGGGTCGCACCGGTCGACGGGCGGTCCTCGGGGCGAGGGCTGTCGATCGTCCGTGCCCTCGCCGACGCGGTCACCGTCGAGGTCGACGGCGACCGCGTCGTGGTGCGCTGCACGTTCGAGCGACGCTGAGCGTCACCGAGATCGTGGCGTCGTCCGCCCTCTCACACCCGCTTGGCGAAGTAGATGATCGCCAGGATGACCAGGATTGTCAGGAGGATGCCGCCGAAGCCGTAGCCCATGTTCGTGTTCCTTTCCAGGGTGCCCGTGGCGCTGTCGCCGCAGATCGTCCATGGCGGTACCCCGACGTACCGATGCCAAACCCGAGAGTGGACTCGTCGGCGTCGACGGCAAGATCGGCGTCGCGCCGATCCGCCCGGCGACCGACCGGCACCCTTGACCGGACGGGGTGACAGCGGGTTTGCGCGCTCACCGCCACGGGTAGCGTTCCGCCATGGAACCCCCCGAGGCGCCGACGTCGAACCCCGATCGCATCGAGATCACCGTCCCGCTTCGTGTCGAGTTCGCGTCCACGCTGAGGACCCTGATTGCGGCGGTCGGCTCTGACGCTGGTTTCTCGGTGGATGAACTCGACGATCTCCGCCTGGCGCTCAGCGAGGTCTTCTCCGTGCTCGCCGAGACCGCTCCCGTCGACGGGAGGGCACGGATGTCGTGCTCGCTCGCGCATGGCGAACTCTCCGTCACGGTGGCCCCGGACATGCCCGGTGTGTCGATCGTGCTCGACGACCTCGCGACGAGCATCCTCGAATCGGTCACCGACACCGTCATGCTCGGCGCCGACGCCGTCACGTTCTCCAAGCGAAGTGCCGAGCTGGCCGAAGCACCTCGCATGTCATGAGCGACGCGTCCGTACGGGACGACGAACTGGCGCTGTTCCGGGAGTTCGCTGCAACCGGGCAGCGGTCGGTGCGCAACCGACTCGTCGAGCGACACATGGGCCTCGCCGCGCACATCGCCAACCGCTACCGACGTGCGAACCTGAGCGATGACGATCTCCGGCAGGTCGCCATGGTGGGCCTCGTCAAGGCCGTCGACCGGTTCGACCCCGAGTACGGCGGATCGTTCTCCTCGTTTGCCGGACCGACGATCGAAGGAGAGATCAAACGGCACTTCCGCGATCGCTCGTGGACCGTCCGCGTGCCCAGGAGTGCGAAGGAGTTGCACCTCCAGGTCCGACGGGCATCCGACGAACTCTCCCAGGCGAGCGGGCGCTCACCGTCGGTCGACGAGATCGCACGACACCTCGGGGTCGAGCGCGACGACGTACTTCGTGGCCTGTCGGCCGGTGCCGCCTACACCGTCGGGACCATCGATGCGAACCCGGCCGACGACGGCTCCGAGACCGGCGCGGATCGTCGAGGTGCGCTCGCCACGATCGACGCCGGCTTCGAAGACACCGAGAACCGGCAGGTGATCGGGGAGCTGCTCGATCGGCTCCCCGAGCGCGAGCGCGAGATCGTCCGTCTCCGTTTCTACGAGAGGATGTCGCAGTCGGAGATCGGTGAAACGATCGGCATCTCGCAGATGCATGTTTCGAGGCTTCTGCGTCGATCGTTCGACCAGATGCGTGGGTGGCTCGATGAGCCGGCCGTTCACGACGACGATGCCAGCGCGGCCGCCGCCCTGGAGTAGACGACGCCGAGGATCTCCCCGACGGTGGGGAACGGCCACATCGACGCCGCGAGGCGATCCACGGTCAGCTCACCGTCGATCGCCGTGACCAGCGCCGCTGCGAGCTCGTCGAAACCCGCTCCGATGCCGTGCGCAGCGACCACCGCGTGCGAATCGCGATCGACGGCGATCGCGAGGAAGCCGTCGACCAGTTCGTCGGTGGTCCAGCGAGGCGTCTCGCTCAGGCGTGCCGTCGACCACAGCACGTCGTTGTCGGACAGCGCGGACGGCGTGGGACCGATCGTGAGGATCGGTGGGTCGGTGAACACGCATGCCGGCGTGACCACTTCGTCGAATCGTCTCGTGCGATCGCCGCAGATCGTGGCGGCCACGACCCGGGCCTGGTGGTTCGCGAGGTGTGTGTACGCACCGAATCCGGCGACGTCGCCGATCGCCCACAGCGATGCCGCACCCTCGACCCGACCGGACTCACCGACCCGCAGCTGGTCTGGATCGATGCCGACGTTCTCGAGTCCGAGGCCCCCGGTTCGCGGTCGGGTCCCGGTGGCGATCAGCAACCGGTCGGTGTCGAGACTGGCGCCGGACTCCAACGTGGTTCGGACGCCACCGCCGCGTCGCTCGACACGCTCGATCGCAACCCCCCGGCGAACTCGAACGCCGGCCGCGTGCAACGCATCGTCGACGATCTCGCCGATCTCGGGCGGCAGTTCCCCGAACGCGGTCGCTGCCGCGTCGAGGAGATGGACCTCGGTTCCGAAGCGCGTGAAGATCGTTGCGAGCTCGCAGCCGATCACACCGCCACCCACGATGGCGAGGCGGGTGGGACGCTCCTGGACCGTCATCGCATCGGCACTCGTCCAGCAACGATCACCGAGATCGTCGAGCCCGGTGATCGGCGGGCGGATCGCGTCCGATCCCGTGGCGATCACGATGTCGTCGGCGCTGTAGTGCTGCGAGGCCGCCTCGATGGTCCGATCGGCCACGAGGTGTGCGGCCGACCGAACGAGGACGACACCGATGCGTTCGAGTTCCGCGGCATGGCCGGCGTCGTCGAGATGCTCGACCACGTCGGAGCGTCGCCGGACTGCATCGAACCATGCCCGGCCGACCGCTGCGTCGTGCAACATCGCCTTGGTGGGCATGCACGCCAGGTACGGACACTCGCCGCCGACCAGCGCGGGCTCGAACACCACCACGCTGCGCCCACTCGAGGCGAGCTCCGACGCGAGCGTCTCGCCGGCACTTCCGCCACCGATGACGGCGACATCGAATCGGTGAGGAGCACGTTCGTGGAGGGGGGCGTCGGTGTCGGTCATGTCGAGGTGGTTCATGTCGTTCGCGACGTTCATGACGTCGGTGTGCATACCCGTCGGCGAGCGGGTCGAAACCGTTCCACGTTTCGGATCGTCTCCATCCGGGTACCACGATCGTATGAGCAACAACACCCTCACCGAACACGACCGCCACGACACGACCGACTCGGGCTCCGTCAACACGACGATCGCCGGGATGTCCGACGCCTCGACCACCGAGGCGATCGTGACGCTGCAGGACCGACTCGTCGCCACGCTCGATCTGCAGCTCACGCTGAAGCACATCCACTGGAACGTGGTCGGCATGAACTTCATCGCGATCCACGAAATGCTCGATCCTCAGGTCGACGCCGTCCGGCTCCAGTCCGACGAGCTCGCAGAACGCATCGCAACCCTGGGCGGCGAGCCGCACGGCACGCCGGGTGCGATCACCGCTGGCCGGACGTGGCCGGACTACGACATCAGTCGGGCACCGACGGTGCAGCACCTCGTCGCGCTGGACAACGTGTACTCGGGCGTGATCGCCGACCATCGGCGAGCTCAGCAGCGGCTCGCCGAACTCGACCCGGTGTCCGACGATCTGATCGTCGGCCATCTGCGTGACCTCGAGCTGTTCCAGTGGTTCGTCCGTTCGCACCTCAAGGACGCCACGGGCGATGTGGTGCACCGCACGACCTTCGAGAAGAGCTGACCGGAACACGTTCCCGCACGAGTGGGTGGGCGAGTTCACCCGATCGGGTGAACTCGCCCACCCCTGTGACGGACCGCGTCGACAATCAGTACGATCTCCCGGATGTCAGATCGCCTGGTGATCGTCGAGAGCGAGCCGTCCTCAGTGGCGCTGAGGGGCGAGATCGATGCACACACCGCTCCCGCGCTGGCCGGCCGATTCGAAACGCTTCCGGCCGGTGATGACGACGTGGTCATCGACCTGGCCGAGGTGACGTTCATGGATTCCAGCGGACTTCGTGTACTCATCGATCTGCACCAGCGGCTGGACGCCACGTCACGTCGACTGGTGATCGACTCGCCAAGCCAGCCCGTGACCCGGCTCCTCGAAGTGGCCGGCCTCGCCGATCACTTCACGATCGGCCGCTGAACCGGGATCGACTCGAAGCCCGGTTGCGGTTTGGGCAACGTCCCGATCGGGAACGCTCATCCCATGAGTCACATCGACCCCACCAACCGAGCCGACACCGAATTGATCGATGGCCGCGTCGACCAGATGCAGGCGCCAGCGCTCGAGGGGGTGCGCCGCGTGGCGATCGCCACCGACGACTCCGACGAGGCGCTCGCCCACGTACGCCGGGTGGTTCTGGGCCTGGCCCGGACGTTCGGCTTCGACGTCGTGCTGTACGACCGATCACACGAGCGTTGGACCGACCATCCCCATGCCAAGGGCCCGGTGACCGCCGACGAACTCGAGGGGACCGACCGTGTTCACCTGGTTCGTCAGCTCCGCGATTTCGAAGCGTCGGGAGTGTCCGCGACGGCGTGGCTGGCCACCGTCCCCGCGCTGACGGCAATGCTCGACGTGCTGCAGTCCCTCGATGTCGATGCGGTGATGCTGCCCGAGTCCCTCGATGAGCCGAAGTTGATGGACCGACTGCAGATCGGCTCGACGCCGCCCGCGATGGTGCAACGGATCGCAGAGCTCAACATGCAGCGCCCCCCGCTGGTGTTCCAGGTGCCGGAGTCCGGGCCGATCACGGTCGTCGACGCCGAGGTCGGAGCCTGATCGTCAGGCACCGCCTGCCGACGCGCCGGCCCATCGTCGGCCGGCGGGCGGTGCCACCCCGAACCGTTCGGCCTCGAGTGCTGCGCGGGTGCGGTTGGTGACCTCCAACTTCGCGAAGAGCCGCCGAACATGGGTCTTGACCGTGTCGACCGAGAGGTAGAGCTCCGAGGCGATCTCGCGGTTCGATGCGCCTTGGGCGAGCAGCGCCAGCACTTCCCGCTCCCGTTCGGACAGCACGGTGGGCGCATCGTCGTCGGCGGTCTCGTCGATCCCGACGGGCTCGCCCCGGTCGATGCGCTCGAGGGCCTCCACCAGCCTGACGCCGGTCTCCGACTTGAGGATCACGCCGTCCACGCGCATGGCCGTGGCGTCGTCGAGAAAGGCCGCAGGGGCATCCCAGGTGTACAACACGACCTTGTCGATGGCGTGGTCTGCAAGCATCTCGCGGACCCGTCCGAGCGTGTGCCGCCGTCCGGCGAACGTGTCGAACAGCGCGATGTCGCACGAGCTGTCCGGCGTGTCGCCGGCGATGGTCTCCACCACGCGGATGCGATCGGCGAACGGCTCGAGCATCACCCGCAGCCCCTCGACGATGATCTCGTAGTCGTTGACCAGGGCGACTCTGATCGGAGCGTCGGGTGCGACCATGTCAGCACCGTTCCCGAGCGGACCGGCGGCCAAACGATGGCCCCCGATTCGTCCGGGAAATGGCGGATCTCACTCGACGAAGCGGCGAACGCGGGCGCGCTTGCCGCGCATCGTCGTCGACTGCATCGTCTCGATGACGTGGTCGACCGACGCCTCGGGCACACCGACCACCGAATACGCGTCCGAGATGCGGATCGGGCCGATCTCGCGGCCGACGAGACCGGTCTCGTTGGCGATCGCACCGACGAGGTCGCCGGGGCGAACCCCTGCCTTGCGTCCGAGGCTGACGTGGACGAATCCGGTGCCCGCTCCACCCGAGCGCTGGCCCTTCTTGCCGGGACGGTCGCGTTCGCCCGCGTTGCGGTTCTTGTTCTTGTCGAACTTCTTCGAATCGGGCTTGCCGCGCAGGCGGTCCGACGCGTCGGGGATCTCCAGTTCGTCGATCGTGGCGCCGCGTGACTCGTGGACCAGCTTGATCGCTGCGAGTGCGATGTTGCGGTCGCTGTCCTCGCCGGCGAGCGCGTGGAGGACGACGTTGAAGTCCTCGAGGTCGACCGCGGTCAGCGCCTCACGAACGGCGTTGACCGTCATCTCGATCTGGCGGATGCGCAGGTCGGACACCGTCGGCACCTTGGCGATCTCGAACTTCTGCTTCGTCAACCGTTCGATGTTCTCCAGCCCGCGGCGCTCACGCGGTTCGGCGAGTGTGATCGCCACGCCTTCCCGTCCGGCGCGTCCGACTCGACCGATGCGGTGAACGTAGCTCTCGGCCGCGGACGGCACGTCGTAGTTGACGACGTGGGTGAGCGTGTCGACGTCGAGGCCACGGGCGGCGACGTCGGTCGCGACCAACAACTCGGCGGTGCCGTCGCGCAGCCGGGACATCACGCGGTCACGCTGCGCCTGGTCCATGCCGCCGTGCAGTGCTTCGGCGCGGTAGCCGCGGGCGTTCATCGTTTCGGTCAGCTGGTCGACCTCGGTGCGGGTGCGACAGAACACCAGCGCCGACTTCGGCGCTTCGATGTCGAGGATCCGGCCGAGCGCCGACGGCTTGTGGGCCCGCTGGACGACGTACACGGTCTGGCGCACGAGCACCTTCGCGCCGGGCTCGGAGTCGGGCCGACCGATCGTGATGCGCTCCGGGCTGCGCTGGTAGCGCTTGGCGATCGAGGTGATGCGCGACGGCATCGTGGCCGAGAACAGCACGGTCTGGCGGTCGTCGGGCGTGCTCTCGAGGATCGACTCGATGTCGTCGGTGAAGCCCATGTCGAGCATCTCGTCGGCCTCGTCGAGGATCACCGTCTGGATCGAGTCGAGCGCCAGGGATCCGCGACCGATGTGATCGAGGGCCCGTCCCGGCGTGGCGACCACGACGTGGACGCCGCGGTCGAGCGCCTGGAGCTGGCGCTGGATCGGCTGGCCGCCGAAGATCGGGACGACCTTGACGCCGAGTTCACGCCCGTAGCGGAACATCGCTTCGCTCACCTGCACGGCCAGTTCGCGTGTGGGCACGAGCACCAACACCTGCGGGACGCGACGCGAGGCGTCGATCATCTGGAGAGCGGGCAGCGCGAACGCGGCGGTCTTGCCGGTGCCGGTGGCGGCCTGACCGAGCAGATCGCGACCGGTCAACAGCAGCGGGATCGTCTCGCGTTGGATCGGGGTGGGTTCCTCGTAGCCGAGATCGTCGAGGGCGGCGAGCAGCTCGTCGCGCAATCCGAGCGCGGCGAACCCCGTGGCGACGTCGTCTGCGCCGTGGTCGGTGGCTGTCTCGGTGCTGTTCGTCTCGGTGTCGGTCGTCTCGGTGTCGGTCGTCTCGGTGTCGGTCGTCTCGGTGTCGGATTCGTCGTGGTCGTTGCTCATCGCGTGCTCCTGCAGGGGGAATTGGCCAACGATACGAACACGATCGCCCGGATCGAACAGAATGTTGCATGGCCTACATCGCCGACCGCATCGCACACGACGCCGACGCCCACATCATGGAGCCACCGAACTGGCTGCGCGACCACGCCGACCCGGGCATTCGCGACCGCATCGAACGCCCCGGCTACGCCAACGAACTGGTCCAGACCGGCGACGGCGATCACGGCGGTGATCAGGCGCGCATCGACGCCGCGTTCGAACGACTCGCGCAACGTCACCGCACCGAGGAGTTCCTCGCGAACGAGGACGTCGACGTGATGAACCGCAAGAACTTCGCCGCCACTGGCTCGTTCCTCGCCGAGGACCGACCACGCGTGCTCGACTTCATCGGCGTGCAGAGCCAGCTGATGTTCAACACGTTCCACAACAGCCGGCTCTATCAGTGGGAGCACCAGCCCGATCTCGACCTCGCCTACGGCGCCGCCCGCGCCCACAACCGGGGGATGGTCGAGTTCTGCTCGGTCGATCCGCGGCTGCTGCCCACCTGCTACGTGCCGCTCGCCGATTTCGAGCGCGCCGACGCGATGGCGGCCGAGGCGATCGAGATGGGCGCCGCCGCACTGCTCGTCGCGTCCGGCTGCCCGATGGGCCACTCGCCGTCGCACGTCGCCCTCGACCAGGTGTGGCGCCAGGCGGAGGAGGCCGGCATCCCGGTCGTGTTCCACGTCGGTGGCACCGGCGACCTGATCGACCGCGCCTACTTCGACAACGGTCTGCCGATCCCGACCGACTTCCACGGCGGCGAGGAGAACTTCCGCTCGGTCGACTACATGGCGATTCCCTTCCCTCCGATGCAGACCCTCGCCACTCTGATCTTCGACGGCGTACTCGAACGGTTCCCCGACCTGCGCATCGGCGTGATCGAGCAGGGATGCAGCTGGGTGCCGAGCTGGATGAAGCAGATGGAGTCCGCGATCGACGCGTTCGCCCGTCACGAGGAACGTCTCCAGAAGCTGTCGCTGCGGCCGAGCGAGTACGTTGAGCGTCAGGTCCGGGTCACCCCGTATCCGACCGAGGACATCGGCTGGGTCACCGACCAGATCGGCCCGAACATCCTGCTGTTCAACACCGACTACCCCCACGTCGAAGGCGGCCGGCGCCCGTTCGAGCGCTTCGAGAAGAGCCTCGGCAACCGCTCCGAGGAGATCCGACAGCGCTTCTACGCCGACAACTTCGTCGACCTGATGGGCTCCGCCGTCGCCTCCCTCGTCTGACCCGTTCTCGTGAACGAGATGCGCACCTGGGCCGCACCTCGTTCACGAGAAGCGAGTCGGGGGGTGGGTCGAGGCGGCGAAGGACCCGTGCACCTGCATCGCCGCCACCGCGCACTACGTGGCGCAGCCGCGCTGACGACGCTCGCACTCGTTCTCGCCGCATGTGGTGGCGAGGACGCCGCCGACGATGGTGGCCGGTCGGCCGAGGTGGTCGTCGATCAGACGGCCGCGGGTCGGGGGCCGATCGGCGGCGGTGCAACGCTCACGGCCGCCAGCACCTGGCAGTGGCAGCTCCAGGGTGAACTCGACACGTCCTATGACGTCGACGTGTACGACGTCGATCTCTTCGACACCGACCCCTCGGTGATCGCTGGGCTGCAGACCGACGGCCGGATCGTCGTCTGTTACTTCTCCGCCGGCTCGTTCGAGAGCTGGCGTCCCGATGCCGACGAGTTCGCGCGCGAAGCACTGGGCGACACACTCGACGGGTTCGAGGACGAACGGTGGCTCGACGTGCGCAACCCGACGGTGCGCGCCGTCGCCGTTGGCCGGCTCGATGCCGCCGTCGAACAGGGCTGCGATGGCGTCGAGCCCGACAACGTCGGCGGCTACAGGAACGACACCGGCTTCGGTCTCTCCGACGACGATCAACTCGCCTTCAACCGGTTCCTCGCCGAGGCCGCCGCGGAACGCGGGCTCCTGATCGGTTTGAAGAACGACCTCGAGCAGATCCCCGACCTCGTCGATGTGTTCGACTTCGCCGTCAACGAGCAGTGTCACGAGTTCGACGAGTGCGAGGTCTACGCAGCGTTCGTCGACCAGGACAAGCCGGTGTTCAACGCCGAGTACGCCCGGCGTTTCGTCGACGATCCCGAGTCGATCTGCGCCCGGTCGATCGCGCTCGGCCTGCGCACGCTGCTGTTGCCCCCCGACCTCGACAACTCGTTCCGGATCAGCTGCGACTGACCGCTACCCCGCCCTCCCCGCCGTTCTCGTGAACGAGAAGCGCACCTGGGCCGCAGCTTGTTCACGAGGTGGTGTGAGAAAGGGGGTCGGGAGTGATCGTCGGCGCGATGGGGTAGACAACCGACGTGGCTCCGAAACTCGACATCACCCCGGTTGCGACCTATCGCATCCAGCTGACGCCTTCGTTCGGGTTCGGCGAGACGATCGGGATCCTCGACCATCTCGTCGCACTCGGCGTGAGCCACGTGTACCTGTCGCCGGTTGCCGAGGCGATCCCCGGGAGCGAACACGGCTACGACGTGATCGACCACACGCGCGTGCGGGCCGAGTTCGGTGGCGAGGACGGGCTGTTCGCGCTGCTCGATGCCGCCGGTGACCGTGGGCTCGGGATCGTCATCGACCACGTCCCGAACCACATGTCGGTCGCCGAGGCGCACCTCAACGACCGGTGGTGGGAGATGCTGCGCGACGGACGGGACTCGCAAGCGGCCGCGTGGTTCGACGTCGACTGGGACGCAACCGACGGCGAGGTCGTGGTCCCGAAGCTCGGCGATCCGCTCGATCGGGTACTCGCCGACGGTGGGCTGTCGATCGGCGAGAGTGACCGCGGTCCCGAACTCAGGTACGGCCCGCTGCGGTTTCCACTCGCGCCCGGAACCGAGGGGCTCGACGTCGCCGAGGCCGTGACATGCCAGCACTACCTGCTCCAGTGGTGGCGTGACCCCGCCCGCAACGTTCGACGCTTCTTCACGATCGACGACCTCGTCGCCGTGCGGGCGGAGGATCCCGACGTCGCCGAGGTGATCGACACGATCCCGTCGCTGCTCTCGGCGCACCCTGCGTTCGCCGGCGTTCGCGTCGACCATGTCGACGGACTCGCTCAGCCGGGCGCCTACCTCGCCGGGCTCCGCCGGAGAATCGGGGACCACCGCTGGTTGCTCGTCGAGAAGATCCTGGCCGTCGGCGAGACGCTGCCGCCGTCGTGGCCCGTCGATGGAACCACGGGCTACGAGCACATCCGGGTCGCCGAGCACATGATGCTCTCCGCCGGCGCCGAAGGCCCGTTGACCTCGCTGTGGACCGAACTCACGGGCGATGATCGGTCGTTCGCCGAAGTCGAGGACACCGGTCGCCGTGAGGTGCTCGACGCCGGGCTGCGCCCCGACCTCGATCGTCTCGTCCGGTTGATCGCCGGCCGCGACGGGTGGGCAGACGTCGAGCAGGTACGTCAGGCGGTCGTCGAGCTGACGATCGGGCTCCACCGGTATCGCACCTACCTCCCCGACGATGCCGACTCGGTGGCCGAACTCGCAACGGCCCGCCGTCGGGCGATCTCGACGCGGCCGGACCTCGCCGACGACATCGAACGCCTCGTCGACCTGATCGCCGGCGATCCGGAAGTGGCTGGACGCTGGCAGCAACTCACGAGCCCCGTGATGGCGAAGGGGGCCGAGGACCGCGCGTTCTACCGGTACCTGCGCCTGGCTGCGCTCTGCGAGGTCGGCGGCGCTCCTGGCCTGTGGAACGTCCCCGTGAGCGAGTTCCACCGCTACCAGCTCCAGGCGCAGGCCGACGCCCCATTGGCACTGCTGGCCGGCACGACCCACGACACCAAACGGTCCGAAGGAGTGCGCGCTCGGGCATTGGCGCTCGCGGAGATCGCCGACGACTGGGCGGCCGTCGTGCGCGACTGGTTGACGGCGCATCGCGATCTGCTCCATCGCGGCGGGCTCGACGCCGCGACCTCGTTGCTGGCGTTGGAGACCGCAGTCACTGCATGGCCGATCGATGCCGAACGGTTGACGGAGTACCTCGTGAAGTCGGCACGCGAGGCGGAGGAACACACATCCTGGACGGCTCCTGACTCGGCCTACGAGGAGGCGCTGGCGCGGCTCGCCGACGAACTGGAGGGCGAGCTCAGCGATCTCGCCACGGCCGGCCCGCTCGGCGACGTGGTTGCGGTCACCCTGCGTTCCGGCTGGGCGCGGTCGTTGGGATCGCTGGCCATCCGGCTGACGGCGCCCGGGGTACCCGACCTCTATCAGGGCACGGCGGCCTTCACGTATTCGCTCGTGGACCCCGACAACCGTGTCGAGCCCGATTGGAACGAACGGCGCTCACTCGTCGACCGCGCGGCCGAGCTCGACGGGCCCACCGCATGGACCGGCGGAGAGGTCGATGCGTCGAAGGCGGTGGTGATCACGCGGACGCTGGGGCTGCGTCGGCGGCATCCGGCGGCGTTCGGTGCCGATGCCGGGTACGTCGCGCTGGAGGTCTCCGGCGACCGTGCCGACGCCGTGACTGCCTTCGCCCGTGCCGATTCCTACGGCCCTGCTGTCGTGACGATCGCGGCGACCCGAGACGTCACCGGGTGGGCGGACACCGCTCTCGGGCTGCCGGCCGGCTCCTGGCGCAATGTGCTGGACGACGGCGCCGAGGTCGTCGCCGGTGGCGTGTCGGTCCCCGTCCGCCGTTGGCTCAAGCGCTTCCCCGTCGCCGTCGTCGAACGCATCTGACGCATCACGTCTGAGGTCTGACCCCAGACGTGATGCGGGGGCGCCAGGCGCCGGTGATCAGGCGGGCGCCGCGGCGGAACGTCAGGTAGTTCCACGCCCAGTTGATCAGCACGAGCAGGCGGCTGCGGAAGTCGATCAGGAAGAAGATGTGGACGGACCACCACGCCATCCACGCCACCCACCCCGACAGCTTGTGGCCGCCGACCACACCGACCGCCGACGATCGGCCGATCGTGGCGAGTTCACCCTTGTTGCGGTATCGGAAGGTGGGCCGGGTCGTGCCGTCGAGGTCGGCCCGGATGGCACGGGCGACGTGCGCCCCTCCCTGGATCGCTCCCTGCGCCACGCCGGGCACCGTCGAACCGCCGGAGGTGGCATGGGCAACATCTCCGATCGCGAACACGTTGCGGTGGCCGGGGACGGAGAGATCCGGTTCGACCTCGACGCGCCCGGCACGGTCGACCGGTGCGCCGAGCCGACCTGCGAGGGGTGAGGCCTCGTTGCCGGCACCCCACACGACCGTGCGGGTACGGATCGCCCCGGCGGAGGTCTCGACGGCGTCTGCGTCCATCCCGGTCACCATCACGCCGGTGCGAACGTCGACACCGAGTGCCTCCAGTTGCCCGCGGGCGCTCGTGGACAGCGAGTCGGGGTAGGTGGCGAGGATGCGGTCGGTGGCCTCGAGCAGGATGACTCGGGCGGTCGTCGAGTCGATGGTGCGGAATTCACGGGTCATCGTGCGGAACGCGATCTCGGCGATCGCTCCGGCCATCTCGACGCCGGTCGGTCCGCCGCCGACCACGACGAAGGTCAAGTTGGCCTCGCGTTCACCGGGATCGGTCGCACGCTCGGCTCGTTCGAACGCGAGGAGGATCCGTCGGCGGATCTCCAGTGCGTCCTCGACGGTCTTGAGGCCGGGAGCGTGAGTCTCCCAGTCGTCGTGACCGAAGTAGGAGTGCGTGGTGCCGGTGGCGACCACGAGATGATCGAAGCCGACCACCGTGCCGTCGTCGAGCGTCACGTTCGCCTCGCCAGGATCGACGTCCGCCACTTCGCCGAGGAGCACGCGGACGTTGGCCTGATCGGCCAGCATCGACCTGATCGGTGCGGCGATGTCGGCCGGATTCAGACCCGCCGTTGCCACCTGGTAGAGCAGCGGCTGGAACAGGTGATGGTTGCGGCGGTCGATCAGCGTGATCCGCACGGCTGCATCGGCGAGCCCCCTCGCCGCCGCCAGCCCGCCGAAACCACCGCCGACGATCACCACGTGGTTGTGACGCCGGGGGTCTGACCCCTGGCGTGACACGTCGTCAGGCATGGGTGATGCTCAGGCGGGCCGACCAGGGGGCGATGCGGTCGACCGACGAACCGGGGCCGCCCCAGCGTGGGTCGTCGGAGTCGAACACGACGGCCTCGACCGGGTCGGGGGCGGGATGGTCCACACCGTTCGCGCAGAAGTTGAGCACCAGCGACGCCGTCGCGCCCGGCAGCGAACGCACGACGAAGAGCGCATCGTCGAGGAACGACACGCGCTGCTGCGCACCGGGGTCGGTGAGGATCGGATGTGCCCGTCGGAGGCGGAGCAGTTCGGTGTACATCGCGAGGCGTGACCGGTGCGGTTCGCGTTCGGTGCGCGTCACGTCGAGCACGGCCGCCTCGTACGTCGTCGGGTCAGCCGGATCGGCCACGGGACCCGACCAGTCGGCTCCGGAGAACTCGCGCTGGCGACCCGCCCGCACCGCCTCGACGAGATCCGGGTCGCCGTGGTCGATGAAGTACGGAAACGGCGCGGTCTCGCCGTACTCCTCACCCATGAACAGCATCGGGGTGAACGGCGACAGCAGGATCGCTGCGGCGGCGAGCCGATGACGGGGATCGCCGGGTTCGACATCGCTGAGCATCCGGTCGCCGCGCGGCGTGTTGCCGACGTGGTCGTGGTTGGTGTCGAACACGACGAAGTGGTGATGGTCGATCGCGTCGGCCGGAGCGCCGTGGCGTCGATCGAACGAGGGCGAGTACTGGCCCGAGTACACCCAGCGCCGCTCCCAGGCCGCGGCGACGTCGGCCGCGCCTGCGTAGGCGCGGTAGTACTCGTGGCGTTCACCGGTGAGCGCCACTCGCAGGGCGTGGTGGAAGTCGTCGTTCCACACTGCGTCACATCCCCACCCGTGCTCGGACGTCGATCGGACGATCTGGGGATCGTTGGCGCTGCTCTCGATCGTCACCAGCGCGGTGCGCCCCGCGGCACGGGCCGCATCGTGCACCGCGGTGGTGAGCTCTTCGACGAATGGGGTCGGCGTCGGATCGACGATCGCATGGACCGCGTCGAGGCGCAGACCGTCGAGGTGGAGATCGCGGACCCAGGAGACGGCGTTCTCGATGAAGTAGCGGCGCACGCCGTCGCTGCCCCGGTCGGCGACGTTGACCGCCGCTCCCCACGGGGTGCGGTAGGCATCGGTGAAGTACGGCGCGTAGTTCCCGAGCACGTTGCCTTCGGGACCGAGGTGGTTGTACACGACGTCGAGCACGACGCCGAGCCCGAAGCGGTGAGCCTCGTCGACGAAGCGTGCGAGCCCGGTCGGTCCGCCGTAGGAGTGCTGCACGGCGAACGGGAAGACGCCGTCGTAGCCCCAGTTGCGCATCCCCGGGAACGACGCAACGGGCATCAGCTCGATCAGTGTCACCCCGAGGTCGCGGAGCCGGGGAAGGTGCCGGATCGCCGCGTCGAACGTGCCCTCGACGGTGAAGGTGCCGATGTGCAGTTCGTAGAGCACCGCGTCGTCGAGACCCACGCCCTCCCAGCCGTCGTCGTGCCAGCGGTACACCGACTCGTCGACGACGGCCGACGAACCGTGGACACCATCGGGTTGCCAACGCGACGCTGGATCGGCCAGCCACGTCCCGCCGTCCAGTCGGAACCGGTAGTGGTCGGCGTGTCCGACGCCGGCGACCACGACCGACCAGGTGTCGAGTTCAGCGAGGGCATCGGTCGCCCGCTGGAGCGGATGGATCTCGATGTCGTCGAACATCGGCGTCCCGGCGTCGGTCTCGACGCGTCGCTCGACACCGACCTCGACCGTCGACGCGTCGGGCACCCACACCTCGAAGCGGGTGCCACCGCCGACGACGGTGGCGCCGAGACGCGTCACGACGGATCGACCGCCAGGAACACGGCGCCGAGCGGCGGGAGCGTCAGCACGATCGACTGGTGGAACCCATGGGAGTCGACCGGCACCGACTCGACGCCGCCGTAGTTGCCCACCCCGCTGCCGCCGTAGGCGTTGGCGTCGGAGTTGAGGAGTTCCGACCAACGGCCCGCCTTCGGCACACCGAGTCGGTAGTTGTGGCGCGGCGTCGGCGTGGCGTTGAACACCGCGAGGACCGCGCGGCTCTCGCCGGTCGGGTCCTTGCGCAGCCAGGCGTACACGCTCTGGTCGGCATCGGCGCCCTCGACCCACTGGATGCCGGCGGGGTCGCTGTCGCCCCGGTGCAGCGCCGGCTCTCGCTGGTAGAGACGGTTGACGTCGGCGAGCCATTCGCGGACGCCCCGGTGCCAGTCGACGTCGTGGAGCGACCAGTCGAGCGTGCCCTCGTGATTCCACTCCTGACGCGTCGCCAACTCGCATCCCATGAAGAGCAGCTTCTTGCCCGGCTGCGCCCACTGCATCGCGTACAGCAGCCGCAGGTTGGCGAACTGCTGCCAGTCGTCGCCGGGCATCTTGGCGAGCAGGGAGCCCTTGCCGTGCACCACCTCGTCGTGGCTGAGCGGCAGCACGAAGTGCTCGCTGGACGCGTACACCGAGCGGAACGTGATCTCGCCGTGGTGCCAACGCCGGTGGACAGGGTCGTGCTCGAAGTACGCCAGGGTGTCGTGCATCCACCCCATGTCCCACTTGTACCCGAAGCCCAGCCCACCGATGTAGGTCGGCCGGCTGACCATCGGCCACGAGGTCGACTCCTCGGCGAAGGTCGCCACGTCGGGGAACTCGCCGTAGACCGCCTCGTTGAGTTGGCGCAGGAACACGATCGCATCGAGGTTCTCGCGACCGCCGAACTCGTTCGGGATCCACTCGCCCTCATTGCGCGAGTAGTCGAGGTAGAGCATCGACGCCACGGCATCGACGCGCAGCCCGTCGACGTGGTAGCGGTCGAGCCAGCACATTGCGCTCGACACCAGGAACGAACGCACCTCGTTGCGGCTGTAGTTGAAGATCGCCGAGTTCCAGTCGGGGTGATAGCCCTGCCGCGGATCCGCGTGTTCGAACAGGTGCGTGCCGTCGAACTCGTAGAGGCCGTGGCTGTCGTTCGGGAAGTGCGACGGCACCCAGTCGAGGATCACGCCGACGCCGCGCTGATGGAGCCGATCGATCATCCGCATCAGGTCCATCGGCGAGCCGTACCGGGCGCTCGGGGCGAAGAAGCCGGTGGTCTGGTAGCCCCACGATCCGTAGAAGGGGTGCTCCATGATCGGGAGCAACTCGACGTGGGTGAACCCGTGCGCGAGCACGTGATCGGCGATCGGGTCGGCGAGCTCGTCGTAGCGGGGGAAACGTCGGCCGTCGGTGACGTGGCGGCCCCACGAACCCAGGTGGAGTTCGTAGATCGAGATCGGTGCGTCGAGGGCGATGCGCTCCGCCCGGCTTGCCATCCACTCGTCGTCGCCCCAGTCATAGGAGAGATCGGCGATCACCGATGCGATCGACGGTGGCTCCTCGGTGGCGGCGCCGACCGGGTCGGACTTCTCGACCACCGACCCCGAGGGGGTCGTCACCCGGTACACGTAGCGATCGCCGATCGCCGGGCCCTCGACCCATCCACTCCACACACCGGACTCGCTCGGCTCGAGCGGGTGGTCGTTCCAGCCGTCGAACGATCCGGCCACGGCGACCGACCGGGCGTTGGGTGCCCAGACGGCGAAGTGCGCGCCACCGTCGGCAGGCTGCGCACCGAAGCGCCGGTGCAGGTAGCGGTGTGTCCCCTCGTTGAAGAGGTAGCGGTCGAGTTCTTCGGCGCGCGGTGACTCGTGTTCGATGCGAATTGGTGGTGTCGGGTCGTCGCTGTTCACGGTGTGGTCCTTCCCAGGATGGAGAGTCGGCGGCGGACGTCGGGATCGTCGAGGATCTCGGAGGTCGGGCGGTCGAGACGTCGGGCCCAGAGACCGGGGACCACGCGACCGGGCAGATTGTGCGGGCGGGTCTCTCCGATCAGGTCGTCGAGATCGGCGCTCACCAGGTAGGCGTCGCTCGCAGCGAGCCGCACGAGCATCTGGTCGACGATCTCGTCCCAGCGTGGCTCGATCGTGCGCTGGTGTGCCGCGCCCAAGCGTTCGCGGTAGCCGGAGGTGTCGCTGGTGGCGACGAGCTCGGCGATCGGTTCCATGTCGTGGGTCCGGATCCCGGCCACCGTGCGAGCGGGGATGCGCGGGAGCGGATCGTCGTCGAGGTGGAACTGTTCTTCGTACATGCCGAGGACGTCCCAGTGCTCGAACGCCTCGGAGACCTCGTGCGGCACCGTGCCGAGATCCTCACCGACGATGGTGACGCCCGCGGCCGCAGCGGACGCCGCGATCACCGCGAGGATCTCCTCGCGCGGGTAGTGCACGTACACGCCCTGATCGGCGGAATGTCCGTCGGGAACCCACCACAGCCGTTCGATGGCCATGGCGTGATCGATCCGCAGCACGTCGGCATGACGGCCGACCCGCTCGATCAACCGGCGCCACAGGCGATGGCCGCTCACGTGCATCGCCGCCGGCAGCGGGGGTGGGAATCCCCAGTTCTGCCCATCGGCGAAGAACGTGTCGGGCGGTGCACCGACACTGACGCCGGCAGCGAACATCGACGGATCGGCCCAGACTTCGTAGCCGACCGGGCTGGAGCCGATCGGGAGATCGAGCGCAAGTGCCGCCGCGTCGGGATCGGTGGCGATGGCGGCGAGCTGTTGGTCGGCCAGGTACTGGGCGAGCAGGTGCGACCGCTCGACGGTGGGGTCCCCGCCGGCTTCTCGATAGGCCATGAAGCGCGCGTAGGCGCCCACATCGGGGTGGGCGGTGACGAACGCCGTCAGCCGAGCTTCGAGCGCCGGGGTGATCCGTGCGGCTGCTTCGATGAGCTGGCGCCTGCGTCGCTCGGCGAGCGGCCCCCAGTCGACGAGGTCGGTCTGCGGCGGAACCGGTGCCGGCGGGAGATCGTCGTCGTCGAGGTACAGCTCGTTCCAGTGCAGCCGGCTCACGGGTGAGTACGGGCTGGGGTCGAACGGGTCGGAGAGGAACGTCGCGTACAGCGGCAGTGTCGAGACGGCTTCGACGCCGGAGGCCTTCAACGAGCGGGCCAGTTCGTGCAGGTGACGGAACGACGGCAACGGACGATCGCGTTCCCAGAGCGCGTAGGTCGGCACGAAGAGGCTGCCCCGACCGGCCAAGCGGTCGTCGCGCTGCATCGTGCCCGGGGCGACGACCACGACCGTCTCACCGGGACCGGCGTCGGCGTCGAACTGGACCAGGTGACAACCGAACGGGAGGTCGTCGGGCAACTCCAACAGATCGCCGGAGGCGTCGTGACGTACGACGAGTGCGACCGGCCGGCCCTCCACGTCGATCGACGCATCGACGACGCGAGCCGAGACGACGATCGGCCCGCCGGTGACAACGTGCAGCGGTGGCGCCATTCGCGAGGTGGCCGCGGCTGCAGCGCGGTCGACCTCGAGGATCTGGACCACCTGATCGAGGACGCGCTCGTCGGCGTCGTGCAGGCCGCCGTCGACGTCGTGGTAGCTGGTCTGGACCCCCAAGTCGGTGGCGCGGGCGCGTAGCGCGTCGCTCGCCATCAGTTCCCCGGCAGCATGTCGGAGATCGCCGACATCGGCCAGCTGACCCAGCTGGGACGATTGGCGAGCTCGTAGCGGACTTCGTACATCGCCTTGACGAGCACGTAGATGTCGATGAGGAGTCGCCGGTCGTCGTCGGCGGCGGGGATCAGGCCGGCATCGCCGATCGCTGGGAAGTAGGAGCCGAGCAGTGCGGCATGGATCTGCGACGTCCATCGGCGTCGCCAGGCGTCCGTCGCCGTCTTGTCGCCCTCGCCGACACGCCCCCGCTCGATGGCGGTGTGGATCGCCATCCTGCCCGCGTAGTCGAACGAGCGGATCAGCCCTGCGACGTCGGCGAGTGGTGATCGCTTGATGCTGCGCTGGGCGATCGGTGCCCCGGGCTCACCCTCGAAATCGATGAACACGACGTCGTGACCGGTCCACAGGATCTGCCCGAGGTGCAGGTCACCGTGCACTCTGATGCGCTTCGCGTCGAGCTTCGTGTTGCGCAGTCGATCGAAGCGGCCGAGCAGCTCGTCGACGTGCGCGTCGAGTCGGTCGTGCTGTTCGACCGCGGCCTCGTTCAACAGGCCTGCACGGCGTGCGCGAGTGAGTTCGCGCTGCGTCGACCTGACCTCGTTGCGCAGGGTCTGGAGGATCGATCGTTGCCAGAGGAGGGTGAACGCGTCCGGTGTCATCGCGCTCGATCGGCTGCCGCGGTCGGCGCCGACGTCGGTGCGGGCCAGTGCGAGGTGCAGCTCGGCGGTGCGTCGCCCGAGCAGGTCGGCGACCTCGGTTCCGATCAGCTCGGCCTCGCGGCCGTCGGTGGGTGCACCCCGGTCGATCGCCAGTCCGAGTTCGTCGAGCATCTTGACCCACAGGTCGCTCTCGTGGGCCACGGCGTCGTGCACGATCACGACATCGGCGGATTCCGATTCGCCGACGAGATCGATCGCAGCGGTGGCGATGACACCGGGCACCCGGTCGAACCCGGCTGCCCGCAGGTGCGCCGGGAGTTCCACGTCTGGGTTCACGCCAGGTTCGAGGCGCCGGACCAGTTTGGCGATCAGGGTGCCGTCGATGGTCACCGAAGAGTTCGACTGTTCGACCGTCAGCAGCTGGACACTGCGCGGGTCGTCGACGAGGTGGGCCAGACCGGTGCGCCGTGGAGCACCTCGCAGCTCGCCGTGACGTGCCGCACGCGACCGACGACGCAGGGCCGTGCCGATGACAGCGGCTGCCCCACGCGCGTCGAGCATCGCATCGACGAGGACGGTGTCGCCGTCGAGTTGAGCGATGACGTGAACGCCGAGATCGGACGATTCCGCGAGTTCGCGGCTGAGCTGGATGAGTGGAACGGTGTAGCGCTGATCATCACCTTCGGTGAACGCAACCGTGACGACGAGCATCGCGACCCATGGGTCGGTGCCGAGCTCGACGGCGTCGTCGATGGTGATGCCGGTGATCGTGCGACCCTTGCCGGCGAACCAGCGGCGCCCCGGCAGCCAGCGTTCGAGCGCGCGGCCGAGCCCGGCCCGGCGGCGGAGGACTTCGGTCGTCGTGCCCGGCAGGTGCGGCGCGGGCGAGGCGTCGAGCTGTGCCGGTGTGCCGATCAACGACAACCAGAAGAAGCCGTACGGTGCCAGGGTCACCTGGTAGTCCTGATCGCGAATCGTCGCGAAGCGGGTCTGACCGAACACCTCGACGGGAGTGGCGCCCTGGTACGCACGCAGGTCGAGCTCGACGTGCTGCGCGAGCCGCGACAGATTGGCGACGCACAGCATCGGCGGCTCGCCGTCGAGTTGGCGGACGAACGCGAGCACGTGCGGGTTGTCGGGGTCGAGGAACGTGATGTCGCCACGTCCGAACACCTGATGGCGGGTTCGCAGCGCGATCAGCTGGCGCATCCACGACAACAGCGACGACGGGTTGGCCTGTTGCGTCTCGACGTTGACGCTCTCGTAGTGGTACTCCTGTTCGGTGATGAGCGGGAGGTAGAGGCGGTGCGGGTTGGCGGTGGAGAATCCGCCGTTGCGGTCCGACGACCACTGCATCGGCGTGCGCACGCCGTCGCGGTCGCCGAGGTACACGTTGTCGCCCATGCCGATCTCGTCGCCGTAGTAGACGACCGGTGTGCCGGGCAGCGAGAACAGCACGGCGTTGAGCAGCTCGACCTTGCGGCGGTCGTTGCCGAGCAACGGTGCGAGGCGGCGACGGATGCCGAGGTTGATCCGCATCTCGTTGTCGCGGGCGTACGCCCGCAACATCATGTGGCGCTCCTCCTCGGTCACCATCTCGAGCGTCAGCTCGTCGTGGTTGCGCAGGAACGTCGCCCACTGGCAGTTCTCGGGCGGCGTCGGCGTCTGCTCCAGGATGTCGATGATCGGCATCCGGTTCTCGCCCTGCAGCGACATGAACAGGCGCGGCATCACGGGGAAGTGGAAGTTCATGTGGCACTCGTCGCCGTCACCGAAGTAGGCGGCGGCGTCCTCCGGCCACTGGTTCGCCTCGGCGAGCAGCATGCGGCCCTCGTACTTCGCATCCATGTGGGCGCGGATGCGCTT
Organism: Ilumatobacteraceae bacterium; assembly: GCA_963710625.1. Classification (GTDB taxonomy): domain Bacteria; phylum Actinomycetota; class Acidimicrobiia; order Acidimicrobiales; family Ilumatobacteraceae; genus Sva-07. The sequence goes on along the minus strand of CAVQBG010000017.1, from coordinate 160,581 downwards.
CAGCAGATCGTGCGTCTCGGGCAGGTTCTCGCAGTTGGTGCCGTCACGCTCGTAGAGATAGGGGACCGCATCGAGACGCAGACCGTCGACGCCCATGTCGAACCAGTGGTCGAGCACGTCGAGCACCGCCTGCTCGACCGCAGGGTTGTCGAAGTTCAGGTCGGGCTGGTGCGAGTAGAAACGGTGCCAGTAGTACTGGCCCGCCACCGGATCCCAGGTCCAGTTCGACGTCTCGAAGTCCTGGAAGATGATCCTGGCGTCGGACCACTGCGTGGGATCGTCGGTCCACACGTAGAAGTCGCGGTGCGGTGAACCTGCGGGGGCGCGGCGAGCCCGCTCGAACCACGGGTGCTGATCCGACGTGTGGTTGATCACCAGTTCGGTGATCACCTTGATGTTGCGGGCATGGGCGGCGTCGAGGAACCTGCGGAACGCGCGCACGTTGCCGTAGTCCGGGTTGACGGTGCGGTAGTCGGCGATGTCGTAGCCGTCGTCGCGCAGGGGCGACGGATAGAACGGCAACAGCCAGACCGCGGTGACCCCGAGATCGCTGAGGTAGTCGAGCCGCGAGGTGAGACCGTCGAAGTCGCCGGTGCCGTCGCCGTTCGAATCGGCGAAGGCCCTGACGTGGATCTGGTAGATGACTCCGTCGCGAAACCAGTCCTCGTTCATGCAGACTCCTGTGTCGTCTCGGTGGTCGTCTCGACCGCTTCTCCGAGGGGACGCACGGAGAAGATGTGGGCTGACGCCGACCACGGAGCGAGGTCGACGAAGTTCGAGTTCCCGCTCCATCGGTACGTGACGCCGCCGAGTTCGTCGACGACGTCGTAGTCGGACCCGTAGGGCAGGCCGATCGCCGCGAGGTCGATGTCGACGAGGCCGGCGTGTCGTCCCACCGGGTCGAGGTTGACCACGACGATGACCGCGGCACCGATGCCGGCCGGGTCGGTCTTGGTGAAGCACAGCAGGCCGGGGTCGTCGGTGGCGTGGAACCGGAGGGTCTCGAGCGTGCGGAAGGCCCGGTGCTCGTGACGGATCCGGTTGAGGCGTTGGAGCAACGGGGCGAGCGAGTCCTCCCGGTCGAGGTCCCACGTGCGCAACTGGAACTTCTCGGTGTCGAGGTACTCCTCGGAGCCGTCGCGTACCGGTTGGTGTTCGAGCAGCTCGAACGCGGGCCCGTACACCCCCCAACTCGGCGAGAGCGTTGCGGCGAGGATCGCCCGGCTCACGAACGCAGGCCGCCCCCCGGTCTGGAGCTGTTCGGTGAGGATGTCTGGCGTGTTCGGCCACGCATTCGGGCGGAAGTAGTCGACCGTCCTCGTCGACAGGTCGGTGAAGTACTCCTGCAGTTCCCACGACGCCTGGCGCCACGCGAAGTACGTGTACGACTGATTGAACCCGACCTTCGCGAGCCGCTCCATCAGCCGGGGACGGGTGAACGCCTCGGCCAGGAACACCACGTCGGGGTGCTCCGCGCGCAGCGTGCCCAGCGCCCACTCCCAGAATGCGAACGCCTTCGTGTGCGGGTTGTCGACACGGAACACGGTGACGCCACGTTCGATCCAGAACCGGAACACGTCGGCGAGCGCCGTCCAGAGCCCCTCCCAGTCGGACGACTCGAAGTCGAGCGGGTAGATGTCCTGGTACTTCTTCGGCGGGTTCTCGGCGTACTGGATGCTGCCGTCGGCGCGTTTGGCGAACCACTCGGGATGCTCGGTGACCCACGGGTGATCCGGTGAGCACTGGAACGCGATGTCGAGCGCGAGGTGCATGCCCCGCTCGCGGCATTCGGCAGCCAACGCCGTGACATCGCCGACGGTGCCGAGTTCGGGAGCGACGGTGGTGTGGCCGCCCGCCGACGATCCGATGCCCCACGGGCTGCCGACGTCGTTCGGTGCTGCGGTTGTCGAGCCGTTGCTTCCCTTGCGGTTCGTGAGCCCGATCGGATGGATCGGCGGCAGGTACACGACGTCGAAACCCATGTCGGCGATGTGGTCGAGCCGATCGACCGCCTGCGCGAGGGTTCCGTGACGAGGCGAGGCCGTCTTGCCGGTCGCGCTGCCCGGGTGGTCGGCGGAGGCGACCGTCGATCGGGGGAAGAACTCGTACCAGGCGCCGAACGCTCCGTGCAGCGGGTCGACGTCGACCGGGAGCGGCCGGGCGAGGCGGCCGACGGGATCGCGCAGCGAGGTGCGCCGGAAGATCGCTCCCCAGTGAGCGTCGGCGAGCGTCGTCGTGTCGCCCTCGAGCAGCGCAGCGCGCAGCTCTGCGAGCAGCCGATGGTCGGCCGGAGCGACATCGTCGGCCAGGGGGACGCCGGCGTCGAGGACGTCGCCGATCAGCCGTGCACCCGAGACCGCTTCGAGGTTGACATCGAGGCCGGCATCGAGCTTCTTGACCGTGTCGCGCCGCCAGGACTCGAGATGATCGATCCAGCCGACCACGTCGTATTCGAGACGCCCGAGGGAGTCCGGCGTCAGCGTGGCCACGAACCGGTCGTTGCCGAGCGGTTCCATTGCGACTTCGCGCCACTCCCGGTCGGCGGCGCCTCGCCACCGCACGACCGCGTCGACGACGTCGTGGCCGTCGGTGAACGCGTCCGCCACGACGGTGAGTGGCTCACCGAGTGAGGCCTTGGCGGCGAAGGCGCCGCTGTCGACGATCGGGCGAACGGCTTCGACGACGACTCGTGACGGTCGGGTGGTTGGCAGCGAACGATCGGGCATCGGTCAGGAGGTCCCTTCGGGTGTGTCGAGTGCAGGTTCGGTGGAGATGCCGGCGAGAGGTTCGTCGGAGGTGCCGGCTGGCGATTCGTCGACGATCGAGTCGTGCACGGCCGCTTCGAGCACCTGATCGGTGCGGGCGGCAGGTGAGGTGGCGCGGGTGTGGACGGGGTGGCGGCTCGGTGGCTTGACCGAACGCAGCACGACCATCGATCGGTCGAGCACCGCCAAGTCGTCACCGGGCCGTTTGTTGACGGTGCGCGCGGTCCCGCGTTTCGGGTCGGCGGTGTCGAGGTCGATCGTCCAGCGGCGACTCCATTGCGGGCCGGGGATACGCCAGTCCATCGTCTGGTCACTGGCGTTGAAGATCACGAGAAAGCTGTCGTCGACGATTCGTTCACCGTAGGCGTCGGTTGTCGGAATCGACTCGCCGTTCATGAAAACTGCAACAGATCGAGCGAATCCGGCGTCCCAGTCGTCGTCGGTCATCTCCTCGCCGTCGGGTCGGAGCCACGCGAGGTCCTCGATGCCGCGGATCTTGCTGCCCTGGAACCAGCGGCGGCGTCGGAACACCGGATGGCCACGCCGGAACGAGATCACTCGCTGGCACCACTTGGCGAAGTCGGTGTCGATGTCGGTCCAGTCGAACCACGAGATCTCGTTGTCCTGGCAGTACGCGTTGTTGTTGCCGCCCTGGGTGCGTCCGAGTTCGTCACCACCGAGGAGCATCGGGACGCCCTGCGACAGCAGCAGCGTGGTGACGAGATTCCGTCGCTGGCGGGCGCGGAGGGCGTTGATGTCGGCGTCGTCGGTCTGACCCTCGGCGCCGTGGTTCCACGACCGGTTGTGCGATTCGCCGTCGTTGCCGTCCTCGCCGTTCGCGTCGTTGTGTTTCTCGTTGTACGACACGAGATCGCGCAACGGGAACCCGTCGTGGGCGGTGACGAAGTTGATCGAGGCGGTCGGCCGGCGCGTGTCGGCCTCGTACAGGTCGGAGCTGCCGGTGAAGCGGTAGCCGAACTCGGCGAGCGTCGACGGCTCGCCCCGCCAGAAGTCGCGGATCGTGTCGCGATAGCGACCGTTCCACTCACTCCACTGGGGTGGGAAGTTGCCCACCTGGTAGCCGCCTTCGCCGATGTCCCACGGCTCGGCGATCAGCTTGACCTGCGACACCACCGGATCCTGTTGGACGAGGTCGAAGAACGCCGAGAGGCGATCGACGTCGTACAGCTCGCGGGCGAGTGTCGAGGCGAGGTCGAACCGGAACCCGTCGACGTGCATTTCGGTCACCCAGTACCGCAGGCTGTCCATGATCAGCTGCAGCACGTGCGGGTGGCGCATGTTGAGGCTGTTGCCGGTACCCGTGAAGTCGAGGTAGTAGCGGGGGTCGTCCGCCATCGTGCGGTAGTAGGCGAGGTTGTCGATCCCGCGCATCGACAGCATCGGGCCGAGATGGTTGCCTTCGGCGGTGTGGTTGTAGACGACGTCGAGGATCACCTCGATGCCGGCCGCGTGCAGCGTCTTGACCATCGTCTTGAACTCCTGCACCTGGCCGAGCGCTGCGGAGGACGTGTAGCCGTTGTGGGGGGCGAGGAAGGCGATCGAGTTGTAGCCCCAGTAGTTGCGCAATCCTCGTTCGACGAGATGGTGGTCGTGCACGAACTGGTGGACCGGCATCAGTTCGACCGCCGTGACGCCGAGCCGTTTGAGGTGCTCGATGACGGCGGGGTGGGCGAGTCCCGAGTAGGTGCCGCGCAACGCGGCAGGGACGTCGGGGTGCCGCATCGTGAGCCCGCGAACGTGGGTCTCGTAGATGATCGTCTCGTGGAGTTCGACGTCGGGCGGTCGGTCGTTGCCCCAGTCGAAGAACCGGTCGCCGACGACCGCCTTGGGGACGTGCGGGGCGCTGTCGGCGGTGTTGGGACGGTCGGGATCGGCGAAGTCGTAGCCGAAGCACGCTTCCGACCAGTCGACCTCGCCGGCGATCGCCTTGGCGTAGGGATCGAGCAGCAGCTTCGACGGGTTGCACCAGAGCCCACGTGCAGGCTCCCATGGCCCGTGGACGCGGAATCCGTAACGCTGGCCCGGCCGGATGTCGGGGAGGTAGGCGTGCCAGCAGTGCCCGTCGACCTCGGTGAGCGCGATGCGCACCTCGTCGATGTCGCCGTGGTGTTGGCGGTTCCCCGGACCACTGTGGGCACCGGCGTTGTCGCCGAGCAGACACAGCTCCACGCCGTCGGCGACGCTCGAGAAGATCGAGAAGTTCGTCCCCGATCCGTCGTAGTAGGCCCCGAGCGGATACGGATTGCCGACCCACACCCGTGGGTTCGAGTGGGCGCGGTCATCGGTGTGGGGCACAACCGTGAGTCTGGCCCACTTCGGCTCCATGTCAAACCCGCCGGTGTTGCGGCGTCGTCGGGTTGTTCGCCGGTGCCCGACCCTGGCGGGTCAGGCGGCGGTTCGTCGGCCGGGTGGTGCGGTGGTGTGGGTGGTGCCGTCGGGGAGGTGGAGGGTGACTTGGCGGTGGGGGCCGAGTTCGATGACCCATCCGTCGTGATGGATGCGGGTGTGGTGGACGGCGCACACGGGCACCAGGTTGGCCAGGTCGGTGCGGCCGCCGTGGCGCCACCAGACGATGTGGTGGAGTTTGCAGCGGTCGTAGGCGACGCTGCATCCCGGGATCGCACAGCTGCGGTACAGCCCGCGCAGCGCGCGGCGTTGCGCCCGGTTGGCGAGCCTGGTGGTGCGACCCAGGTTCAACTCGCCGGGGGCATGCAGCACGACACCGTTGCGGACCACGACGGTGTGGATGTCGGCGGTGTCGGCGAGTTCGGCGAGCACCCGGGCGGGGACCTCGACAGGGATCGCGAACTCGGCGACCGGCCCGGTCTGCCCGGTGGCGTCGGCGTCGATCACCACGACGAACTCCGACCGACCCGGCTTCGGCCGCACCGGCGCAGGGCGATGTCGAGCCTCGTGACCGCTGCTGGTGTCGCCGGTGGCGCCCGCGCCCTCGGGTGCACCGGCCAGGGCGTCGTCGAGCAGGAGGCGGGCGACTGATTGGGCCACGAGGTAGCGCTGTTTCTCGATCGGATCGCCCGGACACCCATCGGGGACGGCCTGGCCGAACAGGGCCTGCACCATCGCGTCGATGCGCCCGGCGATCCTGACGCCGGTGACCGGATCGAACCGGGCCGACAGGTTCCACATGCCCTCGGCGTCCACCCAGCTCCGGGCGCGGGCGTTGCGACGCTGGCGTTCCAGACGGTCCATGCCGTCGCCTTCCTGCAACCGTTTCGTCTCCAGGCCGAGCCGGCGAGCGAACTCATCCACCGTGCCCGCCGTGGCAACGGCAACCAACGCGTCAGCTCGTTGGATCAACTCGCCACGCTTGGCCGGATCGAGCTGCTTCGACGCTCGGGTGACGGCGTCGACATGATCGGCGGTGATCGCACCATCATCCAACGCCCCCGCCAACCTCGGGGTCTTGCCCAAGGTGGCTGACCGCTCGGTGGACTTCGCCGCCTGACTCACCGATGTCTTCGAGGCCTTCGCAATGCGCTGTTCGGGGAACGAATCGACCTCACGCAACCGGGCGACCAGACCAGCGTGCTGGGCATCACACCACGCCTGCACCTCACGCACCGCGACCAGACCCGACTCGATCAGATCCGCACCCGCCGACGAGTCCGAACGCACCGTAGCGATCGCCCCGACCCGCTCGACCACCGCTGCGACCTCCATACCGCCCATCATGACCAAGGGGTCTCACAGAGATGGCTGGGCCGGTGATGCGCCGTTCGTGTCGGGTTCCGGGTGGACCCTCCCACCCGGAACTGCACGCAAACGTGCGGGTGCGCGGTTGGGGTGTCAGTCGCCGGCGACGGGTGATGCGAGCGGAGCGTCGGGATGGTGCATCTTCGATTCACCGGCCTGGATCGCTTCGAGGAGGTGGATCGAGATGTCGGCCACGCGCACCTGGTCCTCCTCCACGCCGGCACCCTTCACGCCGTCGTCCATCATGATGTAGCAGAACGGACAGGCGGTGGCGACCCGGCTCGCACCGGTGGAGATCGCCTCGGCGGCGCGCTCGTCGTTGACCTTGGTGCCGGTGTTCTCCTCCATCCACATGCGGGCGCCGCCGGCACCGCAGCACATGCCCTTGGTGCCGTTGCGCGGCATCTCGACCACGTCGACGCCCTTGATCGAGGCGACCACCTTGCGCGGCGCCAGGTACACGTCGTTGTGGCGGCCGAGGTAGCAGGAGTCGTGGTAGGTGATGCGCTCCTCGAGCGTCGCCTGGCTCACGTCGAGCTGACCGTTCTCGATCAGTTCCTCCAGCAGCTGGGTGTGGTGGACGACTTCGTAGTTGCCACCGATCTGCGGGTACTCGTTGAGCAGGGTGTTGAAGCAGTGCGGGCACTGGGTGATGATCTTCTTCACACCCATGCCGTTGAGCATCTCGACGTTGGGCTGGGCGAGCATCTGGAACAGGTACTCGTTGCCCGAGCGGCGGGCGGAGTCGCCGGTGCACATCTCCGACGGGCCGAGGATCGACACGTCGATGCCCGCACGGCGCAGCAACTGCGCCATCGCCTGGGTGACCTTCTTGTTCTTGTCGTCGAACGACCCGGCACAACCGACCCAGTACAGATACTCCGACTGCAGTGCCTCGCCCGGATCGACGATCGCGACACCGTCGAGGCCGTCGGCCCAGTCGCCGCGCTCGCCCTGGTTCATGCCCCAGGGGTTCATCTGGTTCTCCATCGCCCGGTAGGCGTTGCCCAACTCGGCCGGGAAGTTCGACTCCATCAACGACAGGTAGCGCCGCATGTCGAAGATCTTGTCGGTGATCTCGATGTTCACCGGGCAGATCTCGTCGCACGCCTTGCAGGTGGTGCACGCCCAGATCTCCTCGGGCGTGATCCGCTCGAACAGCGAGTCCGCACTGACGGTGATCTCGGGGTCGACGCCGAGCGGCGGGCTGACCACGGGCTTGCCGGTGGCGGCCATCACCTCGCCCGACTTGAGCACGATCTCGCGAGGGTCGAGCGGCTTGCCGGTGGCGTGCGCGGGGCAGACGCTCGTGCATCGGCCACACATCGTGCAGGCATCGAGGTCGAGCAGTTGCTTCCACGTGAAGTCCTCGACGGTCGAGGCGCCGAAGCTCTCGAGTTCGGTCTCCTCGAGGTTCGGCATCGGCCGCATCGCACCCTTCGGGCGCTTCTTGTCGGACAGGTACATGTTGAGCGGCGAGGTGAAGATGTGGCGCAGCATCGTGATCGGCAGCAGCGCGAGGAACACGATGAACGACGCGACGTGGACGATCCACATCCACTGGTGCCACGTGTCGAGCGACGACTGCGACCACCCGTCGACCAGCGTGGCGAGCGGGTACCCGATGAAGCTCCACTTCTCGTAGCTCGGCATGCCCTCCTGGGCGATGCGGAACATCTCCGCGCCGAAGCCGGTGACCCCGACGGCGAAGAACGTGGCGAGGATGGCGGCGTGTTCGGGCTTCGATTTGATCCGGATTCGGTAGGGCCGCTGGACGTAGCGCCGCACGATCGCCCAGACGATGCCGCCGAGGAAGACGAGGCCGGCGAGGTCGCCGACGAAGATGTACGCCTGGTAGGTGGTGCCGTGGAGGAACTTGAGTTCCTCGGGCAACTGGTGGTCGATCTCGAGCACCGTGGTGACCCCGAGCAGCACGAGGAACCCGAAGTAGATCATCGAGTGCATGAGGCCGGCGCCGGCGTCGCGGAGCAGTGTCTGCATGTAGGCCCCGGCGCGGAAGCCCTTGAGGCGCCGGCCGACGTTCTTCGAGGTCGTGTGCCGCTGTGCCGGCGCGCCGCGTTCCCAGTTCTTCATCCGGTTGGAGAACATGAACGCCCCCCAGATGACCATTACCGGGATGATCGTGTAGAACGCGATCTGGAGCGGGCCGGGAATGTTGACGAACACCTTGCGGTGGATGGCGTTGTCGTTCTCCCACCCCGTGATCTGGGGCAGGACGCCGGACACCGCGATGAAGATGCCCATGCCGATGCCGAGCACCAAGGCGAGCTGGTGTGGCTTGACCCGCTTGGGCGGCTTGGGTGCGCCGTCGGTGGTCGTGTCGTCGTGATCGACTGTCGTGCTCATGTCGGCGGCAACGCTAGTCGTTGCCCCTCCGCGCGGTCATGTCCGCTGTCGTTGCACCTGGGGTCAGACCCCAGATGCGATGCTCAGCCGAAGTTCTGGCGGTCGAGTTCGCGGATGCGTGCTGCAAGAGCGGAGAGCAGCTTGTGCGTGATAGCGGGAACCGCGTCGAGCACTCCGAGGAAGCGTCGCTGGTCGATCACGAGCAGGGTGCAGTCGGTCGAGCAGATCGCGGTGGCGGTGCGCGGGCCGTGGTCGAGCAGTGACAACTCACCGACCACGGCGCCGGAGCCGAGTGTCGCCACCTTGCGATTGTTGCGTTTGATCTCGATCTCGCCATCGAGCACGATGAACGCCTCGCGACCGGTTTGACCCTGGTCGACGATGAGGGTGCCAGCGGTCATGTGGATCTCGTCGCTGGCCTTGGCCACCTTCTCGAGTTCCTTCGTGCTGCACGCGCTGAACAGCGAAACCGTGCGCAGGGTTTCCAGGTGTTGTTTCTTGCTCGCCATGTTGCGAACACTAGGTCTTTTCGCGCACTCCGGAGCGCAACGGAGCACCTGGCGCCCCGAGGAATGCGCGTGTCAGGCCGTGCCGGCCTGTGCGGCGACCGCTGCAGCGGCGGCCGCAACGGCGTCGGCATCACCGAGATAGTCCGCTGACACGACCCCGAGACGGTCGTCGAAGCGGTACTGGCGCGGTGCGCCGGTCGGGATGTTGACGTCGGCGATGTCGTCGTCGCTCACGTCCTCGAGGTGTTTGAGCAACCCGCGCAGTGAGTTCCCGTGGGCGGTCACGAGCACGTCGAGGCCGGCCAGCAGTTGCGGTGCGATCTGGTCGTACCAGTACGGCAGGACCCGTTCGACGACGTCCTTCAGGCATTCGCTCGCCGGCAGCACGTCGGGTGGCAGGTGTGCGTACCGGGGATCGTTGATCGGGTGTTCGGGGCTGTCGAGCGGCACCGGTGGCGGTGGTGTCGCGTAGCCACGGCGCCAGGCGTGCACCTGCTCGGCGCCGTGGCGCTCGGTGGTCTCCTTCTTGTCGAGACCCTGGAGTGCTCCGTAGTGGCGCTCGTTGAGGCGCCAACTGCGCTGTACCGGCAGCCACGACTGGTCCATCGCGGCGAGCGCGAGATTCTGGGTGACGACCGCTCGGGTCTGCAACGACGTGTGTGACGTGTCGAAGCGGAGACCGGCCTCGGCCATCGTGACGCCGGCGGCGGTCGCCTCGGTAGCGCCTTTCTCGGTGAGGGGGACGTCGTGCCAGCCGGTGAAGAGGTTGGCGAGGTTCCACTCCGACTGGCCGTGGCGGAGGATCACGAGTGTTCCGGTCATGACTGGATCGTACCGATCGGACAACGCTGTGCCCGATGGCATCGGGCCGTTCGCTTGACCGTCTCACAGATGGGGTTCAGACTCCTGGTAGGTCACTGTTCGAGTGACCGAACACCAGAACAAGGGAGTTCTGACATGATCACACTCAGGAATCGAACGGCCGATCCGACGCGCCCAGGCTTGTGGCGATCGAGATGGGCGGCCATCGGCGCAGCCGTCGCCGTGAGTTTCGGAGCCGGTGGCATGCTCGTCGCTCAGGCCGATCCTGGCCTATCGGAGTCGACGATCGTGACGGTGACGCCGGAGCGCATCATGGACACACGCGACCCGGTGAACGTGGGCCTCGCCGGCCCGTTCGTGTCGCCGGTGTCGCAGAAGTTGCAGGTCACTGGATCGGTGGCGACGACCACGGGGAACAAGACCGTCGTTCCGACGGGCGCAACCGGCGTGCTGCTGAACGTGACGGCAGTGGGGCCGACGGCGGCCGGGTTCATCTCGATCCGTCCGGGTGACGCGACGGGCGCTCCCGCGACATCGTCGTTGAACGTGACGGCAGGGCAGAACTTGCCGAACGCGGTGCAAGTGGCGTTGCCGACGTCGGGGGCCAACGCCGGCAAGATCGACATCACCTACAACGCATACGGTGTGGCCGGCCCGACGACGGACATCCTGGTCGACGTGGTTGGTTACATGACCAACACCGGCCTGCAGGAACTCGTCGCCAAGGTGGCCACGAAGGCGAACGCTGCCGATGTGTACACGAAGGTCGAGTCCGACGCGAGGTATCCGCAGGGGTATGCGGCTGTCAAAGCTGCGTCAACCGAGACGGCATGGACAGATGGTTCGCTGAGGAGCATCACGGTGACCTGTCCGAGCGGGATGAGCCCTGTCGGCGGCGGCGCGTCGAACAGCAGCAGCGGCGTGGTCCTGGACGGTACTTTCTCGTCGCCATACGACAGCGCCAATCCCACTGGATGGTTCGCCTGGTACCGCAACGTCTCTGGAGGAACGATCGCGTCAATCGAGATCCGAGCACACGCGATCTGCATGGCAATTCCGGGAAAGACTGGCGCGGCGACAGCACCCTTGACGGGCACTGGCGAGGACGGGAAGTCCTGACGGGCATCCTTCAGACAGACCGTCAACATGAACGTTGTCGAGAACTGACACGTTAGGGATCTGGGCAATGGCTGCCGAACGGCGGGCGACCTCACGCTGGGGTCGTCGGTCGACGGCGGTGTGACGGATGGGGCACAGGAATCGCTTGACGGTTCCACTGAGACGACCGACACTGGTCCCGGTCGCCGTGGGGGTGGCCCGACTGGAACTGGGGGTTCTGAAATGTTCACACGACAAGACCGACCAACCGATTCGACACGCACGAGCTTGTGGAGATCGCGATGGGCCGCCATCGGCGCAGCCATTGCAGTGAGTCTCGGCGCCGGCGGCATGCTGGTCGCCCAGGCGGCGCCCGGTCCGGCGGAGTCGACGATCGTCAACGTCACACCGGAGCGCATCCTCGATACGCGCGATCCCGTGAATCTGGGCCTGGCCGGTCCGTTCGTGTCGCCGGTGGCGCAGAAGCTGCAGGTGACCGGATCGGTACCGACCGCGACCGGAACGAAGGTGGTCGTTCCCACCGGCTCCACCGGTGTGTTGCTGAACGTGACCGCCGTCGGTGCGACGGCGAACGGGTTCATCTCGATCCGCCCCGGTGACGCCACCGGAGCGCCCACCACGTCGTCGCTGAACGTCACCGCTGGCGTGACGGTGCCGAACGCGGTGCAGGTGTCGATGCCGACCTCCGGAACGAATGCCGGCAAGATCGACATCACCTGGAACGCTCTGGGCACTCTCGGACCGACCACCGACATCCTGATCGACGTCGTCGGCTACACGACCAGCACCGGCTTGCAGGAACTCGTTGCCGATGTGGCAACGAAGGCCAATGCCACCGCCCTGCCGATTGCCCGGAGCGCCCGTGAAGGAGATGTCGGCCAGCTGGCCGTCAATTCGGGCACGCAGGTGCTGACCGTGACCATCAATGCTCCAGTCGCCGGTGTCATTCAGGCGGTCGGCAGCGCATTGATCGACCCACCCGTCGCCGCCGGCGACTACTCCTGCGCGTTGGCCGGCCTACCGGACTTCGCCGACACGGACCGCAGGCTCACCCTTGCGGCAACAGACGACGGGCAGTGCTCGACCAATGGCGCAGCTGCTGTTGCGGCAGGCACTCATACCGTGAGCCTCTCGCTCAGTGCGCCGGCGGCTGCGACGACTGCGTACGACGATGCGACGCTCGACGTACTGTTCGTACCCGGAGGCACGTTGACCGCCACGTCAGCGGAATCAGGTCTGGACTCGGACGACTGAGCCACGCAGCTCCTCGAAGGGATCGGCGGTCACTCCGGCTCGCCGGGCGACCGCCGATCCCGCGTCGGTGCAGATGAACGATCGGCCGGTCCGGCGACGAACGAGCCGGACAGCGGCGTGTCTGGCCGCAGTGATGCTGGCGTTGTCGGCTACCGGAGCATCTTCCTCGACCGTTCAATCGAAACAGGCCGACGATGCTGCGGATCTGCTGGTCGACCAGCTGCTCGTGCGCCCGATCTCTCCAGAGTCTGGGTTGTCGACTGATCAGGGAGTTCTCGACAAGCCCGAATTCGAGATCGTCGAGTTGAACACTCCGGTCAGCCTCACCGAGGCCGAGGAGTTGGCCGATGATCTCGTGGCCGCAGGCGTGGTCGCCGCGGCCGAGCCCGATGGTTGGCGTCAGATCGCCTCCACCACGAACGACCCGTATTTCGGCGACCAGTGGAGCCTCGAGTCGGCGGATCCGACCCGGTTCGGTATCGGTGTCGTGGAGGCCTGGGACGTCACACTCGGGTCGGGCTCGGTCACCCTTGCGGTGATCGACACGGGCAGCCTTCCGCACCCCGACATCGATGGTCGTCTGGTGGCGGGCTGGGACTTCGTGTCAGAGCCGTGGATGTCGAACGACGGCGACGGGTGGGACGCCGACCCGACGGATTCGGGCGATCCGTGCGACGGAAAGCCGAGCACGTGGCACGGGCTTCATACGGCCGGCATCTCGGGCGCCGAGGGGGACAATTCGATCGGGATCGCCGGAATCGATCGCGGATCGCGGGTCCAACCCGTGCGCGTCATCGGCTCGTGTGGCGGGCGGGTCAGCGACGTGGCGGCCGGCATCCGTTGGGCCGCCGGTGCGCCCATCGATGGCGCTCCGCCCAACCCGACGCCGGCCCGCGTCATCAACGTCAGCCTCGGTGGCGTCTCGCACTGCTCGATGATCGAGCAGAGCGCGATCGACGATGCTGTCGACCGCGGGTCCGTCGTCGTCGTCGCTGCCGGCAACCGCAATCGGAGCCTGGCGGACGAGCCGTACTCGCCTGCCGTCTGCAACAACGTGATCGCCGTTGCGGCCACGACCAGATTCGGTGACCGTGCGGACTACTCGAACTACGGACCGATCGTCGACATCGCAGCTCCGGGGGGCCTGAAGTTCACGGCCGAAACCGACGGCATCTTGTCGCTGTCGAACGCGGGCACCGTCACCGCCGACCTCTCACCGTCCGGTTGGACCTATGCGTTCAAACAGGGCACCAGCATGGCTGCACCGCACGTGTCGGGGGTCGTCTCGTTGATGCTTGCCGTGAACGGGAGCCTGTCGCCCGCGCAGGTGGAACAGATCTTGAAGCAGACGGCCCGGCCGTTCCCAACCTCACCACGGGGGTCCGAGTTCACCTGCTCGAGCGACCCCACGGCGTCGTACTACTGCGGCGCGGGGCTACTCGATGCGGGTTCAGCGGTTCGTGCCGCGGCCGCACTGGTGTCGACACCCGCTGCGCCGGAAGGGGTGACCGTGTCGACGTCTCGAGGGGCCGCACAGGTCTCGTGGACGGCGCCGAACGATGGCGGGTCGCCGATCGAGGGCTACGTGGCGACGGCCGAGCCCGGTGGGCGGACGTGTACGTGGGTTGTGGGCCCATTGACGTGTGTGATCGACGGGCTCGAATCCGGCCGGCAGTACACCGTCAGCGTCGTGGCGCAGAACCGCAAGGGTGTCGGCCCGCCGGCGCTGTCGGCGCCGTTCACGTGGTGGCCGACCTACAACGCGGTGGCGGCGGCTCGGTTGTTCGACACGCGGTTGGGGTCAGCTGGCGGGTTGGTGGGTGTTGCTGCGGGTCGGGTGGTGCCGGGTTCGCCGTTGTCGGTGGGGTTGGTGGGTGTGGGTGGGGTGCCGGTGTCGGGGGTTGGTGGGTTGTCGTTGAATGTGACGGTGACGGGGGCGTTGGCGCCGGGGTTCGTGACGGTGTTCGGTTGTGGTGGTGCGGTGCCGTGGGTGTCGTCGGTGAATTTCGGTGTGGGGGAGTCGGTGGCGAATGCGGTGGTGGTGCCGCCGGGTGTGGGTGGTCGGGTGTGTTTCGATGCGTCCGTGCCGGTGCACGTGATCGCGGACGTCAACGGCTGGTTCGCGCAGGGTGAGGGGTTCAATGCGGTGGCGGCGGCTCGGTTGTTCGACACGCGGTTGGGGTCAGCTGGCGGGTTGGTGGGTGTTGCTGCGGGTCGGGTGGTGCCGGGTTCGCCGTTGTCGGTGGGGTTGGTGGGTGTGGGTGGGGTGCCGGTGTCGGGGGTTGGTGGGTTGTCGTTGAATGTGACGGTGACGGGGGCGTTGGCGCCGGGGTTCGTGACGGTGTTCGGTTGTGGTGGTGCGGTGCCGTGGGTGTCGTCGGTGAATTTCGGTGTGGGGGAGTCGGTGGCGAATGCGGTGGTGGTGCCGCCGGGTGTGGGTGGTCGGGTGTGTTTCGATGCGTCCGTGCCGGTGCACGTGATCGCGGACGTCAACGGCTGGTTCGCGCAGGGTGAGGGGTTCAATGCGGTGGCGGCGGCTCGGTTGTTCGACACGCGGTTGGGGTCAGCTGGCGGGTTGGTGGGTGTTGCTGCGGGTCGGGTGGTGCCGGGTTCGCCGTTGTCGGTGGGGTTGGTGGGTGTGGGTGGGGTGCCGGTGTCGGGGGTTGGTGGGTTGTCGTTGAATGTGACGGTGACGGGGGCGTTGGCGCCGGGGTTCGTGACGGTGTTCGGTTGTGGTGGTGCGGTGCCGTGGGTGTCGTCGGTGAATTTCGGTGTGGGGGAGTCGGTGGCGAATGCGGTGGTGGTGCCGCCGGGTGTGGGTGGTCGGGTGTGTTTCGATGCGTCCGTGCCGGTGCACGTGATCGCGGACGTCAACGGCTGGTTCGACAGCAGCGATCCAGTGCGCTGACCGTCAGCGGAGTGGGGCGACGATCTCCTCGGCGAGCGCGGGGAACTCGTCGATCAGGCTCAGGTGGCCGCGTCCGGAGATCACGCGCAGTTCGGAGCCGGGGATCAACATCGCGGTGTGGCGACTGTGGGTCAGCGGGACGAGCTGGTCGTCGGAGCCGTGGACCACGACGACCGGCGCGGTGATCGTCGCCGGGTCGAAGGTCCACGGTCGGCCCTGCACGGTGATGTCGTGGGCGTAGCCGACGACGCCTTGGCGGAACGCTTCGGTCATCGCGGTCAGCAACCCGGTCAGGTTCACCTCGTCGGCGAGGTAGGCGTTGTCGGTCGGTCCGAGGTCCAGGTCGCCGCTCAGGAAGCCCGACCCGTCGGTGCCGTAGTGCTCCTCGCACCATGCGACCGCGGACTGTTCGTCGTCCATCGCCATGAGGTCGAGTTCCGACTGCAGGTAGCCATCGGCGGCGCCGGGCCACGACATGTCGGTGTTGCCCGCAGCGACGATGGCACCGCACACGCGGTCGCCGAGCAGCGCCGCGCACGCGACGGTGTACGGGCCGCCGGACGACAGCCCCATCACGGCGAAACGGCCGATGCCGAGATGATCGGCGAGGGCAGCGACGTCGTCGGCCCATCCGGCCGTGGTTCGACCGGCCAGCGGACTCGAACCTCCGTAGCCGGGCCGGTCGGCGGTGATCACGCGCAAGCCAGCGGTGCGGAACGCGTCGTCGAGGACAGCGAGCTCGAGGCGTCCACCGGGCGCGCCGTGGAAGTAGAACACCGCCGTGCCGTCAGGCTCCCCGAGTTCGGTGTACGCAAGGGTTCGTCCGTCCGGCAGCGTCACCGCCTGGTCGATCATCCCGTCACGGTACTGGACCTGTGGAACGTGGGTTCTCGCATCCTGGCGGGGCGTAGTCTGCCGCTGTGTCCATGCCGATCGAGTACGCCTTCGACCGTTATCTCCGCTACGCCGAACTCGTCGAGTGGATCGATCGGTTGGCGGCGGCTCACCCCGATCTCGTCGCGGTCGAGACCTACGGACGGTCCTACGAGGGGCGCGATCTGTTGATCGTGACCGTCACCGATTCGTCGACCGGCGATCATGCGGGCAAGCCGGCGCACTGGATCGACGCCAGCATCCACGCCGTGGAGTTGACGGCGACCGTGGCCGCCTGCCGCCTCCTCCAGCGTCTCGTCGATGGACATCGTGCCGGCGACGAGACGATCACGCGGGCGCTGCGGACCCGCACGTTCTACGTCGTGCCGCGGGTGAACCCCGACGGTGCCGAGTGGGTGCTCGCCGACCGCCCGCGCTTTCGCCGATCGAGCGTGCGGCCCTGGCCGTTCGCCGACGCGCACCGCTGGCCGGGCCTCCACGAGGAGGACGTCGACGGCGACGGGCGCATCCTCCAGATGCGCTTCCCCGACCCGGACGGTCCGTGGATGCCACACACCGACGACGCCCGCGTGCTGGTGCCGGTGCCGCTCACCGGTGCCACCGCGGACACCCCCCGCTACCGGGTGCTCGACGAAGGCGTCATCGAGGACTTCGACGGCTTCAGCGTGCCCGCCCCTCCCGCCCCCGAAGGGCTCGACCTCAACCGCAACTTCCCCGCCGGCTGGGGAGCCAGGGTCCCGGGTTCGGGCGACCATCCGCTGTCGGAACCCGAGATCGACGCCCTGGTCCGTGCGATCGTCGCCCGGCCGAACATCTGTGGGTTCAACGCCTTCCACACCAGCGGTGGGGTGATCCTGCGGCCGTCGTCGACCCAGCCCGACTCGAAGTTGCCTCCGGGCGACGTGTGGACGTGGAAGCAACTGGCCGCGATCGGCACCGAACTCACGGGGTACCCGTCGCACTCGGTGTACGAGGACTTCACCTGGGACCCGACGCAGACGATGAGTGGCGCGTCCGACGACTGGGCGTACGAGCACCTCGGCGTGTTCGGATGGACCACCGAGTTCTGGGACATCGTCCACGCCGCAACCGGCGAGAAGCAGTCGACCCACTTCTGGTACACCGGCCCCACCGACGCCGAACGGCTCGCGGTGGCGCGGTGGCTCGAAGCGCTGCCCGACGACGGCCCGCGCACACGGGGATTCGTCGAGTGGTACCCGTTCGAGCACCCGCAACTCGGGCCGGTCGAACTCGGTGGCTGGAACCAGCTGCACTCGTGGACCAATCCGCCCCGGCACCTGCTGTGCGACGAGGTCGACCGTCACGCCGATTTCGCGGTGGCCCAGGCGCTTGCCGCACCTCGGGTCGAGATCCGTCACTCGAACGTCGAGGCGGTCGGCGACGGAACCTGGAGGGTGACGATCGGCGTCGCGAACACGGGCTGGCTTCCCACGACGGTGTCGGCGCACGCACGCTCGCACGATCTCGTCCGACCGATCGTGGCTGACGTTCACGCCGCGCCCGCCTCCGGCGGCGGAGTGGAGGTGCTCGATGGTCCGCGGCGACGGATGCTCGGACAGCTCGCCGGGAGTTCGGCGGCGCGGTTCATGAACGCGACGGAGGGCACCCCGGACCGGACGACCTGCAGCTGGCTCGTGCGGGCATCGACCGGTACCGAGGTCGTCGTGTCGGTCCGCCACGATCGTGGTGGCAACGACTCGATGACCCTTCGCTTTGAGGTTGCGACGCCGTCCGGTTCGGCGGCATGACGACCCGCGGGTCGGCACACTCGTGGTCCTCGTTGCAGCGGGAGCGATGATGGGGTCATGAGCGATCGGCGTGATCCGGATCCGGAGTTGTTGGCGGCGGCGGCCGCCGCGCACGAGCAGGCGTACTGTCCGTACTCGCACTACCGGGTCGGCGCAGCGATCCGGACCGGTACGGGTGCGGTGATCGCAGGGTGCAACGTCGAGAACGCGGCGTATCCGCTCGGGTCGTGCGCCGAGGCCGGAGCGATCGCTGCGATGGTCCTCGCCGGCGAGCGATCGATCGTCGAGATCGTGGTGGTGACCGACGGTGACCAGCCCGGAACCCCGTGCGGTGGGTGTCGTCAGCGCATTCGAGAGTTCGCGGGCCCGGAGGTCGCGGTGCATGCCGTGGCAGCGTCGGGGCCGACCGTGTCGATGACGGTGGGTGACCTGCTGCCGCACTCGTTCGGCCCGGAGTTCCTCGACCACGACCACTGAGGGATAACCTGAGTCGAAGTGACTCAAGAAACCTACTACCCGAGTTGTCGTCGACTTGATCGCTCCGTATCATGATGAACCGGCGGGCATGACACGCTCGCAAGGTTCTCATCCCCCAGCAACACCGTCACCCGCAAGAGGAGCACACCATGGCCAAGGCAGTCGGCATCGACCTCGGAACCACCAACTCGGTGGTGTCCGTCCTGGAGGGCGGCGACCCCGTCGTCATCCCCAACTCCGAGGGCGCCCGCACGACCCCGTCGGTCGTGGCGTTCTCCAAGTCCGGCGAGGTCCTCGTCGGCGAGGTCGCCAAGCGTCAGGCGATCACCAACCCCGATCGCACGTTCCGGTCGATCAAGCGTCACATGGGCGAGGACTGGAAGTCCGACGACATCGACGGCAAGAAGTACACGCCGCAGGAGATCTCTGCGCGCATCCTGATGAAGCTCAAGCGCGACGCCGAAGCATTCCTCGGCGACACCGTCACCCAGGCCGTCATCACCGTGCCCGCCTACTTCGACGACGCCCAGCGCACCGCCACCAAGGAAGCCGGCACGATCGCCGGCCTCGAGGTGCTGCGGATCATCAACGAGCCCACCTCCGCCGCGCTCGCCTACGGCCTCGACAAGAGCGCCGAGGACGAGACGATCCTCGTGTTCGACCTCGGCGGTGGCACCTTCGACGTGTCGGTGCTCGAGATCGGCGACGGTGTGTTCGAAGTGAAGTCCACACACGGCGACACCGATCTGGGCGGCGACGACTGGGACCAGCGCATCGTCGACTGGCTCGTCCAGCAGTTCAAGGCCGCCCACGGCGTCGACCTGAGCGCCGACCGCATGGCCGCCCAGCGCCTGCAGGAAGCTGCCGAGAAGGCCAAGATCGAACTCAGCCAGGTGCAGCAGACGCAGATCAACCTGCCGTTCATCACCGCCACGGCCGACGGGCCCCTCCACCTCGACGAGTCGCTCTCGCGCTCGAAGTTCCAGGAGATGACCTCCGACCTGATCGAGCGCTGCCGCATCCCGTTCGAGCAGGCGTTGAAGGACGCCGGGGTCTCGAAGGGTGATCTGCACCACGTGATCCTCGTCGGCGGTTCCACCCGCATGCCGGCCGTGACCGACCTCGTCCAGAGCATGACCGGCAAGGAGCCGAACAAGACCGTCAACCCCGACGAGGTGGTCGCCATCGGCGCCGCCGTCCAGGCCGGCGTGCTGCGCGGCGACGTCAAGGACGTGCTCCTGCTCGACGTCACCCCGCTCAGCCTCGGCATCGAGACCAAAGGCGGTGTGATGACCAAGCTCATCGAGCGCAACACCACGATCCCCACCAAGCGCACCGAGGTGTTCACCACCGCGGAGGACAGCCAGCCGTCGGTGGAGATCCACGTGCTCCAGGGCGAACGCGAGATGGCCGGGTACAACAAGACGCTCGGCAAGTTCCAGCTCGTCGACCTGCCGCCCGCCCCGCGCGGCGTGCCGCAGATCGAGGTCACCTTCGACATCGACGCCAACGGCATCGTCCACGTGTCGGCGAAGGACCGGGCGACCAACAAGGAACAGTCGATGACCATCACCGGGCAGTCGACGATCGACAAGAACGACATCGAGCAGATGGTCAAGGACGCCGAGGCGCACGCCGAGGACGACCGCAAGCGCCGCGAGGAGGCCGAGGTTCGCAACAACGCCGACTCGCTCGTCTACCAGACCGAGAAGGTGCTGCGCGAGCAGGGCGACAAGGTCACCGCCGAGGAGAAGGAAGCGGTGGAACAGCCCCTTGCCGACCTCAAGAAGGCGATGGAGGGCAACGACACCGACGCCATCAAGACCGCGACCGACACGTTGATGTCCGCCAGCCAGGCGTTCAGCCAGAAGCTCTACGAAGCTGCCGCACGTGACTCGGGCGCCGACGGCACGTCGGCGTCGGGTCAGGACACCGGAGCAGGTTCGGTGAACGACGACGACATCGTCGACGCCGAGATCGTCGACGACGACGAGAAGGCCTGACCGCGGCATGGACGGCGACATGGTCGACCCGCCCGAGAAGCCCGATCAGGATCCGGCGACACCGGGTGACCCGGTCGACGACGACTTCGGCGACCTCGACGACCTCGCGGAGCGCTCCAGCGAGATCGACGACGTCACCGACTCGATGCTGCGCCCGGCTGAACCCGGCGACGACTTCGATGCGATCGTCGGCGAGATCGACTTCTCCGACGTCGACGTGCCGGCACTGCTCGCCGAGCGTGAGGAGTACAAGGGCCTCGCCCAACGGGTCCAGGCCGACTTCGACAACTACCGACGTCGCGCGGCGGCTCAGTCGCTCGCCGAAGCCGACCGCGCCTCGGGCCGGCTCGCCGAGGCGCTGCTTCCGGTGCTCGACGCCGCGGAGGCGGCGTACCTGCGCCATCCCGAGGAGATCGGGCCGCTGCTCAACCAGATGCTCGTCGAGTTGAAGAAGCACGGCCTCGAGACCCTGGATCTCGAGGACAAGCCGTTCGATCCCGAGTTCGCCGAGGCGGTGGCCCACGAGCCCGGCGACGGCGGCGAGCCGATCGTGGCCCAGGTGTTGCGCAGTGGCTACACCTGGAAGGGCAAGGTCCTCCGCGCCGCCATGGTCAAGACAAAGGACTGATTGCACCAGGGATCAGACCCCTGGTGCAATCGACGAGAGGAGGTGATCACCGATGACCGCACAACGTGAATGGTTCGAGAAGGACTACTACAAGACGCTGGGTGTCGAGAAGGGCGCGACCGCCAAGGAGATCACCAAGGCGTACCGCAAGCTCGCTCGCGACCTCCACCCCGACAAGAACCCGGGCGACGCCGCCGCGGAGGAGAAGTTCAAGGACCTCGCCGCCGCGTACGACGTCCTCGGCGACGAGGCCAAGCGCAAGGAGTACGACGAGGTCCGTGCGATGGGCCCGATGGCAGGCATGGGCGGACGCGGCGCACCCGGCGCCGGCGGATTCACGTTCAACGTCGAGGACATGGGCGGTGGCGGTCTCGGTGACCTCTTCGGCAACATGTTCGGCCGGGGCGGTGCAGGAGGTAGCCGGGGTGGTGCAGCATCCGGTGTCGGTCCCCGGCGGGGATCCGACATCACCGCACAGCTGACGGTCTCGTTCGAAGACGCCGCTCGCGGCATCACCACCACCCTCTATCTCACCACCGACGCCCAGTGTTCGACCTGCCACGGATCGGGCGCCAAGCCCGGGACCTCGCCGGTGATGTGCTCGACATGTGGGGGCCGCGGCGTGGTCGACGACAACCAGGGGATGTTCTCCTTCTCCACGCCGTGCCGGGTGTGCGGCGGCCAGGGTGTGCGCGTCGAGGACCCGTGCCCCACGTGTCGGGGCTCGGGGATCGAAGCACGCCAACGCGAGGTCAAGACCCGCATCCCCGCCGGGGTCAAGGACGGCCAGACGATTCGGCTGAAGGGTCGAGGCGGGCCCGGTCGCAGCGGTGGACCGGCGGGTGATCTCCTCGTGGAGCTCAAGGTGATGCCCCACGCCCTCTTCGGTCGCAGCGGTGACAACCTCACGGTGACCGTGCCGGTCACCTTCGCCGAAGCGGCACTCGGTGGCGACATCGACGTACCGACCCTCGAGGGTCAACGAGTGACGTTGCGCCTCAAGCCCGGCACCCCGTCGGGGAGCCGCCACCGCGTGCGCAACAAGGGCATCTCCACGGCGAAGCACACGGGCGACCTGATCGTGACGGTCGAGGTGCAGGTCCCGACAGAACTGAACGACGAACAACGGGCGGCGATCGAGCAACTCGCCGCCGCGACTACGGTGAATCCGAGGAGTTCACTGCCATGAGCGCATCCGACGCGAACGAACGGTCCCGGACCCGGGCGGTCTACGTGATCTCGGTCGCCGCCGAACTCGCCGGAATGCACCCGCAGACCCTGCGCATCTACGAACGCCGCGGACTGGTCACGCCGGCGCGGACCGAGGGTGGCAATCGCCGCTACAGCGACGCCGACATCGCGATCCTGAAGCGGATCTCCGAACTCACCGACGAGGGGATGAACCTCGAAGGCATCCGGCGCGTGATGCACCTCGAGATCGAGAACGCCCGTCTGCGAGCCGAACTCGACCACGCTCGCGACATTGCGAAGCACGCCATCGAAGCCGCGGAGGGCCGGCGGTCCGGTGCGGATCTCGTCCCGCTGCGTCAGGCCGTCGCTGTGTTCGGTGAACGTCCGTCGATCTTCGACGACTGAATTCACCCTCCGCGCTCAGGCCTCCGTCGAGGCAGCACCCGGCTGGCCATCCGCCTGATCGGTCCGATCGTCTCGGGAGCGGAAGGTGGTGGCAGGCTCGACATGCGTTCGACCGCCCACGGCCGACCGCTGGGGTCGACGGCGGGAGCGAGCGGGGTCAACATGTCGACGGGTCGCAGTCGTCCGGCGAGCCCAGCTGCGCCGACCGCCGCTCCGAGCGCCACGCACTGACGCTCCGGTGCTCGGACATCGTGCGGAGGAAACGGAGGGAAGGGCGTCCCCGCCAACCACAGCTCGCCGAGTCGGCCGTCGGTCGGTGCCACGTCGAGCGAACCGACGAATCGGTGCAGCTCGGCCAGCAACTCCGCGGCATCCTCGATGTCGTCGAACCAGCTCGTCGAGAAGCTGTCGGTGGCCAGCAGGAGGGTCGGGGCGACCCGGCCGACCGAATCGACGGCACCTGCGATCACGGGCTGGCCGGCGGCGCACAGCAACTCGAACGACTCGTCGGTCGTGCTGTCGCGTCGCACGCGTGACACGTCGGTTCCGACGACGCGAGCGATCGCGATCGGGCTCGGTTCGGCGGTCACATCGGCGAAGCCGGCTCGTTCGGCGAGCTGCTCCAGGCGGCGCACGAATGTCTCGTCCCATCGCACTGCCACCAGCCACCGACGGGGACCGTCGTCGAGCAACACCGTCGACGCGATGCCGTGTCGCCGCATCAGGTCGGCCCTCGCCGTGTTCAGCTCGACGCCCGTCCGGCCGGTGACGTCGATCCGATGCAGTGTGCTCGCCGGAGGAAAGGTGGCGATGCGGGTGGTCTGGCCGAGATCGCCGAGATCGGCACGGACGCGTACCAGCGCATCCACGACCGAGCGGTCGTCGGTGACGTCGGGCACCGCGGCCTCGGCAGCGGCGACCAGCCTGCCGTCGTGGCCCGCAGCCAGGCGGACGCCGCGCACCACGCGGCGGGTGAACTCGAGCCCGACGCCGTCACCGCGCCGGGACAGGGAGTGGTTCATGACGGCTCCTCGCGTGAGCTGGAACGTTGCTGGGGCTCCGCGAGCCGTTGAGGAAGCGATGTCGTGATCGGTCGATCGGGAACTGCCAGTTGCACGAGTTGCCCGCCCGGGACCTGTCGGCACCGGCCGCGAGGGCCGTCGACGGGAAGCGACACACCGAGTCGATGAGCCTCGGCAGGGTCGGCCATCGTGCCGACGTACCGTTGTGATCCGGGCGTGAGGAGCGGCCCCGGCGCGTCGATCGACCGGGCGACGGCGACGATCGCGCACCGTGCCCGTACCGCCGCGTCTCCGAGCGCCGCATCGAGTTCGGCTCCCCGACCGGCGGCGGCGGCGTGGGTGCGCAGCCGCCCGACATCGTCGATGAGCACGACCAGCGTCGGGTCGGCGACGGCGCGCGGCTCGGCGAGCAACGCAACGAGGGCGGTGACGTCGTCGTCACGCTCGGGGTCGACCACCAGCGAACACTGCGACAGCGATGCGACCACACGTCGACGGCCTGCGGAATGATCGACGAGGACCACGCGGACGTCGTCATCGCCGAAGCGGTCGACGACGCCCAGCACGATCGTGGAGATCACGTCGTCGACACCCGAGCGCACCGCGCCGAACGCCAGCACGATGCCAGGTTCGGGCTGCCACCACAGCGCGAGTGGCTCGGTGGCTGGAGCGTCGACGAGCCCGATCGGGACGCCGTCGCCGACGTGGGCGGTGAACAACTCGTCGGTGTCGACCCTGTCCGGGAGGCGCCGAGGGAGCATCGTCGGGAGCTCGAGATCGCCCGCCGCCAGCGACAGCGTCTGTGCGATCCGTTCGGCGTCCGCCATCGCCGACCGGTCGTCGCGGGATCGTTGTTCGAGGCGATGCTCGAGCGCTGTCAGCGGGCGGCCGAGCACGGCCGGTCGTATGGTCAGCTCCGACGTCGCGACGGTCCGGTCGAGGTGGAACGCCCGCGAGGCCGCACCGTCACCGACTGCGACGGTCGCGAGTCGTGCCGTCGGCGATGCCCTGACGCCGATCGTCCTCGCGAACGTCGTCGCAGGTCGAGTGTGACGATCGGACAGGACGACGACCAGGAGTCCCCCGATTGCCTCCGGTCCGAGCGTGGCTGCCAGCAACGCGTCCGCGAGCGCTGGATCGGTGGTGCGGTCGACGGTCACGAGGATGCGGCGCGGGTGGCCGGGTTGCTGCGCCACGTGGCGGAGTCGGGCGACCAGTCGATCCGGTTCGATGGCGTCGATGTCGGCAGCGTTCAGATCCGGGTCGGTTGCGTGCGGAAGCGCAGCAAGGCCCCATCGGCTGCCGTGCCGCGGACTCGCCAGATCGAGGACCCAGGTCGAAGCCGGATCGGCGGAACTGCAGGCGGCCAGCACCACGGTGGAGGCGGTTCGGGTCACGTTGCCGGGGTCCGAACCGGTCACGAGCAGGTTGCCGGCACCGAGGTCGACCGTGACGACGTCATCGCGTCGGTGGCCCACCACGACCGCTGACAGATCGTCCTCGTCCCAGCGGCGCCTGATCGAGTCGCCCGACAGGTCGCCCAGCAGATCGGACAGCGAATGCGCGGGATCGTCGGCACCGGGCCGCGCAAGCGTCGCGGGCAGATCCACGTCTGCGAGCGGTGCAAGGGCTCGAGCGATCTCCCCGGCGACCTCGGGTTCGGTGAGCGCGATCATCACACCATCGATGTCGTGGCGGCTCGTCAGGGCCGCGACCCGCCAGGAGTCGTTGCCGGTGCGAGTGATCATGGTCGAGCACAGGGCCGGAGCGCTCGAGGGGTCACCACACAACGCGATGACGCGCAGCTCGGCAGGCGGAGATGCCAGCACGGTCCGAAGCGGCGAGTTGCGCCGTTGCCAGACGTTGGCGTCGTCGAGGACGAGCAGTGTGAGGTGCGCCGACGGCCACGGCGAGGAGGAGATGAGCCGATGCCCGGCCGCTCCGGTGACCCACTCGGCGATGGCGTCCGGCTCGCTGAGGATCACGGGCGCACCGCCCAGGCGGAGGTGCGGCAGCCACTTCGCCCACTCCCACTCGGCGACCCGATCGGGGCTCGTCACGATTGCCACGTCGAGATCGGCCGGACCGTGCAGCGTCGTGGCCTCGACGAGGATCGTGCGGGCGATCGCCGTGCGTTCGTCGTCTGCTCCGGTGACCGCAACGGCTCGTTCGCCGAAGAGGTCGAGTTCGAGCGTGAGCGGGTCGCCGGCGTCATCGGGTCGCAGGCCGATCGGGATCGCGTAGGCGTCGGGTTGGCCCGGTCGGCGCTGCCAGAGCGACGGCAGCGCCGACATTGCGTCGCGACGCGCATCGAACACCGGCAATCTCGCCGGCTCGCCCGAACGCCGTGGTGGTCGACTGAACGGCACGGTGCCGTCGGGGTCGGCGGGGGCGGGCCGGCGGGTCGCCAGAGGTGGCCGTCGATCGATCACGAACGCGCGACCGGCGACCGTCACGATCTCCTCACGCCAGGGAGTGGTCGCTCGCAGCGGTGATCCGCCGAGTCGCACCTCGTCGGCCGCGTGTGTCGCGTCGACGGTGACGACGCCGTCGGTGGCGACGGTCAGTTCGAACGCGGTGCGCTCGACCGGTGCGGACGCGAGTTCGTCGGCGCTTGCACGGCGCCCGGGTCCGATCCGGTAGTCGCCAGGCGACAAGGTCGCGACCCGGCCGGCGCCGCGACCCGCGATCTGGACCAATCGCACATCGTCGGCCCGGCTCGGCTCCGGCGCCGGCGGGTCGGTGACCACCAGGGAACCGATCGTCAGGCCGACCTCGTCGAGGGGCGTGGTGCAATCGACCATCAGGTCGTCGACCCGGGCGAGGCGGGGCACGGCCTGGCCGGTGACCTCTGCGATGAGATCGCCGAGGGTGCTCTGGGCGCCGTGCGCCCCGATGTGGACGTCGGCGTCGCCGTGAGGTGTGCGCACCACGATGTCCATCACAGCGAGACTAGAGCGGCCATCGGGGTGACCGCGCCTCTGTCGGGCCCGGTCCGGGCAGACACGGTCGGCGTCTTGCCGAAATCCAGAGATACTGCTCAAGTTGCCCGACCGGGCGGCCGATACCCAGAGCGTGAGTTTCCGTCGCTCGCCTGACCGTTGAGGATTCCGTGACCCTGTCGACCGTGACCTGGCGTCAAGCCGTTGCTGCCATCGCAGCGACGCTCGTTGCGCTGTTCGCCGTCATGGTGGTGGTGCGCTCCGATGGCCTGCCGGCCGTCGACGCGGCGTCGGCGCGGGCAACGGCGTGGTTCGTGCATCAACCGACCGGACGAGTGGTGCTGGTCGACGGTTACGGCGGCCGGGCGTTGGCCAGTCTGGACACCGGAGCACTCGGCAACGGGCTCACCGTGGCCGAGGGTGGACCCGGTGTCTACCTTCTCAACGACGCAACGGCCGAGGCGCAGGCGATCGACTCGGTCGAATTGCGCCTGGGAACGCCGTTCGGGCTCACCGCGCTCGGTGGCGGTCGAGCGCAGTCGAGCGTCGGGCAGGCCGGCCTCGTCGTGGTCAACCCCGACGACAACGAGGCCAACGTGGTGCCCGCCGACGGTGAGCCCGTCACGTTCACCGTGGAGGCCGGGACGGCGACACAGATCTCACCCGACGGATCGATCTGGTCGGTGGTCGGGAGCGAACTGCGACGGACCACGTCGACGACGCCGCAGACGACCGACCTCGGTGTGTCCGGCGTGCAGTTGACGCTGGTGGGCACCGTCCCGTTCCTGCTCGACGCGGAGAACCGGCGCGCCCGCCTCGGTGACGGTGCGTGGCAGACGCTGCCCACCGACGTCGCTCCGAGCGAGATCGTCGCCCAGGTGCCGGGTCCGGTTGCCGACTGCGGCTGGGTCGGGGCCAACGACGAACTCTGGTGCGTGTCGAGCTCGGGGCTCGAGGAGTCGACGACGATCGGCGGCCTCGACATCGACGGTTCCGACCTGCTCGCGATCGGCGGCGACGCCGCTGCCCTCGTGCGGCGCGGCCCCACGTCGATCGTTCGTTTCGACTGGCGCACCGGCGAGATTCTCGACGACCGTTCGGTGACGGTCGCGCCTGACGCGACCCTGGCGGTCACGGCGAACGTCGACCTCGTCTGGGTCGATGACGTCGCTGGAAATCTCGTGTGGGGGGTCAACCCGTGGGGCATTCAGGCGATCGACAAGAACGCGCAGGGCATCCTCGTCCTGGGCGAGGACGGCGATCTGATCGATGACGGCGAGTCGGGCCAGACGACTGCCGGCGCCGACGACAGTGCTGCCAGCGAGCCCGAGGCCCGCGAGCCCGACAACAACGGGATCGACGATCCGCCGGTGGCGGTCGACGATCCGGTCACGGCCCGAGCGGGCGCCACGGTGCCCGTTCAGGTGACGGTCAACGACTACGACCCCGACGGCGAGGCGATCGTCGTCGCCGACGTCGGGGTTCCGGGTCACGGCTCGGTCAACATCGGGACGGCGACGACCGTGGTCTACACGCCCGAGCCCGGCTACGTCGGGATCGACTCCTTCGACTACACGATCGTCGATGGTGACGGCACGCCCGCGACCGCAACCGTGATCATCGAACTGCTCGCGGCCGGTTCCACCAACAAACCGCCTGTCGGTGTCGGCGATCGGGCCGAGACCGGCCCCGGCGTTCCGGTGACGATCGACGTCCTCCTCAACGACGTCGATCCCGAACGTGATGCCCTGCGCCTCGGCGGCTTCTCGCCGCCGGCTGGTGTCGGAGCCCAGACGCTCGGCGAGGTGACCGAGACCGTCGGGGACTCCGGGCTTCCTGCGCTGAGGTTCGTGCCGGTCGAGGGCTTCGAGGGCACGGCGATCTTCACCTACCGTCCGATCGACGCGCTCGATGCGGTGGGCGAGGACGTCGAGGTGCGAGTCGAGGTCGCCCGTGCCGGCGACCCCAACCGACCGCCGATCGTGCGTCCGGACGCCGTTCGGCTGCGGCGCAACGTCGAAACCCCGTTGCCGGTGCTCGTCAACGACACCGACCCCGACGGCGACGACCTCACCCTGTCGGTCGTGGAACCGCTCCCTGCCGGCGTCGAGGTCGCCGTCGAGGGGAACGAGTTGGCGATCGTCGCACGAGCCGGCGCGGCATCACTGGTTCCGTTCCTGTACGAGGTCGACGACGGCAACGGCCACACCGCGCGGGGCTCCGTCCTCGTCGGGGTGATCGATGACGTCGAGCCCAACCGTCCGCCGGTCGTGAGCGCCGACAGCGACAAGGTGGTGGTCGGGCAGTCCGTCGTGGTCGAGGTGACGGCCAACGACGTCGATCCCGACGGCGACCCACTGACGATCGTCGGTGTGACCCAGCCCGACAACGACAGCGGTCAGGTGGTCGTGTTCAGCCGCGATCAGATCCAGTTCTCGCCGTCGCCGCTCGCGGACGAGGGCGGTCAGGCGAACGCGCGGTTCACGTACACGGTCAGCGACGGCAACGGCCACGAGGTCGCCGGCGAGGTCACGATCACGGTGCTCCCCGAGCCGCTCGCCGAACCCCCGTTCGCTCGCGACGACTCCACGTTCACGTTCGTCGACGTGCCGGTGACCGTCGACGTCCTGCGCAACGATGGCGATCCATCGGGTGGCCGTCCAGCGCTGATCGGACGGCCCGGTTGCCCGTCGGGTGGCCAGGCCACGGTCACGGCCGACAGGCAGGTCCGGTACGACCCGCCCCCCGGCTCCTCGGGTGCGTTCCGGTGTACGTACGAGGTCACGAACGCGCGCGGGCTGCGGGCTTCGGCGTCGATCATCGTGTCGGTTCGCGAGCCGCAGGTCACCAACCAGGCTCCTCAGGTCGTCAACGACCGGCTCACGTTGGCGATCAACGAGACCGCGTCGATCAACGTGATCGCGAACGACACCGACCCCGATGGCGACGATGCAGAGCTCGAACTGGTGTCGTCGACGGCGCCGACGCTCGGCACGGCGAGCCGGGCCGGCAACACGATCACCTTCACGGCCGGCCCGGCGACCGGAGTGACGACGATCAACTACCAGGTCGCCGACGCCGACGGTGCGGTCTCGCTCGGGCGCCTGTCGGTGACGATCACCGAGCCCGTCAACGTCCCGCCGATCGCTGTCGCCGACTCACAGTCGATCTTCGGCCCGGCCACACCCCAGCAGTTCAGCGTCCTCGCAAACGACCGCGATCCCGACGAGACCGCCGGTGGTCTCTCGGTCGTGTCGGCGGCTCGGGTGTCGGGTGACGCAACGGTGTCGCTCGCCGGTTCGGTTGTCACCATCTCGCCCGCGACGAACTTCATCGGTCAGATCGTCGCCACCTACACCATCCGTGACGGAAAGGGGCTCACCGCGACGGCCCTCATCACGCTCACGGTCGCGCCGCCGCTGAACCGCCCGCCCGATGCCCGCGACGACGCCGCCGAGATCGTCAACGGTGGTTCGGTCACCACGGCGGTGCTGTTCAACGACACCGACCCGGACGGCGACCAACTCGCAGTGACCATCGTCGACGCACCGGACTCCTCGCTCGGGTCGGCCTCGGTGACGTCGAACCGCTCGATCGCGTTCTCCGCCGTGCCCGGTGCCACGGGTACAGCCGTCGTCAACTACCAGGTGAGCGACGGCGAACTGACCGACACCGCAACACTGCGCATCACGGTCCGGCCGTGCACCGAGTCGACGCCGGTGGCCAACGACGGCTTCCTCGCCACCGGATACCAGCAACCCATCGCCGTCGACCTGAACGCGTTCGGCTCGAACGGCACGATCGTCGATGTCAAGGCACCTGCCGGTTACGTCAACGGGATCTACACGCCGCCCGCCGGCGAGAACGGCAACGTGTCGATCAGCTACTCGGTGGTCAACAGTTGCCGTCTGCGGGCGAGCGGCAGGGTGACGATCGATGTCAACCAGGATCCGACCGGCCAGCCCAAGACGATCGAAACCGTGCGCGGCGAGCAGATCGTCGTCCCGGTGTCGGATCTCGCCACCGACGCCGAAGCTCTCGTCATCACCGCGAGTCCCGGTGCGCCCGCTTGGGTCGTCACGGAGCCCGGACGGCTCGTCATCACGCCACCGATCGGCATCGCGGTCGGCCAGTACGACTGGACTTCCACGGTCGCCGACCCCGGGGGGCTCACCGCCTCGGTGACGGTGACCGTCAAGGTGCTGAATCAGTTGCCGACGGCGGCGGCCGACGAGGTCGACGTCTCGTCCGGCGTACCGGCGTCGTTCCCGATCGTCGGCAACGACACCGACGTCGACTCGGCGGGCGGAAGCGGCGCACTCGTGATCCAGAGCATCTCCTCCGGCTCGATCACGTTCACGAACGGTGAGGTGGGCACCGTCACCGTCGGCCCCGACGGTCGGTCGGTGCAGGTCAAACCTTTTGCAGGTGGTGGCACGGCGACGTTCACCTACTCGGTGCGCGACACCGACGGTGGCGTGTCGGCACCCGCCACGGTGACGGTCAAGGGTCCGCCACTGAACACGGCCCCGGTGGCGCGCAACCAGAGCATCGCCGTGACGACCGGGATCAGCGCTGCGGTCGGCCTCGACGCCAGCGATGCCGATGGCAACCCGCTCGTGGTGGTCGACTTGACCGATCCGAGCGCCATCGTCCAGGGTGCGAGTGGTCTGACGATCACGGTGCTCGCTTCGGTGTCCGGGACGTTCGCGATCACCTATCGCGTCACCGACGGCACGGCGTTCTCCGAGGTGGCCACGGTCACCGTGGTCGCCACCGATCCTGCGCCGCCCACGACACCATCGACCACGCCGCCGACGACACCACCCACGACCACCGCGCCCACGGAGTCCTGAGCCGGAGGGCCGCGGTGCGAGCCCCCCGTCCGCGGTCAGGCGGTGACCGGTGATCGGGTGGAGGAGCGCAGCGAGCGCAGACTGAGGCGCCACCGGGTCCGTTGCCACCGGGTCCGAGACGACGCCATCGTGTCGTCGATGACCTCGAGGCAGCGGGTGGCGTCCTCGGCGAGGAGATCGGGATGCTCCGGCGTGCCGTACGTCGCCGCGCTCGCAAGGAGGCTGAGGTGGAGGAGGTCACGGCGCGCTTCGGCGACCAGCGACTCGCCGCGCTCGGCGATCTCGCCGTCGGTGGTCGATGCGTCGATGTCGAGGCCCGCATCGACGAGCACATCGGTCGCCGTCGCCCACGCACCGACGATGCGCGCCCTCGGAGACACCGCACGCATTCGTCGTCGCCGCCGCCGGTACTTGATGCCGGCGATCACTGCCGCTGCCGCCGCGAACGGAAGGAGCAGCGCGCCGACGACCAGCGCCCCGCGCGCGGCCCACGTGATCACGGTCAACAACGGGCTCGAGGCCTGCTCGGTCGCGGGGTCGTCGGGCGGCGTGGTGTCGGTGTCGGGGTCGGGTGGTGGCGCGATCGGCGGCTGGGGGGCAGCGGGCGACTGCACCTGTGGTTCGGGTGGTGGCGGGGCACTGTCGGTCGCCTCCTCCAGCGGCACCGGGTCGTAGGCCAACCAGCGGCCGTCACGGAGCTGGACCTCGGGCCACACGGCGGCGTCGGCGGAACTGAGCTCGAGGACGTCCCCGGGGCGGATCGTCTGCGGCGCGTCGCCCGATGACGAGGCGACGAATCCGGTGGCGATGCGGGCCTCGATGCCCAGCGAGCGGGCCAGCAGGACGAACGCCGCAGCGAACTGCTCGGCCGTGCCCCGTTGCGTGTCGCGGAGGAATCGGTCGATCAGGGCAAGCTGCAGTCCGCCACCCTGCACCTGGCTGTCGAGCACGAACTCGTCACGCATCGTCGCCGAGAGCTGTGCGAGTTGGTCGACCGGTTCACCGTTGCCGGCGAGGCCCTCGGCGAGTTCACCGAACGTCGAGGTCGACTCGTCGATCACCCGGGGTGTGAAACCCAGTTCGATCGCGTCGCTGGTGGTCGGGGCGATGTTGGAGATCATTCCGATCTCGTCGCCCGGGGTCGGTGTCTCGATCAGGCGTACGACGGTGCGCTCGGCGTCGGTCTCGACGTCGGCGCCGACCGACACGGGGGCGCCGGGCAACGGAACGAGGGTGACGTTGTCATCGAGGAAACTGATGTCGGCGTCGATGACCGGTCCGGTGACCGGCCCGAGCGTCGTGCCGATCGGCCGGAGGGTGAGGTTGGGAGACCATCGACGGCCGTCGTAGTTCTCGAGCGCAGCGCTCCGCCACCTCCTGGGCAGCGCCTGCTCGCCGTTGGGTGTCACCCGGTGGAGCACCTCGGGCGGGTCGAGGGCACGGAGAGCGAGCGTGGCCTCGATCGGGTCGAGTAGCGGGGCGGTCTGTTCGGCAGGATCGTTGCGGCGCGGATCGGCGCGGGTCGTCAACGACACCGGAATCGTGATCAAACCGACCACGATGACGGCGATCAGCAGCAGGGGAACGATCCGTCGCTCCCCGCGAATCAGCACGAGTCGGTCGTGCAGGGTGCCGTCGTAGCGGAGCATGGCGAACGCACCGCCGACCGCCGCGAGCAACACGAGCCACGACCACGTCACACCCACGGGCGCGCTCAGGGCAATCGCGCCGAGATAGCAGCACAACAACGGCAGCAGCGGCAGGAGATGGAACCGTCGGCGGCCGGCGAGCTCGTCGCTGATCGCGGTGGCCGTCGCGAGCACGGCCGCCACGGCGCCGACGAGGTCGGGGCGCGCCGGACTCGGCCAATCGGTCGACAGCAGTCCCTGGACACCCGAGGTGAAGGCATCGACCACGTCGCTGAATCCGCCGCCTTCGATCACGACGATCGCCACGACGGCGGCGCCCACTCCGACGATCGCCCCGATCGCTCGCAGTGCAGGCCCGCGACCGACGAGGGCCACCGCGACCGCCGTGGGCACGAGCGGTGCGATGAGCAGGGTCCAGTCCAATCGACCGAAGATGTCGCCCGCAACGGCAGCGACGACGAGGTACCCGAGGAGGAGGACCAGCATCCTCATGCGGACGAGGCTGCGGGAGTCCGTTGTGGGCCGCGACGGAAGCCCCAGCACGTCCGACGCCGGTGGGGCCACGCTGGGCGGTGGCAGCGTGGTCACCCCCATGATCGCCACCGTCTGACGAACTCGCGGGCGTCGGCAGCGGCGAGCACCACGCCGAGGCCCGCCGTGGCTCCAGCACCGATGCGCACGACCGACATCCGTTCGGACGTGCTGAAGCGGCTCGAGGGGCCATCGGGCCCGGTCACGAACACGACCGACGACTGGTCGAATCCACCGGCGAACAACGCGCTCACCGGGAGGAGACCCTGGTCACCCGACAGCTGGACGGGCGTGAGGAGGTCGAGCACGGCCGAGTCGGTGACCAACGGTGTCGGGCGGCCGGCGTGGTCGCGCTCGGTGGTTCGGACCACGACGTCGAGCCCGGTACGGATCGCGTGGACGGCGAGCGTCGCCACCACGTCGACCGCCTCTTCGAAGTCGTCCGCCGTGCCGATGCTCGCCGCGGTGTCGAGCACGATCGTGAACTCGGGGCGGCGAACCTCGACGTGCTCGCGGACCATCAGTGTGCCGGTGCGCGCGGTCGTGGGCCAGTGGATCATCCGCGGATCGTCGCCGGCGACGTACTCCCGCATCGACACGAACCCGGACATCGGGTCGGCCGTGGCTCGCCGGAGCACCGACTCGTTCTCGACCACCCTGACCGCACCGTGGGGTCCGACGAGGTCGTACACCTTGGGGTGGACGATCACGCTGGAGATGCTCTCATCGCGTCGCCGTCCGACGGTCAACCAGAACGGGTCGATCCGTTCGATCACGAACGGGCCGACGTCGAAGACGCCGCGTCGTCGGGTGGGAATCGAGCCGGGCACCGTCACGTCGGTGTTCGGCGCAACCGGTGGCACCGCGACCCTCGTCTCGGCCTCGGCGCACTGGTCGATGATCGTCGCCCGACCGGAGCGGAACCGCGTGGGGTTGCGCAGCCGGTACTGGAGCAGGATCGGATCTCCACGCGGGACGCGCACCGCGACGAGACGTCGGGCAACCGTGGCTCGCAGCGGGCGCTGGGAGACCCACATGGCCATCAGGAGGAGCGCGCCGATCCCGGCCGCGGCGATGACGATCTCCTCGTAGTTCCACCACCAGCCAGCGACCCCGAGGACCACTGCGGTCAGGACCGCACCGAGGCCCGAGCGGGTGAGCACGTTCAGCTCTCTCGGGAACGCGGCACCGGGATGTCGTCGATGATGTCGGCCAGGACGTTCTCGACCCGCGCGCCGCGCAGTTCGGCTTCCGCGGTGAGGGCCATCCGGTGCGTGGCCACCGGCGCAGCGATGGCCTTGACGTCATCGGGGGTGACGTAGTCGCGGTCGTCGGTTGCGGCGAAGGCGCGCGCCACGCGGAGCATGGTGAGCGTCCCGCGAGTCGACACGCCCAGGCGAAGGTCGGGATGGGTGCGTGTGGCGTTGGCGATCTGCACGATGTAGTCGTCGATCCCTCTGACGACGCCGACCCCATCGATCTCGGTGATCGCCTGGTCGAGTTCGTCGGGATCGGTGACCGGCGAGATGTCGTCGTCCGAGCGGTGACGGTGGAAGCCTTCGAGAATCGAGATCTCGGTCTCGGCGTCGGCGTATCCGAGCGTGAGGCGCATCGCGAAGCGGTCGAGTTGCACGTCGGGAAGGGGGAACGTCCCCTGGAAGTCGCGCGGGTTCTGGGTGGCGATCACGAAGAACGGCCGTGGGACCAGGCGGCTGACGCCGTCGGCGGTCACCTGCCGTTCCTCCATCACCTCGAGCAGCGCCGACTGGGTCTTGGGACTGCCCCGGTTGATCTCGTCGCCGATGAGCACGTTCGTGAACACGGGGCCCTCCCGGAACGTGAAGGTGCTGGAACGCTGGTCGAAGACCATCACGCCGGTGATGTCGGTGGGGAGCAGGTCGGGAGTGAACTGCACCCGCTTCCATGTTCCAGCGATCGAGTTCGCGATCGCCTTGGCGAGGCTGGTCTTGCCGGTGCCGGGAACGTCGTCGAGGAGCAGGTGTCCTTCGGTGAGCAGGCAGCACAGGGCGAGGCGGATCTCGTCGCGCTTGCCTCGGACGACTTGGTCGACGTTGGTCAGCACGGCGTCGGCAACCTTCGCAGCGTGGAGCGTCATCGATCAGCAGTGTAGGGGCGCCTCGCAGGGCGGCTGGGTCATCGCTCCGGCGAGCCTCAGTCCCACTCGATACGGAGGTTCGCGACCGCGTCGCGCAGCACGGTGGCGAGGTCACGCGAGCGCGGCAGGTCGGGCTCGATTCGCTCGATCGTCGGGATCTCCGGCAGGTGGGTTCCGGCCGGACACCCGAGCAACGACTCGAGCGGGTCGACCGGCGGAGCGGTCGGTTGCGGCCGTGTGGCGGCCTGTTCGCCAGGTCGTACCAGTCGCAGATGCCTGCCGGGTCGCTCGGACCTCACACGGCGTGGCCGGTCACCGTCGTCGTGATCGTCGTCCTGATCGAGACCATGTTCCTCGTCGTCCCGTTCGGCGCGAGCGTCGCGATCGCGCCAGACGTCGAGGAGCTCGGGTTCCAGGAGGAACTCGTCGCTGAGCACGAACATCGTCGCCACGACGTGCTTGCACGCGTAGCCGTCCCAGTTGTCGTCGTCGGGGCACGTGCACGTGGTGGTGATGTCACGTCGCAACGGCATGCCGTCGCCGGCGGTGACCTCGATCGAGGCGACGTAGGGCGTGGAGCGAGAACCCTGGATCTCGCCGGTCACGATGCCGGGCTCGATGATGATGTCGAGCACCGACCCGTCCTTCGCGTACTGCTTGCCGCGCCGGAGTCGGGAGGGGTCGCTCATCTCCGCGGCCAGCACCTTCATCATCGTGGACGGAAGCCGACCGGGGTGATTCGCTCCGAATGGTTTGCGCGGCCTGCTCACGTGTCCGTCTCCAGCACGACGAGGTCGCGGAGTTCGTCGGTCGACAGCTCCGACAGCCAGGCTTCGCCCGTGCCGACCACCGCGTCGGCGAGCTTGCGCTTGTCGTCGATCACGACGCCGATGCGCTCTTCGACCGTGCCCTCGCACACGAGCTTGTGGACGTTGACCGTACGTTCCTGGCCGATGCGCCACGCCCGGTCGGTGGCCTGATCCTCGACGGCAGGGTTCCACCAGCGGTCGTAGTGGATGACCTGGCTGGCGGCGGTGAGGTTGAGTCCGGTGCCGCCGGCCTTGAGCGACACGAGCAGTAGCGGTGGGCCGGCGCCGTCCTGGAACGCGTCGACCATCCGGTCGCGCCCGTTGCGCGAGACGCCGCCGTGCAGGAACGGCGGGTCGAAGTGGAACTGTTCGCCGACGTGGGTGCGCAACAGTTCGCCCATCTCGCGGAACTGGGTGAACACGAGCGCCCGTTCGTCGGCATCGAGGAGTTCGGTGACCAACTCGTCGAAGCGGGTGAGCTTGCCGGAGCGTCCCGCCAGGCGTGACCCGTCGCCGAGCGCATGCGCTGGGTGGTTGCAGATCTGCTTGAGCCGCATCAGCGCGGCGAGGACGAGACCGCGGCGGCGCATCCCCTTGGCCTGCTCGGCGTCGGCGAGGAGCTGGTCGACCACCTGCTGGTAGAGCGTGGCCTGTTCGCGGGTGAGCTTGGCGTAGGCGATCTGTTCGATCTTGTCGGGCAGGTCGGGCAGCAG
The DNA here is from genome assembly GCA_963710625.1 of Ilumatobacteraceae bacterium. GTDB lineage: Bacteria > Actinomycetota > Acidimicrobiia > Acidimicrobiales > Ilumatobacteraceae > Sva-07. The sequence goes on along the minus strand of CAVQBG010000017.1, from coordinate 123,097 downwards.
GCGCTTGTCGGCCTTGGTGCGGCGCAGGACGAACGGTTGCGTCAGCCGCCGGAGGCGTGCGGCGGCGAGCTCGTCGCCGTGGCGTTCGATCGGAGTGCCGAACTGTTCGCGGAACTTCTGGAGGCTGCCGAGCAGGCCGGGGTTGACGGCATCGAGGATCGACCACAGCTCACTCAGCCGGTTCTCGACCGGCGTGCCGGTGAGTGCGAGCTTCTGGTCGGCACGGAGTTGACGGACGGCGCGTGCCGCCTTGGTGTTCGGGTTCTTGACCATCTGCGCCTCGTCGAGCACGACGGTCGACCAGTTGACCTCGCCGAGGTGTTCGAGGTCGCGGGGGAGCAGGCCATAGGTGGTGATCACGAGTTGGCGCTCGGGGTCGGATTCGAACAGCGAGTCGTCGTTCTGCAGACCCTGTGCGCGGTTGGCCCCGTGGTGGATCTTCACGTCGAGCTTGGGGGTGAAACGGGCCGCCTCCTGGCTCCAGTTGCGCACGACGCTGAGCGGGCACACCACGAGGTGTGGGCCGGGTCGTTCGAGGAGGTGGGCGAGCGTGGTGGCGGTCTTGCCGAGGCCCATGTCGTCGGCGAGGCAACCGCCCAGGCCGAGCTTGGCGAGGAACTGCAGCCACGACAGCGCACGGCGTTGGTAGTGGCGCAGCTCGCCCACGAACTCGGGCGATTCGTGGGTCTCGTCGAGGCGTTCATCGGGCAGCCCGGCGAGCAGGTTGCGCACCCATGCGGAGTCGACCGCGGCGGTGTCGTCGGGCGAGCCGGAGTGGTCGTACTCGTCTCGGATCGAGATGGCCGGGGTGTCGTCGTCGCCGAGTTCGGCGTCGTTGGCGAGCCGCAGCAGCTCCAGCGGCGTGACCTCGGCCTTGGTCGCCTTCAGCTCGGTGAGCTTGGCTCGCTTGCGCCGCAGTTCGTCGGCGTCGATGCGCACCCACCGATGGCCGGTGTGCAGCAGCGTGGCGCCTGCCTCCTCGGCGCGGGCGATCTCGGTGTCGGAGATCTCCTCGTCGCCGATGACGAGTTTCCATTCGACGAGGGCCTCCTTGCCGAACCGCTTCTTGCGGTCGTCGGCGGGGGACGGGGTGGCTTCGCCGGCCACGTTCACGCGGGTGCGGATCAGTCGCTCGGGGCCGATCAGCTCCACGCCGAGCCGTTGCAGTTCGACCGGTGCGATGTCGAGGAAGTCCTCGGCGACGTCGAGGTCGAGCTCGACCTGGGTGGGTTCGTGCTGTACTGCGAGATCGGCGAGGCCTGGCACGACCGGCGCGATCTGCTCGACGATGGCGCCGACGAGTTCGGCGAGCAGGTCGAGGTGGTGCCCGCCCTTGGCCACTTCGAGTGCCGAGGCGTTGCGTTCCCAGACGTCGTTCGCCGAGCACCAGCGTGCGGCGTCGGTGTCGTCGACCAGTTCGAGTCGGACGATCCACGGGTCGCCGGGGTCGTCGGTGATCAGCAGGCGGACGCGTGGCACCACGACCGGCTCGCCATCGAGGCGTCGACGGTGCCGGTCGAGTTCGTCGCGCAACTGGCGCAGGGCGGTGTCGAATTCCACCGTGCCACCGCGCACCACGTGGTCGGGTTTGGCGAGCGCCCCGAAGACCGCGCGCAGCGCCTGGATCGAGGGAGTGCGCTTGCGTCCCAGGTCGGCCTTCCAGCCGTACTGCTGGAGGAAACTCCGGGCGATCCCGTCGACCAGTTGGGTGTAGATGCTCGCCGCGTCAGCGCTCGAACCGGCGGTACAGATCGGCGGCATCGAGGCGGCGAGGCCCGCGATCGCGGCATCGATCGCGTCGGTCGTGACGGGTCGCCACCTGGCCACGGTGAACGGGCCCTCCTCGACCACCACGGGGACGAGGCGGCCGCTCGACACGGTGCGGCGTGCCAGCTCGGCGATGCGAGCGAACCAGGCGATCGAGTCGGACAGGTACTCGCTGTCGGGCAGATCGGACAGCCACACGGCGGTTCCCATGGCGTCGAGCTGCACGGAGGACGCGTGCAGCGTGGGCTGGCCGTCGAGGGCGATGCTGATTCGACCGATCGCGCCGTACGACGCCGGGCTGTCGTGCCAGCCGGTACGGCGGCCGTCGTCGCCGAGCACTCGGAACCCGCCGTAGAGCCACGCCATCGATGCGGTGTCGATGCCGTTCCATCCCCACACGTGGAGTGCGCCGCTCCGCCAGGTCCCCTGCGCCACGTGTGGCGGCCGGTGACGTGTCAGCGCAGCCATCCCTCCGACGCTACCGACACCGTGTCACCGAGTTGCCCGTGACCTCAGGTGTTGCATCGGGGGTCAGACCCCAGATGTGACGCTGGCGCCGAAGAACGACCGCAGCGCCTGAGCCATCGCCTCGCGGGCGTACTCGGAGGTGACCATGGCGTCGACGGCCGGGATCGAGGTGTGTGTCTGACCGGGGCACCGCAGATGTTCCACCGCGACGCCCGCGTCGGCCAGGGCGACGGCGTACGCATCGCCCTCGTCGCGCAGCGGGTCGAACTCGCAGGTGATCACCAGTGCCGGCGGCAGGCCCGACAGGTCGGCGGCGAGCAACGGCGACGCCTTCGGATTCGAACGGTCGGCTGGATCGCAGTAGAGGTCCCAGAACCAGTTCATCACGGCCATGGTCAGTGCGTAGCCGTCGGCGTTCTCGGTGTGCGACGGTCGGTCGGTGGTGCCATCGGTGACCGGGTTCAGGAGCACCTGGCCCGAGATCACCGGACTGCCGGCGAGCTTCGCCTGCTGGGCGGTCACCGCAGCGACATTGGCGCCGGCGCTCCATCCGGCCACGGCCAGTCGGCCGGGCACACCGCCGAGTTCCTCGGCGTGATCGGCGATCCAGGTTGCTGCGGCGAGACCATCGTCGGCTGCCGCTGGGAAGCGAACCTCCGGGGCGTGGCGGTAGTCGACCGACACGATGATCGAGTTCGAGTGCACGCACAGGTAGCGGCACAGCGGGTCGTCGGAGGTGGCGCTTCCGAGGACCCAGCCGCCACCGTGGAAGTAGACCACGATCGGGTGGAGGCCGTCGATGGCGGGCCGGTACAGGCGGTACTCGAGCGGCGTGCCGTCGGCGCCCGGCAGCGTGCCGTCGACGACCTCGCCGACGTCGGGCCCCGGAGGCATCGAAGCCCCCGAAGCCTCCATGAACGCTCGTGCTCCCTCGACGCCCATCGTCTCCAGCGGTGGCAGGTCGAGTTCGGCCATCATCGTCAACATCGCCTGGACATCGGGCTTCAGTGGTCGGATGATCCCGTCGTTGACCGTGGTGCCGTTCGGCCCGGAGATCGAGAAGCCGAGGTAGTCACGATCGACGACCTCGTCGCAGATCTCCCGGTAGGCGCCAACGCCGCCGGGGTATGGCAGGAACACCGACGGCTTGCCTGGGATGTTCGCGCCCATGTACCACGAGTTGGCTGTCGGCAGCAGCGTGAGGTTCGCGATGTCGTTGCTGTGTTGCACCCACTCGGTCTGGGCGAGCTCGGTCGGCTCGATCGTCTCGGCGTTCGTGTCGCGAAGGTGCCCGAGGGTGTCGGTGATCCAGTCGACGTGCTGCTCGATCGACACCATCATGTTGGACAGCACCGACGGGCTGCCGGGCCCGGTGATCATGAACAGGTTGGGGAATCCGACGCCCATCAGTCCGAGGTAGGTCTCGGGCCCGTGCGCCCAGGCGTCGCGCAGGCTGAGGCCGTCGCGGCCGGTGATGTCGACGCCGACGATCGCGCCGGTCATCGCGTCGAAGCCGGTGGCGAACACGATCGCGTCGAATTCCATCGACTCGTCGCCGCCCTTCCCGGACAGCTCGACGCCGGTCTCGGTGATCGTGGTGATCCGGTGGGCGTGCAGGTCGACGAGGCGGACGTGCGGCAGGTTGTACGTCTGGAAGTAGCCGCTGTCGAGGCATGGCCGTTTGGTGGCGAAGTAGTGGTTGGTCGGGCACAGCAGCTCGGCGACCTCGGGGTCGTCGACGATCGAGCGGATCTTGTCGTGGATGAACCGGCGCATCGTGTCGTTCGCCTCGGCGTTGATGCCCATGTCGTTGAACGGTTGGAGGAAGGCGAGCTCGCCGCGCTGCCAGACCTCCTCGTACGCCTCGCGCCGTTCCTCCTCGGAAACGGCGAGCGCGCTCACGTCGGGTGGGGTGCGCGGGACGCCGATTCCCGAGTGGCGGGCCTCCTCGCGGTACGCGGCGGGGTCCTTGCGGTACTCGGCGAGGCGGTCCTCGGTGATCGGGCCGTTGTGGGCGGGGATCGAGAAGTTGGGCGTGCGCTGGAACACCGTGAGTTGCGAGGCCTGCTTCGCGATGATCGGGATCGACTGGATGCCGGACGATCCGGTGCCGATCACGGCCACTCGCTTGCCGGTGAAGTCGACGCCGTCGTGTGGCCACGTGCTCGTGAAGTACACCTCACCCTGGAACCGATCGGTGCCCTCGATGTCGGGCACCTTCGGCATCGACAGACAGCCGGTGGCCATCACGTAGAACTTGGCGGTGACGTCACCGCCGTTGTCGGTGTGGACCGTCCAGCGCTTCGCGCTGTCGTCCCACTCGGCGGACTCGACCCGAGTGTTGAAACGGATGTCGCGGCGCAGGTCGTGCTTGTCGGCGACGAACTGGGCGTAGCGGAGGATCTCCGGCTGCGTGGCGTAGCGCTCCGACCAGGTCCACTCCTGTTCCAGCTCCGGGTCCCAGCTGTAGGAGTAGTCGACGGTGAGGATGTCACACCTGGCGCCGGGGTAACGGTTCCAGTACCAGGTGCCCCCCACGTCGTCGGCGGTCTCGAGCACGACGGCGCTGAAGCCGGCCCGGCGCATCCTCACCAGCTGGTACATGCCGGCGAACCCGGCCCCCACGATCACGACGTCGACGTCGGCACTGGTGTGTTCGCTCATCTGTTGTCCCCTTCGATCGATTCCCCAGGCGCCAGTGTCGCGCCTCACGCCATCCCGCTTCGACACGGACCGATCCGTCACACGGTCACTCAACCCGAGGCGATGAGCGAAGCCCCCGTAGGCGGGGAGTTGGCTCATCGCACGCCGTTGGTGGTGTCAGACTCGGGTCGTGGGTACCAGGGTGATCGCGCTCCTTCGGGGGATCAACGTCGGTGGCCACAACAAGCTGCCGATGGCGCAGCTTCGCGAGATCGCCACCTCGATCGGGCTGGCCGACGTGCAGACGTACATCCAGAGCGGAAACCTGGTCGGATCGATCGACGGTGACCCGATCGCGGTCGGCCCGACGCTGGCCGAGGCGATCGCGTCGGCGACCGGGTTGACCGTGCCGGTGATCGTTCGAACTGCAGGCGAGTGGGCGGAGGTGGTGGCAGCGAACCCGTTCGCCGACGCCGTCGACCCCGGCAAGCACGTCCACGTGATCTGTCTGCCGGTCCCGGCAAGCGAGTCGCTGCACGCGTTCGATGCGTCGGGTTTCGCCCCGGAGGAGTTCGCCGTCGTCGGTTCGGAGATCTATCTCCACCTCCCCGACGGCATGGGTCGCTCCAAGCTCGTGATTGCCGTCAACCGTCTCCCCGAGGCCGCGGCTGGAACCGCCCGCAACTGGAACACCGTCCACAAGCTCGCCACCCTCGCGGCCCCCTGACCGCCCCCCCGCTCGCCACGAACGTCTGCGTGAGGTTTTCGGTGACCCGCCCCACCGGAATCGCGACGCAAACGGGTGGTGGGAGGGGGTCAGACGGTGACGGGGTCCATGGCATCGGCGAGGAGATCGACCGAGCGGAGTCGCTGGTCGATCGTCGGCGAGGCGTGCGCGGTGATCAGTTCGTCGACAGCGGCGCGCTCGGCGAACTCGTCGAGGTAGGCCTTCACGCGGTCGGGGGTGCCGACGGCGGAGTAGTGCATCATCTGGGCGATCTGCTGGCCCTGCGGCGACGCGAGGATCGCATCCGCCTCGTCGTCGGACAGGTCGCGGCCCGGCGCAACGAACCGCGCGATGCGGTACCGGCGGACGGTCTCCCACTGCTCGAGCGCTTCGTCGTCGGAGTCGGCAGCGATCACGTTGACGCCGGCGATCGCGTAGGGCTCGGCGAGCTGTTCCGACGGCTGGAACTCGCGCCGGTAGATCTCGATCGCATCGAGGAGCGCAGCCGGCGCGAAGTGCGATGCGAACGCATACGGCAGTCCCAGCATCGCGGCGAGACGGGCACCGAACAGCGACGAGCCGAGGATGAACAGCGGCACGTTCGTCCCTGCGCCGGGAACGGCGACCACTCCGGGGATGCGCGATTCACCGCGGAGATAGCCCTGCAGTTCCAACACGTCCTCGGGGAAGCGGTCGGACGAGTGAGCGTCGCGCCGCATCGCCCGCATCGTGTTCTGGTCGCTGCCCGGTGCGCGCCCGAGGCCGAGCTCGATCCTTCCCGGGTGCAACGTCGCCAGCGTGCCGAACTGTTCGGCGATCGTCAGCGGTGAGTGGTTCGGCAACATCACGCCGCCGGCGCCGAGGCGGATTGTCGACGTGTGTGCTGCGATGTGGGCAATCAGCACGCTCGTGGCCGACGACGCGATCGAGGCCATGTTGTGGTGCTCGGCGTACCAGACCCGCTCGTAGCCACGAGCCTCCGCCCGCCGCGCCAGCGCCACGCTGTTGGCGAATGCGTCCGCGGCGGTCTGCCCCTTGCCGATGATCGCCAGATCGAGAATCGACAGCGCACGTTGCATGCCTCCAGCATGCCCGGCCGGGGATCCCCAGTACACCCCGAGCGATGAGCGGGGCCACCGTATGCGGTGGTTTCACTCATCGACAGGTGGGGGTGACGTCGGGTTAGCGTTCGGGGGATGGAGCCCGTGGGCACGACGGTCGAGCCGATTCCGTATCTGCCGTTCATGGACGGCCCGGCTCCGGCTGGTCCCGAGACGTTCCGCTGGCGCCTCGGTGTCCGGCCGCTCGACCTGCACGACTGGATCGAAATCGGCCCCGACGCAGATGCGGCGATCGCGGCCAAACCCCGGTTGATGGCGCGGTTCCCCGACACGGTGTTCGCGGTGCTCGACGACGAGGTCGAACGCGAGTCGCGAGAGGTCGCAGGCACACTCGTCGAGCACCTCCGTCGCCGGTGGCCCGAGCGGTACGGCGACGCAGCACTGGACTCGACGCTCCATCCGCTCGATGCGGCGGCCCGCCTCGTGCCCGAGGACCTCGTGCTGCTGGTCGAGCGCAACGGGCAGCTCGTGTTCGGTGGCGGGTCGGTCTGCTTCCCGAACCGCTGGGACCTGCGCTCGAAGCTCGGACTCACGATGGCCGGCGTCCACGCGCCGGTCGACCGCCTCAACGACCAACTCGAGGCCCCGATCGACGGATTCTTCGACCGCCTCACGCCCGACCGCAGCTTCTGGCGCCTGGGTTGGGGCGTGCTCGACACGGCGGACTGGTACACGTCGATCGACGGGACCGCGGCACCCCGTCCGAACGGACTGACGCCCGGCGCCCACTACCTGCGGGTCGAACGCGAGACCCTTCGACGTTTCCCGGCCACCGGGTGCATCTTGTTCACCATCCGCACCTACGTCACGCCGCTCCTGACGGTGGCAGCCGATCCCGAGGCGGCTCGGCGTCTGGCGGCGGCGCTCGTGTCCCTGCCCGCGGACGTGCGCGACTACAAAGACCTCGTGGCGGTCGCCGACGAACTGGCCAAGACGCTGGCCGACGCTGTGGATAACCACTCATCCTGATATAATCGCACTCAAGTTTATTGACCGTGAGAGAGGCATGACATGGTGATCGATCCGAAGAAGTGGACCCTGAAGACCCAGGAGGCGTTCTCGGCCGCCATCGATCAGGCCAAGGAACTGTCGAACCCCGAGCTCACGCCCGATCACGTGCTCGGCGCGATGATGCGCCAGGAGGGCACGATCGTGCCGGCGGTGCTCGCCAAGCTCGGCCAGGCGCCGTTGATGGTGCGCAACCGCGCCGACGAAGCCGTGCAGAAGCTCCCGAAGGCCTATGGCGGCGCCGAGCCGCGGATGAGCAAGGAGCTCACCAACATCGTCGAGAACGCGGAGACCTACCGCAAGGACCTGCGCGACGACTTCCTCTCGGTCGAACATCTCCTGCTCGCGATGAACGCCCGGCTCGACGTCGGCTCCGAGGAGCTGCTCCAGGTGCTCAAGGAGGTGCGCGGGTCGCACCGCGTCACCGACCAGAGCCCCGAGGAGAAGTTCGCCGCGCTCGAGAAGTACGGCCAGGACCTGACCGCCCTCGCCGCCAGCGGGAAGATCGACCCGGTCATCGGCCGCGACGAGGAGATCCGCCGCTGCATCCAGGTGCTCTCGCGACGCAGCAAGAACAACCCCGTCCTGATCGGCGAGCCCGGCGTCGGCAAGACCGCGATCGTCGAAGGCCTCGCCTCGCGCATCGCCGACGGCGACGTCCCCGAAGGCCTCAAGAACAAGCGACTGATCGCGCTCGACATCGCCTCGATGCTCGCCGGTGCGAAGTACCGCGGTGAGTTCGAGGAGCGCCTCAAGGCCGTGCTCAAGGAGATCACCGACGCCGAGGGCGAGATCATCACGTTCGTCGACGAACTCCATACGATCGTCGGAGCCGGCGGCGCCGAGGGGGCGATGGACGCCGGCAACATGATCAAGCCGATGCTCGCCCGCGGCGAACTGCGCATGATCGGCGCCACCACGCTCGACGAGTACCGCAAGCACGTCGAGAAGGACCCTGCCCTCGAACGACGTTTCCAACAGGTGTACGTCGGTGAGCCCTCGGTCGAGGACACGATCGGCATCCTGCGCGGCCTCAAGGAGCGCTACGAGGTGCACCACGGCGTGCGCATCCAGGACTCGGCGCTCGTCAGCGCAGCGGTGCTGTCCGACCGCTACATCACGAGCAGGTTCCTTCCGGACAAGGCGATCGATCTGATGGACGAGGCGGCGTCGAAGCTCCGGATCGAGATCGACTCGCTGCCCACCGAGATCGACGTCGTCCAGCGCCGCATCTTCCAGCTCGAGATCGAACAGCTCGCACTCGAGAAGGAGACCGACGACGCCTCCAAGGAGCGACTCGACTCGCTCCACGAGGAACTGGCCGAGCTGAACGTCCAGGTCGGTGAGATGAAGCGGGTCTGGGAACAGGAGAAGCAGGCGATCGACGCGATTCGTTCGCTCAAGGAGGAGCTCGAGGAACTGCGAACCCGCGTCGAACGCGAGACCGACCTGGCCGCTGCCGCGGAGGTCCGCTACGGCCGGATCCCCGAGCTGGAGCGTCGCATCGAGGAAGCCACGGCGCACCTCGCCTCGGTCCAGGAAGGTGGCGCCATGCTCAAGGAGGAGGTCGACGCCGAGGACATCGCCGAGGTCGTCGCCCGAGCGACCGGCATCCCGCTCAACCGGCTGATGGAGTCCGAGACATCCAAACTCGTGCACCTCGAGGAACTGCTGCACAAGCGGGTGATCGGCCAGGACCAAGCGGTCACGTCGGTGGCCAACGCGATCCGTCGCAGCCGAGCCGGTCTGTCCGATCCCAACCGGCCGATCGGGTCGTTCATGTTCCTCGGCCCCACCGGCGTCGGCAAGACCGAACTCGCACGGGCACTCGCCGAGTTCCTGTTCGACGACGAGAAGGCGATGGTGCGCATCGACATGGGCGAGTACATGGAGAAGTTCTCCGTGTCGCGGCTGATCGGCGCTCCCCCCGGCTACGTCGGGTACGACGAGGGCGGCCAGCTCACCGAGGCCGTCCGCCGGCGTCCGTACTCGGTGGTGCTCCTCGACGAGATCGAGAAGGCGCACCCCGACGTGTTCAACACGTTGCTGCAGTTGCTCGACGACGGCCGTCTCACCGACGGCCAGGGTCGCACGGTCGACTTCACCAACGTCGTGCTGATCATGACGTCGAACCTGCCGGGTGATCCGGGCGAGTTCTTCAAGCCGGAGTTCATCAACCGCGTCGACGACATCATCCGCTTCCGTGCGCTGACCGAGGCCGACCTCGAGCACATCGTCAAGATCCAGCTCGAATCGGTCCGCAAGCGGCTCGCCGATCGGCGCATCACCCTCGACGTCGACGACGGAGCGATGGCGCAGCTCGCACGCGAGGGGTTCGATCCGGCGTTCGGTGCTCGACCGCTCAAGCGGGTGATCCAGCGCGAGATCGGCGACAAGGCATCGATGCTCATCCTCGGCGGCGAGGTCACCGACGGCGGCACCATCGAGGTCCGCGCCGGCGACGACGGCCTGCGGATCACCGCCGGCTGATCATCGCATCGTACGATTGCACCAGGGGTCCGACCCCTGCTGCAATCGCGACCGGGACCAGGGTGAGGCGGAAGGTCGGTGGGCTCAGTTCGACGAGTTCGAGTCGCCCGCCGTCGGACTCGGCCAGTCGGCGCGCGAGCGGCAGGCCTCGCCCATGTGCGGCCTGGTGGTCCTTGGGCCGATCGAACAGCGTCGCGGCCCGCTCGGTGCTGATGCCCGGACCCTCGTCCTCGACGCTGACGCCGTCGTCCTGGACCAGGATCGCCACGGTGCCGCGGCCGTGACGGAGCGCGTTGTCCAACAGAATAGCGAGGACCTGACCGACGAGCCCCGGGGTCGCGACCACCGGGTTGACCCGGCCGGTCGTGACGACGATCTGGCGTCGCTTCTCCGCGAACCGGTGTTGCCAATCGGCGACCTGGTGGTCGACGAGTGTCGTCAGGTCGAGTTCCTGGCGCTCCTTGGTCGACCCGGTCCGAGCGACCGTGAGCAGGTCGTCGAGTGTCAGGTTGAGTTCGTGCGTCTGGGTCAGCGCCGCAGCGGCTTCCTCCGCCACCGCGGGGTCCGCGCTGCGTTCGAGCAGTTCGAGACGCATCGCGATGCCGGTCAGTCCGGTGCGCAGCTGATGGGTTGCGTCGGCGGTGAAGCCGCGCTCGGACTCCAGCATGCGGTCGACCCGGTTGGCGCTCAGCCGCAGCGCACGCGAGATGTCGTCGATCTCGCTGATCCCGGACCGTGGGGGTGCGGCTGCGCTGAAGTCGCCACCACCGAGCCGGGACGCGCTGCGCGCCAGCCGTTCGAGTGGTCGGGCGAGCTGGCGGGCCTGGACACTGGCGAGAAGTGCCGCACACGCGATGGCCGCAGCGGCGATCACGGCGAGGCGCGCCACCACGTCGCCGGTGAGGTCGTCGTCCTGGGCGTCGCGGACGATCAGCAGCACCGGGATGAACAACACGAGGATCACCACCAGCACCACCGCGATGGTGGACAGCACCAGGCGACGGCGCATCGGCGTCAGCCGCCGTTCGGTTCGAATCTGAAGCCCACGCCGCGCACCGTCACGATCTTCGACGGCGGATCCGTGTGGTCGAGGATCTTGCGACGCAACGTGGACGTGTGGGTGTCGAGCGTGCGGGTCGAACCCCACCAGTTCTCGTCCCACACCGTGCTCATGATGTGCTCGCGTTTCAGGGTGACGCCCGGCTGACTCATCAGGAGTTGCAGGAGATCGAACTCCTTCGTGGTGAGTTCGATCTCGGAGCGTCGGCCGTCGTCGGTCACGAAGCAGCGTCGTGCCTCGACGTCGAGGTCGATGTTCGCGCCGGTCAAGTGGCTGTTCGTCGGGCCGGCGCCGGCGTGTTCGGCGATGCGGAGCCGGGCGCGGATCCGGGCGACGAGTTCGGCGAGCCGGAACGGTTTGGCCACGTAGTCGTCGGCCCCTGCGTTCAGCCCGACGATCACGTCCATCTCCTCCGCGCGTGCGGTCAGCATGATGATCGGGAGGTCGGGGTGCTCGGAACGAACCCTGCGGCACACGTCGAGGCCGTCGACATCCGGAAGCGTGAGGTCGAGCAGGACGAGGTCGGGTCGCTGCGCGGCGACCGACTCGATCGCCGCCTGCCCGCCGGCGACGTGTTCGACGTCGAAGCCCTCGGAGCGCAGCACGCGGATCAACGGTTCGCTGATCCGATCGTCGTCCTCGACGAGGAGCACTGCGGTCGTGAACGGGTGAACCGTCGTACCGCCGTGTGCGCGAAGAGTCGATTCCATCACCTGGTCATCGGGTCCGATACGGGTCACCTTGAGCCCCTGGTCGAACTCGGCTCGACGCCCGCCGGACATCGTGGTGGAACGGCTGGCTTCCCGACTTTCGATACCGGACCGTACCGTTTCGAAATGGGGAGCACGGAATCACGAGCGAACAGACCGCCCGGGCGGTCGCCCACGACGACGACATCGACCCCGCGGTCCACGAGCGCCGGTGGTGGATCCTCGGAGTGCTCTGCATGAGCCTGCTGATCATCGTGATGGACAACACGATCCTCAACGTCGCGATCCCCTCGCTGATCGTCGACCTGGGCGCCACCAACAGCCAGATCCAGTGGATCGTCGACGCCTACGTGCTGGTGTTCGCCGGACTCCTCCTCACCACCGGCAGCCTGTCGGACCGCTACGGACGCAAAGGGGCACTCCAGCTCGGCATCGTGTTGTTCGGCATCGGATCGGCCGCGGCAGCGATGTCGACGACTGCCGACGGGCTGATCGCCACGCGAGCGTTCATGGGAATCGGTGGCGCACTGATCATGCCCGCCACGCTCTCGATCCTCACGAACGTGTTCCGCGACCCGCGCGAACGGGCACGAGCGATCGCCGTCTGGGCCGGCTTCTCCGGTCTTGCCGTGGCGATCGGCCCGATCACGGGCGGCTTCCTGCTCGAGCACTTCTCGTGGCAGTCGGTGTTCTGGGTCAACATCCCGATCGGCGTGACAGCGCTCGTGCTCGGCGCGTTCCTCATCCCCACGTCGCGCGATCCGGAACAGGGACGGATCGATCCGCTCGGCGCACTGCTGTCGTTCTTCGGGCTGACGTCGCTGCTGTTCGGGATCATCGAGGGACCGGTGAAGGGGTGGACCGACCCGATGGTCGTCGGCGCCTTCGCCGTCGCACTGGTGCTGTTGACGACCTTCATCTTCTGGGAGCGCACGACGTCGCACCCGATGCTCGACCTGTCGGTGTTCCGCAACGCCCGTTTCAGCGCAGGAAGCGGCACGATCACGCTGGTCTTCTTCGCCATGTTCGGCTCGCTGTTGCTGATGACCCAGTACTGGCAGCTCGTGCACGGCTACTCCCCGCTCGAGGCCGGTGTCCGGCTGCTCCCCTATGCCGCCACGATGATGATCGTGGCGGCGCTGTCGGCCCGGTTCGTCGAGCGGCAGGGCACCAAGCGGATCGTGACACTCGGGCTCGTCCTGGTGGCCACCGGCTTGACGCTGCTCTCGACGATTGCATCCGACTCCCCGTATCCCCTGGCGATCGGCTACTTCGTCGTGATGGCGGCCGGCATGGGGATGACGATGGCGCCGGCGACCGAGTCGGTGATGGGGTCACTCCCGCGTGCCAAGGCCGGTGTCGGATCGGCGATCAATGACACGACCCGCCAGGTCGGCGGCGCTCTCGGCGTCGCCGTGATCGGCAGTGTGGTCACCAGCGTGTATTCGCAGCGGATCCTCGACCTCGCCGTCGTCATCGTCTTCGCCGCCGTGATGGCGTGGAGGTTCCTGCCCTCGCACGCCACCTCCCCCGACCTGCTGGCGGTCACCGATCCCGCCGCCGGATCGGACCCGCTCGCAGGCCCGGTCGTCGGGAACTGATCGTGGCGACCGCAACGGCGAGGCGCCCGGGCCGACCCCGCTCGGCTGGGGTCGACGAAGCCCTGCTCGAGGCGGCGCTCCAGCTCGCCGGCGAGGTCGGCATCAACGGGATGTCGATGGACGACCTCGCACAGCGAGCCGGTGTCTCGAAGACCACGATCTACCGGCGGTGGCGGTCGAAGGAGGCGCTCGTGCTCGACGCGCTGGCGCACGCGATCCGCCCGTTCGATCTCGTCGACACCGGGTCGCTTCGCGGCGACCTCGTGGTGTACCTCCGAGAACTCGGCCGGCGCATGGAGACCGGCCGGACGAGCGACGTGCTGCCCGACCTGATCTCGGCCGCTGCACGGGATGCAGCGCTGCGTGAGTCGCTCGACGAATGGGTTCGGCATCGGCGACAACCGCTGAACACGATCCTCCGTCGCGGCGTCGAGCGAGGCGAGCTGGCCGACGACGCCGATCTCGACACCGTCATCGATGCGCTGATCGGTGCGTTCATGTATCGCCGGCTGCTGACGCACGCGCCGCTCGACGACGCCTTCCTCGCGAGGTTGTTGCACACCGTGCTGCCGTCGGTCTGAGCCGTCGCGGGCCGTGCCGTAGGGTCCTGCCGATGAGCGACGGGTCCCCCACCTCGATCGGCCGCCTCGGCCTGACGGCGTTCGACTGTTCGGACGCGCTCGGCCTGGCCGACTTCTACTCGTCGATCATCGGCGGTGACCTCGTGCCGGGTGACGACGAGGGCTGGGTCGAACTCCACACACCCACCGGGCGGCTGGCCTTCCAGGAGATCGACGACCATCGGCCGCCCACCTGGCCTGGCGGGGATCGCCCGCAGCAGGGGCACATCGACATCGACGTCGTGAACCTCGACGGCGCCGAAGCGGCGGTGCTCCGACTCGGCGCGCTCAAGGCCGAGACGCAGCCGAGCCCCGACGAGTTCCGGGTGATGATCGACCCCGCCGGCCACCCGTTCTGCCTCGTCCTCGTCACCGCCTGACCCCGCCAACCCCGAAAAATGCCTGGATGTGCGCGAGCAGCGCGACGATCCAGGCAGGATTCGGGTGTGGAACTCTCTCGCATCAGGACTCGCTTGTCCCCCCGCCGCACCGTCGTCTCATCCGGACGCATCGACCCGACGGACGGCGGCACCGTGCCCGCCGTCATCGACACGGTCGGTCGCACCCAACAGGTGCCTGTCGTGAGCGCGGGCCAGGAGGTCGATCGCGACGTGCCGGCAGCGGGGTCGCCGGACGACGTGTCGGACGCCGTGTCGCCGGACGATGTCGCGTCGGACAGCGCGACGCCGATCGACGATTCGGCGCCGGACGACGCGGTCGCGTCGACGACGCACAGCGAGTCCACCTCCGCAGCCGACGTCGTGCGCGGTGCAGCACTCGAGAACGTCGCCGAGGTCGAGTCGGCAGAGCAGGAGGGAGCGAGCGCCGCCGGATCGGTCGTGGCGACCACCACGCTGGTCGGCGCCGAGCTGATCAGCGGCCTGCGTGGCGCGGGACGACACCTGGTTCGACCGTCGGCCTCCGAGGGCCATCTCCGGACCGAGCTGACGATCGCCGCCCGTCGGATCGACTCGGTCGTTCGGGACGAAGACGCCTACCAGCAGGGGTGGGCGATCGCGGCGATGGGATTGATCCACGATGCCGGCTTCGCACTGGAACAGCGGCGGATCTCCGACGGTTGGCAGCTGCTGCGCGCCGCGCAGACCGAGATGCTCGAGGGCCTCGACCGACGGAGTCTGCTGGTCGAACGAGCCAACATCAGCGGTCGCGAGTTCGCCGACGACGATTCGACCGACATCGAGGAACTGCGCAGTGAGGTCTGGGCGATGCGCCAGACGAAGAACCGGTACCTCGCCGAGCTCGATCGGCGATTGGTCGAGGGGGGTCGAGGGCTGCTGTATCGCGGCTTCACGCTGTTCGGGGCACTCGTCCTGGGCGCCATCGGCGTGCTGGTGACCACGCCGTCGTCGAACCCCGACGACGCGCTCGGCGGCATCGGCAACTACCTGACCATCGTGGGACTCGCGATCACCGGGGCCGCCGTGTCGTACGTGCTGTTCACGCGGAACTCCTCGAGATCGGCGTCGATCTCCGAGGTGGTGAACCCGCTGCAACTCGTGTTGTTGAGACTCGCGTTCGGTGGAGTCGTCGGTTTGCTGCTCGTGGTGCTCCTGCAGGCCGGGGTGCAGGACCTGGTGAACGTGAACGCTCGGTCCGCCTACTTCTGGGCGGTGCTCGGTGGATTCTCCGAGCGTTGGGTCGATCGGCTGATCGACCAGGTGGAGCGCTCGTCCCAGGAGGCGGCCGAGGCCGCGTGCGCGGAAGGCGTCTGACCGACCGCCACGGTCAGCGCTGGCGCAGGCGGAGCGCGTCGCCGTGGGCCGGGAACCCTTCGTGGTCGGCGAGGGCCAACACCGACGGTGCCATGCGTGTGAGCGCTCGGGCATCGGCGCGCGCGATCGCCGTGCGCTTCAGGAACGTGTCGGCGGTGATGCCGGACGACACGTGGGCGAACCCCGACGTCGGCAGTGAGGCCGGGCAGCCGATCACGAAGTTCGCCGCGCTGAACGGCGTGTGCTGACCCACCAGGATCTCGCCGGCGTTGACCAGGCCCTCGACGACCTCGTCGACCGCCGCATCGGCGACGGCGACCTGGAGGTGCTCGGGTGCGAACTCGTTGGCGATGCCGACCGCGATGTCGAGCGAGTCGACGAGGACGCAGCCACCGTTCGGGCCGAGCGAGGCTCTCGCCGCCGTGGCGCGTACCTCGGCGAGCCCAGCGAGCTGTCGTTCGAGTGCTGCGTCCACGGCATCGGCGAGCCCCACCGAGTCGGTGAGCAGCACCACGGTGCTGTCCGTGCCGTGTTCGGCCTCGATCAGGAGATCGGCGGCCAGCAGTACGGGGTCGGCGCTGTCGTCGGCGACCACGAGGCTCTCGGTGGGGCCGAGCAGCATCATCGTCGCCACGCCGTGGCGCTGCATCTCGACCTGGGCGAGGGTGACGGCCGGCGAGCCGGGCCCGACGATCTTGCGGACCTTGGGGATCGTGTCGGTGCCGAAGCCGAGCGCGGCGATGCCGGCCGGGCCGTTCACTCGGAAGACGTCGGCGATGCCGAGTTTGCGGCACACCACCAGCACGGCCGGATCGACGTCGCCGGAACCGCCGGGGACAGGCGGCACGACCAGTGCGATCGACGGCACGCCGGCGACGACGGCCGGTACGGCGAGTTGATAGGCCACGCTCGGGTAGCTCGCCTTGCCCGACGGTGTGAACAGCCCCGCTGAGGTGATCGGCGTGATCTTCTCGCCGACGGCCAGACCCGGCTCGCTCTCGAACGACCAGTCACGAGCCTGTTCCATCTGCGCCTCGTTGAAGGCCCGCAGGTGCGCGATCGCATCGTCGAGCGCGGCATCGACGTCGGGGGTCACGGCCGCGCGCTCGAACTCCTCCGCGCTCACCCGCAGTCCGTCGGGTCCGACCTCGATCCCGTCGAACCTGGCCAGCGCATCGCACACCGCGGCGTCGCCTCGCTCGCGTACATCATCGATCAACTGACCGATCGAATGCCGCAGGTCGGGGTCGAAGATGTCGTCGATCCCACGGCGCATGAGGGCGGCGCGGGCAGCGACGTCCATGTGGTTCCACACTTGTCGGCGCATCACGCTCACCGTGCCGACGCTACCGGGCCGACGCGATGCACGACCCTGCTCGCCATCGCCGATGGCTTCTGGCTTCACTCGCTGGCTCGATCTCGCCTCGTGCGCCCGGTCGGGCAACGAGCACGATGACGGGGCTGGCCCCGATCACCTTCGTCGTCGAGATCACGTGCGCAGACGGGTCCGGTTCCTTCGATTCCGTCACATCACCCGATCGAGCCAGAGTTGGTTGAGCTGCCAGATCGCGGCTTCGTACGGCGACAGCCGTCCCTGGGTGGCGAGGGGGGAGTGCAGTCCGCTCCACGGGCCCTCGTTCACCGGGATGTCCTCGCCGTGGATCCACGCGACGCCCTCGACGAGGTGGTCGAGCGCCTCCTCCGTGGCGGGATCAGCGGCGACGTCGGCATCGAGCAGGATGTGGATGCGCAGGGTCATGCGATCGTGCGCGTGGGGGACGAGCTGGTACCACGTGGCGAGGGTTCCCGTCGTGGCGACGAGGGTGTACGGGAAGACGCAGAACGCGAGCAGGTCGGCGCGCTGTTCGCGTTCGAGACCTGGGAGGAACTGCAGGTCGGGGGTCTCGTCGAGGTCGGTGTTGCCGGGCATCAACAACAGCGACCACGGTCCACCCTCGTTGTCGACGACGTGTGACCGTGCCGCCGGGTTCGTCAGCTGGAACGTGTCGCGGTGGGGTCCGATGTGGTGGTACGCCTCCATGAAGTTCTCGACCAGCAGCTTCCAGTTCCACGGCGAATCGAACTCGATGGTGTGGGCGATGGTCAGGTCGCCCAGCCGGTAGTTCTCGATCCGTCGGCGCAGCGGTTCGAGCTGAGCCGCGAGCGGTGTCGGCTCCCGTGCGAGCGAGACGAAGACGAAGCCCTCCCAGACCTCGACGGCCAGGGCCGGGAGCCGACACTCGGCGGTGTCGAAGTCGACGGCACCCTCCATCATCGGCGCCGTGTGCATTCCGCCATCCAGGCCGTAGGACCACTGGTGGTAAGGGCACACCATCCACCGCCCGGTGCCTGCTCCGTCGGCCAGCGGCATCGCTCGATGGAGGCACACGTTCGACAGCGCCCGGATCCGACCGGTCTCGTCGCGCGTGATCACGATCGGATGGTCGTGGAGCCGGGCGGCGAGGTGCCCGGGCGCGTCAGGCAATTGATCGACGTGCGCGACGCAGATCCAGTCCTGCCGGAAGATGGTCTCGCTCTCACGCGCGTAGACGGCCGGGTCGGTGTAGGCGTGTGGCGGCAGTGTCCACGCGGCCTCGAGCGGTGCGGTGACCTTGGCCTGCTCGTCGGCGGACAGCAGCGGGGACGGTGTCATGACGCTCCTCTGGTCGATCGTTCGGCCGGACCCAGTGTTGCGGGATCGTGCGGTACGAACGAAAGCGGCGCGGGAGGTCTGCCGGGAGTACCATCTCCACACGTTCCAATCACCATCAGGGGAGCGTGCATGCCCGTCACCGTCGTCGTCGGAGCCCAGTGGGGCGATGAGGGCAAAGCCAAGGTCATCGACCTGCTGTCGAAGGAGCACACGTACGTCGTGCGCTACCAGGGTGGCCACAACGCGGGTCACACCGTGGTGGTCGGTGGTGAGAAGTATGCCCTGCAGCTCGTGCCCTCCGGGATCCTCTACGACCATGTCGTCCCGGTGATCGCCAACGGGGTGGTCGTCGATCTCCCGACACTCTTCAACGAGATCGACATGCTCGAAGCGCGCGGCATCTCGTGCGCCGAGTTGAAGGTGTCGAGCCGGGCGCACCTGATCTTTCCGTGGCATCAGGCGCACGATGCGATCGCCGAGGCGATGCGAGGCGACGACAAGATCGGGACCACGCTCAAGGGCATCGGGCCGGCCTACGCCGACAAGTCGCGTCGCGTGGGCATCCGGGTCGGCGACGTCCTCGACGCCGATCGTTTCGCCGGACTGGTACGCGAGCGCGCCGTCGCCGAGAACACGCTGATCGAACAGGCCGGTGGCGACCCGCTCGACGTCGACGAGATCGTCGAACGGTTCGGCGAGCTCGGTGCTCGCGTCGCTCCCTTCGTGTGTGACACGGTCGGCCTGCTCCATGGCGCCCTCGCGGCGGGCACCCACGTGTTGCTCGAAGGTGCGCAAGCCACGTTCCTCGATCTCGACCACGGCACGTATCCCTACGTCACGTCGTCGAATCCGACCGCGGGAGGTGCCTGCGTGGGCACTGGACTCGGGCCTCGCGACATCGACCGGATCGTCGGGATCACCAAGGCCTACACGACCCGTGTCGGAGCCGGACCGTTCCCGACCGAGCTGTTCGACGCCGACGGCGACACGCTGGTCGATGTCGGCAAGGAATACGGCACGGTCACCGGCCGCCGTCGCCGCGCCGGCTGGCTCGACTGCGTGATGCTGCGCCAGGCCGTGCGCCTCAACAGCCTCACCGAGCTCGCCCTCACGAAGCTCGACATCCTCGACGGGTTCGAGACGATCAAGATCTGCACGGGTTACCGCCTCGACGGTGAGCTGCTCGAGCACTATCCCGACCGGTCGGAGCTGATCGCCGACGTCGAGCCCGTCTACGAGACCCTGCCCGGGTGGGGCAGCGTGTTGAGCGACAAGCGTGAGCCGGGACAGCTGCCGCCCGAAGCGAAGCGGTTCATCGAGATCGTCGAAGAGCAGGTCGGGGTGCCGGTCAAGGTGGTCGGCGTCGGCGCCGAGCGTGACGACTACCTCGTCTGGGCGTCATGATCCCGCGCTATTCCACGCCCGAGATGGACGCGGTCTGGGCCGACACGGTCCGGTTCGGCCGTTGGCTCGAGGTGGAGCTGCTCGCGACCGAGGGCCATGCGGCGTTGGGGGTGGTCCCCGCCGCCGACGCGGCGACGTGTCGCGAACTGGCCCCGGCGACCGACGAGGCCTTCGTGCAGCAGGTGCTCGACCGCGAGGCCGTCACCGACCACGACGTCGCCGCCTTCGTCGACGTGGTCCAGACGGCGATCGGGCCGCCGGCGTCGTCGTGGATCCACTACGGGCTCACGTCGTCCGACGTGGTCGACACCGCGTTGTGCTGGGCGCTGCGCGACGCCGCCGACCTCCTGATCGAGGCCTCGACCGAGCTGCTCGGCACGCTGGTCCGCATCGCTCGCGAGCACCGCGACACCGTGATGATCGGACGCACCCACGGGATCCATGCCGAGCCGACCACCTTCGGGGCGAAGGTCGCCCTGTGGGCATTGCAGGTCGACCGTGATCGCACCCGATTGCGAGCCGCACGCGACAACGTCGCGGTGATGAAGCTGAGCGGCGCGGTGGGGACCTACTCGAACATCCCGCCCGAGGTGGAACGACACGTCGGTGATGCGCTCGGATTGCGTCCGGTGCCGGCCACCCAGGTGATCGCGCGGGATCGTCACGCCGAGTTCCTGTACGCGTGTGCGTCGGTCGGAGCGACGTGCGAGCTGATGGCCGTCGAACTCCGGCACCTGCAGCGCACCGAAGTGCGTGAGGTGCAGGAGGGGTTCAAGCCGGGGCAGAAGGGCTCGTCGGCGATGCCCCACAAGCGCAACCCGATCTCGGCCGAGACCATCTCGGGGCTGGCACGGGTGCTGCGCGGCAACTTGTCGGCGGGCATGCAGGACGTGGCGCTGTGGCACGAGCGCGACATCTCGCACTCGTCGGTCGAGCGGGTCATCCTGCCGGATTCGTCGCAGTTGGCCTTCTACGTGATGCGGCGGCTGCGGCGGCTGCTCGACGGCCTGATGGTGTTCCCCGATCGGATGCAGACCAACCTCGACGCCAGCCATGGCCTGGTGTTCAGCCAGCCCGTGTTGCTCGCATTGGTGCAGGCCGGAGCGACCCGCGATGACGCCTATCGGATCGTCCAGCGCAACGCGATGAACGCGTGGGACGACGGGGTCGATTTCCGTTCGTTGCTCGAAGCCGACGACGAGGTCGACAACGCCGTGCTCGACGACGCCTTCGACCTGCGCCGTTCGCTCCGCAACCTCGATCACGTCCTCGATCAACTCGACACCATCGAGCTCTGACCGTCACCTCCGTTACATCTGGGGTCAGACCCCAGATGTAACCGTCAGTCGGCGCGAGTGATGCCGGCCTGTTTGAGGGTGCTGGCAGGGACGCCGACGTCGCGCCACGACGCGTACGAGATCGACTTGCTCTCGGAATAGCTCTTCGCCACCTTGACGAACTCGGCCTCGAGTGCGTCCATGTCGATCGCGTCGGACTTCGCCGCGAGTTCCTTCTCGAGATCTCGACGCTCCTGGACCAGCAGGAGTTCGTCGAGCGGGCTCGCACTCGTGAGTTCGACGTCGATCGCATCGAGACGTTTGCGAATCGTCTCGGGTGTGCGTTTACGCCCTCGCTTGGGCTTCGTCGCCCGGAGTCCTTCGAGGTAGTCGCGAACGACACGACCTTCCATACGACCTTTGGCGAGCGCGGCCTTGTGTGCCTCACTCATCGGTGTCTTCGGACCTCTCTTGCCTACCATGACGTGCCATCTTAAGGAGAATTCCTGCGGAAGCAATAACCTTCAATTCCATGTTCGAATTGTCAGCTCACGGGACCGATGTCCACGTCGGCGAGGGACCGCGATATCCGTGGGGTGGTTTGTACGGCGGGCAGATCGTCGCCCAAGCGCTCCGAGCGGCGGCGATCTCGGTCGATCCGGAGCTCGAACCGCACTCGATCCGGGCCTATTTCATCCGGCGAGGGGACCACACCGAACCGGTTCGCTACGAGGTCGACCGCATTCGCAACGGCCGCAGTTTCGCCACTCGCCGAGTGGTCGCACGTCAGGCAATCGGTGCCATTCTGAACGCGGAGAGTTCCTTTCAACGGCCGGAGCGCGCGGCAGCGTTTCAAACGGTGACGATGCCGGATGTGCCGTCAGCCGAGTCCTTGATCGAGGACTCGTGGACGCCGACGTTCGCTCGGGTGGTCGTGCCCGCGGAGCGGGTGACCGGTGGCGCGCGAGATGGCACCGGTCGGGCAGTCGCCTGGATACGGGTCAACCATGATCTCGGCGATCCACACGATGCGAGCGCCCAGTTGCTGCACCGCTGTTGGTTGGCATACCTGTCCGACGACATGCCCACCGACTCGGTGATCCGCGCGCATCCCGTCGCCGACGATCCCGAGGCGCGTGAGGGCCTGTTCTGTGCCAGCCTCGACCACACGATCTGGTTCCACCGATCGTTGAGGGCCGACCGATGGCACCTCTACGACTTCTCGTGCCACCACTACGTGGGCGGTCGCGGCCTCTCGATCGGTCATGTCTTCGAGGCCGACGGCACCCACGTCGCAACGGTCGCCCAAGAGGTGCTGGTCCGCGACGCCCGCGACCGGGACTGACCGCGACCAGGACTGCACCGCGGTCGGGCCGGCCACTACCGTCGGCGCCGATGAACGACGCGCCCACACCATCACCGCTCTCGCCCACATTGGACGTCCTGCGGGCACACGTGCTGGACCACTCGGTCAAGCACGGCGAGTTCACCCTCAAGTCCGGTGCGACCAGCACGTGGTTCCTCGACACGAAACAGACGGCCTGTCAGCCCGACGGGATCGTCGCAGTGAGCGACGCGGTCTTCGAGGTGTTCGGTGACGTGCTCGATCAGATCGATGCGATCGGCGGGTTGACGATGGGTGGCGATCCGGTCGCGTACGGCGTCGCCGCCGTCGCTGCGACGCGTGGCCATCAGATGCGCAGCTTCAGCGTGCGCAAGGAGGCGAAGCAGGGCGGGATCACCGGTCGCATCGCCGGCGCGTTGCGTCCGGGCGACCGCGTGCTCGTGACCGAGGACACGACCACCCGGGGGACGTCGCTGATCGAGGCGGCCGAGCAGGTCGAGGCGTTCGGTGCCGTCCCCGTGTGGATGACCGTGATCGTCGACCGGGGTGGCACCTGCGCGGCACTGGCGGCCGAACGGGGGATCGACTACCGGCCGCTGCTCAGCGCACCGGACCTCGGCTTCGGCTACGGCACCTGACCGCCCGCGCGGGCGCGCACGCCGGGGTCCAGAACGCCCGGGTTCAGCATCCCGAGCGGATCGAGCGCCGACTTGATCGCCGCCTGCGCGGCGAGGTCGTCGGGGCTGCGCACCAGGTGCAACCACTTCGTCTTCGCGATGCCCACACCGTGCTCGGCCGAGATCGTTCCGCCCAGGTCGGCGACACTGCGGAGCACGCGATCGGCCAGTTCGTCGGGATCGCGGACACCGAGATGGTTGAGGTGCAGGTTGCCCTCGGCCAGGTGACCGAACGCGATGAGCCGGCATCCGTCCGAACGGGCAGCATCGTCGGCGAGGTCGAGCAGTCGCCCGACCGCTCCGATCGGGACCGCCACGTCGAGTTTGAACGGCGGCGTACCGACACTGGCCGATGCCGCACCGATCGCGTCGGTGATGCGATCACGGAATGCGACGAGCGCGGCGCGATGGAGCGCGTCGGTGGCGACGGCCGTGTCGCTCACCTCCGGACCGTCGAGTCGGGCGAGCAGGTCGTCGGTCGGGTCGCGGTGGTCGGCGCACTCGACCAGGAGCACGGTTGACCCGTCCGGTGCGTCGACCGGTGGTGTGGTGCCGAGATGTTCGGCGACGAGGCGGAGCGCGTCGGGCTGGATGATCTCGACGGCGTCGAGCGACGGCACCGACCGTCGGAGCCGACCCGCCATCGCGACGGCATCGTCCACGCTCGGCGCCGTCAGCATCACCGTGACGACGTGCTCGAACCTGGGGACGAGCCGCAGCCGGGCAGCGGTGACGACGGCCAGGGTGCCTTCCGACCCCGCGAGGATCGACGGCCAGTGCAGACCCACGGTCTCCTTCGCGAGCCCGGTCAGCGAACCGACCACGCGGCCATCGGCGAGGACGGCTTCGATTCCGAGGATCTGGCGGCGCATCGTGCCGTAGCGCACGACGCGGGAGCCGCCCGCGTTCGTGGCGATCGCACCGCCGATCGTGGCCGAGTCGCGGGCGGCGAAGTCGACCGGCGTGTCCAGGCCGACGGCGTGGGCGGCGGACTGCCAGCGGGCGATCGTGACGCCGGCCCCGGCGGTGAGCTGCATCGCGTCGGCGTCGACGTCGGTCACGTCGTCGAGACGACGCAACGACAGCACCACCGTCGGGCGCCCGTCACCTGGCCGGGCACGCGGCACGCCGCCGCCGACGAGGCCGGTGTTGCCCGCCTGGGGAACCACGCTGGCGCCCGCGGTCGCGCATGCCACCAGGACCGCGGCCACCTCGGCGGTCGTGCCGGGACGAACGACGCACGTGGCCGGGCCCGAGTACCGGCCGGTCCAGTCGGTCTCGTAGCTGCGACACAGGTCGTGGTCGACCAGGACGTGAACGTCGCCGACGACGTCTCGCAGCGTGGGGATCAGCGAACGAGGCGTCATGACCGCAGTGTTGCACGCACGCGTTTTCAGCGGACGACGCTCGGACGATCTACGATCATGCCAGGACGTCTCTCGGGGGAGTGCACATGCGGATGGAACGGTTCTGGCGGTGGCTCGGCGTAGCGCTCGGCAAGCACTGGAAGCTGGTCGCCGCGGTGGTGGTGCTGATCACCTTGGTGCTCGGCATCGCGGGGCGCAACATCGACTTCGCCACCGGTCAGGACAGCTACCTCAACCCCGACTCGCAGATCGCGATCGACAACGTGGCGTTCCAGGACGACTTCGGCGGGGAGACGGTCATCCTGCTGTTCTCCTCGACCGACGGATCCGATGTGAGCAAGCTCTACGAGGGAGCGAATCTCGCCGAACTCGAACGGATCACCGACGAACTCGCCGGCGTCGAGGGCGCGTACGCCGTCGTCACGCCACTGACGTCGCTGCAGTTCAGCGCGAACCTGCTGTCCGGCGGCGCATCGTCGGTCGGCTCCAACGCCCTGCTCACGGCGTTGGCCCGTGACGAGGAAGGTGCCGCCGCCCGCCAGGCCGATGTCACGGTGTCGCTCGCACGTCTGGGCGCCATCGACGAGGCAGAGCGCGTGATCGGGAACCCTGACTACAACCGGCTCCTGATCTACGACAACACCGGCTTCACGTCTGACGGCACCACCGTCACGGCGCCCGCCGACGCCGATCTCCGCGTCCGCAAGTCGTTGCAGGGCACCTTCCCGAACGTGGAGGGGGGCGCCGTCAACGGCACCGTCGTCGGTGGCGTCGTGCTCGAGGGCAACGCCACGCTCGACGAGCAGACTGCCGCGACCAAGCAGGTGATCGACGTCCTCGAGGACGCCACGTTCGAGGGGTTCGATCTCACGGTCACCGGCTCGCCGGTGTATCTCGCCGACATCAACGACTACCTCCAGGGCGGCATGCTGACGCTCGGCGCCGCCGCCATCGTCCTGATGGCGGTCGTGCTCGCCCTGATGTTCCGGGTGCGGTGGCGGTTGCTGCCGTTGCTGTCGGTGGTGATCGGCGTGCTGTGGGCGTTCTCGATCCTGGGGCTCATCGGCATCGACCTGTCGCTGGTGACGATCTCGGGCTTGCCGATCCTGATCGGCATCGGAATCGACTTCGCGATCCAGGTGCACAACCGCGTCGAGGAGGAGGTGGTGCTCGACAAGGAGGACCATCCGATAGCTGAGACGGTGGCCAACCTGGCGCCGGCACTGTTCGCCGCGACCTTCACCGGTGTGGCGGCATTCCTCGCGTTGCGCATCTCCAAGGTGCCGATGATCCGCGATTTCGGCGTGCTCCTCGCGATCGGCATCACCGTGCTCGTGATCGTCGGCATCGTCGTCACGGCGTCGGCACTCGGCATCCGGGAGTGGACCAAGCCCACCGAGGTTCGCCCGCCGTCGACGGTCGAGCGGATCGTCGTGAAGCTCGGTGGCCTGCCGACCAGCTCCGGTCTCCTCCTGGTGGTCCTCGCCGGCGTGCTGTTCATCGGCGGTGTGCTCGCCGAGGGCCGAGCGAAGATCGAGTCCGATCCGATCAAGTGGATCGACCAGGACAGCCAGGTGGTCAAGGACATCGAGAAGCTCGAGACGGAGACGGGGTTCTCGTCGACGCTCGGCATCCTCGTGGCGTCCAACAACATCTACGACCAGGACGTCATCGATCTGATCTGGGACTTCACCCTCGACGCCGAGGCCCGTCCCGAGGTGGTGTCCACGTCGAGCATGGTCAACACCATGGGCAAGATCATCGCGATCGACGGTGCCACGCCGATCCCTCCGACCAGCGACGACGTGCTCGCCTCGGTCAACGGGATCCCGGGCGTCGACGGCCCGGAACCGATGATGCCCGACGACATCGCGAAGGCGCTGCTCCGGGCGAGGGACGACACGACCGCAACGCAGCTCAACCTGCGTCTGGCTCCGGCGAGTCTCGACGACCGCGCCACGTTGGTCGACGAACTCGAGGCCGATCTGCAGACGCGGATCGATGCGCTCGACCTGCCGGCGGACAGCATCCTGCTCGTCGACCTGCCCGAGGGGCAGGAACCCGTGCGGGCCACCCCGGCGGGACTCGCGACCGTCGGCATCGGCCTGCTCGAGAACCTCTCGGCGAACCGCGCCAACCTCACGTACCTGGCCTTGTGTCTGGCCGGTTTGTTCCTCGTACTGCGGCTGCGAAGCGTGACTCGCGCGCTCCTCGCGCTGGTGCCCGTGCTGCTGGCCGTCGGTGTGTCGTCGCTGGTCGTCGGGTTGCTGGGCTTCACCCTGAGCCCGCTCACCACCGTGAGCGGCCCGCTGGTCATCGCCAGCTGTTCGGAGTTCTCGGTGCTGATCCTCGGGAGGTACCTGGAGGAACGCCAGCGAGGGCTGGCGCCACGCGACGCGTCCAACACTGCGGCAAGTCGAACCGGTCGAGCCTTCTTCACGTCGGCGGTCACGACGATCTGTGGTTTCGCCGTGCTGATCGGATCGGCACTGCCGTTGCTGCGCGACTTCGGGATCATCGTGACGATGAACGTCGCGATCGCGCTCCTCGCGGCGCTCGTCGTCATGCCGCCGCTGTCGGTCTGGGTCGACCAGCGTGGCTGGCTGGGAACGCAGACGCAGGGCGCCGACCCGGTGGGTTCGGTGCGCCTGGCCGCCCCGTTCCCGGGGCCGCAGGCCGTGGGCGCAGTCGTCGGGGTCGTCGGCTTCGCCGCCGCGGGTGCGGTCGTGTACGCAACGGCCGACACCAGCACCGGCGAGGCGAGCGAGATCTCGTACGAGGCAACACCGTTGCCGACCACCACCACCACCACCACGACGACCACGACGACGGTGCCACCGACCACCGTCCCGGGCGACACGGTCCCGGACGAGACGGTCCCCGAGGGCCCGGTCAACAACCCGGACGACTTCGGCACCGATCGGCCGGCGTCGCTGGTCGGAGGCATCCTCTTCGACGAGCTGACGGCGGTGGGCGTGCCGCCCAACCAGGCGAACTGCGCGATCGAGACGATCCCGGGCGGCGTCGACAACATCGACACGGGAGCCGTGCTCGCCGGCGATGATGCGGCGGCGGCGCCGGTGGTGCAGGCAGCGCTCGACTGTGGCATCGAGCAGGCCACGGTCGATGCGGTCCTCACGTCGATCCGCGGCGGCTGACGCCACGACCCGCCCGACGCGATGAGTCTCGGCGCGCTGCGCCGGGACTCGTCGCTCGGTTGATCCGGATCGATCGCAGATGCGGAGCGGTGCAACACTGGCGAAATGGTGAAGACACAGGCGGAGCGCCGGACGACCTGCATCATCGGGGCTGGTTGTTCGGGCTTCACGATGGCGAAGCGTCTGAAGGACGCCGGGTTGCCGTACGACTGCTTCGAGATGTCGGACGACATCGGTGGCAACTGGTACTTCGGCAACCCGAACGGGATGTCGTCGTGTTACCAGAGTCTGCACATCGACACCTCGAAGTGGCGTCTCGCATTCGAGGACTTCCCCGTGCCCGCCGACTGGCCGGACTTCCCGCACCACTCGCAGATCCTGCAGTACTTCCACGACTACGTCGATCACTTCTCCCTGCGCGACACGATCACGTTCGACTCGGCGGTCACCGACTGCGAGCGTCTCGACGACGGTCGCTGGAAGGTGACGCTGTCCACTGGTGAGTCACGCGAATACGACAACCTGGTCGTCGGCAACGGCCACCACTGGGACGCACGCACGCCCACCTATCCGGGCACGTTCGACGGCTACCAGGTGCACTCGCACCACTACCGTGACCCGTTCGAGCCCTACGACTTCCGGGGCAGACGGGTGATGGTCGTCGGCGCCGGCAACTCGGCGATGGACATCTCCTCCGAGCTCTCGCAGCGGCCCATCGCCGAACAGCTCTTCATCTCGATGCGTCACGGCGTGTGGGTGCTGCCGAAGTACTTCGACGGCAAGCCCGCCGACAAGGCCTCGCTGCCACCGTGGATGCCCGCGAAGGTCGGCCGGGCGCTGGCGCGCAGGAAGATCAAGAAGACGATCGGCAACATGGAGGACTACGGCCTCCCGACGCCCGATCACCGACCGCTCGATGCACACCCATCGGTGTCCGGCGAGTTCCTCACGCGGGTGGGCTGCGGTGACATCACCCCCAAGGGTGCGATCGACCGCCTCGACGGTGACGGCGTGGTGTTCACCGACGGCTCACGCGAGCAGGTCGATGCCATCGTGTGGGCGACGGGGTACAACGTGACCTTCCCGTTCTTCCGTCAGCCCGAGCTGACGCCGCAGGACAACACGTTTCCGCTGTTCAAGCGGATGGTGAAGCCCGGTTTCGAGAACCTGTTCTTCCTCGGCCTCGCCCAGCCGTTGCCGACGCTGGTCAACTTCGCCGAGCAGCAGTCGAAGCTCGTCGCCGCCGCGATCGCGGGGACCTACGCGTTTCCGCCGGCGAGCGAGATGCACGATGCGACGGCAGCCGACGAGAAGGTCCACCTCGGCCACTTCTACGACAGCCCACGCCACCGCATGCAGGTCGACTTCAACACCTACGTCGCCGACCTCCACAAGGAGATCGACCGCGGAGCCGAGCGCGCACTTCCCGTCGCATCCGCCTGATCGAGATCGACTCGGCAGCAGCGCATCAGCGGGGCGGGTCGCGATGGGCGGCGAGCCCTGCCCGAAGTGGTCGAGACCGGCGTCGATCCGGTGACCCCACGCTTTTCAGGCGTGTGCTCTGCCAACTGAGCTACTCGACCGTGTTGATGGCGAGTCCTTCGACTCGACCGTGTTGATGTCGAACCTGGCATTCGACACCCGTTGTTCCTACAGAAAAGCCACCCGCCATCTTGCGATGACGAGTGGCCCCCTGCTGCGGTCCCGACGGGACTTGAACCCGCGACCTCCGGCTTGACAGGCCGGCGTGAACTCCAGACTTCACCACGGGACCAGATATGTATGACGCTCTCGCGTCGCACCCCCAACGGGATTCGAACCCGTGCCGCCACCTTGAAAGGGTGGTGTCCTAGGCCACTAGACGATGGGGGCCTGTAGGCAATGGCCTTGTCTCGTTGAGAGCGACCTGAATCTAGCAGCGCCCCTCCGGCAATCCACCAGGCAATCCGCCAGGCCATACGTGGTCTACTCTCCACGCATGCCGAGGCCGCGCACGACCGCTGCTGGGGGTGCGGCGGTGGTGGTCGGTTATCTGCTCGGGACGTTCCCCACCGCCTCGGTGGTCGCGCACCAAGCTTCCGGCGGCAGGGTCGATCTGCGGCGCTCGGGAAGCGGCAATCCCGGGTCGGCGAACGCTCTCGGGGTGCTCGGTGCGAAGCCGGCAGCCGTCGTGCTCGCCGGGGATGTCGGCAAGGGGGCATTCGCCTGTGCCGTCGGTGGTCTGATCGGCGGTCCGACCGGGGCGCACCTCGCCGGCACCGCGGCGGTTGCCGGACACTGCTATCCGGTGTGGAACGGGTTCGATGGTGGCAAGGGTGTCGCAACGAGCGTCGGTCAGTGTCTCGCCACGCTCCCCGCGTACTTTCCGATCGACGCCGCGGTCGCCGTGGCTACGGCGTCGAGTTCACGCTGGAGGCAGCGGGCGTTCGCGGCAACAGCGGTGTCGTCGGTCTGCTGGATCGTCGGTTCGATCGTGTGGTGGCGTCGAGGTTGGCCGAACCCGTGGGGCCCGCCGGCGACCGGGGCCCTGCCGATCGCCACGACCCTGAGCGCGGCGATGATCATCAAGCGGTTCCTCGACGCCTCGGCGCCCGTCGCGACATCCTGAGCGACCGCACGACCCGGTGCGGTACCTGCATGGACGTGAGCGTCGGCGTCTACGCGGGGCCGGGGACCGCCGGGCTCGTGTTCTGAACCTCGGCGAACGGATCGCGATCGGTCCGAGCCGCCTTCTCGCGGAGTTCGGCTGGCACCACCGGCGCCAACATGCCGTAGGGGGCTCCGTTGTAGAGGTGGTGGATGCGATGTGACGCTGCGACGTGGTCGAGGTAGGCGTTGCTCCGATCACCGAACGGGTCGATCCGTCGATGGATGTACCCGTCGTGGACGAGTGCGTATGCAATCCCGTAGAGGGTGACCCCGATCGCCGTCGGCACCAGCGCGGCGTAGCCGTTGCGGTTGAAGCCGAGCCAGAGGCCGAACATCACGATCGCGGCGAAGAACACCGGAAACCAGTCGTTGCGCTCCCATCGGGGCTTGCGGCCGGGCCGATGGTGGCTGCGGTGGAACCATTCCCCGATGCCGTGCATCACCCAGCGGTGCGTGGCCGCGGTGATCGGCTCCATCACGAGGAACGACACCACCACGACCATCACGAACGCCGGAATCGACACGTCGCGAGACTACCGCCCCTCCCGGGTGACGTCCCGCCGGGCTCGGCGTCAGCCGGCGTAGATCGAGAGGGCTTCGGCGAGTGTGGTGGTGACCACACCGTGCTCGCGGGCGACCGCCTCCAACCATTCCGGGCGGAACACGCTGGCGACCGCGACCGGTTCGTCGAGTTCGGAGCCGGCCAGGGCCAGGCGGACGAACAGCGTCGCGTAGTCCGGTGGCCGGAGGTCGCGACCGAGCTCGACGAGTGCATACGGGTCCGGCGTGGTGCTGCTGGGGGGCAGCGAGAAGAAGCTCTGCGATGTCGGCCCGGTCGGACCTCCGGCGAGGCCGGGGCCGTCGACGAGGATGGCGCCATGGACCTGAGCCGCCCGGGCGCCGGCGATCTGCAGGGCAATGTAGGCGCCCAGCCCGCGGCCGACGACGGTGATCGAGTCCGCCGGGTCGTCGTCGGTGAGTGCGGCCAGTGCTGCGTCCGCGTCGCCCAGCAGCAGCTCGGCCGTGTAACCGCCACCGCGCGGCACGGTCGATGCGCCGTGGCCGGTGAAGTCGAGTGCGGCCACCGGGCCAGGCCAGCCATCGGCCCACGTGGGCACGGTGTGGGGCGAGGCCTCGCCGAGGCCGTGGAGGATCAGCAGCGGCCGCCCGCCGGCCGCGGAGGCGCCGCGGAGGTGATGCAGGGCCAGATCGACCTTGCCGTGGCGGAGCATCGTGATCTCGCCGAGTGGATGATTCGTGGCGGTCATGACGGCGCTCCGATGAAGTCGAGGACCATCGCACTCACGAGGTCGGGTTGCTCGATGTGGACGAAGTGGCCGACGTCGTCGAGGATCTCGCAGCGTCCGTCGAGCGGGAGGTACGGCAGCACCTTCTCCGGTGGCGTGCCCCACCCCATCTCCTCCATCTCACGCCCGAGGATCCCGAGGAACGGCATCGGGAGACCGGGGAGGCGCATCAACGTCCACTCCGGTCGCCACGGGCCGAAGCCGCCGAAGCGCATCGACGGGTCGATCTTCCAGCGCCAGCCGTCGGCGGACTCGAATCCACCGACGGTCACGAGGCGGCGCAGCCAGTCGAAGTCGAGCCGGGGGTTCATCCGGCCACGTCTGGTGGCCAGCTCGTCGATCGTGCCCGGCTTGCGTTGCGCTGTCGCCGTGGAGCGGCGATGGTCGAGCCAGCCGGCGATCTCGGTGGCCACCATCTTCGTGCGTTCGTGTTCGGCGACGTCGGGGATGCGGCGGTTGTACGGGATGCCGTCCATGTTCACCAGGTGGGTGAACCGGAACGGTTGTGCGTCGGCCAGCTGCGTCATCAGCGCACCACCCTTGGAGTGCCCGACCACCGGCATCGGTCGTCCCGGGCTCACGTGGTCGAACACCGTCAACGCGTCGCGCATGTCGGCATCCCAGGAGTACAGCTCCGGATGCTCGCTGTCGCCGTGGCCGCGCTGGTCCCACCCGACCACTCGCCAGCCGCCGGCCGCCAGCTTCGGGGCGAAGATGTCGTACGTGCGGGCGAAGTCGAAGCCGCCGTGGACCACGATCAGCGGTGGTGCGTCCTCGTCGCCCCACTCGTGGACGGCGATCCGCAGACCGTTTGCGTCGAGGTCGTACTGGCGGGCCGGATGCTCGGCGCCGGGCACCGCGCATTCGGTCGAGGGGGCGTGCGTCGTCACCCGACCGAGGGTACGTCGCGGGCCGCGTGCGTCAGGCATCGTTGCGTGCGTAGCATCGTGCGCCATGAGGCACATCGGACGGACCAGCGGAATACTGCTGGTCGGCGCGCTCGCCGTGGGTGCCGCGGCATGCGGTACCACCGATCCGGCCTCGCAGGAGCGGTTGCCGCCGATCCGCACCACGGTCGCGACCACGACCACCACGACCACCACGATTCCGCCGGGCGACGTGGTGTACGTGGTGCAGCGCGGCGACACGCTCGGCAAGATCGCCGAACGGTTCGGCGTGACCGTGATCGCCATCGTCGAACGCAACGGACTGGCGAGCGCCGACGCCATCGAGGCGGGCCAGCGCCTCGAGGTGCCCGAGGCCAAGCTCGTGATCGACGACTCGGCTGCCACCACGACTCCCTGACGGTCGCCGGGCGACGGTTCCGGGCCGGTCCCGGTGCCGCATGACACCTGTCGAAGTGCCCTGGCCGCGCGTGGCGACATTCGTAGACTTGCGCGCATGAGCTTCTGGCCCACGCCCGACCACTGGAGCGTCTCGATCCCGCTCGACACGCCCCACCAGCGCCTCGATGCCCTCGCCGACGCCGGTTTCGTCGCCCTTCGCGACCTGCACTACGAGATCCCCGAGACCGAGTTCACCTCGCTCGAGTACATGGACTGGAAGTCCGGTGGCGACACCAACTTCGCCCCATTGGCGTCCGCCGACGGCGAGCTCGACTGCCGTGGGTTCTGGGACAAGGGCAAGACCGACAAGGACGCCCTCTGGACGTCGAACGCCGAGATCGCCCCGACGATCCGCAACTACGTCGACGAGGTGGGCGCCAACTTCGGGCGGGTCCGCATCATCAAGCTCGAGCCGCAGGACCGCGAGGTGGCGATGCGCTCGATCCACCGCGACGACAACAACCGGTTCAACCCCGACGACGAGGGCTGGGTGGTGCGATCGTGGATCGAGCTCACCGACAACCCCGACAGTTACATGCTGCTGATGGACAACGGCCCCGACGGTCTGCCGGATCCGGCGACCGAGATGCGGGTGCCGCTGCACAAGGGGGCCCGATTCGTGGTCGACACGCAGCGGCTGTGGCACGTGGTCGTGCACAACGGTGACGCACCGCGGTACGCGCTGATCACCAGCTTCGAATCGAGCCCGGCGCTCGAGTCGTGGATCGAACGCGAGCAGTGGCAGCCCGCCGCGGTCTGAGCTGTTGCGAGCGAAGCGACGGCGGCCGCGCCGTCAGATCAGATCGGCCAGGTCGAGGTCGTCGATCGCGCGGGCGAAGCGCGAGTTCATGCACTCGATCAGGTTGAGTTCACGCGGGTTGGCGAGGTCCATTCCCCGGCTCGCGACGATCGGGTAGACGAGGCAGAACAGCGCTGCGGTGCGGTAGTGGTGCCAACTCAGGTCGACGTCGACGTCGCTGATGCCCGCCTTGCGGATGCCATCGATCCACCGGTCGAACAAGGCGCGTTCGTTCTGACGCGCCACGTCGACGTCGAGTGACTGGGTGACGAAGTAGGCGAGGTCGTACATGCCGCTGCCGGAGCCGATCAGCTGGAAGTCGAGCAGCGCCACGGCGCCGTGGGGGTCGAACAGGATGTTGTCGGCTCGGTAGTCGCCGTGGATCATCGTGTTGGTACCGCTCGCCAGGTCGGCCAGCAGGCGCGGGATCGCCTCGCCGAACTTCGGGCCGATGTCGAGGATCTGCGGCTGGACGTCGAGCTCGCTGGTGACCTTCTCCCAGCCTTCGGCGAACACCATCGGGAGGACCGCCGGGTACACGGGGTCGGCGAGCGACACGGTGATGCCGCGCTCGGCGAGGCCGTCACCCCGCCCCCACCACGCTGCGTGCCAGGCCGCAAGGCGATCGACGGCGGTTTCGGCATCGGCGAGCGACATGCCGACGAGCTGGTCGACCAGCCGCAGCGAGCCGAGGTCCTCCATCAACACGACGAAGTCGCTCATGTCGTCGGCGACGTCGCCGTGGTAGGCGACCGGGACGCGGACGGGGACCTGCTCGGCCAGCTCGTGGAAGAACGCCACCTCGCGGTGGTACATCCGCAGCATCGTCGAGGTGAAGACGGCGGCTTCGTCGAGTGCCGGCAGCTTGGCGACGATCGTCTGCGGGCAGTTCGGACCGTGGAGCGACAGTCGGTAGAGCGCGCTGCTCACCCCGATGCCCATACCGATCTGTTCAGCGGTCAGCGACTCGACCTCGAACCCGGTGACCTCGCTGACCCATCCAGCGGTGATGTCGTCGATCGACGACGGAATGGCGTGCTCTCCCATGTCTCTCCCCCTCTGATCGCCGTCCGGACGGCTGACTCCGGGCAACCATATTCCTCCGTCTGCGTCAGCGCACACATGCGATTCGTGCGTTGTTGCTGACGCTGACCGCCAGCCCGGCCGCAACCGCGCTCAGCGTCGGCACCGGTCGGCGATTCATGTGTTGTTGCTGACGCTGATGACGGCGCAGGAGCGAGGCCAACTCCGTGACACCCTCGTGTCACGGTGGCGGCATGACCAACACCTGCCGCCGGTTGATGGCGGTTGCGACTGGTCAGCTGGGCCTGCTGTCGCGGCGGCAGGCGAACGGCGTTGGCGTGTCCAACGCGCAGCTTCGGAGCCGGGTCTCGAGCGGTTCCCTCATCCAGATCGGTGTCGACACGTACCGGCTGCCGGGTGCACCAACGGGCGCCCTCGCCGAACTCCGTGCACTGATGCTCGACATCGGCGGCGAGGTGTGGGCGAGCGGTCCCACCGCCGCCGCCCTCCACGGCTTCGACGGGTATCACCTGCGGCGCCCGTTCGACGTCACGATCCTGCGTGGACGCGATGTGAAGCGCGTGGGCCACCGGGTCCACACGACGGCGACGCTCGAGTTGATCGACCGGGCACTCGTCGATGGCGTTCCGACGCTGAGCGGAGCTCGGACGCTGATCGATCTGGCCCGGACGGAGAGCCGTGAGCGGCTGACGGAGGCATTCGACTCAGGCTTGCGCGACGGCAGGTTCAACGAGGCGATCGTCCATCGTCGAATCGTGGCGCTCCGATCGAGAGGAAGGTTCGGCATCCCGCGCCTGCTCGATGCGATCGAGGGCGCCGAGGTGATTCGCGGCGGGCACAGCTGGCTGGAGCGGGAGTACCTGCGATTGGTCTCGGCGGCAGGCCTGCCGATCCCGCTGACCCAGCAGGTGCTGGCCAGAGCGAGTGACAAGCTCGTCCGCGTCGACTTCCGGTTCGCAAACACCCCGATCGTGGTCGAGGTGCTCGGGTACCGGTCGCATCGCTCGAAGGAGCAGCTCCGTCGCGATGCGGATCGGATGAACGCGCTGCTCGCGGACGGGCTGCAGCCCTACCAGTTCGCCTACGAGCACGTCGTCGAGACCCCGGAGGTGGTCGTCGGAATCACCAGCTCCGCGCTCGCCCCGTATCTCTGAGGCCACCAGCCCCCGACTTCTGCGTCAGCACCGATCGTCGATTCGTGCGTAGTTGCTGACCCAGAGTGCCGGCGATCCCAACGCAACCGATTTGCGTCGGCAGGCATCGTCGGTTCGTGCGTTGTTGCTGACGCAGAACGCTGGGGCGGGTGGTCGGCCAGGTTCAGGCGTTGCGATGGACGACGGCGAAGTCGGCGACGTCGCGCATGATCTTGGCGAGTTCGAAGTCCTTCGGGGTGTAGACAGCAGCGATGCCCATCTCGGCCAGGCGGGGACGGTCGTCCTCCGGGATGATGCCGCCGACAATCACCGGCGCGTCCACGCCCATCGCCCGCAGGTGACCGAGCACGTCGGGGACGAGGTCGAGGTGTGAGCCCGACAGGATCGACAACCCGATCACGTCCGGATCCTCGTCACGGGCGGATGCGGCGATCTGTTCCGGGGTCGAGCGGATGCCCGAGTACACGACCTCCATCCCGGAATCGCGGGCGGCGACGGCGATCTGCTCGGCGCCGTTCGAGTGGCCGTCGAGACCTGGCTTGGCAACGAGAAATTTCGGTGGTCCGCCCGCCATCGACTTCACGAACTCGACGACCTCGCCGAGGCCCTGCGCCGACCCGGTGGCGCCGCTGACGCCGGTTGGTGCTCGGTACTCGCCGAACACCGAGCGCATCACGTCGCCCCACTCGCCGGTGGTGCCGCCCGCCTTGGCAAGCGCGATCGACGGCGGCATCACGTTGTCACCGGATTCGGCGGCCCGGCGGAGTTCGTCGAGTGCGGCGTCGACTGCGGCCTGGTCACGAGCGGACCGCCACTCGACGATGTCGGCTGCGAGCCGTCGTTCGATCGCCGGGTCGACCTTGAGGATCGCGCCCTCACCGCCGAGCGGCGACTCGGCCGCCTCGACGAAGTCGTTGACACCGACGACGATCTGCTCACCCGCTTCGATACGACGCGTCCGCGCCGCCATCGACGTCACCAGCCGCGACTTCAGCGTCTCGACCGCCTCGAACGCGCCGCCCATCTCCAGCACCTCGTCGAGTTCGGCCTGCGCCGCCGCTCGCAACTCCTCGGTGCGACCCTCGATCACGGTCGAGCCGTCGAAGATG
The DNA here is from genome assembly GCA_963710625.1 of Ilumatobacteraceae bacterium. Lineage (GTDB taxonomy): Bacteria > Actinomycetota > Acidimicrobiia > Acidimicrobiales > Ilumatobacteraceae > Sva-07. The sequence continues at coordinate 85,860 of CAVQBG010000017.1, read as the reverse complement.
TCGTCGTACTCGAGCAGGTCGGTCTCGAAGGCCAGGACCTGTTGCATCCGCAGCGACCACTGCTGGTCCCACGGCCGCGGGAGCCCCAGCGCCTCGTTCCACGCAGGCAGCTGCACCGAACGCGCCCGGGCCCGCTTCGACAGCGTGACCGCGAGCATCTCCAGCACGATGCGCTGGACGTTGTTCTCCGGCTGCGCCTCGGTGAGCCCGAGCGAGTTGACCTGCACGCCGTAGCGGAATCGGAGCGCCTTGTCGTCGGTGACGCCGTAGCGCTCGCGTCCGATCTGCTCCCACATGTCGGTCATCGCGCGCAGCTTGCAGACCTCCTCGACGAAGCGGATGCCCGCGTTGACGAAGAACGAGATCGACCCGAACACCTGGCTGAACTGCTCGGGCGACACCTGGCCGGAGTCGCGCACGGCGTCGAGCACGCCGATCGCCGTCGCCATCGAGTACGCGATCTCCTGCTCGGGCGTCGCTCCTGCCTCCTGCAGGTGGTACGAGCACACGTTCATCGGGTTCCACAGCGGCGCGTGCTCGGCGCACCACGCCACCATGTCGACGATCAAGCGCCGTGACGGCCCGGGCGGGAAGATGTAGGTGCCGCGCGACAGGTACTCCTTGACGATGTCGTTCTGCGTAGTGCCGCGCAGCTCGCCGGCGGCCACGCCCTGCTCCTCGGCGTTGGCGACGTACAGCGCGAGCAGCCACGCCGCGGTCGCGTTGATCGTCATCGACGTGTTCATCTGGCCGGGTGGGATCTGGTCGAGCAGCGTGCGCATGTGCCCGAGGTGGGCGACGGGCACGCCGACCTTGCCGACCTCGCCCTTCGACATCGGCGAGTCCGGGTCGTAGCCGGTCTGCGTCGGCAGGTCGAACGCGATCGACAGCCCGGTCTGGCCCTTGGCCAGGTTCGTCCGGTAGAGCTCGTTCGACGCCTCGGCGCTCGAATGGCCCGAGTAGGTCCGCATCATCCACGGCCGGTCTTTCGTGCGCGTCATGCACGAAGTGTGGTGCCTCGACGAAGAAGTACTCAAGTCAACGAGATCGGTGTCCGAAGAAAGAAGCGTCCCACGGGACAGCAAACGCTCCGGATCCACCCCCCTCTCCCCCTCGGTCGATCCGGTGCCAGCGAGGTTTCCCTCTGGCGGGAACCCCGCCGGCCGAATGGCGGATTCGGCCGGCGATGCTCATGGAGCGGGTGGTGGCGGACCACCCGCTCCTTGCATTTTTCCCGTTCTCGTGAACTCGTTGCGGACTATGTCGCGGACGGGTTCACGAGAACGGCCGAGCGGAGGCGGGCGAGGTAGTCGGCGCGGGGAATGGCGACGGCGCCGAGCGTGGCGAGGTGGTCGGTGACCCACTGGACGTCGAGCAGCTCGGCCCCGGTCTCGTTCAGCCACTCGACCAGGGCGACGAGCGCCGTCTTCGACGCGTCGGTTGCGGTGTGGAACATCGCCTCGCCGGCAAAGAACCGTTCGATGCGCAGCCCGTAGAGCCCGCCGACGAGTTCGCCGTCGGCGTACACCTCGACCGAGTGACCCCAGCCGAGGTCGAACAACTCGGTGTAGGCGTCGACGATTGCCCTCGTGATCCATCGCCCCGGCCGGTCCGGGTTGCCACACGCCAGCACGACGTCGCTGAACCGGGTGTCGATCCTGACGTCGAAGTGGCGCATGCTCCGCCGCAACGATCGGCTGACGTGCAGCCCATCGAGCGGGATGATGCCACGAGGGTCCGGGGAGAACCACGCCATCTTCGAACGCCGTCGGCGAGGATCGACCGGCATCGGGAACAGACCGGCCCGGTAGGCGGCCAGCAACGTGCCTGGAGCCAGGTCCGCGCCGACCGCGACCAGGTCCTCACCGGGCTCGATCGCCAGCGGATCCGGCATCGCCCAATGCGATGGCGATGGCTCCACCGGTTCCGCCTTGGCCGCGTTCACCCGTCCAGTCTGGTCGACTGTGGTGCTGCCCCGGTCAGTAGGTGCGGAAGCCGTGCTTGGTCTTGCGGCCGAGCTGGCCGGCGGCGACCATGCGCCGCAGCGCGGGGGCGGCGGCGTAGTTGGGGTCACGGAACTCCTCGTACAAGGCATCGAGGATCGCCAGCGACGTGTCGAGGCCGACGAGGTCCAGCAGCGCGAACGGACCCATCGGGAAGTTGCACCCGCCCATCATCGCGGTGTCGATGTCGTCCATCGACGCCGTGCCCTGTTCCCACATGCGGATCGCATTGTTGAGGTAGGGGAAGAGCAGCGCGTTGACGATGAAACCCGCGCGGTCCTGCACCTGGACGGCGTCCTTGCCGCACGTGGTGGCGAACTCGACGGCGGTGTCGATCGTGTCGTCCGAGGCGGTCAGGGGCCGGATCACCTCGACGAGCTTCATCATCGGCGCCGGGTTGAAGAAGTGGATGCCGCAGACCTTGTCGGGACGCTCGGTGGTCATCGCCAGCTCGACGACGGCGAGGGTGGACGTGTTGGTGGCGATGATCGCCTCGGGCTTGACGATGCGATCGAGATGCTCGAACAGGTCGCGCTTGGCGTCCATGTCCTCGACGATGCTCTCGATCACGAGATCACAGGCGGCGAGGCCGTGGAGATCGTCGGTGACCGTGATGCGTCCGAGGATGGCGTTCTTGTCGTCCTCGGACAGCCGCTCGCGGGCGACCTGCTTGGTGAGGCCGGCGTCGATTCCGTGCAGCACGGCGTCGGCCCCGGCTCGCGTGCGTGATCGCACGACGACGTCGAACCCGGCGCGCGCTGCGACTTCGGCGAGTCCGGACCCCATGATCCCGGACCCGATGACTCCCACGGTGCGGATGTTTCCCATACGCGCAAGCTAGCTACCGACCGGTAACACGGCCAAAGTGGGGCAGGTCCATCTCGACCCCCGGTGATGCCACTCCGCTGCTGCGCGGGGACGTAACGTCACAGGCGTTGCGGGTCCCCCGGCCTCGCCGACCCACGCGAATGTTCCTCCTCCTCGTCCTCCACCTCGTCGTCGGCATCGCCATCGTCGCCGGTGGCCGTGTCCTCGGGCGCCGAGCGTTCGTGGTCGCAGCGATTCCGCCGCTGGCGATGCTCCTGTGGGCCGCGGCCCAGGCATCCGCCGTGCTCGATGGTGACCCGGTGAGTGAATCGTTCGCATGGATCCCCCAGCTGGGGATCTCGATCGACCTCCGCCTCGACGCGTTCTCGCTCCTGATGGTGGCGGTCGTGTCGGGCATCGGACTGCTGATCTGCATCTACTCGCTCGGCTACTTCAGCCACGACCAGCCCGGCCTGGCCCGCCTCGCCGGGGTGCTCGTGCTGTTCGCCGGGGCCATGCTCGGCGTGGTCCTGTCGGACCAGCTGATCGCCCTGTTCATCTTCTGGGAGCTGACGTCGATCACGTCGTTCCTGCTGATCGGCAACGACGACACCAATCCTCGCGCCCGAGCGGCGGCCACCCAGGCGATCTTCATCACCGGTGCCGGCGGCCTCGTCCTCCTCGCCGGGTTGATCATCATCGGCCAGGCCGGAGGTTCGTACCGGATCTCGGAACTGCTCGCCGATCCACCGACGGGCAGCGCGGTCAACGTCGGGATCATCCTGGTGCTGATCGGTGCCTTCACGAAGTCGGCGCAGGCCCCGTTCAGCTCGTGGCTCCCTGCCGCGATGGTGGCGCCCACCCCGATCAGCGCGTACCTCCACTCCGCGACGATGGTGAAGGCCGGTGTCTACCTGGTGGCCCGGATGGCGCCGGTCTTCGCCATGACCGGCAACTGGCGGCTCGTGGTGATGGTGGTCGGCGCCACCACGATGGCGATCGGCGGGCTCCGCGCCATGCGCCAGCACGACCTCAAACTCCTGCTCGCCTACGGCACCGTCAGCCAGCTCGGCTTCATGATGCTGTTGCTCGGCGTCGGCGAGTACCACATCGCCGAGGCCGGGCTCGTGCTGATCCTCGCGCACGCGGCGTTCAAGGCGGCACTGTTCATGGTCGTCGGCATCGTCGACCACGGGGCGGGCACCCGCGAGATCACCGAGCTGCACGGCTTCGGACCCTCGTGGCGTGTCGTCCAGGTGGTCGCGATCGTCAGCGCGGCGTCGATGGCGGGCATCCCGCCGCTGCTCGGGTTCATCGCCAAGGAGAAGGCGCTCGACGGCTACCTCGAGCACGGTGACTTCGCCGGCGCCGGAGCGGTGCTCGTGGTGATCGTGCTCGCCTCGATGCTCACCTTCGCCTACTCGGCGCGCTTCGTCCTCGGCCTCCTCGGCAGGTTCGGCGATCCTGCGAAGCCGGTCGTCTCCCGGACCGCGCATGCGCCTGGCGCGGTGTTCGTCGGGCCGGCCGTGGTGCTCACCGCGATGACCGTGGTGTTCGGTGTCGTCCCGGGTCTGCTCGACGAGCTCGTGGAGGGTTCGACCACCGCGTTGTACCCGGGCTCGGAACCGAAGCCGCTCGAGCTGTTCGCCGGGTTCAACTCGGCGCTGATGCTGTCGGTGCTGATCATCCTCGGCGGCGTCGCGCTCACCGTGTTGCGCGGCCCGGTCGCCGACGCACAACGGCGAGCGTCGGAGGCGATCCGCAGGATCCCGTCGAGCGAGCAGGGCTACCTCGGTGTGTTGCGGGCCATCTCGGCCACGGCCAACCGGGTGACGGCCACGCTCCAGAACGGCTCGCTGCCGATCTACGTCGCGATCATCGTCCTGACGGTCACGCTCGTCCCGATGGTGCCGTTCGCGAGCGAGCTGGGCGCGTTGCCGACGTGGGTCGAGGAACCGGTCCACGTCGTGCTCGTCGCCGTCATCGTTGCCGCAGCGCTCGGCGCCTCGATCGTCCGGCACCGCATCGCCGCGGCGCTGATGCTCGGCGGGGTCGGCTACGCGATGGCCGGGCTGTACGTTGCGCGCGGCGCCCCCGATCTCGCGCTCACCCAGTTCTCGATCGAGACGCTCAGCACGGTGCTGTTCGTCCTCGTCCTGCGGTTCCTTCCCCGCTCGTGGCGTCACCGGGCACCGTCGATCGCCGCGCCGATGCGGATCGCCGTGGCCGGAGCGGTCGGTGCGGCGATCTTCGTGTTCGCGCTGTCATCGGCCAACGCCCGATCGAGCGTCGACGAACCGTCGATGTCCGAGGTGATGGTCAAGAACTCGTACGAGGAGGGCGGTGGCCGCAATGTCGTCAACGTGATCCTCGTCGACTTCCGCGGGTGGGACACGATGGGCGAGATCACCGTGCTCGCCGTCGCCGCCATCGGCGCCGTGAGCATGGCGCGAGCCGGACGGCGACGCGCCGACGAGGAAGCACCCGTCTTCGAGGAGATCCTCGACGCCGGTGACGAACCGGCGCTGCCGGAGGCGCTGCGATGACCGATCGCCGGAGCCGCCGGATGTTGTTGCTCGACACCTCGATGAAGGTGCTCTACCCGTCGATTCTCGTGCTGGCGCTGTACTTCGTGTTCGCCGGGCACAACCGTCCCGGTGGCGGCTTCGTCGGTGGCCTGGTCGTCGGCGGTGCGCTTGCGCTGCGATACGTGTCCGGGGGAGCCGCCGCGGTGCGCTCGACGTTCCGGGTGCCGCCACACCTGTTCCTCGGCGTCGGCCTGCTGCTGTCTGCGACGACGGCGTTCGTCCCGGTACTGCTGGGCGGTTCGATCCTCGAACACGGTGAGGTCAAGTTCCATCCACCCGTGTTCAACACCGTCAAGCTGACGAGCGCGCTGTCGTTCGATCTGGGCGTCGACCTCGTCGTGATCGGGTTGATCCTGATGGCGTTCGTCGCCTTCGGCGAGGACACGCCCGACGCTCCCGGAGCGGCCGATGACGGCAGCGACGCGGCAACACTTCGTCCCCGCGTTCGCCAGAGGCACGACCGATGAGTGTGCTGCTCGCGTTCTGCGCGGCCTTCCTCTTCGCCACCGGCACCTGGATGCTCCTGCAGCGACGGCTGTCGAGGATCCTGATCGGCGTCGGTCTCGTCGGCCACGGCTCCAACATCCTGCTGCTGATCTCCGGTGGCGACGGCGGCAACTCGCCGATCATCGGCACCGCCGACGAGTCCGCGTTCACCGATCCACTGCCCCAGGCGCTCGTGCTCACGTCGATCGTGATCACGTTCGGTGTCACCGCGTTCCTGCTCTCGCTCGGGTACCGGAGCTGGCGGATCACGCACGACGACGTCGTCGAGGACGACGTCGAGGACCGCTTCATCGCTCGCCGCCGCGGCCCCGACCAGGCGGTCGCCGAGGAGGCGCTGGCCGAACGCGACCAGGCCGCTGAGGAGGATCGGCTGTGAACGCGCTGATCCCCCTGCCGATCATCGTGCCGCTGCTCGGCGCAGCGCTCTGCATGATCCTGGCGCAGGCGCGCTGGGCCCAGCGCACCGTCAGCCTCCTCGCGCTCGGCAGCAACGTCGTCGTGGCGATCATCCTGCTGGTGCGGGTCGACGACGACGGCCTCGTCGTCACCCAGGCGGGCGGGTGGCCGGCGCCGCTCGGCATCACGCTGGTGGTCGACCGACTCTCCGCGGTGATGCTGGTGGTGTCGTCACTGATGTTGCTGTCGGTGCTCGTGTACGCGATCGGACAGGGGGCGGAGGAGTCGCGCTACGCCGCGTTCAACCCGGTGTACCTCGTGCTCGCGGCGGGCGTGTCGGCGAGCTTCATCACCGGTGATCTCTTCAACCTCTTCGTCGCATTCGAGATGATGCTCGTCGCGAGCTACGTGCTGCTCACGCTCGGCGGTCGTCCCGACCAGGTGCGCGCCGGGATGTCGTACGTCGTGATCAGCCTCGTCGCCTCGACGTTCTTCGTCACCGCCCTCGCCGTGATCTACGCAGCGACCGGCACGGTCAACATGGCGCAACTCTCCCAACGCATGCCTGATCTGCCGATCGGGGTCAGCACCGGGTTCTCGCTGCTGTTGATCCTGGTCTTCGGGATCAAGGCGGGTCTCTTCCCGCTGTTCTTCTGGCTGCCGGACAGCTACCCGACCGCCTCGGGCGCGATCACCGCCGTGTTCGCCGGACTGCTCACCAAGGTCGGCGTCTACGCGATCATCCGCACCCAGACCCTGATCTTCCCGCCCGACGCACAGCAGGGCACGGTGCTGCTGGTGCTGGCCGGCCTGACGATGCTCGTCGGTGTGCTCGGCGCGCTCGCCCAGGACGACCTGCGTCGCATGTTGTCGTTCCACATCGTGAGCCACATCGGGTACATGATCTTCGGCCTCGCGCTGTTCACCCTCGCCGGCATCGCCGGCGCGGTGTTCTACGTCGTGCACCACATCGTCGTGAAGACGGGGCTGTTCCTCGTCGCCGGTCTGGTCGAGCGTCGCTCGGGATCGGACCGGTTGTCGCGCATCGGCGGTCTCGTGCGCAGTGCGCCGATGCTCGCCGTGCTCTTCGCCCTGCCGGCGCTGAGCATCGCCGGCATCCCGCCGTTCTCAGGGTTCGTCGGCAAGTTCGCACTCGTCAGTGCCGGCATCGATGCCGAGGACTGGTTGGTCGTGGGTGTCAGCCTGGCCGTCAGCTTGCTGACGGTGTACGTGATGGTGCGGATCTGGTCGAACGTGTTCTGGGGCGAACCCGAGGACCCGGCGGTCGTCGCCTGGATCGAGTCCGACGCCAGCCGAGTGCCGCGTGTGATGACTGCCGCCGCGGCGGCGGTCGTCGCGATGACGGTGGGGCTGATGGTGTTCGCCGGGCCGCTCTACAACTACGCCGAGCGGACCGCAGCAGAGTTGCTCGCACCCGAGGGATATGTCGAGTCGGTGCTCGGAGGTGACGGATCATGACGCCCACCGTGCGCCTGCCGGCGCTCGTCATCTGGCTCGCGATCGTCTGGGCGCTGCTGTGGGGTGACTTCAGGGTCGGCAACCTGCTCGCCGGGGTCGCGATTGCACTCTTCGTCGTGTGGGTCGGCCGCCCGACCGACACCCACGTCACGCAGCTCACCTCGTTCCACCCGGTGTCGGCGGTCGCGTTCATCGGCTACTTCGCCGTCGAACTGGTGAAGTCGAACCTCGAGGTGGCGTGGGCGGTGATTCGTCCCCGGCCGAATCTCAACACGGCGATCGTGGCCGTGCCGATGCACGTGGTCTCCGACGGCATCGTCACGGTGGTGGCCAACGCCGTCACGCTCACCCCCGGAACGCTCACGGTCGACGTCCACGAGCCCGGCGGCGACACGCCGCCGACGATCTACGTCCACGTGCTGCAGTTCGACGACGTCGAGTCGGTGCGTCGCGACGTCCTGCGTCTCGAGCAACTCGCCGTCCGCGCGTTCGGGACCAAGCAGCAGCGCGCCGAGATCGAGCACGTCGTGGCGAACACGCTCGGTGAGGACCGCTCGTGAACGCGATCGCGATGATCATGCTGTCGATCGGTGCGGCGGGGTTCATGTACCGCCTGCTGCGCGGTCCCAGCCTGCCCGATCGCGTCGTCGGCCTCGACGGACTGCTCTCGATCGTGGTGATCGGCATCATCGTCGCAGCGGCCCGATCGAGCAGTGGTGGCATCACGATCGAGACGGTCCTGGTCGCGGTGTTCGTCGGTTTCGTCGGCACCACGGCGCTGTCGCGGTTCATCGAGCGGAGGGGCAACTGATGGACACCTTCGCCGAGGTGTTGCTGGTTGCGGGCTCCGCGCTCGCGATGATCGGTGGAATCGGTGCCTACCGGTTCCCCGACCTGTTCTCCCGGATGCACGCTGCGGCGAAGGCGCCGACGTTGGCGTTGATCCTCGTCGCCATCGGCGCCGCGATCGAGATCGGGACGTTGCTCGCGGCCACCACCCTGGTCCTGGTGGTGGTGCTCCAGCTGTTGTCGTCGCCGGTGGGCGCACATGCGCTCAGCCGAGCGTCACGTCGTCAGATCTCGATTCCGCTCGACGACATCGATCAGCTCAGCGCCGACGAGGACGCCGACCGCTGATCATCGCCGCTCCCACTCGGAGAAATGCCCCATCCGGCGCGTTCGGCGCGCCGATCCAGGCATTTTTCGGATCCGGGCGTCAGCTCTGGACGATGCGGACCGACTGGATCTCGATCGGTGCCGACGGTTCGCCGGACGGGGTGCCGGCTGCAGCCATCGCGGCCACCGCGGTGTCGAAGCCGGCGGTCACCTGACCGAACAACGAGTAGTCGGGCGGCAGCGCCGTGCCGTCGGTGCCGGTGATGATGAAGAACTGGCTGCCGCCGCTGTCGGGGGCGGACGTCTTCGCCATCGCAATCGAGCCGATCTCGTATTCGCCCGGCGCCGGCGGTTCGTCGACGATCGTGTAGCCGGGGCCACCGGTTCCGGTGCCCGTGGGATCGCCGCACTGCACCACGAAGTTCGGGATGATGCGGTGGCAGATCGTGTCGTCGTAGTACTGGTTCCGAGCCAGGAAGACGAAGTTGTTGGCGGCCACCGGTGCGCTGTCGGGGTCGAGCTGGATGGTGAACTCGCCCTGGTTGGTGGTGACGACCGCCTCGTAGGTGGCGCCCGCCTCGAGACATGTCGGCGGTGCGGCAGCGAACTGCTGGGTCTGCTCGTCGGCACCGTCGACCGGCGGACAGTCGGCCGATCCTGCGTCAGCGGTGCCGGCGGTGTCGCCCGGTGCCGGATCGGTCGCAGCGGGAGGCTCGGCGACCGCTGCACCCGAGTCGTCGCTTCCGCAGGCACTGGCGGTCATGACGAGCGCGACCGCGAGGGTGGTGAGGATCCGACGATGGCGCATCTCAGCCCTCGGTTCCGGCGGCAGGGGTCGTCTCCGCGGGCACGGTGACGACCGGCTGGACCGGGGCCGGATCGTCGTCGCCGACGAAGTTGCTGCCGATCCAGGCCAGGAGGAACACGCCGGCGACGGCACCGACGCCGATCAGGATCCAGCGTGTCGTGGATCGACGACTCGCCTGCTTCTCCAGCTGTTGCTGCTTGAGCGCTCGGTTGGCCTTCTGGCGTTCACGTTTCTCGGTTCCCACAGGAGCGGCACGATACCGCCCAACCGACGGCGGTGAACCGCACGCTCCCACCTCAAGTCGACCGACCCGCCGTCCGATACAGCTGTCGGCGGCATCAGCATTCGAGGGAACACGGCACAACGGTGAACCAGGTAGTGAGGTGGACAGGGCGACTGCTGGTCGGCGCGTCCATCGCCTTGTGGCTCACCTGGCTCGGTTGGCGGTTGGCGACGATGAACGGAATCGTCGGCGCGGGCGTCTTCGTGCTGGAGGTGGTGGCCCTCTCGGCCGCAGTCGTGCTGTCGGCCGCGCTCTGGGACGCTCCGCACGGCGTTGCTTCCAGCGCGCAACGGCGTGCGGCGCGTCGCGGCGACAGCCCGCTGCCCGAGACGGTCGCGGTGGCGGTCGGTCTCGACGAAACCGCCTCGTCACCTCCCGATCGGGTGGGCACCGACGACACCGGCGAGGTGGCGTGGGCGCGGCGCGGCGTTCGAGCGCTCAACCCCTGGTCGACCTCGACACGGCCGACGCTCGCGCAGGCCGGCTGGTCGGTGGTGGCGATCGAAGGCATCCGACGCATGGCGTTCGTCGTCGCCCTGGGGCTGGTGCTCCTCACGGGAAGATTCCCGTTCGAGGTGCCCCGTTGGGAGTGGCTCGCCCTGCTCGTGGTCTCACAGCTGCTCCTCGCCTGTGGTCACTATCTGCTCTCCGACGGCCTGGTGCTGCCCGGTGCGCGGCTGCGCTGGTCGATGGCGTCCGTCGGCGCCGGGCTCGGCGACGGCACGTCGCGGACCGGTCTGCCGATCCGGTGGACCTCGACGCTCGCCACGATGGTGGCGTTGAACGTCGTGGTCTCGTTGCGCGGGCTGAGCGACCGGTGGACACACGGTCTCGGTGACATGGCCCACGACGAACGCGTGGTCGCGATGCTGGCGGCCGCCTGGTTCGTGGCGTGGGGTTTCGTGGCGTTGCGATCGTTGCCGAAGCCTGAGCTGGGCTACTACGGCGCCACCCGCCGTCTCGAGGAGACCTCGACTCGTCGTCTCGCGCTGGGCGCGACGCTGGCAGTCGCGGCGATCGGCCTCGTCGCCGGAGTGCTGCCAGGCGGCGCCCCCGCATGAGCGCCGCAGGCCGACCCACGTCGACCACTCACGACCGCGGAACCCCCGATGGGGGTCGGCGCGCTTGTAGATTGGTCGACGTGCCCACCATGCGACTCTTCGCCTCGGCACGCGAGGCCGCGGGGATCGGCACCGACACGTTCGACGGCAGCACCGTCAGCGACGTGTTGGCGGCGGCCGAGCAACGCTACGGGCCCACGTTCAGCGACGTGCTGAGCACCTGCCGCATCTGGGTCAACGGTGATGCCGCCAATGCCGACATGCCCGTCGGCCCCACTGACGAGGTGGCAGTCCTGCCGCCCGTGTCCGGAGGAAGTACGTGACGATGACCGACCTGTCCGACCCGACCGAATTGTCGTTGCCCGAGTTGCGCAGCCTGCGCCAGCAACTCCAGCTCGAGGACGATGCCGTCTCCTACGCTCGCCGCGTCGCGCAGGCCCGGCTCGATCTCGTCAAGGCCGAAACGATGCGTCGCACGGCCGACTCGGCGGCCTCGGAGGATCTGCGGACCGTGTTGTCGCAACACCTCACCGGAGGTCCGGCGCGTCCTCCGCGCCCGACCGAAGACCTCAGCGACCACCCCCTCGCCGTCGAACTCGACGAGCTGTGCGCCGAGGGCGGCCTCGGCCACATCAAGGAACTCGACGATGCGCAACTGGCGGAGTTGGCCGCAGCGATCGGTGAGTTCGAGCGTCGGGTCTCGTCGGATCGACGCGAGCGGTTCGATCGTCTCGATGCACTGAGTGCAGAACTCGTCCGTCGGTACCGCGACGGCGAAGCGGACGTCGACACGCTGCTCTCCGACAGCTGAACCCGCCGCGCTCGCCTCGGCGGGAAGAACCGGAGCCTGGTTAGGGTTTGTCCGGTCGTGCAGCGCGCAGCAGTCATCTCCCTCCACACCTCACCGCTCGCCCAGCCCGGATCGGGCGACAGCGGCGGCATGAACGTGTACGTGCGCGAACTCGTCTCCGCGCTCGCGCAGGCGGGCATCGAGTGCACCACGTTCACCCGGGCCGACCGCGCCGGGTTGCCTCGTGAGATCGTCGTCGAACCGGGACACCGGGTCGTGCACATCGAAGCGGGTCCGCACCATCTCCCGAAAGAGGCGCTGCCGGAGGTCGTCGACGAGTTCCGACGCGGCGTGCTCGACTGGTACGCCAACGAAGAGCTCCCCGAGGTGATCCACGGGAACTACTGGCTGAGCGGCATCGTCGGGCACCATCTCAAGCACGAACTCGACGTCCCGTTCGTGTCGACGTTCCACACCCTGGCGCGAATCAAGGCGGCCGCCGGCGATCCCGAATCGACGCTGCGCGATCGCAGCGAGGCCGAGATCGTGCAGTGCGCGGACGCGATCTGCGTGAGCTGCGTGGAGGAGGAGGAGCAGTTCCGGTTGCACTACGGCAACCCGCGCGGCCGACTCGAGATCATCGCGCCGGGCGTCGAGCACGCGTTCTTCGCCCCTGGCGACCAGGCCGGGGCGCGACGAGCACTCGGTTTCGACGTCGACCGGCCCCTGCTGCTCTTCGTCGGGCGCATCCAGCCGCTCAAGGGCCCCGACGTCGCGATCCGCGCGTTGTACGAACTCGGCGATCCGACCGCGGAGCTCGTGATCGTCGGCGGAGCGAGCGGTGTCGACGGCGACGCGGAGACGCAGCGAGCGCATCTGTTGGTCGACGAACTCGGCCTGCACGATCGTGTCCGTTTCGTCGAACCTCAGCCGCACCACATCCTGTCCACCTACTACCGCGCGGCCGACGTCGTGTTGGCGCCGAGCCGCAGTGAGAGCTTCGGACTCGTCGCCCTCGAGGCAGCGGCGTGCGGTGTGCCCGTCGTGGCGAGCGCTGTCGGTGGGTTGCTGAGCCTGGTCGACGACGGTCGCACGGGCCGTCTCATCGACGGGCGCGACCCCACCTCCTATGCGCGTGCGGTGGCCGAGATCCTCGGAGACGACGGCCTCCGAGCGTCGATGGGTGCCGCCGCGGTCGAGCGGGCACGTCGCTACACGTGGAGCTTCGCCGCCGCCCGCCTGCGGCGCCTCTACGCCGACCTGACCGTGCGGGAACGGGTGACCTGTCAGTGACCGAGGCCTACGAGCCGAGCGAGCTGGCGGTGCTCGAGCGTCGCATCGACGAATGGCTCGCCGAACTCGCTGCTGCCGACGACCGCATCGTCGCGATCGACCGCGACGCCGATGCCATCCGGTGGTACGTGCGGATGCGAGGTGACGACAAGGAGTTCACCACGGTCTGGTTCACACTCGGGCAACGGATGATGCGCTACGAGACCTACGTGATGCCCGCGCCGGAGGAGAACGACGCCGAGCTCTACGAGCAACTGCTGCGTCGCAACGACCGTCTCGTCGGTGCGCACTTCTCGATCGGCATCGAGGATGCGGTCTTCCTGCGAGGGGAGATGCCGGTCGGGCAGGTCACGCTCGCCGAGGTCGACCGCGTGCTGGGCACGCTGTACTCGCAGGTCGAGCAGTGTTTCCAGGCCCTGCTGCGGATCGGGTTCCGCAGCCGCTTCGCTCCCTGAGCCCCCGATCGGCGCAGCCATCAGGTCCCGGCCGTTCCCTTGCGGTCGCCACGGCACCCACTGGCCGCGGTCCGGATGGGTGCACTCGGGGGAGTCGGTCTGTCGTCTGTGCCCATCCGGGCGCTCGGTAACGTGGCGTCATGTACGACCTGGTGATCGTCGGCGGGGGCAACATGGGAGCAGCGTTGCTCGGCGGGTTGCTCGACTCGGGGCTGGTCCAGCCGCGGTCGGTCGCCGTCGTCGAGGTCGTCGAATCCCGCCGAGCCGAGCTGGTCGAGTCGTTCCCCGGCGTGGCCGTGACCGCCGACGTGCCGGCCTGCCGTGCGGCGGTCCTCGCGGTGAAGCCGGGCGACATCCCCGCAGCGGCGACCGCCGCCGCATCAGCCGGTGCCACCCGCGTGCTCTCGATCGCCGCCGGGGTCCGCCTCACCACGATCGAGGCAGCGACCGGCCCCGCGGTCGCCGTGGTGAGAGCGATGCCGAACACGCCGGCGCTCGTGCGCCTCGGCGCCTCGGCGATCGCCGCGGGAACGTTGGCGCAACCCGACGACGTTGCGTGGGCGGAGTCGATCCTGTCGGCCGTCGGCACCGTCGAACGGGTGACCGAACCGGAACTCGATCTGTTCACGGGCGTCGCAGGTTCCGGGCCGGCCTACGTGTTCCTGGTCGCCGAGGCGCTCACCGAGGCGGCGGTCACCGAGGGGATGGCACGCCCGCTCGCGGAGCGCGTGGTGCACCAACTGTTGCTCGGCTCCGCGACGCTGTTGGCTCGCGAAGGCGATCCGGCGCTGCTGCGCGAGCGCGTCACGTCGCCGGGGGGAACGACCGCCGCCGGGCTCCGGGTCCTCGACTCGCTCGACGTGCGTGCGGCGTTCGCCGCGGCGGTTCGAGCGGCGACGGAGCGCAGCCGCGAACTCGGTTGACGCTGCTCGAACGCCGCGGGCGGAGCACGCACTCCCGAATTCCATCGGTGTTTTTCAGATGTGCCTCTTTTCACACCGGTCGGTGATGGCCTATGGTGCGGGTGTGGAGACGCGTCCACCGGAAACGGTGGGCAGCGCCGACAGGGCTGGTGCCATCGGGGGGTTGGCACCGGCCCTTGTCGCGTCCGGGGCCGGATTCGCAGTCCCCGAGCCCTCGGTGAAGAAGGGCGCCGGATAGGTTCGACGGTCATGGGTCGCCCCTACGACACGGTCTCGTTCCTGTCCGACTTCGGCACCGTCGACGAGTTCGTCGGTGTGGTGCACTCGGTGTTGCGGGATCTTGCTCCGCACGCCCGCGTCGTCGACCTCACCCATGGCGTGCCGCCGTTCGACGTGCGCGCCGGCTCGCTCGCGTTGGCCCGTTCGATCGGATACGTCGCCTCCGGCGTCGTGCTCGCCGTCGTCGATCCTGGTGTCGGGTCCGCACGCCGTGGCATCGCGGTCGAGGTCGCGGGCGGCGAGGGTGTGCTGGTGGGACCCGACAACGGTCTGCTCGCTCCGGCGGTGGCACTGGCCGGTGGCGCCGAACGCGCCGTCGAACTCACCAACCCCGACCACCGTCTCCCTGCACCGGGCGCCACGTTCGCCGGCCGTGACATCTTCGCCCCGGCGGTCGCTCATCTGTGCAACGGTGGCGAACTCACCGATCTCGGCGCTCTGGTCGACGCCGACCTGCTCGTACCCGGCGTGGTTGCGCTGCCGCAGTCCGACGACACCAGGGTGATCGCCCAGGTGCTGTGGGTCGACCGGTACGGCAATGCGCAGCTCAACGTCGGCCCCGACGACCTTCCCGCCACCTTCACCCAGCGCATCGAAGTGCGCTGTGCGAGCCCCACCGATCCGACCGGTGGGGTGGTGCGGAGCGCCGTTCGCGCCTCGAGTTTCGCCGAACTGGTCGGCGGTTCGGTCGGGCTCGTGCTCGATTCGTCCGGTCTCCTCGCACTCGCGATGGACCAGCGTTCGGCCGCCGACGAGCTCGGCCTGGTCGCGGGTGATCAGGTGACGCTCGTGCCGTCCGACGAGGGGGCGGAACAGCCGGTCGCTCAGCGGGTCTCACTGCGACCGTCGCGGTGACGACCGGTAGCCTGCCGTCATGCGCCCCGCCACCACGCTGACACTCGGTCTGCTGTTGGCCGCCATCCTGATCGCCGCCACGATTTCCCTCGCCCGGCTCTGAGGGCGGGCGGTGCGGCGCCGCGACGGGTACGCTTGGGTTACGCAGCGGGGCGTGACAACAGCGCCCGTCTCAGCAGGGGGCCACGTGAATCTCGCGCACATCATCGATGACCATGCCAGCGACTCCATCGCCTTGATCTGTCGCGGTCGAACCACGAGCTACGGCGCACTGCGCGACCAGGTCGATCGTTTTCGCGGCGGTCTGCGCTCGCTCGGTGTCGAGGCCGGTGACCGCGTGGCACTGCTGCTGTCGAACTCGCCGCAGTTCGTCATCGGCTATCTCGCCACCGTCGGCCTCGGTGCCGTCGCGGTGCCGTTGAACCCCACCAGCCCGGGCCCCGAACTGGAGACCGAACTCGGCGTCGTCGGTGCGAAGGTCGTCATCGTCGACAAGGGCAGCTCCGTCAACTGGGCGCACGTCGACCCGGCGCTGCTGCCCACGGTGCAAACGGTGGTCCACACCGAAGGAGCACCCGACGGCGAAGTCGGGTTCGACGACCTGGTCGCGTCGTCCGAGCCACTCGGCGTGGTCGACGTCGAACCGTCGCATCTCGCTGCGCTGATGTTCACGAGCGGCACGGCCGGCGCTCCGCGAGCGGCGATGCTCACCCACGGCAACCTGTGGGCGAATCTCGACCAGAGCCTGTCGGCCGACGGCCACATCAACGCCGACGACGTGATCTACGGCGTGCTCCCGCTGTTCCACATCTTCGGGCTCAACGTCGTCGTGGGGCTCGGGCTGCGAGTCGGCGCGACGCTCGTGCTGGTGCAACGATTCGATCCGTCCACCGCGGTCCAGTCGATCCAGGACCGACGGATCACCGTCATCCCGGGTGCTCCGGCACTCTGGGCGACCTTTGCGCACTTCGACGAACTGCCCGCAGACACCTTCGCCACGGTGCGCCTTGCGCTGTCGGGAGCCTCGCGGCTCTCGATCTCGGTCGCCGAGACGATGCGCGACCGATTCGGCGTGGAGATCCGCGAGGGGTACGGACTCACCGAAGCATCCCCGATCGTCACCACGTCGACCGGTTCGCCCGTTCGATTCGGTTCGGTGGGCCGTGCGCTGCAGGGTGTCGAGATCCGCCTCGTGAGCGCAGACGGCGACGCACTGGTGGGCGATGTCGGCGAGATCTGGGTGCGCGGCGACAACGTGTTCGCGGGCTACTACGAGGACCCGGAGGCGACGGCGGCGGTGCTGACCGAGGACGGGTGGCTGCGAACCGGCGACATGGCCACCACCGACGACGACGGCTACCTGTACCTCGTCGACCGCTCGAAGGACCTCATCATCGTCTCAGGATTCAACGTGTACCCGGCCGAGGTGGAAGAGATGCTCACGATGCATCCCGACGTGATCGAAGCGGCGGTCGTGGGGGTTGCCCACCCCCACACCGGCGAGGCGGTCAAGGCCTACGTGGTCACCCGGGAGGGAGCCGACGTCGACGAGGATGCACTGATCGAGCACTCGCTCGATCATCTCGCCCGCTACAAGTGCCCCACGAAGATCATCTTCGTCGACGCCCTCCCGCGCAATGCCTCCGGCAAGCTGGTGCGCCGCAGCCTCGACGACGCTCTGCGTGTCGGCGTCTCCCTGATCTGACCGGCCACGAGCGTCACCGGTGCCGCCGATCGGGTGACCGACGTCTCGCCCGGTTCCTCGGAGGCCAGCTTTGTGAAAGTGTGCACGAGCGCTCTAACGTGATGGCTTCATGGCCGGCCAACGCACACGACGACGCATCCCCGAGGCCACCGTGGCTCGCTTGCCCGTCTACCTGCGCATCCTCTCGGAGCGCTTCGACGCGGGGATCACCAGCATGTCCTCCGACGAACTCGCCGAGTTCGCCGGGCTCAACGCGGCGAAGGTCCGCAAGGATCTGAGCTATCTCGGCAGCTATGGCACCCGCGGCGTCGGCTACGACGTCGAGTTCCTCGTCTACCAGATCCGGCGTGAGTTGGGCCTCACCCACGACTGGCCCGTCGTCATCGTCGGCGCCGGCAACCTCGGCCAGGCGCTCGCCGGCTACAACGGCTTCGGCGACCGTGGGTTCCCCGTCGGCGGCATCGTCGACGTTGACCCCGGCAAGGTCGGTTCGCTCGTCGGTGGGGTGCGGGTCCGTCACCTCGACGAGCTGGTGCAGGTGGTGCAATCGAGGGGGATCTCGATCGGCGTGATCGCCACACCCGGCTCCGCCGCACAGCACGCCGCCGATGCGCTCGTCGGCGCCGGCGTCACCAGCCTGCTCAACTTCGCCCCGACCGTGATCAGCGTGCCCGCCGGAATCAGCGTCCGGAAGGTCGACCTGGCCGTCGAGTTGCAGATCCTCAGCTACTACGAGCAGCGGCGCGCCTCGACGCCGCCCGCCACCGGTCTGCGTGCCGTGCCCGGCGAGCGTCAACGCGGCGCGAGCGCCTAGGGTTGCCTCCGCATGTCGATTCTGGTCGTCGGGGTCAACCACCGCAGTGGTGCGCTGCCCTTGCTCGAGCGCGTCACGATCGCTCCCGAGCACGTCGGCAAGGCCGTGGCCGGCCTCGCCCAGCGCGACAACGTGCGCGAGGCCGTCGTCCTCTCCACGTGCAATCGCACCGAGGTGTACGTGGTCGCCGAGTTGTTCCACGGTGCCTACGGCGACGTTCGCGATCTGCTGTGCGAGCTCGGCGACCTCAGCATCGAGGAACTGACGCCGCACCTGTACAGCCAGCACGACAGTTCCGCCGTGACACACCTGTTCGAGGTCGCGGCCGGGCTCGATTCGGCGGTGCTCGGCGAGAGTGAGATCCTCGGGCAGGTGCGGTCCGCCTGGGAGACGGCTCAACGCGAGGGTGCCGCCCGCTCGACGCTCAACCAGCTGTTCCGCTCGGCGATCGCCACGGGCAAGCGGGCGCGGAGCGAAACCGGCATCGCCCGCGGTACCGCGTCGATCAGTCACGCCGCCGTCGAGATGATCACCGACATGATCGGCGACCTCACGGGCAAGCGGGTGCTGGTGATCGGTGCCGGCTCGATGGGTGAGGGCGTGGCGGTCGCCCTGCATCGCGCTGGTGGCGCCGACATCATCGTCGCCAACCGCACGCCGGATCGGGGCGCATCGCTCGCCGAGCGCGTCAACGGGGTCGCGCTCGGATTCGACCGGCTGAGCGAAGCGATCGCCGCATCCGACGTGATCGTGGCCGGTACCGGCGCCGAGCACGCCGTGGTCGACGCGGAACTCGTGGGCACCGCCCGCGGCTCGTCCACCCGACCGCTCCACATCGTCGACATCGGCGTGCCTCGCAATGTCGACGTCGGCGTCGCCGGTCTGCCTGCGGTCACCTTGTCGAACCTCGACGACCTGCGCGACTGGGCCGACCGGGGGCTCTCACACCGTGCGGCCGAGGCCGAGCGTGTCCGCACGATCGTCGGCGAAGAGGTCGAGAACTACCTGGTCGAATCGACCGCGCGCCAGGCTGCCCCGCTCGTCGCGTCGATGCACGAAACAGCCGACCGGGTGCGAGCCGGTGAGATCCGGCGGTTCTCCTCCCGTCTCGGCGACCTGACCGAGGGTCAACGTGAGTCGGTCGAGGCGCTCACCAAGGCGATCGTGGCGAAGCTCCTCCACGAGCCGTCGGTCCGTCTGAAGGCGCAGGCCGGCACGCCGCAGGGCGAACGCAACGCCGCAGCCGTGCGCGACCTGTTCGACCTCGGGTGAGCCCGTTGCGTCTCGCCACCCGTGGCTCTCGCCAGGCGCTGGCACAGGCGACCGTCGTCGCCGAGCTGATCACGGCCACCACTGGGCGTGCGGTGGAGCTGGTCGCCGTCGAGACGACGGGTGACCTCCGCACCGATGTGCCCCTGCACACGATCGGCGGTCAGGGCGTGTTCGTCAAGGAGGTGCAGCTCGCCGTGCTCGACGGACGCGCCGATCTCGCTGCACACTCTGCGAAGGATCTCCCGTCGGCCCCCACCGACGGCCTGACGATTGCGGCGTTCTGCGAACGACGAGACCCGGCCGATGCGCTCGTCGGTCGGCGGCTGGACGAACTCGCGCCCGGCGCTACGGTGGCGACGGGATCGGTGCGCCGGCGCGCCCAGCTCCAGCGCGTCCGTCCCGACCTCCACTTCACCGAGTTGCGCGGCAACATCGACACCCGGCTGTCGAAGATCCCCGACGACGGTGCGATCGTGATGGCGGTGGCGGCGCTCGACATCCTGCAGATCACCGAGCGGATCGCCCAACGGCTCGACGTCGACTCGTTCGTGCCCGCCGTCGGGCAGGGATGCGTCGCCGTCGAGTGCCGCAGCGACGACGAGGAGACCCGCAGTGTCCTCTCCGCCGTCGATCACGCCGCCACGCGTCGCGACGTGGAGATCGAGCGAGCGTTCCTCGCCCAGCTCGGGTCCGGCTGTTCGCTGCCGGTCGGCGGGCACGTGCGCGACGGCGTCCTGACGGTGTTCCTCGCCGACACGGCCATCGGACAGTCGATCGTGGCGACCGTCGCCCTCCAGGGCGACGACGGTGACCTCGATCGCGCCCGCCGAGCCGCACTCGGTGCGCAGGAGGCGCTCGGTCGATGAAGCCGCTCGCCGGGTGTCGTGTCGTCGTCACTCGTGAGCGACCCGGCGAACTGGCATCGCTGCTCGAGACCCGCGGCGCCACGGTGGTGCACGTGCCGCTGATCGAGGTGCTCGAACCCGACGACGGTGGTGCGGCGCTGCACCGGGAACTCGAGCGGCTCGACGCCGTCGACTGGCTCGTCGTCACTTCCGCCCACGGCGCCGAACGTGTCGCTGCCGCAGCGGCGACCTCACCGGCCGTGCATCTCGCTGCGGTCGGGACCGCGACGGCCCGTGTGCTCGAGGCGGGCAGCGGTCGGGCCGTCGATCTCGTCCCGTCGGTCCAGCGGGCCGCATCACTCGCCGGCGAGCTCGTGGAGCGCTGCGGCCCCGCTCCGCAACGGATCCTGGTCGCGCAGGCCGACCGCGCCGACTCCGAGTTGGTCGATCGCCTGCGTGCGGCGGGCCATCGAGTGACCTCCGTCGTCGCCTACCGCACCCGCCTGGTGGCGCCGAACGCCGCAGCGATCGGTGGGGCGGATGCGCTCCTCCTTGCGAGCGGTTCGGCCGCCCAGGCCTGGTTCGACACGCTGGGTGTGTCGTCGCCACCGATCGTGGTCGCCATCGGACCCACCACGGCGGCGGCGGCCGAGAAATTGGGGCTCAAGGTCACGGGCACGGCGACCGATCATTCACTTGACGGACTCGTGACCGAACTCGAACGCATTCTTTCCCGGCAGGGCCCGGGCGGCGTGGAGGGCGCCGGCATGCAACAATCTCCGCAGATCGATGTGACGAAGTGAGGAGCAAGGTGGCCGAACGGAGCGGACGACGGCGACTCGTTGCCGCGTCGAGCCTGCTGTGCGCGGGGATCATCTTCAGTGCCAGCGCGGTCAGTGTCTCCGCACGCCCCACCGTGGTGCTCGAGCAGGCAGCGTCGGCTGCCCCCGAGGCCACCGCCGCCGCAGTCGGCAGCGCCGCCGGATCCCACGCCTCCGTGTCAGGGGACGGCCGGTTCGTCGCATCGCAAGGAGTACCGACGAACCCCGAGGACCCTCGCACCACCACGGTGTACCTCACCGACCGGGAGTCCGGGTCGACCGAGGAGATGACGGTCGTCCCCGAGGGCCTGCGCGGGGGCAACTCGATCCACCCGGTCGTGTCCGGTGACGGCTGCAACCTCGTCGTGGTCACCGAACTCGCCCTCGACGTCTTCCGTGACGACGACACCGGCGACCGGTGGGACGTGTACCGCCTCCGGCTCGAACACTGCGGTGGCATACCTGGTGGCTGGGAACTGGTCTCGACCCGGACCGACGGATCCACCCTTGCCCGCGACGACGTCAATACCGACGACGCCCCCGCCGTGTCGCGCAGCGGCACACTGATCGCCTACACCCACCCGGCCACGCAGTTGATCGAGTCGGAGGGCGTCACGTCGGTCAGCCTCGTCGATCTCGGGCGGCCCCTGTCCGATCCGAACCGCTCGATTCCCGTGGCCGGCATGCCGCTGTCGACACCGGACACCCAGTTCGTCCACCGTGGTCTCGACCAGCCGGCCATCTCGGGTGACGGCCGCTTCGTCGCCTACCGCTCCGACGCCGCCTCTCAGGACGCAGTGCCGGGCTGGGGCGTCGGCCCGGTACCGGGGGGTCCTGCCACCGGCCAGATCTTCGTGTGGGATCGCGACGAGGCCGACCCGTTCCTCGCGGTGCGTCTGATGTCGCTGCGAGTCGACGGTGAGCCGACGGTCGTCGGCGCGTCCGATCCGGTGTTGTCACGCGACGGCCGCGTCGTCGCGTTCACGAGCGCCGACGTCGGCATCGTGCCGGCGGTCTTCCCGCCGTGCGCTCAGGGGTGCCCCACGCAGGTCTATCGAGTCGACCGCGACATCGACGCCAACGGCCTCTACGACGAGGTGAGCCGTACCAGCGTCTCGATGGTGAGCAGTGAACCCGCCACCGATCCCGTCGTGGCCGGCACGGCACCGTCGTCGCAGCCCGCGGTCAGCGCCGACGGTCAGCTCGTCGCATTCATCACCAAGGCCTCGAATCTGCAACTCGTCGAGGCATCCGGTGGCGGCGAGCCCGCCGATGGCGACCTGCTGGTCGCCGACACCCGCCTCGGCACCCTGCGGCGTGTGGCGATGACGACCGACGGTGTCCGACCCGCCGTCGCCGCCCATTCACGTCCTCAGCTGAGTGACGCGGGTCGTACGACGGTCTTCGACACGCTCGCCGGTCCGCAGCTGCTCGCCGATGGTGAGACCGGCCGCCAGGTCGTGGCCGTCACCACCGAGCCGACGCTGTCGCTGGCGGAGGCCGACCTGGGAACCACGCTCGTGGGCTTCACCAGCGACGAGTGGTACGTCGCGGTGATCAACAACGGTCCCACGACGTTCACGCCCTCGCTCGTCACCGTGTCCGACGGGCGGTTCGCGATCAATCAGGAGGCCAGCACCTGTGCCCTCGGCGCACCTGTGCCGCCGGGCGCCGACTGCACCGTGAGGATCACGTTCACCCCGAACGCACCGGTGCCGGTGTCGGCAACGCTGACCGTCGCCGAGGAGGGGTTCCAGGCCGTACGGATCAGCACGACCGTGCGCGGCGCCGGTGGCGAGCCGACCTTGCGGACCGATCCGGCGGGCGCCGACCTGGGTGTCACGGTCGTCGGTCAGCCGAGCGCCGAGTTCGTGTTCGACGTTCAGAACATCTCTCTGGTGCCCACCTCGGTGGCGAGGCTCGACGTGACCGGTGAACACGCCGGCGACTTCGCGATCACCAGCGACAGCTGCGTCAACCGGCCGCTCAACCCTCGCTCGACCTGCAGTGTGGGCGTCACCTTCACGCCGACCGGTTCCGGCCGACGCACTGCCCTCGTCCAGGTGTCCACGCCGACCGGGCAGTACACGAGCATGGTCGCAGCCGGCGACGGCCGTTACGCCCCCGAGTTCCTCTTGGGCGCCGATGAGGTCGAAGCCGGTCGCGAGGTGCTCGCTGCCGGTCGGGGCTTCCCGCCCGACACGGCGTTCTCGATCCTGTTCGGCGACGATTCCGCCGGCGCACAACAGTTCACCACCGCCGGTGACGGAACGTTCTGGCTGAACGTTCCGGTGTCGTCCGACGAACGCGGTGGTACCCGCACCGTGATTGCGCAGGCTGCCGACGGCACGGTCGCGTCGACGATGGTCGAGATCATCGAACAGCCCACCGTCGTCGCCGGCCTGCCCGGCTTCGGCACCGGCTTCTGAGTGTGACGCCCGGGGTCGGACCCGGATGCACCACGTTCCTCGCGGCGGTCAGGGCTGGACGGGGAAGCTCTCGCCCGACAGATTCACGGCGTTGGTGCATGTCGAGCGTGTGGCGTCGCCGATCTCGTCACAGCGCACGGAGAACGCAACGTTGTCGCCGGGCTCGAGACGAATCGGCGTGACCCGCGGTTCGAAGAGCGAACCGCGGACGTTTTCCAACGACCAGAGGTACACCTGCTGGTCGTTCACGAGTAACGTCGCAACCCCACGATCGTTGTACGGGTTCTCGACACGGACGTCGGTGAGATCCACGTAGGCGCCGTCCGGCATCGTGATCGACTGCGACGCGGCCTGCGTGAGAGCTGCCGCAACCTCGAGCCGGAAGAACGCCGGCTCGCCGACGACCTCGGGAGTCTCGGCGGATGGGACGGTGGTCGTCGGTGGTGTGCCGGGATCGGTGGGCTGCCCCGGCACCGTCGCGACCGAGACGTTCTGCGCGGCGATCTCGTCGGCCACCGTGTCCTCGATCGTCGGTTTGACGAGTCCGAACCACGCGGCGACGAGCCCGGCCAGTACCGCACATGCCACCGCGGCCTTGATGAGCGCTTCGGCGGGGATCGTCGGTGACTGGACGAGGGCGAGTGGTTCGGTGACCGGGGGGAACCCCTGACGACCGGCCTCGATCTCGAAGTCGATCGTGCGGGTGGTGCGACGGAATCCGCCCCGGCTGGCGCGGGTCTTGAGCCGAACCAGGCTGGCCGCGCCCGGTGCGACGCCCACGGCCGGCGGGTCGAAGTCACCGTCGATGCGGTCGGTCGGGTCGATGAGGTGGAGCCGACAGCTCGCCACGGTGTTGCCGTGGTTCTCGACCATGAACTCGTAGGTCGCGCGGTGGCGGGCCCGCTGCACCGGCTGCAGCGCCACGAGTCGGCAGTCGTCGAACGGCTCGACCGAGACGGTGGTCTCGGCGACGACCGCATCGTCGGAGTCCCCGAGCGGGATCACCCGGATGACGATCGCCGTGGGACCGGCCGTGGTGGTCGCGAGTGCCGGCGGGCTCACCTCGATGTCGATCACTTCCTGCGACCCGCCGAAGAGGGTGAGGTTGCCGCGCGAGACGTTGGTCCAGCTGGCGGCCAAGCCGCCCGGAACGATCGTGAACGACTCGGTCGACTCACCGAGGTTGTGCACCGTCAACGGCAGGGTGAGCGTGGACCCGGGCGCGAGTGCCACCTCGTCGTGGGAGAACCAAGCCTGAACCGACACGTCGAGCACGCTACCGGTTGAGCGCCGACCCGTTCGGGCACCGGCGTTCGGCCGCCCGTGTTCGGGTGCGCCGGGTACCGCCGAAGTCAGCACCGTTAGGCTGCAAAGCGTGCCGTCCCCGCCTCCCTCGTCACGCCCGCGCCGCCTGCGCCGATCGTCGGCGATGCGCCGGTTGGTCGCCGAGCACCATCTCCGCGTCGACGACCTGATCGCACCCCTGTTCGTGCGCGAGGGCATCGACGAGCCCCGGCCGATCGAGTCGTTGCCGGGCGTGGTGCAGCACACACGTGACTCCCTGCGCGCCGAGGTTGCCCAGCTCGCCGAACTCGGCATCCGCGGCGTGATCCTGTTCGGCGTGCCGGCGCACAAGGACGCAGTGGGCAGCGGAGCGTTCGATCCCGACGGCATCGTGCAGCTCGCACTCGCCGATCTCCGCAGCGACCTCGGCGACGACATCGTCGTGATGGCCGACCTCTGCGTCGACGAGTACACCGACCATGGCCACTGCGGGATCGTCGACGAACACGGTCACGTCGACAACGACGCCACGCTCGACATCTACGCCAGGGCGGCGGTGGCCCAGGCCGCTGCCGGCGCGCAGGTCGTCGCCCCGAGCGGAATGATGGACGGCCAGGTCGCCGTGATCCGCAGCGCACTCGACGGTGCCGGCCACCCCGACGTCGCGATCATGGCGTACGCGGCGAAGTATGCCAGCGCGCTCTACGGGCCGTTCCGCGACGCTGTCGACGTGTCGATCGTCGGCGGAGGCGACCGCAAGGGCTATCAGCAGGACTGGCACAACGCCCGGGAGGCACAGCACGAGATCGATCTCGACATCGCCGAGGGCGCGGACATCGTGATGGTCAAGCCCGCGCTCGCGTATCTCGACGTGATCGCCGCCGCCGCTGCCCGCATCGACGTTCCCCTCGCCGCCTATCACGTCAGCGGCGAGTACGCGATGATCCACGCGGCCGCTGAACGAGGCTGGATCGACCTCGACGCGGTCGCTCTCGAGCACCTGAGCGCCGTCAGACGTGCCGGCGCCGACATCGTGCTGACCTACTTCGCGCGCTGGTTCGCGGAGTCGGTGGCGTCCGGGAAGCTCGAACCATGACGCTCGACTGGTCGCCGGGGATCCCCTTGTGTGATCCGGACGCCTGCGTCGCTGCGGGCTGTGTCGCCACGGTCTGCACCGGGGCGGGTGTGCCCTCCAACCAGCGGCTCTTCGAGCGGTCACGCCGAGCGATCCCCGGGGGTGTCAACTCCTCGATACGCGCGTTCAAGGCGGTCGGCGGCGAGCCCTACGTCGTGGCGCGCGCGTCGGGGGCGACGATCACCGACGTCGAGGGAACCACCTACTTCGACCTCGTCCAGAGCTACGGGGCGGTCATCCTCGGCCACGGCCACCCGGCGATCACCGCTGCGGTCGGCGCCGCTGCGGTCGACGGCACCTCCTACGGCGCTCCCACCCCGCGAGAGATGAAACTCGCCGAGGCGATCGCCGAACGGGTGCCGAGCTGTGAGCGGGTCCGGCTGATGAATTCGGGCACCGAGGCGACGAGCACCGCCGTGCGGCTCGCCCGCGGCGTCACCGGACGCGACCGGATCGTCACGTTCGCCGGCAACTTCCACGGAGCGACCGATGCGCTCCTCGTCGCGGGCGGCAGCGGCGTCGCCACGCTCGGCCTGCCGGGCACCGCCGGGGTGCCCGCCGGGGCGGTGGCGGCGACGATCGTCGCTCCCTACAACGTCGTTCCCGAACTCGACGAGCAGGTGGCGGCGGTGATCGTCGAACCGGTCGCCGCGAACATGGGCGTCGTCGCGCCGAGCCCGGGGTTCCTCTGGGGGCTGCGCGCCGAGTGTGACCGCGTTGGTGCGCTCCTGATCTTCGACGAGGTGATCACCGGCTTCCGGCTCGGTACCGGTGGGGCGCAGGCCAAGTTCGACGTCGTCCCGGACATCACCTGCTTCGGCAAGGTGATCGGAGGAGGACTCCCGATCGGCGCCGTCGGCGGACGTGCTGCGGTCATGGAGCATCTCTCGCCGCTCGGCCCGGTGTTCCACGCCGGCACGCTGTCGGGCAACCCGATCGCCACCGCCGCCGGGCTCGCGGCGCTGAACGAGTTGACTCCCGACGTCTACATCGAGCTGATGGCGCGCGCCCGCCACCTGTCGGCGCTGCTGCGCGACGCATGTTCGGCGGCCGGTTTCGTGGCGTCGTTCCCGGTGGTCGGCACCCTGGTCGGCATCGTCTGTGGCGCCGACGCCGGCACGGTGCGCAACTTCGACGATGCCCGCCGCACCGACGAGCGGGCGTACGCGGCGTTCTTCCAGGCGATGCTCGCCGAGGGCGTCGCCATGGCGCCCGGCGCCTACGAGGCGATCTTCGTCGGGCTCGCCCACACCGACGACGTGCTCGAGGCGATCGGATCCGCCGCACACCGTGCGGCCGCTGCGGCCGTCGCCGACCTCGCAGCCACAACGTCCACGGTTACCGTGGAGTCGTGAGGCAGCTCTTCAACTGGCGGTTCGTGGCCGCCGTCGCCGCGCTGGGAGCCCTGGCGGTGCTCGCCTGGGCGGTGCTGCTCGGCGACGACGAACTCGAAGCGGTCGTCGAACCCGATCTGATCGAGCGCCGCATCGATCTGATCGAACCGATCTTCTCGGTCGAGCAGTCGGACGACTTCGGCGTCGGATCCGACGGGGTCACCACCGGCTACCTCGACGTCGTCCTCACGGGGCCCCGGTTCCTGCGCATCGCGCCCGGCACGCTCGGTGAGATCTCGTGCGACGAACTCGACGAGACGAACCAGTGCGCACTGTTCGCCGACATGCTCGGTGACGCGGTCATCTGGTTCTCGGTCCTTCCCCAGGCACCCGGGGTGACCGCCGAGCTGCCACCGATCGTCGACCTCGAGGATGGCGAGGCGGTGTTCGAGAACGGCTGGCGCATTCCGTTCCCGCCGGTGATCGAACGCGAGTGCGACGGCGAGGAGTTCGCGTCGTTCTCCGACTTCCTCGAACGGTTCGGCCCAGACAGCGTGTCGATCGTCGACCTCGAAACCCGCCAGGTCGTGGCCGTCCGCTGCGCTGACGGTTGAGCTGGCGCCCGGACGCGCAGCACTCACCCGATGAGCGCGTGAGCGGCGGCGAGCCCCGAGTTGTGGGCTCCCTCGACGCGCGGTCCGTCGAACGCGTCACCCGCGAGCACGATGCCCCCGTCGCTCGACACCCAGCACGGATCGGGCCAGACCGCTCGTGGGGTCGCGAAACGCCACTTCTTGACGTGCGCCTCGACGATCTCGGCGTCGCCGAGCCAGGAGGAGGCCAGCTCGATCAGCAAGGGCAGCAG
Organism: Ilumatobacteraceae bacterium; assembly: GCA_963710625.1. GTDB lineage: Bacteria > Actinomycetota > Acidimicrobiia > Acidimicrobiales > Ilumatobacteraceae > Sva-07. The sequence continues at coordinate 57,713 of CAVQBG010000017.1, read as the reverse complement.
TCGATCGTTGTCGACGTCCCAGTTGGCTTCGCTCCAGGCCGCTGATGCGTGGAGCGTGATCGCCGGTTGGGTGCTGACACCCTTGGCGACGTTGTCGGCAACGAAGCTGACGTCGTCGGACGGACCCTGCAGACCGCCCGGCGCCTCGATCGCCGGTGGTCGATCGAGGCCGGCGAGCAGTGCGATCGTGCGGTCGTAGTCGGTGCGCATCAGCGACTCGTCGAGCTCGACGGCGGCATCTGCGAGCAGCGCGAAGGCCTGCGGCAGCGGTGTGGTGATGATCACGGCGTCGGCGCCTCGCTGCGAACCGTCGTCGATCACGACCGTCCACGGCCCCTCGCGGCGCACGGCGAACGCCATCGTCGAGCACGACACGTCGAGGCCGTCGGCGAGATCCTTCGCCAACGAATTCATGCCGGCGGTGGCCACATAGCGGGGGTTCCCGTCGTCGGAGCGGAATCCGTTCGACCAGACCCGTACGAGCCCACGGTCGACCCAGTCGTCGACGCGGCGTTGGAAGGCCGGAGTTCGCACGGTGAAGAACTGGGCGCCGTGGTCGAGCGTCGCGGCCCCGATGCGGCGGGTGGCCATGCGGCCGCCGGGTGATCGCCCCTTGTCGACCACGCTGACCGCTACGCCTGCCGCCTGGAGGTCGCGTGCCGCCACGAGCCCCGACAACCCGGCGCCGACGACGACGACGCGCATCAGCCAGCGGCGAGTGCGTCGTCGAGGCGATGCTGCTCGCCGACGGCGGACTGGTGGGCCCGTTCGGCGCGGCCGAGGAACTCGAGCAACACCCGGTTGAACGTGGAGGCGTGCTCGACCATGAAGCCGTGTGCAGCGCCGCTGATCACCACGAGTTCGGCGGTCGGGATCGTGGCGGCGAGATCCTCGCTGTCTCCACGTGGCGTGAGGATGTCCTGGTTGCCGACCAGCACCAGCGCGGGCACGGCGATGTCGGGTAGGCGGTCGATGAGGTCCTGGTGGAGTTCGCCGGCGGCAAGGATCGCGTCGACCTGGGCCGCGAAGGCATGAGCGGGCCGGCCGAGCGCGAGCGGGCCGAGCCAACCGATCGCGGGAAGGAGCCGGCGGAACGATCGCGGACCGATCACCCAGCGGGCGGCATCGTGGCCCATCGATCCGATGCCGCGTTCGAGCGCGTTGTCGCGCCAACTCGAGAGCAGCTCCTCGCGCCACGGATGGTTGCGTCCGGCGGTGCAGGCGAGCGTGAGCGAGCGGGTCCGCTCGGGGTACTTGACGGCGACGATCTGGCTGATGGCGCCGCCCATCGACGCACCGACGACGTGAGCGGTCTCGACGCCGGCGTGGTCGAGCACGGCGATGGCGTCGTCGGCCATCTGCTCGAGTGTGTAGCGACCGTGCGGCTTGTCACTGCGGCCGGCGCCACGATTGTCGAGCGCAACCGCCTGGTACCAGGGCGCGGTGGCCAGCCGCTGCAGGTTCCAGCCGTTCTTGTCGGCACCGAGACCCTGGATGAACAGGATGGGTGGCGCACCCGGCCGACCGGTGACCTGATAGTGCAGGCGCGTGCCGTCACCGCTGCGGACGTAGGTCATCAGGCGCCCCCGAATCCCGAGAGGGGGAGACGGTCGAGTGCGGTGCCGGTGCGGACCTCGCCGAACTCGTCGAGCAACAGGCCGATGTCGATGCGGACCTGATCGGCGAGTTCGAGCTCGGTCAACGGTCCACGTCGCTTGCGTGGTGAACGCGATGCTCGGCCGATCTCGACACGTGCCGCCCGGGCGAACGGGCTGCTGGCCGTGGCGCCGGGGTGGACCGGAACGCCCGCTCGGAGCGCGGCGCCGACCAGCGCGTGATCGACCCGGCCGACCAGCTGGTGATGACCGGCGCCGACACGGGCGTCGTGGTCGGCGCCCATCACGACGAGCTCGCCGGCGCCGAGTGCTCCCGCCACCTCGTCGGGAAGGTCGAGCAGCCCGCCGAGTCGACGGCTGAACGCGCCGACCGGGGCGGTGTCGGGTCGGCCGACGAACCGCACCGGTCGGTCGACGGCCTCGCTGAGCGCAAGGGCCGAGAAGATCGGCGCCAGTGCGAACCGGCGGGTGTTGACCACGACGAGCGCACCCTTGCGTCTGGGGAGGTGTTGATCGCCGCCGACCGCAACGTCCCATCGGACTCGCGCCAGGTGCATCGTGGCTCGCACGAGTCCCGGATCGCGACCCCAGTCGTCGATCGTGCCGCTCGGTTCGTCGCCGAGTCGCGTCACGCGGGCGGTGAGGTTCGTGACACGTTCCAGTGGTGACTCCATCACGCCACCTGCAGTCTCGCCGGTTGGCGGATCACGCTCGGCCAGTGGTAGAGCCGGTCGATCACCTCGGTCGTCGAGGTGTCGGGCTGGACGCCGAGCAGTGAGCGCATCAGTCGATTGTCGGCGAGTCGACCACGGTGCAACGTCTCCGACACGTGATCGGGGATCGGCGCACCGAGGAGATGGCTGAGCGTGCGGGCGATCCTCCAGTCCGGGCCGACGAGCGGGATCGGGAGGCGACCGCCGCGCCGGGCGGCCTGGAGGGAGGTGATCGCCCCGGGTGCGACGACGTTGACCGGTTCGGCGAGCCCGAGCCGGGCGGCGGCGACGAACGCCCGGGCGGCGTCGCGGTCCTCGATCACGGCGAACGGCGGATCGGCGAGCACGCTGAACGGAACGGCGGGCATGCGCAGGAGACGGCCGAGGGGCGAGGGAACATGGGGCCCGAGTACCGGCGCCAGCCGGAGTGCGCCAACGGTGACGCCGACGCGTTCGCCGACACGTGCGGCGGTCCGCTCGATGGCCGCCACGGTGCGACCCCAGTCGCTCGTGGGCTGCACCGGTGCGGACTCGTCGGGGCGGGTCAGCGCGCCGCGAGCCCGCCCGTACACCTCGATCCCGCTGCGGACGACCAGGTGTTCGAGCGCACGGCACTCGGCAGCGGCTCCGATGATCGACGTCGCGGCCGCATCGGTCAGCAGCGCTGCCGCATGGGGAGCAGCGCGGGCGTCGGGTTCCCACACCCCGACATGGACGAGCACGTGCGGATTGAAATCGACGACGGTGTCGACGATGCGGTCGTGTTCGTCGGGGTGGATCCGGTGGAACACCGTGCGATGGAGTCGGCGCCGCGGTGGATCGGCGTCGATCCCCGACAGCGCCCCAACCCAGTCCTCGGCCTCGAGCAGGCTCGCCACCAACGTGCCGAGTTCGCCCCCGACGCCGCTGACGAAGACCCGACGACCAGCCATGACATGAACGCTACTCGCACCCGCCGACAGATCTTCGGTTCCGCACTCGGCCTGCTGGGGGTCGGCGCCGTCGCGCGCCTGGCCCCTTCCCCACCGGCCCTCGACGATGAGCCGGGTGCGCTGACCTTCCCGGTGGAGTTACCGGCCGATCTGGGTCCCGCTCGACAACTTTGGCAGCGCCAGCCTCGGCGGCGTGGTCCACGAGGGCATCGACATCGGGCGCCGCGACCAGCAACCCGGTCACCGTTGGTGGCCTGCGTCGACGGCGCGCCGGCCGAACAGGCAGTGCTCACCGGGCGGATGGGCAACGCGTGGGTGCTCGTCGACGACGCCGGTGACGGCTACCGGTACCAGCATCTGCAGGAGTTCACGCCGGGTCTGGCAGCCGGCGATCGTTGGCGCCTCACCTTCATTTCGAGGTGCGAATCGGTGGCCCGATCGGACGACTGGTCGATCCTGTGCCACGATTGATGCTTCCGATCACCGGGATCACGGTGATCCGAGGTCAAGTCACCCGCTCACTCTGCCGATGTCTCTCTCATGAAGTCGCCACGCCACATCACCGGGTGGTCGCGCGCGGCGGCACTCGCCGTGGCGGCGAGCGCGGTGTGCATGGGGCTGGGGTCGTTCGCGTGGGCCCAGGAGGGCGACACCGCGGTGACGGTCCGGCTCGACGCCCCCGGTACGGCGCTGCACACGGCGGAGCGCTTGGCGTTGCGGAAGCCGCCCCCCGGGGTCGCACCGACGGCGCCCGAGGGACTGCTGATCTTCCCGGTCGACCCCGGGAGTGACTGCCACGTGCTCGACAACTTCGGTGATTCGCGCGGGACGCGCAGTCACGAGGGACTCGACATCATGGGATCATCCGGGCGCGGCGTGTACGCAGTGGCGGCCGGCACGCTCACGAAGCGCTACACCAACACCGGGACGGCCGGGTGGGGCTGGACGCTGTACGACGCCGAGACCGACACGACGTACAAGTACTTCCACCTCACCGAGGATCCGAACGGACTCGTCGAGGGTGACACGGTGGAACTCGGTGACGTCATCGGGTTCGTCGGCAGCAGCGGAACCAGCAGCGCCGAGAACATCCACCTGCACTTCGAGTTCCGGCCCGGCAACGTGGCGATCGACCCGCTCCCGAAGCTGTTCGTCGACACCTCGATCTGCACGGTCTCGCCTCCGATCCGTTGACGCCTCGTCGGCGCCACGGGCGGGTGGGTCAGCGCAGGTCGGTGGCGCGCAGGATGATCTCCCGTGCGAACGGATCGAGGGCACGACCGGCGAGGCGTTCGGTGACCTGGATCGCCTGGGTCGGTTCCTCGACGAGGCCGGCCCAGCGGATGTAGCCGCCCATGATGCCGAGGATTCGGTCGCCGACCTCGTCGCCGTGGACGAGCACCTTGGTGCCGTGCTTGAGCAGGTCGCGGATCTCGGTGTACAGCGCCTTGAGATACTGATCGGTGTGCTCGCTGGTGAACGGCCGGTGACGGCACGGCAGCTGCAGCTCCTCGTAGTTGTGCAGGTTGTGGGGCGCCGAGATGATCGACAGCACGCAGCCGAACCCGTTCTCGCGGAGCCAGATGATCTCTTCCTGGCGGCGGACGCGGCGATGGCTGTCGCCGACCCCTCCCGGGCGCTCGCAGATCGCCAGCTTGTCCTTGAGGATCCACGTGAAGTTGCGTGGCGTGATGCCGAGCGCCCATTTGCCACGGAGCCGAGGGGGCATCAGTGGGCTGCTTCGGAGCGATGTCGAGACGGCATAACGGCTTGCCACGCTACCCGCTCGCCGGGCCGGTCGGGAAACGCACCGCTGCTGCATCTGGGGTCAGACCCCGGATGCAACAGCGGTGGTGCGGACGAGGCGACGACCGCGGCGCTCGACGCGGATCCCACCGGCGAGTTCGCACGCCGCCGATTCGCCGGCCGCGACCGCCATCACGCGGGCGATGCCCGCGGCATCGGGTGGGTAGCCGTCGTGTTCCAGCCAGCGCCGGAGCGCGCGTGCGGCGAGCGGCGCCGGGGCCGCAACCAGCTCGTCGGCGGCGGTGGGGTCGATCGCGGTGGCGAGTTCGTCGAGCAGTCGGTCGTCGGCCCGCAGGAGATCGGCGGTGCGGGTGAGGAGCATCGCGACGTCTCGTTCGGCGATGTCGTCGAGGAGCGGGAGCAACTCGTTGCGGATGCGGTTCCGGCGGAACCGGGGATCGGTGTTCGTCGGGTCGTCGGCAACTGCGAGGTCGAGCTGATCGCACAACGCCCTGGTCTCGCGAGCTCGCAGCGCCAGGATCGGGTGGCGGTGGCCGGGCGCGATGGCGGCCAGGCCATTGGCTCCGGCGCCGCGGAGCAGCGCGAGCAGCACCGTTTCGGCCTGATCGTCGGCAGTGTGCCCGGTGAGCGCATCGGGCCCGAGCACCGCACGGCGGGCGTCGCGCGCCCTGGCTTCGAGGTTGGGGCCGTCGTCGAGGTCGACATGTGTCACCCGAAACGCGACCCCGAGGCGGTCGGCAGTGCGCCGAGCCGTCTCGGCGTCGTGATCGGCGCTCTCGCGCAGCCCGTGGTGCACGTGGTGGGCCGTGACGACACAACCGGCGTCGATGGCGAGCGCCACGAGCGCCGTGGAGTCCGCGCCGCCGGACAATGCGCACGTGACGTGCGATCCGGGGGCCGGGAACGTGCAGCGCAGGAGCAGGGCGGCCGGATCGATCACGTCGACGGCCTCATCGGGGACCTACAGATCGGAGTGACGGGCCCGTTGCTGCTTCGCCGAGGGGTACTTGCGGGAGGACACGGACTTGAGGTAGCCGGCCACCAGCACGACCAGGATCAGGACCGAGACGAGAAAGAGGGCGATGCCGATCCACCAGTGCCACACGTTTGCGACGAGCATGATCGGAGAGGCTAACTCCCGAGGCTGATCGGCGCACAGTTTCCGTGCACCGCGCCGGTGAACGGCCAGCTCAGCCGATCTGGCCGTCGCCGTCGAAGTCGGTGCCGAAGCACATCTCGATGCGCGACAGCAGACCCTGGGGCATCTCGTCGTTGTGGCACTTCTGTGCCACCACGATCTTGAGCTCGGCGTGGAAGTCGAACGCGCCGAGGCAGTCCATGCATCCGTCGAGGTGATGGCGGATCGACTCGTACTGCTCCGCCGGGAGCTCGCCGTCGAGGAAGACGTCGAGTTCGCGCAGGGTCTGGGCGCAATCGGACTCCGCACCAGATCCGGCTGCGGCGTCAGTCGAGTCGTTGCTCATCATCCGTTCTCCTGTACGACCGTGAGCCCTCGGGCGAGGGCGAATTCGTACAACGCCTTCTGCATCGCTTTTCTTCCCCGGTGCAGACGCGACATGACCGTGCCGATCGGGATGTCGAGCATCTCGGCGATCTCCTTGTAGGAGAAGCCCTCGACGTCGGCGAGGATCACCGGCAGGCGGAAGTTGTCCGGGAGGTCCTCCAGCGCCTGCTTGACCTCGTCGTCGGGCAGGAGTTCCATCAGCGACTCCTCGGCCGACCGGCCGACGGATGCGTCCTGCAGCGTGCCCAGGTTCTTGTACAGGTAGAGGTCCTCGAAATCGCCGAGGTCGGTCTCGTCGGGGCGTCGCTGTTTCGCCCGGTAGGAGTTGATGAACGTGTTGGTCATGATGCGGAAGAGCCAGGCCCGCAGGTTGGTGCCTTCGGTGAAGGAGTGGTAGCTCCGGTAGCCCTTGAGGTACGTCTCCTGGACGAGGTCCTCGGCGTCGGCTCGGTTGCGGGTCATGCGCAGCGCACCCGAGTAGAGCTGGGGTGCGTACTGCATCGCCTCGGCGGCGAACGTTGCCTGGTCGGCCATGCGCGGGACTGTATCGGGCTCCGCGTCGGCGGTCAGGCGGTTTCGGGATTGTTCGCTTCGGCCAGGCGGTCGACGACGTCGTCGACCGAGACGATGAACCGATCGAGCAGATCGGCGAGTTGGGCCCGCTCGTCGGGCTCGAACTCGCTCAAGATGTGCATCATGGCGGTCGACCGGCGGGCAGCCACGTCGTCGTGCCGTCGCAGGCCCTCGTCGGTGATGCGCACCAACACGACCCGACCGTCCTCCGGTGACGGATAACGCTCGACGAGCCCGTCGGCCTCGAGGCGCTGCACCGAACGTGTCGCCGTCGACGGGTCGACGCGGAGGCGGGCGGCGAGTTCCTTCATCGGACGGTCGTTGCGACGGCTCAGGAGGTCGAGGGCGTCCATCTGGCCCTGTTCCAGCGGTTTCTCGCGGCCGAAGAGGTACGCCCGGAGTGCCGATGCGCCGGCTCCGCGGCGGAGTTCGATCCAGGCGCGACCGATTCTGCGTGCGTGTTCGCGGTCGGTTCGGTTCCGAAAGTCGACGGCGGCGCTTCCGCTGGCTGGGCTCGACATGTGCGTTTGTACGGTATCCAGCCATGACCGATCGTGACGGAGCGGAGCAGCCCGCGGACCCGTCGGACCCGACGGCGCTCGAGGCGCTGCACCCGCTTGCGTCCACCGAGGTGGAGGTGACGCCGACGTTCCGCCACCGCGAGGTGTACACCCGGCGAGGTCTGCTCACCGTGCTCACGCACGAACCGGTCGACGGTTCGGCGCGACCGGCGGCGGTCGTCGCGTGCGGCGGCGCACTCGGTGGTGTGCTCGGGCCCGGCCACGGTCTGTATCACCGACTCGGTGATCGGTGGGCGCAGCGTGGCGTGCGGTTCGTGCGAGTCGGATATCGCGAGCCGAACAACCTCGACCTGTGTGCTCACGACCTCGCCTGTGGCGTGGAGGTCGCCAGGGATGCGGGTGCGGAGCGGGTGGTCGTGATGGGCCACAGCTTCGGCGGTGCGGTGGCGGTGCGATGCGCGGTGGTGATGCCGGCATCGGTCGTCGCAGTGGTCACGTTCGCCACCCAGTCGGCGGGTTGCGAGGTGGCCGGAGCCCTCGACGGGAAGCCGCTGTTGCTCTTCCACGGCGATCGCGACGAGTTGCTCTCACCCGAGGCGAGCCACGTCGTCGCGGCGATCGCCGGTCACGGTGAGGTGGTGATGCTCCCCGGTGACGGTCATCTGCTCGACAGGAGCGATGAAGCGATCACCGAGCGGCTCGACGAGTGGCTCCCGTCGGTGCTGTTTCCCGCGTGACCCCGTCAGCCGTTACGGACGATGTTGAGGAGCTTGCGGACCCTGTCGACCAGGCCGTCCGGGGCAGCGGCGGAGGGTGATGCGCCGGGGTGCTGCGCTGCGATTCGTACGCGGAGGGCGCCCGGGTCGGATCGAGAAGCGCAGCGGCGGATCGAGCACCAGCGCCTCGCCGTCGACGCCAGCGGGGACCGGGCCGTCCGGGCCCACCTCGAACGTCGGCGCCTGCCACTGTCGGAACCGGGATCGGCCGCGCGTGTCGTCCGAGGTCGCCTCGGCGACGGCCACGCCGAGCTGGCCGTCGTCGATGTTCGGCCGGGTCCCCGATCCGACGACGTTGTTCAATCGGTACTGGTTGTTGGAGATCATGATGATCGTCGCCCGGCGACCGCTCCCGCCGCCCGGGCCGGTGTACTCCAACACGTGAGCGTCGCCGGTCGCATCGCTGAAGTCGGGAATCGTGTCGAGCACGGTGCGGATCTTGGCGTTCCGGTAGCCGGAGCGTTGGACCGCTTCTGCGTAGAGCCCCAACGACACGTTGTTGACGAAGACCCGTCCGTTGACCTCGGCGAGATCGACACGGCGCTCACCTCCGTCGACGAGCGCGTCGAGCGCGCCGACCACGTCGTCGCGGTCGACTCCCAGATCGAGTGCGAAGTGATTTCGCGTGCCCCAGGGATGCACGCGAACGGCAGATCGAGTTCGGCGCCGATCGTGGCCACGAGCGCCTGCGTTCCGTCGCCGCCAGCTGCCGCCAGTGCGTCGGCACCGTCGGCCACCGCGCCGCGCACGAAGTGGAGCAGGTCGTCGCCGGGTTTCAGCTCGATCGGCTCGATGCCGCGGGCCCTCGCCTCGGCATCGAGGTCGGCGGCCAGCGCCTTGCCCCACCCGACTTCGGATTCCACACCACCACCGGCCGCGACGGAGCCACGGCCGTGGGAAGTGGAACATGGATGCGGAACGCCCGGCGCGCAGCGGTCGCCGCCGAGGAGAACAGCACGGCGGCAACGATCGCCTCGAGCAGCACGCCGCCAGCGGCGAGCACACCGACGAAGGTGACGACCAGCACGACCGCAACGACCGCAACGATCGCCAACAACGTCCGCGCTGGTCCGCGACGACGCAGCGCTTCCCATCCCACGATGAGCGCCCCGAGCAGCAGTGCCGCAGCGATCAGCCCGCGCGGAAACGCCCCGGTGCCGGTCAGCACGAGCACGAACACGCCCCCAGAGAGGAGGACGATGGTGGCGACTGCGGCACCCCTGCGAGAGTTCATCGGATCCTCGGTTGGAGTCGGTACGGGTGGCGGCGTTCAGGCATCGACGTTGGGGCCGCCGTGTGCGGCCAGCGCGTAGATGACGAGGATGCCGACGATCACGTAGGCGAGCGACCACACCGGATACACCGGCATCCACAACATGGCGGTGACGGCGACGATCATCCCCGAGAAGATGCCGATTCACCGGGCCAGTCGCGACCCGGTGAAGATGGCGAGCGAAGCCAGGATTAGGATCTCCCCGACCACGAGGTATGCCCACCCGTACGTGGACAGGTTGGTGCCGAGCAGGGCGCCATCGAACTCGTCCGGGAGTGCGCCGTCGTAGCGGAATGCCCAGAATGCGTCGACGAAACGCATGAGCCCCGCCAGCCGAGGATCGTGCCGGCGAAGTAGAGCCAACCGCTCGGGCTGCTCGTCTCCGCTGATCGGGTCGTACTCTTCATCACCCGATCGTCTCACGTCGGCCCGATCGGGGCAATTACGCCGATCGGGTGAATCGTCAGACGCGTTCGATGTCGGCGAGGGCGTCCTCGATCGAGCCGTAGAAGTGGTCGGCGTCGAGGGTGGCGAACAGGCCGTAGTCGTACACCAGGTCCTTCAACCGGCTGCGCAGCTCGACGAACGCGATGTTGACGCCTCGCTCGTTGAGCTCGAGGTCGAGCTGTTCCAGAATGTCGGCCGCCGTCACGTCGATGTCGGTGATCGCTTCGCACTGCAGGATCACCCAGCGTGGGTTCCGTTCGCGCACGAGCTCGCGGACTTGGTCGCGGAACATGCCGGCGTTCGCGAAGAACAGCGGTGCCTCCCACCGGAACATGAGGACGCCGGGGAGCTCCTGCGCCAGGAGTCCGTTGTGATTGCTGTGCCAGCCGTCTTGGCCGTTGATCCGTCCGAGCACTTCCCCGTGGGGCCACCAGCTGCGCCTGAAGAACAGCAGGATCGACAGCACGACAGCGATCAGGATGCCCTGCAGGACACCAAAGAAGACCACGCCGCCGGTTGCCGCCAGCGAGAGGAAGAACGAGCTCCGGCGGACCTTGACGTAGCGGCGCAGCGTCCCGATGTCGACGAGCGAGAATGCTGCGGCGATCACGACGGCGGCGAGCGCGGTCTGCGGGAGGCTCTTGAGCAGGCCGTTGAAGAACAGCAGCAGCAGGGCGACGATGCCGGCACCGACGACACCGGTGAGTTGGCTCTTCGCTCCGGTCTGATCGGCCACGGCGGTGCGCGAGCTGCTCGTCGAGACCGCGAACCCCTGGAAGAACCCGGCAGCGATGTTGGCGGTGCCGATGCCGATCATCTCCTGGTCGGGCTTCACCTCTTCACCGCGCCGTGCCGAGAACGCGGTCGAAGTGGCGATCGTGTCGGTGAGCGACACGAGTGTGATGCCAACGGCGGCGACCAGCATCGGGGCGACGTCGCTGACGCTCGTCCACGGCAGTGACGGCCCCGGGAGCCCTTCGGGCAGGGTTCCGACGGTGGAGATGTCGAGATCGAACAGGCCAGTGACCACTGTTGCGCCGATGACGGCGACGAGCACCGCCGGGATCCTGCGGGTGAACCGTGGGAGGAACAGGAGCACGGCGAGCGTTGCCATTCCGAGCCACAGCGCGGTCGGATTGCGGTCAGGGAATCCGTCGACGAACGCCTGGACTTCGGCGACGAATCCGTCGGCGTCGGTCGAGAACCCCGCGAGCTTGGGGAGTTGGCCGACGAAGATCGTGATGGCCAGGCCGTTCATGTAGCCGATCTGGACCTCCTTCGAGAGGAGATCGGCCACGAACCCGAGCTTTCCGGCGCCGAGCCCGATCAGGATCAGGCCGACCATCACCGCCATCATCCCCGCGAGCGCGATGGCAGTCTCGGGGTCGTCAGCAACGACGACGAGCGGCACGATGGCGGCGAAGATCAGCGGTGAGACCGCCGAGTCGGGACCGAGGACGAGCACACGTGACGGGCCCATGAGCGCATAGCCGACGAGGCAGGCGATCGTGGTGTAGAGCCCGGTGACCGGCGGGAGTCCTGCCAGCTCGGCGTACGCCATGCCCTGCGGAACGAGGATGGCAGCGAGCACGACACCCGCGATCAGGTCGAAGCGCAGCCACGCCCGTTCGTACGTGCGGACCGCCGTGATGCCGGGGACGAGTCCCCGCCACCCGGTTGGTGCGGGAGCCTCGTCAGGCACCTGAGGTGGTGGCGATGCCGGCGAACGGATGCTCCTGCTGCTCCCGGTCGAGCCGTCGCATCTGGATGACCTTGTCGATCGCGACGAACAGCGGGGAGACGAGCGACAGGCCGATCACGAGGACCCACTGGGCGCCGGTCAACGAGACCGTGTCGAGCATGCGTTGGAGCACTCGGGTCTCGACCGCGGCGATGGTCAATCCCCAGCCGAGCATGATCCAGCCCATGTACGGGAACAGTGGCGACGACCACGGCACCTGCCGTTCGCGACGCATCACGAAGCCCATGTTCACCGCGCTCAGGGCGACGACGGCGAAGGCCATCGTCATCGAGGTCGACGGGTCGGTGGTGCTCGGCTCGCCGGGTCCCCACGACAGCAGTGCGAGCGCCGAACCGGCGATGATGAATCCGCTGATAACCCAGCGGACGGTCTGGGCGCCGGTCGCGATCTTCGAACCGGGCGTGCGCGGCGGTCGATCCATCACGCCGGGGTCGGGGACGTCGACGATGAAGCCGACGACGACGGTGGCGACGACGAAGAACTTGGCGAACAGCAACTGCATCGGGAAGAGCGCAACGCCGTCGTTGATGTTGAGGATCGTGGCGATCAACATCAGCTGGAGCACCGACGACAGGATCGTCAGCTGCAGCTTGACGTACGACGAGATCCGGCGGTAGATGTCGCGGCCGAGGTCGACGGCGTGCACGAGCGTGCCGAAGTTGTCGTCGGTCAGGATCAGCTTGCCGGCCTGTTTGGTGACCTCGGAGCCACTGCCCATCGCCACGCCGACGTCGGCCTGCTTGAGCGCTGCGGCGTCGTTGACGGCGTCGCCGGTCATGGCGACGACCTGACCGGCCTCCTGCATCAGGCGGGCGAGGCGCACCTTGTCCTCTGGTGCGACCCGGCCGAACACGTGGAGTTCGGGCAGCTGTGCCTTCACTTCGTCGTCGCTCAGCTTCTGGAGGTCGGCGCCGGTGATCACACCGGGACCGAGGCCCAACTGGTCGGCGATTGCCCGGGCGGTGACGGTGTGGTCACCGGTGATCATGCGGACGTCGATGCCGGCGCCGTGCGCGACGCGGACCGCCTCGGCAGCAGACGGCCGGAGCGGGTCGATGATGCCGACGAGGGAGATCATGATCAGATCGTGCACCTCACCCATCGGGTCGTCGGTCGCGGCGCGCATCGTGTCGTCGGAGAGCGGCCGTGCGGCGAAGGCGAGGACGCGCAGGCCCTTCTCGGACAGCTGCTGGTTGGCGTCGAGCAGTTCCTGGCGTACCTGATCCATCGGCACGGTCTCGCCGTGCCACAGTGCCTGCGAGCACCGGTCGATGACGACGTCGGGCGCTCCCTTGACGGTCATGAAGTGCGGTTCGGTCAGCAGCGGACGTTCCATGTGGGCCGGTCGGTCGTGGAACGTGGCCATGAACTTGTACTCGGAGTCGAACGGCACGAGGGCGATGCGTGGCAACGCGCGACGCGTCTCCTCGGCGTCGACGCCGATCTTCGCGGCCAGCACGACGAGGGCGGCCTCGGTGGGGTCACCGATGATCGACTCGTCCGCTGCGACCGTTGCGTCGCTGCACAACGCCAGGCCGAGCGCGAGTCCGGTGAAGTCGGGGGTGGGTTCGCCGGCGGGGCCGAGGATCGAACCCGACGTGGCGTAGCCGCTGCCTTCGATCTTGTACCAGGAGCCGCCGGTCATCATCGTGACCGACGTCATCGCGTTCATGGTCAGCGTGCCGGTCTTGTCGCTGTTGATCACCGTGGTGCCGCCGAGGGTCTCGACGTCGTTGAGTGACTTGACCACCGCTTTCGACTCGGCGAGCCGTTGTGCCCCCGACGACAGCATCAGCTGCACGAACGTCGGCAGGCCGGTCGGGATCGCCGAGATCGCTGTCGACACGCAGAGCAGGATCAGCGTTTCGCTGTCCTGATCTCGGGCGATTCCGACGATCGCGATGATCGCAACGGCTCCCCAGGCGAGGAAGCCGAAGATCTTCGTCAGGTCGTCGAGCTCCTTCTGGAGCGGCGACTTGGACCGCTTGGTCGCCGTGACCATGTTGGCGATCTGGCCCATCTGGGTCGACTGGCCGGTCGCGACGACGACGAGTTCGGCGGAACCGCGGGTGACCTGGGTGTTCTGGAACACGAGGTTGGTGCGATCGCCGAGCGGCCGCTCCTCGTCAGCGAGGGTGGTGCGGTCCTTGGCGATCGGTGCCGACTCGCCGGTGAGGGCGGCTTCCTGGACCTCGAGCGAGGCCGAGGTGATGATGCGCGCATCCGCCGGGACGAGGTCGCCCGCTTCGACGAGCACGATGTCACCGGGCACGAGCCCGACCGCGTCGACCTCCTCGACGGTGCCGTCGCGACGCACCCTCGCCATCGGCACCTGGAGTTGGGCCAGGGCGTCGACGCTCGCCATCGCCTTGCGTTCCTGGTTGGTGCCCATGATCACGTTGAACAGCACCAACGCCATCACGACGGCGCCGGTTGCGATCTGGTCGATCGTGAAGCTGGCGATGCTGACGATCAGCAGCATGATGTTCATCGGGTTGGCGATCTGTGCCTTCGCCATCTGCCACGTCGTCGGCGGGGGTTCGGTGGCGACCTCGTTCTTGCCGTACTTCGCCAAGCGACTGGTCACTTCGCCGGCGCTGAGCCCCGATGCAGCGTCGACTCCGAGCCGCGCGACGGTGTCGTCGACCGACAGCGAGTACCACTGGGTGTCGGTGGGTGCGGGTTGCTGGGTTGGTTCGTCGGTCATCGTCATCGTGGTGTCCTCAACGGTCCTCAGTAGGGCTCGGGGATGTGCCGGAGCGGCAGGTCGGGCTCGACGTAGCCGCGGGCCGGTTGCCGGCGCGGCAGCTTGATCTCGGGGCGGTCGATCTTCTCGTACGGGATCTGCGACAGCAGGTGCGAGATGATGTTGAGGCGGCCCCGCTTCTTGTCGTCGGTGTGGGCGATGAACCACGGGGCCCATGCGGTGTCGGTGTTGGCGAGCATGGCGTCGCGGGCTCGCGAGTAGTCGTACCAGCGGCTGTACGACTTGAGGTCCATGTCCGACAGCTTCCAGATCTTGCGCGGGTCGTCGATACGACTCTTCAACCGTCGGGTCTGTTCCTGGGCGCTGACCTCGAGCCAGTACTTGATCACCTGGATGCCCGAGTCGACCATCGCCTTCTCGACCATCGGCGTCATGTCGAGGAAGCGTTCGGTCTGCTCCGGCGTGCAGAAGCCCATCACCGGCTCGACGCCGGCGCGGTTGTACCAACTGCGGTCGAAGATCACGACCTCGCCCGCGGCAGGGAAGTGCGACATGTACCGCTGGAGGTACATCTGCGACTTCTCGCGTTCGGTCGGAGCCGGCAACGCGACGACACGGAATGTGCGAGGGCTCACCCGCTCGGTGATCCGCTTGATCGTGCCACCCTTGCCGGCCGTGTCACGCCCTTCGAAAACGATGCAGATCTTCGCTCCGGTGGCCCTGACCCACTCCTGCATCGCGACGAGCTCGCCCTGGAGCACCTCGAGCTCGGCCTCGTACTCCTTGCGCCTGAGCTTGCCGCTCGGTTCCGGGGTTGTCGGTTCGTCACCAGCTGCGGCGACGTCACCGTCGACTGCGGGGGCGACCTCCGCGGCGCCAGCTGCGACAACCTCCGACGGCTGCTTCGCCTTGTTCTTCTTCGATCGCTTCTTCTTTCCCATGGTCGATACTCCTTCGCTCACTCTGTGTCAGGACTCGTGGCCGGGGCGCCGCGGTGACTACCTCGCCATCATCACAGGTTGATCACCGACGTATCCAGAAATCACCCATCTGTTCCACGAGCGACAGCGCGTCGCCGTTGCGTGCCAGCACCTAGTGCTCTGACCACACTGGTTGGTGGGTCGCGTCCGCCACATGGATGGTTGGGTCTGTTTTCCTGGTGGGATGACGAAACGTGTGCAGGTGCGTCGCCTGAACGACGCGGAGGGTCGCCAGCTCCAACAGATCGTGCGGCGGGGCGGCAAGACGGACCGTTCGATCGTGAAGTGGCGACGAGCGATGGTGGTGCTGGCGTCGGCCGGCGGCAATGACGTCGCCGCGATCGCCCGGGTTGGTGCAGACCTCGCCGGACCGGGTCCGCGAGATGATTCACCGGTTCAACGACCTGGGGATGCGATCGTTGGACCCTCAGTGGGCGGGTGGCCGGTCCCGCCAGATCACGACGACTGACCGAGCGTTGGTCGTCAAGACGGCCACCACGCGACCCCGCAAGTTGGGTCGCCCGTTCACGCATTGGTCGATCCGCAAGCTCGCCGACCACCTGGCGACGCGCAAGGGCCGCAAGGTCACGATCGGGCGGGAACGGTTACGTCAGATCCTGATCGCGGAGGGGATCACGTTCCAGCGAACGAAGACGTGGAAGGAGTCACCCGACCCGCTCAGAGAACAGAGCTGGCGCGGATCGAGTACCTGCTCGAACACGCCCGGGATCGCACGTTCGCGTTCGATGAGTTCGGGCCGTTGACGATCCGCCCGGTCGGTGGCACGGCCTGGGCACGCCAAGCTGTCGCTGAGTTCGACCGAGCGCCGCTGCTGCGCTGCCAGCGGCTCGACGGTCTGCACACAACGCACGTACGCGCTCGACACGGTGCGGCTGGCCGACGTGAGTTCGAGCAGCTCGGCGAGGACCTCTGCTCTCGCGTGCCCGCCGGGGCTCAGCGGGCGCAGGTGGTCGTCGGGGTCGTGTCCACGGACTCCCGCGTCGGCGTGGCGGGCGACGTGGATACGGGCATGTTTGTCCGGGTGCGTTGTGGCCATGGGTCGATTGTGAGGTGACACCGGAGCGGGCTCTTCATCCCTTTCGTGCGAACGGGACGCATCGCACAGAACGAGTGACGCCGATCGCGTCGTTGTGCTCCACAATCGAGTGGTATCGGTTGGTCGACCACGATCACAGGGAGAAGTGATGGGTATCTCGAAGAATTCGCAGCGTGATCCACGCTGATCGCTCGAGAATCGGCGCGAGCCCAAGGCCATGCGAGCGGCGGCTGGTCGGGAGCGGCGCGACACCGTGCCGCTCGAGGCGCACGCCGATCTCGTCGTTCCCGCCGGGCGTGCGAGCGCGCTGTCGATCCTGCAGGCCCAGGACGCCAACCGGCTGCAGGATCTGGTCCCGATCCGATACGGGCGTATGTTGGCCACGCCGTTCACGTTCTTGCGCGGGTCGGCGGCCGTGATGGCCACCGATCCGGCGGCCGGCCCGCGGACCGACCTGACCGTGCCATTGTGCGGCGATGCCCACCTGTCCAATTTCGGGATGTTCTCGTCGCCCGAGCGCCGTCTCGTGTTCGACATCAATGATCATGCTCGCAGGCTCCGGTCGGTGAACGACCATCCACAATGAGCGATTGGACGAAGCGGTGGTGTCTGGGAGGATGGCCGCGATGAGTGAGGAGCAGGGCTCGTCGGATGCAGGCACCAGTGGCACGCAACGACGACTGCGCAGTCCCGATCGCGTCGTCGCGCTGAGCGACGGCGTGTTCGCGATCATCACTACGATCCTGGTGCTCGAGATCGCCGTCCCCGAGGATCTCTCGGAGCAGTCGCTGCTCGAGGCGCTTGACGACCTGCGACCCACCCTCGTTGCGTGGGTGATCAGCTTCCTGCTGACCGGCATGTTCTGGGTTGCCCACCGCGACCTCTTCGCCCGCGTCAGGGTCGTCAATCGCGATCTGGTCTGGCTGAACCTGCTCTTCCTGCTCCCGGTCAGTCTGATCCCCTTCGCTGCGTCCGTGCTCGGCGAGTATCCGAACGAACCGGTCGCTCTGCATCTGTACGGCGTCGTGTTGATCGCAGCCACCCTGATGCGATTTGTGCTCTACCGGTACGTGGTCAGACGCCCGGTGCTGCTGTGGCCCGACGTGTCCACCGACCGAGCGGGCGTCGGACTCGCCATCACGGCGGCGCCGATCGCCGTGTACCTCTTGGCCATGGTCGTTGCCGGCGCGTCGACCGCGCTCAGCGCGATGCTCTACTTCTCGGTCCCGGTGCTGTACTTCGTCCTCGTCACCGTCTTGCGCGAGCACCGGAGCACACGGTCCGAGGCCGACGACTTCACGTGAGAGGCATCCCAGCGCCGGCTCACGACCAACCCGCTCGGGTTCTCGGCATATCGCTCCGGCCGCCCTGATGGAGGCGCACGCCGAGCGTCTGGTGGATCTGGATGCCGGCATCGTCGAAGCCGTTGATCGAACCCGACATGTACAGGAGCCACACGCGGCAGCGGCCCTCACCGACCAGCTCGACCGCCTCGTCCCAGTGCTGCTCGAGGTTGGTCACCCAGTGTCGCAGCGTCTGCGCGTAGTGCTCGCGAAGGTTCTCGACGTCGCGCACCTCGAAACCCGCTCGTTCCATGAACCGCACCGTGTCGCCCACGTCGAGCAGTTCGCCGTCGGGGAACACGTATCGGTTCACGAAGCCACGCCGTGCCAGGCGGGAGCCGCCCACCGACGAGATCGCATGGTTGAGGAGACGGCCGCCCGGCTGCAGGAGGTCGTACAGCCGCTCGAAGTACCGCAAGCTCGCGCGCTTGCCGACGTGCTCGGCCATGCCGATCGACGAGATCGCGTCGTACGGGCCGTCACGGACGTCGCGATAGTCCTGCACCCGGATCTCGATGCGGTCGGCCAGCCCGGCATCGGCGACGCGCTGGCGGGCGTAGACGGCCTGCTCGTCACTGATGGTCACCCCGACGACGTCGACGTCGTGAAGGGTCGCGGCGTGGAGCGCCATCGATCCCCATCCGCAGCCGACGTCGAGGAGCCGACGTCTGGCTCGGTCGCCATCGGATCGAGCGGGTGCCGAACCGTCGGCGAGGCCCAGCTTCCGGCAGATCAGTTCGTGCTTGGCGGCCTGCGCGTCGGCCAGCGTGGTGTCGGGCGTGACGAACCGCGCGCACGAGTAGGTCATGGCCGGTCCCAGTACCAGTTCGTAGAAGCGGTTGCCGACGTCGTAGTGGTGGCTGACCGCCTGCCGGTCGCGTCGAGGAGAGTGGCGCACGCCGCGTGGCACGACCTCCTCGTCGGGGATCGGCGGACGTGTGCCGACCCCACCCACCGCGCGGATCGCGCGGAGTGCTTCGGGTGCGGCTCGCACGGCGGCGGCAGATCCCGGCCGGTGGGCCTGCTGCAGCGCCCTGAGTAGTTCGGCGACGTTGCCGGTCGTGTCGACGTCACCGGCGACGTAGGCACGGGCGAGACCGAGTTCGTCGGGGGACCACATGAGGTGGCGGAACGCCGTCGGGCCGGTGAAGCGCACTCGCCCGACGATGTCGTCGCCGAAGACCGATCCGTCCCAGAACTCGAACGCGATCGGTGGCGGTTCGTCGAAGAGCTCGGACACGACGGGCCCGACGGCCGCGGCAATGGGTTCCGCGGTCCGGTCGAGCGGCGCATGGATCAGAGTTCCCATGTTCCCCCCTCTGATGACGGGTGATGGCGGGTGATGCTGATCTACAGGCTGCCACGCGAAGCCGGGCCTGTCATCCCTCGATGTGCTCGATCCGGTCGCGTTGCGTGCCGCTCCGGTAGCGCACGAATCCGGGTGTCCAGGTGGTGATGGCGTCATGCGTGATGGCGTAAGCGTCATAGCCGGGCCGCTCGGAGATCCAGTCGAGACCGTCGAGTCCCATCACGAAGATCGCCGTCGCGAATGCGTCGGCGACGGTGAGGTCGGGGCCGACGACGGTGACGCTGGCGAGCTCGGTGGTCGGCTGGCGAGTGCGCGGGTCGATGATGTGGGCACCGCGCTCGTAGGTCGCCGAGGTCGCAATTGCGAGGGGACCCTCAGCGGTCACCACGGTCGCGAGTTGGTCGATCTGGTCGGGGTGACGGATCCCGACTCGCCACGGCTCACCGGCCATCGGCCGGCCTCGGATGGCAATATCACCCCCCGCATTGATGCAGAAGTTCGCGCACCCCGAGCGCTCGAGGATGCCCGCGGCGAGTTCGATCGACCACCCCTTGACGAGGCCCGACGGGTCGAGGGTGGTTCCGTTCGGTGCCGGGACCTCGAAGATGTCGAAGGCACCGTCGGTGTCGAGTCGCATGTCCTCGCAGAGTCGCAGCACGTCGCGCACCTCGTCGGTGGCGTCGTCGAGGTCGAGTTCGCCGCGCCCGAGTCGACTGATCGGGCTGTCGTCGATGTAGGTGCTGAACGTCGCGTCGACGTGGTGCAACCACGCGACCACCTCGGCGATGGCGTCGACCGGCACCTCGCAGTCGCGGATGTCGATGCTGACGGCCATGCCCATGACGAACTCGACGTGGTGCGTCCCGTCCCGATCCTGGCGTCCGGGAGCGGAGGGGTCGGTCATGAGATGGTGGTGATCCCGTTCGCCCGTGCGGCGTCGATGGCGGACTGGAGCGACTGTTCGTAGCCGATCGACGTGTAGGTGGCGCCCGACACGGTGTGGACGTTGGCGCTCTGGGCGGTGAGGGCCTCGCTGTTCAGACGTGGGACGGCGTAGTTGTTGATCGAGACGCTCTTTCCGTCGCGGTAGGGCACCTGCAGGACGTCGACGTTGGTGAGCGACCCGTCGGCCGCGAAGGTCGCTTGAACCTGCACGTCGCCGTACCGGTTGCCGAACGAGGCCCCGTTCACCACGGTCGGCGCCGGCGCAGCGGTGGTCGGCGAGGCGGTCGTCGCAGGACTCACCGGCACGGTCACGGTCGGCGCGGACGACGGCGCAGCGGTCACCGCTGGGGTCGGCGTGACGATGCCGGCCGGTGCCGCGACGTTTGCGGATGCCCCGGTGTCGGTGCTGGCGAAGGCGTAGGCGAGGCCGCTCGTGGTCAGGAAGCTGAGCGCGAGGGCTGCGCTGCGGGAGTGGCGAGCGGGATGGCGCCGCTTCTTTCTCACCGGTGCGGCGCCGGGAGGAGGAGGCGGATGCGGCGAGGAGGGCGCCGTGGACGAGCGTGTGGAGGAGGGTGAGGAGGGCGGGGCGGAGGGCGAGGCGGAGGGCGGGGCGGTGGTTCGGCTCGACGCGCGTGGACTCCGTGCGGTCATGCGTGCGAGACGGGCGGCGAGCTCGGCGTCCTTCGATTCCCGGAGGAGCGGATCGTTGTTCATGACCTCATTCAGCCAGATCACCTTCTGCGTGGGGTGAGACCGAGCTGTGAGCCCGCTGTGAATGTCAGTCGGTTCGCCGCAAGGTCGACAGGCGCAGTCCGAGACCGTAGGTGGCCACGCCGGCGCAGGCGACGAGCAGGGCCTGGAACCAGACCTTCGAGGCATCGCTGCCCGACTGGTAGGCGTGGAGGATGACGAGGCCGGTCCCTGCCACGGTGGTGACGTGGACCACCCTCCACCACCGACGGTTGCTCCACCGTCGGGGCCAGGTCGTGAACACCGCAGCCGCCATGGTGTATGTCGCGAGCACCCCCCACGTGATCGCGGCAGCGTCGACCGCAGCGGTCTGCGGGACGAGGATCTGCACGAGCCCGATGCCCGAGTTGCTGTTGAGCCACACGGTGACCAGGTGCAGGCCGGTGAAGACCAGCGCGAGGCCACCGAGCCAGTTGTGCAGATCGAGCCACCAGTTGGGCCGCAATCGCTTTCCCGTCGCTCGCGACGAGAAGAGGAATCCCCAGAGCAGCGCCGCGACCACCAGCACCATGGCCACGATCCCGGTCGATCGGCTCAGGTAGTACATCCACTGGGTCATGAGGTCTCCGGGGGTGGGGTGGACGGGAGGCACACCGTCAGTTCGAGCCCATGGGGATCGATGTTGCGCGCGGCGATCGATCCGTGATGCGCCCGGACGATGGCGTCGACGATGGCGAGGCCGAGCCCCGAGCCGCCGGTGGCGCGGGTGCGGGCGTCGTCGACACGGTAGAAGCGATCGAACAGATGGATGAGGTCGTTCGGATCCACGCCGGGTCCGGCATCGGTCACGGTGAGGACCGCGTCGGCACCCTCGGCGCTCAGCGCGACCTCGCAACCGGTGTCGGTGGGCGTGTGGGCGCGGACGTTGGCCAACAGGTTGTCGACGACTTGCCGCAGCCGGCCGGCGTCGCCGCGTACGGAGACGACGTCGCCGATCCTGACACGGATCGGACGGCTCGGCTCGACGGTCTTTGCCGCATCGATCGCCGCGAACACCACCTCGGTGAGATCGACCGGCTCCTCGGTCAGTGGTCGATGTTCGTCGAGCCGCGCGAGCAGGAGAAGGTCGTCGACGAGGCCCGCCATCCTGTCGGTCTCGCGCCGGATGCCCGACATCGCGCGGTCGAGATCCTCCGGCCGATCCCGGGCCCCGTGTTCGAACAGTTCCGCGTACGCCGCTGTCGCCGCGATCGGGGTGCGCAGTTCGTGCGAGGCATCGGCCACGAATCGGCGCATGCGCGATTCCGAGGCGCGCAGCTCCTCCAGTGTGCGTTCGCGTTCCTCGCTCGACAGCTGGAGCCGGTCGAGCATGGCGTTCAGTGCGGCTGCGAGGTTGCCGACCTCCGTGGGTTGGTCCGCACCGGGAACACGGAGATCGAGATCGCTGTCCGTGATCGCGGCAGCGCTCGCCTCGACCCGACGCAACGGCCGCAGACCCGCTCGAACGAGCCACCAGGCGACGATCACGGCGGCCGCGATCGCTGCGAGGCTCCCGAGGATCAGCACGGCGGCGAGCTGCTGGCGGGTCTCGTCGACGCGGCGGAGCGATTGGCCGACGATCAGGGTCCTGCCGTCGGCCAAGGGGTCGACACGGAGACGAATCGAATCGCCGTCGATCGCTCGAGCGGTCTGGTAGCGCTCGGAGATGTCGATCGCCGAGGTGTCGACCACGTCCTGCTCGCGGCCCGGCTCGATCGCCGGCGCCGTGAACAGCTCCGTTCCGTCACGGTCGACGATCGAGACGAAGAGACCCGGGGCGATCGCCGGGATCGCGTTCCAGGTGTTCGGATCACTCGATTCGGCGACCTGCTCGATCGGGGCGTGAGCACGCTGCAGGGTGTCGTCGACCTGCTGCACCAGCGAGCCGGTCACCACCGAGAAGGTGATCAGATCGACCACGATCAGCCCGCACAGGACGGCGACCCCGGTCGCGATCAGCAGTCGCATCCTCAGCGACATGGTCAGCCCTGGGCCGGGTCGCGCAGCACGTAGCCGACGAGGCGGACCGTGTGGATGAGCGGTGGACCGTGTTCGTTCAGTTTCTTGCGCAGGTAGCTGACGTAGGTCTCGCAGATGTTGGAGTCGCCGTCGAAGTCGTAGTGCCAGACGTGGTCCAGGATCTGGGCCTTCGAGAGAACTCGGGAGGGGTTCTCCATGAAGTACCTCAGCACCGAGAACTCGGTCGCCGTCAGATCGATGACCTGCCCCGCTCGACGAACGGTGTGGGCGTCCGCGTCGAGTTCGAGGTCGGCGAACCTGAGCACCGTGCTCGACGCGTCGTCCAGTGCCGTGCGACGCAGGATCGCCTTGACCCGCATCACGAGTTCGGCGAGTGAGAACGGCTTCGTCAGGTAGTCGTCGGCGCCGGCAGCGAAGCCGGCGGCCTTGTCGTCGAGGCTGTCCCGAGCGGTGAGGAAGAGCACCGGCGTCGAGTTGCCCGAGTTCCGCAGACGCTCGGCGATGGCGAAGCCGTCGAGGTCGGGCAACATCACGTCGAGCACGATCAGGTCGGCGTGTCCTTCCTGGGCGGCGGCCAGACCGGCTCGACCGGTCGTCGCCTCGGTCACCTCGAACCCTCGTACCGCAGTGCGGTTGCCACCGCGTCGACAAGCGACGGTTCGTCGTCGACCACGAGCACCGTCTGTGTCGCGCTCAACGCTCTTGACCGATCGCGAGAGGCACGGTGGCAGTCTGGCAGTTCGCCGACGTGAGCGCGAACCGTCCGGGCCGGGTTCTACGGAACCGCACAGGTGACACACAGCTGGCGTTGAACCGTGGAGCCCAGAGCGGCGTGGAGCCCAGAGTGGGAATCGAACCCACGACCTACGCATTACGAATGCGTTCGAAGACGTCCAGCCAGGATCGCTGCGTCCGCTGGATGCCGTCTGATCAGGGCTTTTGTGCGGACCCGTGTTGTTGGGTGTTGATCAGTGCCGTCCCATATATGGGACAAAATATGGGACAAACGTGTGTTCGAGTGTTCTGATCGGGACAAGGGTGGTCGCCTGTCAGTGTCGATGACCGCTTGAAACGTTGCCGGCGGCGTTGGAGCGATTTCCACCAACCATCGCGACAATCATCACAATACGCGAGACTTTTGGTATGTTTGTGATGTTTCTATGCGGAGTTTCCAACGACCCGACACCCTCGACCCGGTCCCAGGCGCAATCGTTGCGACCCTTCGCACGATCGATCTGGCAGCCGGTGCCGAAGCACGGTATGCCGATCAACTACCCCAGCTCCTCGACGCATTGCGTGAACAGGCCCGCATCGAGTCGATCACCGCGTCATCCGCAATCGAGGGGGTCATCGTCGCCGAGCGACGCGTCGCCGGGCTCGTCTCGGCAAACCCCTCACGGTTCAAGAACCGGTCCGAAGCCGAGTTCGCCGGGTACACCGCTGCGCAGGACTACCTCCAAAATGACGACCCGGGTCCACTCAGTGTCGGGCTGATATTGCATCTGCATCGGCTGCTGTTCAGTTTCGTCGACGGTGGTGGCGGCCGATTCAAACTCGACGACAATCTCGTCGTCGAGCGCAACACCGACGGAACGAAAACGGTTCGGTTCGAGCCGGTCCCCGCAGCGCAGACGGAGAACTACATCGTCGAGCTCGTCGACCGCACCAACACCGCCCTCGACGAAGGTCGAATACATCCGCTGCTCGTCGTCGCCGCGTTCGCTCTTGACGTGTTGTGTATCCACCCGTTCGCGGACGGCAATGGACGCGTCACCCGACTGTTGACTGCGCATCTCATGCAACGAGTCGGGTACGGCGTAGGCCGGTATGTGTCAGTCGAACAGCTCATCTTCGACACGAAGGACGACTACTACGTCACCTTGGCTGCATCCACGACCGGCTGGTTCGATGACGGCACCCACGACGTCTGGCCGTGGGCCGGCTACTTCTTGGACCGGATCGCTCAGGCGTACGAACGATTCGCAGCTCGCGTCGCAGCGGGCACGTCGGCAGGTACGAAACAGGACCGGATCCGCGACTACGTGCTGTTGCATGCACCAGCCCAGTTCGCGATCGCCGACATCCGTCGTGCGGTGCCCGGAGTGTCGGACAACACGATCCGGTTGGTGCTCACCGAACTGAAGGCGGCCGGCAGCGTCATCGTCGACGGGACCGGACGCAATGCGACGTGGTCACGGACCTGACCCCGGCCGTTCCTTCGGCTGAGTGAACGTTACCGGTCCGACCACGAGGGTCCCGACGACGCCTGGGTGACAGCAATGGTTCCCTATCGGATCCGTCGGTGATGCCTCAGGCGCAACGCTGTGAATCCGGAACCATGAGACCGTCAGCAGGCACGACGAGTTCGTTTTGCCTCGGCGCGGGCCACGCCGGCGTCGAGGGGGTGGACCCCTCTGGCGTGAGAGCCGCCTGGACCAGCGATGCGAGCTCTTCGAGGTCTGCGGCCCTCACGGGTGTCGCAGCGACACAACGATCGCCGTCCCAATGAGAGAACACGACCAGACCTGACGACGCGTGCCAGGTGACCCTCAGGAACTCGTCCGAGCCCAGTGCCTGCGGCACGAACACCCGATGCCGTTCGCTCTCACCCCATGAGCCCATGGGCCAACACTTGTCGTTGGCGGCGGGCGAGTCAATGCTCCTGACGAGCAGACAGCCGGGTGTGTTGACGCGGCATCTCGAAATGATCGTGTCTGATGTGCCACGGTTCGGGGTGTTCAGGCGTCGTAGAGGATGTGATGGCAGAAACCGGAGCCGACCGCGTTGCGGTGGAGCGAGCCGAACGCGACGACCTTGCCGCGCTCTACGAACGGGAGTGGTCGCGTCTGGTGAAGGTGGCGCTGGTGCTCACCGATTCGTTGGCGATCGCCGAGGAGGTTGTCCAGGACGCGTTCGTCAAGTTGCAGTCGACGAACGCGTCGGTGAGGAATCCGGGCGGCTACCTGCGTATGACGGTCGTGAACGGATGCCGCGACGTTCAGCGCCACCGTGCGGTGGTGCGTCGTACACCACTCCCGCGATCGGAGCCTGCCGTCGCCGAGTACGACGAACTCTTCGACGCACTCGCCACCTTGTCATGGCGACAACAAGCTGCGCTGGTGTTGCGCTTCCACCTCGACTTGAGCGAGGCCGACATCGCGGAGGCCATCGGGTGCCGACCGGCATCGGTGCGCTCGATCATCTCTCGTGCCCTCGCCGCACTCCGAAAGGAACTGGATTCATGATCACGCTCGAAGAACGACTTCGCGACCACTACGCCGAGCGCACCGCCGCGGTTCCGGATCGCGGGCCAGGTCTCGACGCGCCGCGGTCACTTTCGTCCTTCGAGGTCGACAACGACCTCCGAGCATCGCGGTGGCGCATGGGGATCATCGGCTCGGCCGCAGCGGCGATGATCGTCGGGCTCGTACTCGTTGCGGGCTTTCGCTCCGGCGACGACGGACCGGCACCGGCGTCGGGTCCAACCGATGTGAGTTCTGATCAGGGTTCACTCGCTCCAGTCGTCACGCTCGCCGACACCGGCGATCTCACCGACGTCCCGGTCACCGTGCTCGCCGAGACACCCACCGAGTGGTACCGGCTGTCACCCGACCTCGACGTCGCCTGGCATCAGGACCAGATGAACGCAGCGGAGCCGATGGTGTGCTGGCGAACTCCGGTCGGGTCCGACTGCCAGGTCGACAACACTCGCCCCGGTGAGAGCGTGTTCGTGGTGCCGACAGGTGGTGGGCAGACACTCGTGGTCATGATCGCGAGCGACACCCGCCGGGAGGTCCTCGATGTCGTCCTCGACGACGGGGCGGTGCTCGTGTCGCCCATCGAATGGAATGACACGATCAACTGGGGTGTCGCCCGCTACGCGATTCCCGAAGGTGCCGTCATCGACAGGGTCGGAGAACCAGCCTCGATCCCGAGCGACACGATCGCCGACGCTGCACCGGCCGACGTCGAGTCGAGCACCAGCCTGCTCGGCCCCACCGATGCCTGCATGGTGACCAACGGGTGCGAGTACATCGTGAGCCCCGGCGACTACCCCGTGATGATCGCCGAACGGTTCTGCGTGACGATCACCGAACTCGCCGAGGCCAACGGGTGGAGTGACATCTCGGAGTTCCCGTTCCCCGATGTACCGATCTCCATCCCGTCGAGCGACGGTCGAACCACGTGCCCCGATCCCACGGGCTGAACGCATCGGCAACCGCCGACAGTTCGATGGAAACACGGCAGATGGCAGCCCGGCGGCTGGCCCGTACGCAACAAATCTGGCGGTGGGTCGGCGCTGGCGGGGTCATAGTGGTGTGATCATCGGCGAGCCGAACCTCCTCAGGGCGTCTCCGACTCCGGTCGACGGGCTGTCTGCCAACAGACGCTCGGTCAGCCGCGACCTCGAACGACCCATCGTGACGGAAACCGTCGAAGAGTTGTATGTGCGGTTGGCGCCGGAGTTGATCCGATTCGCGACGTCGCTGGTCGGGCCGTCACAGGCAGAGGATCTCCTCGGATCCACCGTCGCCAAAGCGATCGCCTCGACGAGGTGGGATCGCATCGACAACAAGCGCGCCTACATGTACAGGATGCTCGTCAACGAGGCACACAAGTCTCGACGCGGCTCTCGACGCCGGTCCGACCGAGAGCTTCGAGTCGTCCACCGCGATGCCGTCGAGATGGAACGCGGACTCGACCCCGACGTGCTCGCCGCGCTGAAGCGACTGAGCGTTCGCCAACGAGCCGTCATCCACCTCACCTACTGGGCCGACCTCACACCCCAACAGGTCGCCGACACGATCGGCACCTCACTTCGAACCGTGGAACGCGAGCTGACGAACGCCCGCACGCGACTGGAGACGATGCTCTCATGACCCACACCATCGACCTTGACGACAAGATCCGAGACCTCCTCGATCAACTCGACCAAGCGACACCAGCCCCACCGGCGTTCGCCGAGCTTCATCACTACGGACGACCGTCGACCTCGCGGCTGGTTCCGCTCATCGGGGCAGCGGCAGTCGCCGTGATCGGTGTCGGCGGACTTGTCGCTGTAGCGGCGCGCAACGACGCGCCCGCCAGCGAGTCAGGCTCGCGTCCTGCATCGACAGCTGAGGCGTCGGACGCGGAGTCGCAGGCAGCAGCGGCTCAGGCGCAAGCGGCAGATTCGGCGGCAGCGTTGGAGGCGGTCACTGGACCGCTGTTGTCGACCCCACTGGGCATGATGTCGACGCCGCTGGTGGTGATCGACCAGCCGGGCTGGAAACTGACGGGCGCGTTCGGCCAGGTCGCCCCGACACTCACCGGCGGCTTCGAGGGATCGACGGTGCTCGTCGGAGACGGACCCCGATACGACGCCCCGTTGTTCGCCGCCACAGTCGTCGAGACCGCAGAGTCGAGCGACACGACTCAGGTCACCACACCGTCGGCGAGCACTCTGCTCCAGATTGGTGAGCCGATCGCGGTGGCCGGCACCACCGGATCGGTCCTCGTCACGGAAACCGACGGCGATAGCGGTCTCGACGGCCCAATCGTGGTGCTGTTCTGGCCGCTCGATGACAATCACGTGGCCCGCGTCAACGCCGTGCGACTCAGCGTCGCGGACGTGGTCGCCATGGCAAACCAACTCGCACTGGTCGACGGTTCACTCACCATGACGACACCGGACGGCTACCAGGAACTCGACACGCCCGTCGGTGGCGACCGCCGGCACATCAGCTACCAGTTCTCCAACGGCGACACCGAGTTCGAACTGAGCGGCGAGAACCGCGGGGCGGCCAGCCTGCTCGGCCGGATCGCCGGCGAGGTCCGAACAACCCGAGTCGTCGATGACACCGAGGTCGCCTACCGCCCGCTGCCCGATCTGCCGGGCGAGTACTGGGTCGACTGGCAGGCTGGCGACTGGTCGTTCTACGTCATCGCGAGCGGCTTCGCCGACGAGGACGCATTCCTCGACGCGCTCTCATCGCTCACGCTCGCCGACCCGGCAACATTCGAAGCGACCGGAGGCGACATCGACCTCGTCATGCCAGGCCAGCATCCCGATCTCGCCAACCAGGTCCTTTCTCTCGTCGAACTCACGGACGCAGCGCGGCTCGACGCCGCCACGACCGAGTTGCCGATGTCTCTCGACAGTTATGCGTTCGAACTCTTCCAAGGTGCGACCTGTGCCGTCTTCGCCGACTGGTCGACCGCCGTCAACGAAGGAGACGAACGCTCCCAGGCCGAACTCACCGCGTCCCTGGCGGCGACCGTGGCAGCGGCAACCGGGACCGGCTTCGAACGCGCGGCCACCTCGCTCGCGGCACCGCTCCTCGCGACCATGAACGGAGACCAACCAACTACCGAGTACACGACGGAGTGCCCTGGTTGGGCCCGGTAACCACTGTTCCTCCGGTTTGTGTGACCAGAACCGGCTGCATCGTCGACTGACGAGGAGACGCCAACCGATCAGCGAGGTGCTCATGGTCGTCGGTTCACAGCTCGATTCCGAGTTCGATCGAGCGGTCGGGTCGCCTCGACTGTCGTCGTGGTAGGTCAACGCCTGCCTCGTGCGCCCAGTGCCGTGTTGCCTCGGCGAGTTGGTTGGTGCCGTTGATGGTTTGGTCGTCTTCGAGCACGGCGATGACACCGCGGAGCTGCCCGACCGGCAGGCGGTGTCCGTCGGCCCAGTGCTTCCATTGGTCGAGGGCGTCGCAGACTCGTTCGGCTCGGTCGGCGTGTGTGTCGAGGTTGGTCAAGTCGTCGAGCATGTCGCGGGTCGATTGGATGCGGTCGTGGTAGTCGACGATGTCACGCAACTTGCTGAGCGGTTGGCGCGTGGGCTCGGCGGCTTGTTCGCATCTGGCGAGGCGTTCCTCGGCGACGGCGAGCACATCATTGGCGGCCTCGACGCCGCGGCGAGCTGATCGTCGTCCGAGCTTCCCGGCGTTGCGGAGGTCGCGTTCGGCGTTCCACACGTTCGATCGTGCTTCGGTCACGACGTCGTTGGCGTCTGCCACCCGGTTGCGGAAGGGAGCGTGGGCGGCCTCGGCTGCAGGAAGGTCACGACAGGCGTTGACGTAGCGGCGTTCGTTCGCCGCTCGTCGTTCATCGCGTTCGTCCACCGCGT
This sequence comes from Ilumatobacteraceae bacterium, assembly GCA_963710625.1. Lineage (GTDB taxonomy): Bacteria > Actinomycetota > Acidimicrobiia > Acidimicrobiales > Ilumatobacteraceae > Sva-07. Next base: position 27,641 of record CAVQBG010000017.1, on the reverse strand, counting down.
GTCGAGCGTCGCCTGCTTGCTGTTCTGCGTCGGCCCGGAGGTCGTGGAACCAGTCCGGGATCTGCACTCTCGGCCGTGGGCTGGATCGTGGGACGGTGGCGGCGAGTGAGCGTCGTTGGGTGGTGGCGGGGATGTCGGCTCGGTCGATGGCGATGGCTGCTTCGAGCACGCTGATGGCATGGGCGAGGTCGACGGTGTCGGCGACGAGGGCGAGGTTGTCGTTGCGTCCTCGGGTCATGCCGACATACAGGCCCCGGCCGCTGGTCGCTGTCGTGGCGAGGGTGACGGAGCGATCCGCGGTGTCGCCTTGGGCGCCGTGTTCGGTGCTCGCGTAGGCGAGTTGCACGTGGTCGCGGACGTAGTCGGCGGGCAGGGTGATCGTGCCGTGTCCGCCGATGCGGGACACGGTTAGGTCGCCGTCGTCTCCGGTGTGGGCGATGGTCCAGCGTTCGCGGTTGCGGACGGGTTCACCGGTGGTGGTTCGGAGTTGTCGGTCGTTGCGGCGGGTGACGACGACGTCGCCGACCATGGCCCAGTCATCGTTGATGCCGGTGGCGGTGGCTGGGTCGAGTTCGTGGTTGTCGAGTCGGCGGTGTTGGATGCGGGTGTTGATCGCGGCGACGTGTTCGTTGCGGGTGGTCACGATCGACAACGACTCGCCCGCATCCCGGCACTGCGTCCACATGTCGGCGATCGTGTCGAGGTGATCGTCGAAGCTGCCGGCGCGGATGCGGCCGTGCGCGGCGTAGGTGGCGAGCGCTGCGGGGTCGCCGGCTCGGAGGCGGAGCGTCGTGGCGGCTTCCCAAGCATGGGTGAAACGGTGGAGTTCTTCCAGTTCAACGGATCGGGTCGTGTCGCAGAGTTCGTTGAACATCCCGCCACGACCCACGGCTTGGAGCTGTTGGGGGTCACCGACCAACGCCAGGCGCCACTGTCGCTGCTCGGCGTGGGTGACGAGGCGGTAGAGGTCGGCGGTGTTCAACATGGCGGCCTCGTCGACGATGATCGTCGACTCGGCCGGTGGGATCGGCCACGGCCGGCCGCGGTCGGGATGCTCGAGTTCGTAGAGCAGTTTGGCGACGGTGTCACTCTCGGCTCCCGTCTCCCGTTGCAGGACCGACGCAGCCCGCGCGGTGGGTGCGAGGCCGAGGACGTGGCGGTGTTGGTGGTGGAGGTCGCGGACGGCGGCTTCGAGCATGTTGGTCTTGCCCGCTCCCGCCGGACCAACAACCACCACCAGACGATCGTGCCCGGCGACCGCGCTCGCCGAGGCCCGCTGCCCGTCATCCAGCCGGGCATCGAGGATCGAGGTCGATGGCGACGGATCGGGCGTTTGAGCGTCGAGCGCGAAGGTGAGGATGTGTTCTTCTTGGGCGAGGACATGCTCGGAGGTGGATTGCTTGGCGATGGGTTCGATCCACACCGACCGCCCATCCCCCGCTCGCCGTGGGCTGTTGTCGGTGGGGTCGAGATCGACACACTCGGTGAGCACGGTGTCGACCGCGGCATCCAACGCCGCCACCCAGGTGGTGGCGTCGTGTCCTGGTTGTGGGGTCACCGTGTCGCAGAGTTGACGCAGGACGTCGAGGCGGTTCCATGTCGACTGGCGCACGGCCAATGCCTCCACGACGGCGGCCGCCGCGACCGGCGACTCCTCGAGCGGATGCTCGTTGGCGTACTTGAGGGCGGGCTCGAGGATCGCGGTGGGGTCGATGCCGAGGCTGGCGGCTTCGTGTTGCCACCGTGTACGTAGATCGGCGACGCCGAGGCCGGTCTTGCGGTTGCGGGTATCGACGGCGGCTTCTCGTTCCATCGCCGCATGCTCGAACGTCGTCGGGGTGCGGCCTTCACGCGTTTGGAAGTCGGCGAGCTTGTCGTCCATCTCGACACCGATCTGATCCGCACGCTTCGAGAATTGGTCGAGGAGCCCGTCGGGAAGGCCGGCGATCTCGGCTTGGCCGTTCACGACGGGTTCGAACACCACGCCGAACCGGTGGCTGACTTCGGCGCGCAGGACGGATTGGTAGAGGTAGCCGAATGCTTGCTGGTACTTCTTCAGCCCCAACGCATCCAGAGCGAGCCATCGTCCATCCGCGGTCTGGACCTTGGCGGAGATCACCACATGGGTGTGGAGCTGCGGGTCATCGGCACGGCTCGTCGATTGGCGGAACACCGCCACCGACAGCCCGCCGGTCTCGGGATGGAGTCGTGCGCCGTTGGAGCGGATACGCGTCGTTGAGACGTACTTCTCGATCATCGTCACTGTGGCGTTCACTGCGACGTCGTGGCATTCGGCGAAGGCGTCATCACCGGTGAGGCCCCAGAGCACCGACAACGACTTCGGCGCCGAGAACGTCGCGTCGTAGCCGGCGACGGCGCGGATGGTGTTGCCGTGCTTGTCGAGGCGATCCACCAACTCCCGACCGAGGAGCATGCCGGTGGTCGGGTGGTAGCCCGACAGGAGTGCTTCGAGGGCCTCGGTCGTGACCTCGCCGGACAGGCCGAGTCCCGGAGCTTGGGACCCGGCCCACACACCCGGCAACTCACCATCGGCTTTCGTGAGGTAGCCGGTGTAGTAGGCCGCAGATGCTCCCGCCCCGGACGCGTACAGCGTCGTCACCCGGATCATGACCACTCCCACCTGCGCGCGGGCACCTGTCTGGAAATTGAAGAACGAGCGAAGCGAGAGACGGACACGGGAACGGGCCTCAGACCTCGGGAAGGAGGGAGAGCTGGCCGGACGAGCGGCGGGCGGACTGAGACGGAGACGGACGAGCAGCAGAGGAGGAGCGAAGAGCAGACGGAGCAGCAGCACAGGAGGGGCGAGCAGCGGGCGACAACGCGGAGGGCTCCGACGGGCCGGCAGGCGAGAGGCAGACGGCGGGGACGACGAGGCGATACGAACCGGCATCGAAGACACCAGAGCGGGAGCGGGCCTGGGCTGCTTCGATCACACCGAGATCGCGAAGGCGACCGACGGCGCGAGCCACGGTGTCTTTCGCGAGTCCGAGCGACGACGCCAACGCACGAATCGACACCTGCGCGACCACGTCATCGCCGTCGCCGGTGGAGCGTTGCAGCATCTCCTCGAGCACCACCCACGCCGTGGGATCGACATGCCGACGCAGCTCGTGGGCCGCGGGGCCCAGCTCGATCGTGCGGCGGATCACCTCATCGGGCATCGGAGGCTCCCCCAACGGGTGCCTCCGCATCACAGAGGCGCACCACCCGACCGGTCGTCGCCAACTCCATCAACGCCCACCGGGGGACCCGCAAGCACTTCTCCCCGAGGCGTACGACCGGCAGACCAGAGGTGCCACCCGAGTTCAGGTACTCGTGTGCGAGCTGATAGCCGAGCGAACGACCGATCCGCAGCACCTCCGCGGCCTCACCGAGCGTGAGCAACGCGGGCTCGAACGGCTCAGAAAGACCCCCCAACGACGACATGAACCATCAGAAGTACACCCATGTCATTCACCCCGCAACCCCAATGTTTACGGGCGTTCCGGACGATCCGGACCAGAAGACATCAACGGACACAGGAGGACATCAGAGGACACCAGACGGACGGTCGACTGTGACCAAAGTCACGAATGGCCGGACTGTACCGGCATCCATGACACGGCGGCGGCGGTCGTCAATCCGAACTACTTGCCGAAACCCGGACCGACGCACGGGCCATCGCAGGGCTGGGAGAATCGGGGGCCGCACGGCCGGATCGCGACGCGATTATGTGACGCCGCAGTAGGGCCGCGGTGCGGCGCGGCGGAAGACGTCCGGAGCGGGATTACGTGCGGCGATATCGGGTGCCCAGTGCGAAGCCCTCCGGGGATGGTCAGGTGACCCGCTCAAAGAGGTACGCGAATGGCGTCTTGGTGTAGGCGATGCCGCGGCCGCTGTCGTGCAGCGATTCCTTGGTGACCTCGACGTCACGCTTCGGCACGAGATAGGAGTCGAGGTCCCGAGTCTCCACGGCGTAGTTGCCCGATCTCGACGTCACGACTGCGTGGAGCTGGTACCTCGGGTCAATCGATGCCATCGCGGCATCGCCGTGGCTCGGATTCACCAGCAGCGTGCCACCGACGCGCAGATGGCGAGTGCAGGCTTCTGAGACGAATCCTGCGTACAGGGAGATGAGGAGGTCGAACTCACCCTCGTCGAGGTCGAGCAGGTCGGTGTAGTCCGCGCTGATGAAGCGCACCGAGTGAGAGTTGGGCCCGACGCCGTGCTCGACGAGCAACTCCTGAACCCCGATCTGATCGCCGAAGAACTGCCCTGCTCGTCGGTCAATATCGACGTACGTCACCAATGGCCAGACGAACGAGGGTGCGAGATCGACGTAGGAGCCCGGATAGAGCACCCGCTCCACATCGATGGCTGCGGCCACGGCCATGAACAAACGATGGCGGTCGCCGTGGTGTTGGTCTTGCTTCTCCCACAACCGACGGGTTCGCTCCTGCACAGCCCGACCCTAGGCCGAACCATCCGACAGCGACTGTCTGGCCCTCAGGCCGGACCCGGGACGCGATTACGTGACGCGAGAGTTGGGCCTGATTCATGCTGGGGGTTGCGTATCGGCTGTTGTCGTAGCGTTCGGAGTGCCGGTCGGTGGGCTCGACTTAGGGCCTGTCGCTCTTCGGAGTTGACCTCATAACGATGTGTCTGCCGGCCGGTGTTCTGACCCGGGGTGTGGCTCGAAAGAGGCGCGAGCTCAACGAACCCAAATCAGGAGTGCCCACCTCGGTTCCCATCACCGAGAGGAAGGCATTTCCAGATGACCATCATCATTGGCATCGATCCGCACAAGGCGTCACACACCGCCGTCGCGATCGACAACACCGAGTGTGTGCTCGACGAGCTTCGTGTCCGGGCATGCGCTGCTCAGACCGATCGGTTGCGGTCGTGGGCGGCGCCGTTTCCTGATCGGGTGTGGGTGATCGAGTCCGCACGCGGGCTTGGCTATCTGCTCGCTCAGCAGCTCGTCGCTGCGGGCGAGACCGTCGTTGACGTTCCAGCGGTGTTGTCGACACGCACCCGACTGTTGGGGTCGGGCAAGGCGCAGAAGAACGATCCGAACGATGCCCGCTCGGTCGCGATCGCTGCGTTGCGCACCGACGGGCTCGCTCGTGTGAGCATCGATGAGCACGCCCAGGTGTTGAAGCTGCTCGCGAAACGACACCGGGATCTGGGTCGGTTACGCGGCAAAGCCGCCTGCCGGATCCATGCGTTGCTGCTCGAGCTCGAGCCGGGCGGGATCGCCAAGAGAATGAACCTGACCAGGGCAAACGACCTCCTCGACCGAGTGGTTGTCGACACCGAGATGGCAGCGCATCGCGTCGGTGTCGCCCGCGAGTTCATCGCCGACCTGGCCCACTACGAAGCGCAGATGAAGACCTCCAAGGCGCGGCTGCGTCACGCCGTTGCGGCGACGTCGACATCGTTGACCGACATTCGCGGCGTCGGCGTGGTGACCGCCGCGATGATCATCGGCCACGTCGGCGACGTCTCCCGCTTCAAGTCGGCTGCGCACTTCGCGAGCTACAACGGCACCGCACCGATCGAAGCATCATCGGGTGAACGGCGACGGCATCGGCTCAACCCACGCGGGAACCGGCAACTGAACTATGCGATCCACGTGGTCGCGATCACCCAGCTGCGCTACCCCTGCGAGGGACGCGAGTACTACGACCGCAAACGCTCAGAGGGCAAGAGCGCCAAAGAAGCGATCCGGTCGTTGAAGCGTCAGATCTCCAACGTCGTCTACCGGGCGCTCATCGCCGACGCTCGCCGACTCGAGCAGTGATCGGCAGGCCCGGGAGGACAATCAGGCACGACACAGAATCCAGCGTGACCGGCTCAACATCCTGAACGGCCGGCTCTTCGGATAGGTCACTCCCGGACCCGACCGCAACCCTACGACGCCACCTCCGGCAACGCCAGAGGCTCGACCTCCCGCGCCCGATCCACTCTCTGAAATCCGGGGTTGACACAAAGAGGCTTCGATACCGAGTGCCCACCGACGCCCGGTTGTCGAAATTCTGGGTGCGCGTTGTGTGCGCCACTGGCTACGGCGTGTGCGTGTCCGCGGAGTCACCGCCGCTGTTGGGGTTGCCAGCGGAATCTGCGCAGCGCCACGAGGGCAATGGCGGCGACGGTCCATCCGGCGAGAATGCCGAGGTTGCGGGCGTCGAGGCCGATCCCTGAGGCGTCGGTGACGTACTGCGACTGGTAGCCGTTGGCGAGCGGTTCGAGGGGGAGGAACTGGGCGATCGAGCGCACTGCTTCGGGCAGGATGTCGGGTGCGAAGAACACGCCCGAGATCATCGCCAGGATGATGCCGACGCCGTTGGACAGGCCCTGCGCACTGGACTGGGAGCGGGTGATCGACGTGGCCGCGAATGCCAGGCAGGCAAAGGTGACGGTGCCGGCGAGGGTGTACCCGATGATCCCGGTGATCGCACTCACCGGGGTGCTGACGCCGAACGCAAACGATCCGAGCACGGCGATCAGCACCACGCCGATCGTGGCGATCAGCAATGCGATGGCGAAGCGGGCGGCGACGAACGACGCCAGTGGCAGCGGTGTGCCGCGGAGTCGTTTGAGCAGGCCACGTTCGCGGATCTCGACCACTTCGGGCAGCAGTCCCACGAACGCGGTGTAGATGACGGCGTAGGCCATGAACCCGCCGACGTAGAACGTGCGCAGGTCGGCGGCCTCGCCGGCGCCGCGGACCTCGACGGGAGTGTCGCCGCCCATGGCCTCGGAGCCGAACAGCGCCGACGCGCCCAGGTAGAACGCCACCGGCATGACGATGCCCAACACGATCGCCAAACCGGCGCGTACGGTGGCGAGCAGGTTGTAGCGGGTCTGGCTGAAGAAGATCGTTACTGCGCTCATCGTGGTGCTGCTTCCTGATCGGTGGCGGTGGCGGGGTGGGTGTCGTCGTCGGAGCCGCCGATGGAGAGGAACAGGTCCTCCAGCGAACTGCGTTGCACCGTGAGGTCGTCGAGTGCGATCCGGTGGTCGTCGGCCCACGCGAGCAGCCGGTGCAGGTCTCGTTGAGGGTCGGCGCTGGAGAACGCTGCGTTCCTGCCGTCGACACGCACCTCGGCATCGATCGCACCCGCCAATGCGACGACGTGATGCTCGATGTCGGTGTCGGTGTCGGTGGCGGGTCGGAACGAGATGCTGGTTGCTGCACCGTGGTGTTCGAGCAGTTCGCCGAACGTGCCGTCGGCGGCCACGACACCGTCGTCGAGGATGACGAGGCGGTCGGCGAGAGTCTGGGCTTCGTCCATGTAATGGGTGGTCAACACGATCGTGACGCCCAGTTCCTTGAGACCCTCGATCATCGTCCACGACGTGCGCCGTGCCGCAGGGTCGAGGCCGGTGGTCGGCTCGTCGAGGAACAACAGCTCGGGGTCGCCGACGAGGCCGAGCGCAACGTCGAGGCGCCGCTTCTCGCCGCCTGACAGGCTGCCGACCCGGGTGGAAGTGAGGCGACCGAGGTCGACCAGGTCGATCGTCTCTCCGACCCCACGCGGGGCCGGGTAGAGATCGGCGAACATCTGCACGGTCTCGAGGACGGTGAGCGTCGGGAACACGTCCATGTCCTGCAACACGATCCCGATGCGGCTGCGCCAGCCGGTACCTGGATCGGCGGGGTCGGCGCCGAGTACCGACACCGCTCCTGCGTCGCGCGGCAGGTAGCCCTCGAGGATCTCGATGGTGGTGGTCTTGCCGGCGCCATTGTGGCCGAGCAGACCGAAGCACTCGCCAGCGGCGACGTCGAAGCTCACCCCTCGAACGACCTCGCGGTCGCCGTACGACTTGCGGAGGCCGGTGACGCTGATCGCCGGCGGCGTGTTCGGATGAATCACCACGAATCAGGCCTTGCTGCGGTTGAGCATCTGACCGAAGCCGGCGAAGGCACCACCGAGCACGCCCATCATCCACCACATGCCGGTTCCGGCACCGATGGCGGCGCCCGTTGCGACCCCGACGAGGCCGGAGAAGAACGGTGCCTGCCAGGCCGGTCGTTGCGTCCGGTTGGTCTGGTTGGTCTGGTTGGTCACGGTGTTGTTCCTCTCGGTGCTCGCCACGGACGGGTTCCGCAACGGGATGTGACCAGTGTCGAACCCAGGCGCCGCGTTGTCGTCTGCCCGGGGACTGATCGGTGTCATCTTCCGAGCCAGGTCGGATCATCCCGGCGACCGATGCGTCGTGGTCTCGCGTCTGAGAAGATTCGACGGTGGTCTCCGACCGGACGCTCGACGATCTGCCCGCCGATCAGCGGCCGCGTCGGTGGGCGCGCTGGTTGGTGGTCGTCGGGTTCGTCATCTGGTCGGCGGGGATCGCCCTGTTCGAACTCACCTGGATCGGTGGTCTGACGGCGAGTGTCATCGGCGGAGCACTGCTGAGTGCGGGACTGAGCGCCCTGGCGCAGGGCCCACGCGACGCCAACTCGACGACGTGGACGGTCACCGTACCGGTGGTGATCTCGTTGGTGCTGATCAGCCAGGGCGTCGGCCTGTCCGACTTCGGGGCACGGGTGATGCTCATCGGGCTCGGCACGCTCGGCATGATCCTCGTCTTCCTGCGAATCCTCGACGATCGGTTGGCGGTCGAACGTGAGCTCGCCGAGCACACGCTCGCCGACGAGCGGCGCCGACTGGCCGGCGAGGTCCACGATGTGGTCGGCCACACTCTGTCAGCGTCGATGCTGCACACGTCGGCTGCCCGGCTGTCGGTGCGATCGGATCCAGACGCAGCGATCGCATCGTTGGAGCGCGCCGAACAGCAGGGACGCCGATCGATGGACGACATCCGCAGCGTCGTGCGGCTCCTGCGCGACGACCCCGGCACCAACCCACCGACACCGTTGGCCGGTGAGTTGCCGGAGCTGGTGGAGAACTTCCGCACCGCCGGTGCCGACATCGCCTTCAGTGCAACGGGATGCCTCGACCAGGTACCTGCCGCGGCGGCGCTCACCGTGTACCGGGTGGTGCAGGAAGGGCTGACCAACGCGGTGCGCCACGGCACCGGAACGATCGACGTGACGGCGCGGATCGATGCTGCCGACGTCGATGTCGAGATCGTCAATGATCGCCCCGTGCGCCGCACGGCGACGACCCAGGGCAGCGGACTCGCCGGCATGCGCGAGCGGGTCGAGGCCATCGGGGGAACGGTGGAGGCCGGCGGTTCCAACGGCGATGGTCGGTGGGTGCTGCACGCAAGGATCCCCACATGATTCGCGTGCTGCTCGTCGACGACCAGGAGGTCGTCCGAGAGGGCCTGCGAAGTCTGATCGCCACCGACGCGGAGCTCACCGTCGTGGGCGAGTGCAGCGACGGTGACGAGGTCGTCGAGCAGGTCGAACGCAGCAGCCCCGATGTGGTCGTGATGGACGTCCGTATGAAACGCGTCGACGGCGCCACCGCGACCGCCAACGTGCGAGCGGCCGATGGTCCGCCGGTGCTGGTGCTGACCACCTTCGACGACGACGACACGCTCGCTGCTGCACTCCGAGCGGGTGCGGCAGGGTTCGTGTTGAAGTCCGCGCCGGGCGAGGACATCCTGCGTGCCATCGCCACCGTTGCCGCAGGCGATGCATGGATCGACCCGCACGTGGCAGGCCGGGTGCTCGATGCCTACCGAGACCAGCCCCCCAGGGCGCCGATCGACCTCTCGGTACTCACCGACAGAGAGCTCGACGTCCTCCGCGTGATCGGTCGCGGCCGCAACAATCAGGAAGCCGCGGCCGAGCTGTTCGTCAGCGAAGCCACCGTCAAGACTCATCTCAGCCGTGTCCTCACCAAGCTCGACCTACGCGACCGCAGCGCCGCCATCGTCTTCGCACACGACAACCACATCCGGTAGATCTCTCGGCGTACAAGATGCGCGCACTGCTTCATGATCACTCCATCCCGGCATGCTCGCCACTGTCCGCGATCGGCACGTATCGATCGCTCGAAGTCGCTTCCGGACCCAACCGATGATCCTGGTTCGAACGCTCGGACTCCCGCCGCGGATCCGGCGTGATCGGTGACTCCCGACCGGGAAAGTGCAGTGCTCGACTTGGGCCGCGATGCGGCGCGGCCGAAGAACCGATACCCGGATCATCGAGTGCGCATCATGCGCTGACCTCGATGAGCAGAATGCCGGCTATGGGCGGTTTCGAGATGATCGCTCGTGAACATTCTGAGCTGAACGGGCAGACGCCGGATGCGGTCAAATTATCCCGGTGTCGTTCGCTTGCTTGTCCACGGTCGCTTTGCTCCGTCGTGCCGACGGCGCTTCCCGCTTGGGGGCTGACCATTGGTACTGCGTCGGTTCGCTACTAGTTGTTGTCTCGTCGGTAGAGCAGCACGGTTCCGATGATGAGCGCGAGGGTTGCGTAGCCGCCGAAGACGAGGGCGTTCTCGGTGTTGGAGAGGGTGGCGTTGAGCGTTTCGGTGCTGGCGGCGGGGTCGTCGAGTGGGAGCAGCCCGTTGCCGGCGACGAACGGCAGGAAACGGGAGAGTCCTTGATCGAGGAACACGTTGAGCAGGCTCTCGACCACCAGCCACCAGACCAGCAGCCCGGAGATGGCAGCGGTGCTGTGGCGGGCGACCATGCCGATTCCGAGACCGAGCACCGACGCCAGCGACACGAAGATGACCGCCCAGAGACTGGTACCGAGGATGCTCGAGGCGTCGCCGGTTTCGATGTCGGAGGCTGATGCGCCGACGAGCCCGGCGGCGAGGCCGGCTGCTCCGAGCACCGCACCGAACGCTGCGGCAGTGATGGTCTTGGCGAGGGCGATCGCGAGTCGGGCAGGCTGGGCCGTCAGCGTTGGGGCCAGTGTGCCGTGTTGTGCCTCGGAGCTGAAGATCAAGATTCCTGCCACGGCCGCGAACACGGCGGTGAACAGGGTCGAGAACGCGAAGACCTTGTCGACGAACAGTTCCCCTTCGTCGGTGACGAAGTTGGCGATGGCCCACGACACGATGCCGTTGAGTGCGATGGTCAGAGCGAGGATCGCGGTGTTCGACCGGATCGTCGAGAGCTTGATCCATTCGCTCCGGAGCGTCCTCGGGAGGGCCGCGACCGTGTCGGTACGTGACCGTGTGGCCGGTTCGTCGGTAGCTGGCATGTGGTCGGTGGGAGGAGATGTGATGGTGGTCATTGGCTGGTTTCCTTGCATCGATCGTTCGGAATTTGTGTGGTGGTTAGGCGGCTGCGAACTCGGCGGACGCCTTGGTCATGTCGAGCAGGGTGTCTTCGAGCGACTTGGCCGTCTCGGTGAGCTCGGTGAGTTGGATCCGGTTGTCGAACGCCAGCTGGGAAACGTGCGCCCTCGTGGTTCCGCTGATCATCAGGTGGCGGCCGGCGGTTTCCACAGCAGCGCCCTCGGCGGAGAGCAGAGCGATGAGTTCGGCAGGGTCAGGGGTCTCGACGACGACCCGCACGTCGTTGAGTGCGGTGATGTCGTGGAGCGGCTGCGCTGCGAGGAGTTTTCCGCCACCGATGACCACGAGGCCGTCGGCGAACATCGCGAGTTCGCTGATGAGGTGGCTCGACACGAAGACCGTGCCGCCACGGTTGGCGAAGTCGCGCAGATAGGTGCGCAGCCAGCGGATGCCGTCAGGGTCGAGGCCGTTGGCTGGTTCGTCCAAGAGCAAGACCTCGGGGTCGCCGAGCAGTGCGCCTGCAAGAGCCAACCGTTGGCGCATACCGAGCGAGAAGCCGCCTGCTCGCTGCGTTGCTGCCGTTTCGAGGCCGACGATGGCGAGGACCGCGTCGACCCGCGATTTGGGGATCCCGGCCACTGCGGCCATTGCCCGGAGGTGGTTGCGGGCGCTGCGTCCGGGGTGCATGACTCGGGCGTCGAGGACGGAGCCGACGACTCGGGCTGGATGCGACAGGTCGGTGTACCTCGACGCCGCCGTAACGGACTTTGCCGACGTCGGGCTGCGTGAGGCCGACCATCATGCGCATTGCGGTCGATTTGCCGGCGCCGTTTGGGCCGACGAAGCCGGTGACGGCGCCAGCAGCGACGTCGAACGACATGTCGTCGACAGCGACTCGGTCGCCGTAGCGCTTGGTGATTCCTGAGACGTTGATCATTTTCGTGTGTGTCCTTCGTAAGGGGGAGGAGGGATTGTTCGACCGGCGTCGGCTTGCACCGATGGTGTTGTCGTGGTGGAGATCCTGCGGTGATGCTCGGGGCCGTCGTCCTCCGGTTCGGTTGCTGGACGAAGCGTGGCGGTCGTTCGCATGAGGCGACCTCGCTCGACGGCCGATCTCACCCGGGTGAGATCACCGTCTCCATCGAGTGCGCACCATTCCTGAGATCGTGGAGTCGGCGCCGAGCGTCCGGTGGCTCACCATCTCAGGGGCTGTCGACGCGCTACATGCTCGACTCGGTGTGACGGCCGAGCCTGGAGCGCAGAGCAGTCAGGGGTCCGACGGTGGTTGCGATCCAGACGGCGAGTGGCCACGCGAGTTGATCGGTGGTGAAGATGACGACGGCCCACAGCGCAGACAGTGTGAGCCAGAGCCACGGCAGGGCGGCAATGAGCCGTTCGTGATTGCTTTGATCGCTCGCGTGACGGGTTCCGTGAGGTTGGGGTGTTGACATGTCGGAGCGTTACCCGGCCAGGAGCGCTACGCGTCGGAGGCCGGACGGGCGAGTCGTACGACGAGTCCGTGCACGGCGATGCCGAGGCCCCATCCGATCAGGACCCACAGCGACCACCAGGCCGACAGGTCGCTGGTGAGGCCGGCGGTGAGGTTGACCAGCAGGTTGACGGCGAAGATGGCGAGGGTCGAGACTGCGAAGACCGCTGCATGCACCCTGAAGACGCTGATCTGTTGGGCGCGGAGCGCGTGGGGCGCGTCGTGGTCGGGCCGCTGTGACGTGGTGGGTGCGGAGGTTGACATGGGGTGTCCTTTCTTCGTTCGTTCGTTCGTTGCTGCGCTGCATCGTCATTGCCGATGCGGTTTCGTCGAGTGGGAAGGTGCGGCCGATCACGTGAGCGACAACTCCCGACGGTGTGAGTCGCGCCAGGCCGCGAGGTCATCGGTTCTGAATTGCGCCACGAAGTTGATTGCCTTCCCTCGTCTCGGGCTGTTCCTGATGTGCGAGCAGCACGACGCCGATGCCGACGAACCACACGATCGAGCCGAGCCCGAACACCATCTCGACGGCTTCGAACGCCGGGACGACCGTGACGAAGCCCGCCACTGCCGTCACTGCGCCCACGACGTTGAGCCAGCGGGGCAGGCGGGCGGTGATCAGTCCGGCGATCGAGACGAGGCCGATCCAGATGCCACCGACGAGTTCGTTGCCGCCACCGAGTCCGTCGGTGACGACGTCGATCGTCGACCACACCGTGGCGGCGCGGTCGGGGTCGGTGTCGGCGAGGTCGGCGACGGCTTCGATCCCGATGTTGGAGATCATGCCCGTGGCGAACATCAACGCTGCCCAGATGCCAGCGAACACCGCCGCTGTGTTCGCGAGGATCGGAGTGGCGTCGACCAGTCGCTGCCGGAGCGCGAGCGCCATCGGGACGAGGGCGGCGCCGAACACGATGTAGATGCCGATGTACCAGGCGAGCAATCCGCCCTGGTGGTCGACGAGAAAGTCGACCGACTCGGCGAGTGTCGCGTCGGGGTCGGTGTAGTCGGCGAATGTCGTCGCGATCAGCGCGATGCCGTAGCCGAACGTGCCGGCGGCCAGCAGTGCGGCGGCACCGCCGACGCGGCCGAGCCTCCAGGTGCGTCGCGGTGTGGCGGCGGTTTGGCTGGATGCCGCGAGGGGTGTGCTGTTGGTCATGAGTGTTCTCCTTCGAGATTGGGATTCGGTATTTCAGGTTGAGATGGGGCACTGGTGTGCTGGTCGAGTCGGCGCAGCGCGACCACCTCGATGTTGAGCGAGGTGTAATGAGCCAGCAGCCCGTGGAGATGCGACGAGTCGCGCACGTGGCCGACCAGGCGAGTCGTGCCCGCTTCGGTCAACTCCACGGTGAACTCGTCGATGACCGGACGGAGGGCGCGTTCGGAGGCGTGGCCACCGAGCTCGATCTCGTAGCGGGTGGGTCCCGTTCGTTCGGTCATGGGATCACGATCCCGTTGAACGGGGTGAGTCGTCATCGCTCACCCGGCCGCCTCACCCGGGTGATTCGCTCCCGACTCGGATCCGAGCGGCTTCGCCTAGATTCGACGGTGATGGTCGGACAGGGTGCAGGCGAGTTGGTCGCCACCAAATTGCAGGTGCCGACGGTGCCGGTCGGTCTGGTTCGGCGCGCCCGCCTGGACGCACTGCTGGACAGAGCGGTCGCCGAACGTCACCGGCTCGTGCTCGTCAGTGCCCCGGCCGGGTCGGGCAAGTCAACGCTCCTCGCAGGAAGCCTGGCCGATCGCGACGACGACCTGGTCTGGGTCCAGATGGAACCCAGCGATGCCGATCCCGTCAGGTTCTGGTCGTACCTCGTCGGGGCGGTCGACGGTGCTCGACCGGGCGTGAGGAACATGGTGGAGCCGACCATCGTCTCGACCGGAGGGTCGCCCGACTCGGTCGTCCCGGCGCTGGTCAATGCGCTGAACGATGGCTCGAACCGGCTGGTGATCGTGATCGACGACTACCACGTCATCGACAACACGGCGATCCACGACGGCGTCGAACGACTCATCGACCTCTGCCCGGACCACGTCCAAATCGTGATCGCAACGCGAATCGACCCGGCCTTCCGGCTCGGCAGACTCCGCGTCCGAGGGCAGCTCACCGAGATCCGCGCGTCCGATCTCCGGTTCGACGCCGACGAGGCGGCTGGCCTGCTCGGGACCTCGTCTCTGGATCGCGAGGCGTTGCTCACGTTGTGCGACCGAACCGAGGGGTGGGCGGCCGGGCTCGTCCTCGCCGGACTGTCGCTCGCAGGCGTCGACGACACGTCCCGATTCATCGCCGGCTTCCGCGGCGACGATCAACTCGTCGTCGACTACCTCACCGACGAACTCCTCGCGTCGATCCCACCCGACGAGCGCCGACGCCTGATCGAGACGTCGATCCTCGATCAGCTCACCGGTCCGCTGATCGACGCCGTGACCGGATCGACCGACGGCAGCCAATGGCTGACCCGTACCGCTGCCGCCAACCAGCTGTTCATCGGTCTCGACCGGACGGGCACCACGTTCCGGTATCACCACCTCCTGCGTGACCTGCTTCGTCTCGAGGCCGAGCGTGAGATCCCCGATCGTCTTCCCGAACTGCACCTCGCTGCCGCATCGTGGCATCACGATCGCGGCGACATGTACACGGCCATCGAGCACTACATCGCGGGAGGCGATCTCGTCGCAGCCGGCGATCTCATCTCGATCCACGCCACTGCGCTGCTCAACGGCGGACAGATCTTCACCGTGCTCCGCTTGCTCGATCAGCTCGGCGACCTCCCCGAACGCCACTCGCCGAGTGCGATCGTGCGCGGCTGGATCAACCTCGCGACGGGCCGCTTCGCGGGTGCGCGTCACTACTACGACATCGCCGTCGAGTGCGACGACGAAACCGACGCCAACCTCACCGCGTCGCTCGGAATCATGGTGCACCTCGCCGAAGGTCTCCTCGGTGACGCGATCTCGATCGCCCAGCGCATGGATCACCCGACCGAGTCGACCCGAGCGATCGGGCTGGTCGCCGCATACACGTGGGCCGGGATGTTCGACGAAGCGCTGCGGTACATCGCGATCGCCCGCGAACTCGGCGCGTCCGAGCCGTCGGACTATGCGCTGACGATCGCGCCCGGGTTCGCTGCCGTCGTCGAGATGGAGCTGGGGAACCGGTCATCGGCAGCTGAGCACGCGGCGGCGAGCCTGGAACACGCCCGGGGCCACAGCGTCGCGGAGTCGCCGCATCTCTCCATGTCGCACGCCGTGCTGGCGTGCACCACCTCCGATCCCGAACAACGGGCCGCCATGGCGGAGCAAGCGGTCGAACTCGCCCGGCGAGCACCCGAGCCCTTCACCCTGGGGTACGTCCTCGCCCTCATCGGCGACACAGCATGTGAACACGACGACCCGGCGGGACCACAGCTGCTCCGTGAAGCACGCCAGACCATCGACCGGTGCCCCGACGCCGGCATCGTCGGCGCAACACTCGCCCGCCTCGAAGCCCGACACCGGCTCGGCGTGCGAGCTGAACCGTCGACCGAACTCGTCGAGGAGATCACCGAACGCGAGCTCGCCGTCCTGCGCTATCTGCCCTCGCAGCTCTCCCAACGCGAGATCGCGAGTGAGCTGTTCGTCTCGCTCAACACGGTGAAGACGCATTGCAAGGCCATCTACCGCAAATTGGGCGTGGACGGCCGCAAGCCAGCGGTCCACGCTGCTCGGCAGCACGGACTGCTCTGAGGTCGCTCAGAACCTCGATGGCCGGGCAGGATTCGCTGCGCACAAGGACGTTGCATCGGAATGGTCACGTCGGCTCGGTGGCAAGCAACACCGTCCGGCGTGCAGCCGCGGACCGAAGATCGACCGCAGATCGCCCGCGACTGCGGTTCCCTGCCGATCCACGTGGCGCTCTCCGCTGCCGGATGTGGGACGGGTCCGTGTGCGGTTCGACGATGTCGATATGCGCTGCCCGACGGCGAGGTGGGGCGGCTGTCCCGAGGTGATGGAACGCCGATCAGCGGCTCAGCCGTTCGGGTGTGACGATCTCGGACGCGTGAGACGAACGACTAGGAGATGGACGGTGACACCGAGACCCCATCCGGCGAGAGTCCACAGGGACCACCATGCCGAGAGTTCGCCGGTGAGACCGGCGCTGAGGTTGATGATCAGGTTGATCAATGTGATCGCAGTGATTCCGATGGCGAACACGGTCGCGTGCACGGCGGCGACCCGTACCTGCTCTTGGTAGGTCGTTGCATCCCGGTCGTCTTGTCGCCGTTGTGCAGCGTGGTCCGGGGGTTGGATGGGCATGGCCTGTCTCCTCCGTGAACTCGGCTTGTCTGTGGGGTGGTCGATGGGCCCGATGGGCCAGCCCCTCCTCGCGGCTGAGGCGATCTAGGATCAGCTCCGGTCAGGAGCAGAGTCCACGTCGTAGAACGACGTGAGCTGATTCTCGAAGCGGGCTGGAGCGTCGAGCCAGGGAAGGTGACCGCAGTCTGGCCAAGTCTCGACCGTGGCGTTGGGGTAGCGCTTGACGACGAGCTGCGTGTGTTGACCGTAGATGTCGTTGTCACCGAACATGACGAAGAACGGAAACGTGGCCTGGGGAAGCACCGAGTCGAGGAAGTCGGTTGGCAGTGCCACCGCGGAGGCCCGGGTCGCGAACGTCGTCTGCTGCCCGATTCCGTCGAGCAACGACGCATCTGCAGGCAGCGGATTGTCGGGGTTCTGGTAGTTCAACCACACCTGTGCGTACATCTTCTGCAGGCTTCGTTGACCGAGGCGCGGGATGCGGCCGAGCAGCGAACGCAGGCCCATCAAGGCGTACGCCCCCGAGCTGCACCGCTTCTTGCTGTACGCCATGACGTCTCGTTCCATCGCCACCCAATTGGTACCCACGCCTGGCGTCGGGCTGCACAAGAAGAGGCTCGCAACGGAGCTGAGGTGCGCGGTTGCGTAAAGTTGCGCGAGCATTCCGCCCCACGAATGCCCAAACAGGTGAAGCTGCTCAACGCCGAGGTGCTCACGTAGCTGCTCGAGGTCCGTTACGTGGGCCTCGGTGCTGTAGTCCCCGTCGGTCACTGCCGAGCCGCCGGTTCCTCGCTGGTCGTAGGTCACGACCCGTCGTCCTGGCACGAGTTTGGCGATCGCTTCGAGGTAGTCCGGCATTCCCGGGCCTCCTGACAAGAACACGATCGGCGTTCCATCCCCTCCGGAGTCCCGTACTGACAGTTGAGCACCCTTGGTCTGCACGAAGACAGACACGGTGTCGCGGGGGCTGGGTCTGATGATTCGTGATGTTGAGGGTTGAGGTGCCATTGGTGATTCGTCCTTGGTTCGATGGTTCTGTCGGGGTATTGGTGTGAGTTGGTGGCGAGGGCGTCGAGGATGAACGTCGTTGACGTACGCCACGGTCATCGAGCTGCGATCGTGTCGATGATTCGGCGCAGCTCGAGTAGCTGGCGATGCACTTTCGGCCCTTGCTTGCCGAGCGCTTCATCGACCTCAGCCAGCGTTGGTTGAAACAACTCGCCAGCAGCGCGATGTGCCGCTCGGCCTGCAGTCGTCAGAATGAGACGGTAGGAACGGCGATCCTCGACACTGGGAACCCGGTCGATATGGCCCCGCTTCTCGAACCGCTTGACATAGCTCGACACCGTCGTCGCCGGAGCCGACATCCAACTGGAAAGCTCAGACGGGGTCATACCGTCGCCCCGAGAGAGGACGGAATAGATCGCGAACTCATCGGCGTCCAGACCCGTTGGTTTGATCACGTCGTCAATGAGTGAATGAACGGCCCGCGATACCAGCCATGTGTCAAACAGAACGTTGCCGATGCCCGCGTCGAGCATGTCAGCGGTGTTTGGAGTGGTCGATCGGTTGCTCATCGAGGTGCGCCTGCGTCGACGTGGACCGATGACCGATGACCGACGACGTCTCCTTGGTGGCGGTCGGCCTTGCGGGCACCGATCATGCGTCGGAAGCGTCTTGCTGCGAGCACAACCAGGGTTCCTATGAGCACGAGGCCACTGATCCAGTAGGTTGCCGTTTTCGCCGTCCCGGCGAGCCCAAGGAGCGAGTTCGTCGATGCGTCGCCCGGGTAACTCGCGAGAGCGATCCACGCAAAGATGTTCTCGACGTAGTCGAACCCGGCACCCACGAAGGCAAGTGCGACCGCTCGTGAAACCCAGCGGCTGCTCAATGAGGTCTTGGCGAGGCTGAGCGCCAGCGATGAAGCGACAAAGAGGCCATACGCGGCGGGATAGAACAGATCAGCGATCTGCATGTTTCGATAGGCCGCTCTCCCGTCCGCACCGCAGGCATCGAGGAATCCTGAGACGTCGTCGCCGGTGGTGAAGTTCTGAACGTCGGGTGGCGCCTGTCCACAGGCGGATTCCACTTCGGAGATCGAGAACGGTGCTGACGACTGAAAGAAGATCGCAGCGAACACGAAGAACACCGCCGCACTCGGTATCCAGAATCGCCAAGATCCGAGTGAACGCACCAACAAGTCGCGGCGAGAGCGCTGGACCCTGCCACCAGCCTGTTCCGGCGGGTGTGATGAAAAATGTTGCATGGTCATGATTCCCTTCGATTAACTGCGATGTCGTAGTAGTTAATGCGACATCGCAGTAAATGTCAAGTAGTGAACTCACAAAGTTCGAGCTCCAGCGACATGCTGCTGTCCCAGCCGGCGGAGATGAACTGGGAATAGTCGGCGTCAAACTGCTGCTTCCGGCCATCGCACGCGACCTTGACGGCAGACCGAACGACAGGCCAGCGCTCATATCGACGGTGTCGCGTCAGAGCTCAACCTGTCAGATAGCGGCACTTCCGATCGGGGACGGGGCGCTGGAACCCCGCTCATAATCGCGGCCAAGAACGCACCGTCCTGTACTCGCGTTCCGGCGTACTGTTTGACCTCTCGGCATGATCGGACCACCGCATAATCACTGCCGGAGAACCCGTGTCCGTCAGTCTGGATGGTCGATGAGGGCGCCGAGGCTGTCGGCGGCGTCGTGGTCGCCGCGGTGCCCGCGGTGGGCGTAGACCCGAGCGAGGGTTTCCACGTGGTCGCCGATGCGTGCTGCGACAGCGGGGAGTGATTCGCCGGCGTCGAGCTGGGTGCTCGCATACCAGTGGCGCAGGTCGTGGAGTCGGACCTCGCCTGCACCGGGCACTCGCGCTGTCAGGCGCTTGAAGGCTTGAGTGAGCCGGTCTGGTGAGATCGGTGTGAGTCCGGTCGGGTCGGTCGCAAGATCGGCGATCACGTACCCGTCGGGGTCGAGCTTCGTCCGGATCATGGCGGCGAGCTCTTCCTGTCGTTCGCGGTGGTCGCGGAGGATCTGGGCGGTGCCCTTGTCGATTGCGACCTCGCGGGTCTGGTGACTCTTGGGGTCCTTCTCGATGAGCTTGCCGGTCTTCAAGCGTGCGACGGAGTGGCGGATCCACAGCACGCGGCGGTCGAGGTCGACCGACGACCATCGCAGTCCGCAGATCTCGCCTCGGCGAGCACCGGTCGCGGCGAGGAGTCTGAACGCAACGTGGTTCTCGGGGTTGCGGCTCTCGGCCGCCTCGCGGAGGAGCGCAGTCACGACGGTCGGAGTTGGGGTGGTCCGAGACTGGCGGGGGACCGCGGGTGGTGTGGCGAGTCGCACGACGTTCCGGTTCGTCCACCCCCACTTCATCGCTTGCTGGAATGCCCCGCCGAGGACTGAGTGGTAGCGCTTGATGGACCCGGGTGACAGGCCGTTCGATCGGAGCCGGACGTAGAAGTCGTCGAAGTCCTTCGGTCCTAGATCCTGGATCATCTTGCCGCCGAGACGGTCGGCAGCGACCTTGCGTGCGATCCCGCGGTAGCTCTCGATCGTGCGGGCCTCGCGCCCTCGCTGCTCGAGATGGTCGATGTGGGCGAGCAGGAGCCCTGCGACGGACTGGTCGGCGTGGGTCCCGATGGAGTCGACCTCGGCCACGAGTTGGGCGAGTGCCTTGTTGGCCTCTCGCTTGCCGCCTCGGAATGTTCGGCTCACATATCGGGGTCGAGCAGTGATCGGATCGGGCCCTGCGTAGGCGCGTAGTTCCCAGTAATCGGGCTGCCGCTTGAGTCGCAGGCTCCCTCGCGCCATGAAGTCATTGTAGTGAAATATGGGACAGATATGGGACAAACCCGGAAACCGGCCGGACCGCTCGAGTCCTCATGCCGATCTAGCAGGTGTTTTGTGGAGCCCAGAGCGAGAATCGAACTCGCGACCTACGCATTACGAATGCGTTGCTCTACCGACTGAGCTATCTGGGCGCGCAATGCGCAGCCGGTGAGGCTACCGGCCCGCCAGCGGGTCGCGGCCGTTCCACGTGCCCGTCGATCCGAACGGCTCGAATCGGGCGAACAGCTCCTCGCTGTACCACTGCTCGTCGCGGGTGCGGCGGACCACCTCGACGTGGTCGGGCATCTCGTAGGCGAACGAGCGGGCGGCGGCCAACGACTCCCACAGGCTGAACGTCGCCAGCCGACCCACCGGCGCTTCGCCGATTCCGACCACGTCGATCAGCCCGGGGGCGGCGTGGAGTTCCGCATCGACGACGTCGCTCGCGGCGCCGAACGCCTTCCAGGCCGCTCGACGCACGTCGGCCCGGGTGATGATCGCCACCGGCCCGTCCTTCGCTCCGGGTTCCAGGCCGTCGAGCGGATCCACACCCCGCCAGCGACCGTGCCCGCCGATGCCGCGCAGCCGGACGTGCCAGCTCTCGGCGGCGTCGTCCCACCGAGCGGCGATCCGGTTCGACGAGAGGAACGCGCCGAGCGCCGACTCGTCCTCCCAGACCGCGAACAGCGCGGTTCGGGCGAGGTCGGCCCCGCTCCCGGTGCGGTTGTCCGAGCCCGTTCCGAGGAGCCGCCAGAACGCGAGGCCGTCGACGCGGGAGAGCCGGGGACGGTCGATCCCGAGGCGGGCGAGGGCGAGCGGCGTCTTCCACGTCGGCTCACGAACGAGGTGGAACGATGCGATCCGGGCCATGCATCGGTCATGCTGTCACCAATGAGCTCGGAGACCGCCCTCGACGTCGTGATCACCGTCGTCGTCGGATATCTCGTGGGCTCGATCCCGATCGCGAACCTGGTCGCGGCTCGCCGGGCACGGATCGATCTGCGCGAGGTCGGCGATCGGAACCCGGGCTTCTGGAACGCACGCGAGACGCTCGGCAGGCGCGCGGCGATCCCGGTGTTCGTCGGCGACGTGGCCAAGGGCGCGATCGCTGCGCTCGTGGGCGTCGCGCTCGCCGGTCCCGGGGTGTGGGGCCTCGCCTACGTCGGCACCGGCGCCGCGATGGTCGGTCATGCGTTCCCGGTCTTCGCCCGTTTCCGAGGTGGGCGCAGCCTTCTCACCTTCGTGGGCGGCGCTGCGATCTACGCGCCGCTTCCGTTCGCGATCGCGATCGCGCTGCTGCTCATCGTGTTCGCGCTCACCCGTTCGTTCGCTCGCGCGGCGCAGGTCGGGTTCGTCGCCTTCCCGGTCGTGCAGCTGGTGATCGAGGGCCCGTACCGCACGGCCGCGACCGGAGTGCTCATGACGTTCATCGGCCTCCGGTTCGCGATGGCCGCCTGGACCGATCGCCGGCGAGGGGCTGCGCTCGCTCAGGAGTAGGCGCGACCTCGCCACGTCTGGCGTCGCCGGCGGGCGATCCCGCGGGCGATGGCGACCGTCGCGAGCGGATCCGCCAGCGGGCTCGACCAGAACGCGGCATCGGTGCGGGTGTACGCGGCGACGCGTGCCGGCCAGCGTTCCGATGCGCAGGGCCGTGAGCGCGACGTCGACGACATCGCCTCGACGCGCGAGCAGCCGGGGGAGCGGAAGGGCCTGGGCGAGCACGATGACCGCCAGATCGAACAACTGCTGCGATCGTGGCTCAACCTCCGGCAGTGCCAGCGAGCGTCCCCAGCCGTGCCAGGCATCGGTGAACGACTCGAACATGCGCACCGTCAACAGGTCGCTCGCGTCGAGGAAGCCGACACGCCAGCCCATCGTCGCGAGACGACGTGAGAGGGCGACGTCCTCGACGACGTCGTGCTTCACCAGTTCCAGCCCGCCGACGTCGAGGAACCATCGTCGGTCGAACGTCGCGCATTGACCGTTGCCCAGCAGCCGCTCCGGGCGGCCGCCCCCCGCCCCCGGTGGACCGAACCGGTAGATCAGCGTCGTCAGCATCGCCGGGTGCAGCCAGCGACTCCCGGTGGTCGGGCAGTCGAAGCGGCCCGCCACCGTAAGGAAGTCGAGGCGGTCGCCGGTCGCCCGAGCCACCAGGGCGGTGGGCAGCATCGGATCCGGTCGCGTGTCGGCGTCGAAGGTCACCACCCGTTCGGCGGTGGCTGCCCGGATTCCCTGTTGCAGCGCCCAGGCCTTGCCGGCCCAACCGTCGGGGAGTGGGGCGCCCTCGACCACTCGTGCGCCGGCCCGTCGGGCGATCGCGGCGGTGTCGTCGCTGGACTGGTCGTCGACCACGATCACCTCCTCGACTCCGGGGGCGCCGACGATCGCGTCGAGCAGTGGACCGATCCGGTGCGCCTCGTCGCGGGCGGGGATCACGACGCTGATCGACTGGAGTGGGGTGATCGTGGGGCGCACCGGTGGCGCGGTGTTCGCTGCCTTCGCGAGGCGGCTCAGGGCGATGGCGCCGGCGGCGATGCGAGCGATGATCGAGACGATCCGGACGAGGCGGCGGATCGACGTCATCGGGCGAGGTCGTCCGTGATCATGTCGGCGACGATCTTCGCGCTCGTCGTCACGAGCGGCAGCCCGCCGCCGGGGTGGCTCGAGCCGCCGACGAGGTACAGCCCGGGGCGTGCGCCCCGGTTGGCCGGCCGCACGAACGCGGCTCGTCGACCGTTCGACGAGGTGCCGTAGATGGCCCCACCCGGCGACCGGTAGCGCCTGGCGATGTCGCTCGGGGTCATCGTGTGTCGGAACTCGATCCTCGGCCGCAGGTCCACACCGTGGGCCGACAACCGATCGAGCACCACCTCCCCGTAGGCGTCGGCGTCGATGTCGACCCCCGGGGGCGTGTTGACGAGCAGGAACCAGTTCTCGCAGCCGTCGGGAGCCTGGGACGGATCGGTCACCGACGAGACACACGCGTAGATCGTCGGGTCGTCGGCGAGCCGCCCGGCGTCGAGTGCCTCGTACTCGGTCGCGTAGCTCTCGGAGAACCACACGTTGTGATGGCCCAGACGTGGTGTGAGGCCGCGAACGCCGAGGCACAGCACGAACCCACTGGTCGATCGTGCCGCTCGACGGACCCGCTTCAGCGCGGCATCGTCGGGGAGCAGGTCGGCGTACAGGTGCTCGGCATCGGTGTTGGCCACCACGATGTCGGCCCGCTGCGTGGTCCCGTCGGCGAGCACGACACCGGTGACCCGCTCGGCCCCGTCGATCGACGTGACCTCGCTGCGGGTGCGGACCTCGACACCGGTACCCAGGGCGACCCGCTCGAACGCTGCCCGGAGCGCGTCGAGACCACCCATCGGGTACCAGCAGCCGTACCGCGCTTCGACGTGCGGGATGCAGGCGAGGGTCGCCGGCGCGCCGAACGGTGAGGAACCCGAGTAGGTTGCGTAGCGGTCGGCCCACTGGACGAGGCGTGGATCGTCGAAGCACGCCTCGGCCGACCGATGGAGTGTGCGCAGCGGATCGATCGCCGTCAGGTCGAACGGTGATCGCAGCCGCTTCGCGAGCGACCACGGGTTCGACATCGGACCGGCGAAGAACGTGCGGACGGCCACGTCCCAGATGCGTCGGCCCCGCGCATCGAAGCTGTGCCACTGGTCGCCCGCACCGGGGCTGAACGCGTCGAACGCTGCAGCGGTGTCGTCGTCGCCGTCGGGCACGGTCAGGGTCGAGCCGTCGGGCCAGCGATAGACGAACTGAGGGTCGAGCCGTACCAGGTCGACCTCCTGGGCGAGGCTGGTGCCCGCGGTCCGGAAGACGTCGTCGTACACCTCCGGCCAGGTGACGAGCGATGGCCCGATGTCGAAGGTGTAGCCCGCGTCGGCGAGCGTGGCCAGTTTGCCGCCGACGACGTCGTTGCGCTCGAACACGATGACGTGGTGGCCGAGCGATCGCAACCGGATCGCCGTGGCCAGGCCGCCGATGCCGCCGCCGATCACCGCGACGTGGCGGGCGTCAGCCACGGAGCTTTCCCGCCACTGCTGCGGCCGCGATCGGGAGCATGCCGAGCCCGCCGACGATCGCCACCGCCGGGTCGCGGAAGAAGCGGGCGAAGCCGACGGTCTCCATCATGCCCATGAACGTGTATTCCCCGACGAGTGCGCCGTCGGCGTCGGCGGACCCGTCGACGTATGCGTTCGGGGGGAGCAGCACCTCGAGCGCCGTCATCACGCCGAGGCCGGTGACGAACCATCCGAGGAAGTTGCCCAGCGGGATGCCCCGGTAGATCCCTCGGCGGGCCCACGCCCAGTAGCCCTCCCCGACCATCTGCGGGTCGAGGAACAGATCCCACGCGGTGAGCGCCGCCGACCCGAGCGCGATCCGACGTGCGGGCGTGGAGTGCTCGCCGAGCGCCGCATGGGCGGTCTCCCGCGCGGGCAGACCCATGGCGAACCAGGCGAGCGGCACGATCGCCGGCACGTGCGCAACCTGCGGCTGGAGGGCGGTGGTGTACGCGTAGCGCCCGAACGGCAGTCCGGTCTGGGTGCCGATCCGCTCGACGGCGGTCGTTGCGACCGCGGTCACCGTGCCCGCGGCGACGGCGCGCTGCGCGCCCCAGCGGCGCACGGCGTTGGCCGTGGTGGTGGTGAACGATCCGACCACGACGACGGTCGACAGCACCCGCCGTGCTCGGCCACCCTGTGGCAACAACGGCGTCGCGATCATCCCCGCCACCGTCACCGCGCCCGCGATCCCCGCAACAACGCCAGCCTCCCGTTCTCGTGAACTCGTGCGCGGTTTACTCCCGCACGAGTTCACGAGAACGGGGTCGGGCGGGTGGTGGCCGGTCACGGGCGGAGGAGTCTGGTGACCATGATCGCCTTCTCGGTGGTCGAGACGCTGGCGCGGGAGGTGAACACGTCGTACTGCTGGGCCTCGATCTTGTCGAGGATCCGGCCGTACAGGGCGTGGGCGGCCCCGACACACTTCGCCGAGCGATCGGGCAGCATCGCGATGCCGATCTCAGCCGACCGGTACAGCCCACGGCAGCGCTCGATCTCGAACTTCATCAACTCGACGAACTCGGGGGTGACCTGCCGTGTGGTGAGGTCGACACCGAAGCGGTCGGTGTCGTCCGACGGGATGTACTGACGGCCCCGATCGAGGTCCTCGTCGATGTCGCGCAGGAAGTTCGTGAGCTGGAATGCGTTGCCGAGGTCGCGGGCGTGCGGCAGCGCGGCGTCGTAGTCGGTCGGCTCCAGGATCGGCAGCATCATCTCGCCGATCACGGCGGCCGAGCCGTCCATGTACACGAGCAGGTCTTCCCACGTCGCGTACGACTCGACCGTGAGGTCCATCGTCATCGACCGCAGGAATCGATGGAACGCCTCGATGTCGATGTCGAAGGCCCGCACGGTGTGCACGACCGCCTTCAGCACCGGGTCGTCGGACTTCCCGGCGTCGAGATCGGCGAAGAACCGGTCGCCGAAGTCGGCGAGCGCCGCCGCGCGCACCTCGGTCGGGACGTCGCGTCCACCCTGCGACGGGATCTCGTCGACGATGTCGTCGGCATAGCGGGCGAACGCGTAGAGCGCGTGGACGTGGTGCTGCTTGATCTTCGGGAGCACCTTGGTCGACCAGTAGTAGGTGGTGCCGTGGCGCTTGTTGAACTCGCGGCACAGCTCGTAGCTCTCGTCGAGCGTGACCGGTCCGGTCGGCAGCAGGTGTGTCGTGGGCGTCGGCGGTGTGCGCCGGAAGACGATCAGGTGGCTCATCGGTACCGCTGCCGCGCGTACTGTCCGACCCGCTCCGCGGCGAGTTTGCCGGACACCAGCACCATCGGCACGCCGACCCCGGGGAGGGTCGAGGAGCCGGTGAACACGAGGCCGGGAACCTTCTTGTTGACGTTGTTCGGCCGGAACGGGCCGGTCTGGAAGAACGTGTGGGCCAGGGCGAACGGCGTGCCCTGTTCCATGCCCATGCGTTCCCAGTCGGTGGGGTCGTAGATCTCCTCGACCACGACCTCGGTCGGATAGCCGAGTGAATCGACCCGTTCGCGCAGGCTGTCGACGATCCGGTCTCGTTCCTTCGACCAGTCGATCGTGCCGCTCAGGTTGGGCGTCGGCTCGAGGACGTAGATGCTCGAGTGGCCGTCGGGGGCGAGCGACCGGTCGTCGAGGCTGTGGAGCGTGACGAGGATCGAGGGGTCGGGCATGCGAACGCCGTCGTCGATCAGGGCCTTGAACGAACCGTCCCAGTCGTCACCGAAGTGGATGTTGTGATGCGCGGCATCGTCGGGCGGCAGGCCCTCGACGCCCGCCACCCACAGCAGGCACGACGGCGAGTACTTGCCGTTGCGGGCCGTTCGCGGGGCGGTCACGCCCGGCAGCAGCTCGCGGTAGGCCACCGGGAGGTCGGGGTTGCAGACGACGGCGTCGGCGTCGATGCGTTCGGAGCCGTCGATCTCGACGCCCACCACGGGTCCGTTCGGCCGACGCAGGATCCGGCTCACCGGCGCCGAGTACCTGAACTCGACACCGGCATCGGTGAGCGCCTCGGCGAGCCCCGCCGCCATCATGTGCATGCCGCCCTCGGGCACGTACACGCCCTCGACCGAGTCCATGTACGTGATCACGGCATAGAGCGCGAGCGCCTCGTAGGGGGCGAGCCCGGCGTACATCGACTGGAAGCTGAAGATCTGCTGGAGGCGCTTGTCCTCGAAGAACGAGGCGACCTTCTTGTCGAGCTTGCCGAAGCCGCCGAGCCTGACCAGGTCGAGCCCCGACTTCCACGGCTTCACCAGGTCGAGTGGCGAGTTGAAGTTGGCATCGATGAACG
>CAVQBG010000016.1:0-169323 GCA_963710625.1 Ilumatobacteraceae bacterium | reverse complement strand
GGCTCACCCGGTGATCGGAGCGAGCGCCCGTTCGAGTCCGGCGGGGTCGTCGACCGACACCCGCAGCTCGCGCAGCGAGACCGCAAACCCGGCGACGCGGGCGCGTCCGGCCGGTTCGAGTTCGATGCGAACGATGCCCGAGGACGAGCCGTTGACCAGCCACCGGCCGTTCCAGCCGTGGGCACCCCAGCCCCAGACCCTGTCATGATCAGGAGCGACCGACTGCACCGACGAGCGGGGCACGGTTGCACGGAACGCCCAGCCGAGCCGGACCACCAGGTCGGTGGCGGACACGTCAACGTACGAGTTCCCCGACGTCAGGCCGAGCACCACCATCGCCTTGTTCGCACCGGTGAACCGGATCGGAAACCGCTCGACCCCCGGATTCATGCGGCCACCGTATCGGCGGTGAAGTCAGACGTCCGCCGGTGGCTCGGCGGCCGCCGGCCACTGCGGCGACACCGGGAGCGTGAAGCCGATCGCAGCGCCGCCACCATCGCGCTGGCGTGCGTTGACCGTGCCCCCGGCCCGCACGATCACGTCGCGCACGATCGACAGACCCAGGCCCGACCCGGGCATCGAACGAGCCGACTCCGATCGGTGGAACCGATCGAAGATCCGCCCCTCCTCACCAGCGGTGACTCCAGGGCCACGGTCGAGCACCTCGAGCGCACCCCCGTCGACGACGACCTCGATCGGTCCGCCGGTCGGATCGAACTTGCAGGCGTTGTCGACGAGGTTCGTGACCGCTCGGTCGAGCGCCGACCGGGGAGCATCGACCACGGCCGAAGCGCGGACCTCGACGACGATGTCGCGTGATCGCCGACGGCCCACTCGCTCCGCGACGTCCACCGCCAGCGACGGGAGATCGATGCGCTCGTTCGGCTGTTCCTCCAGGTCACCGGATGCAGCCGCGACGAGCTCGTTGACGAGGTCGGTCAGCTCGGTGACCTCCGAATCGAGGTCGTCGAGCACCCCGTCGCGCATCTCGGTCGTCATCTCCGGGTGGCGGCGGAGCACCGACAGATTGGTCTTCAGACTGGTCAACGGCGTGCGCAGTTCGTGGCCGGCGTCCTGTACCAGACGTTGTTGTTCGGCACGCGACACAGCGAGCGCACCGAGCATGTACCGGAAGGCCGCGCCCAGCCGGCCCACCTCGTCGGTCCCGGTGCCCGGCACCTCCACGTCGAGGCGCCCGGATGCGCCGACGTCTTCGGCAGCCTTGGTCAGGCGGCTCATCGGGGCGGCCACGGTGCCGGCGATCAGCCATCCGACGAGCGCCGCTGCCACCGAGACCGCGATGACGAGCAACAGGGTCCGCCGACGGAGGTCGTCGAGCACGCTGTCGACCTCGTCGAGCGAGCGACCGATCTGGACCGCGCCGTTGGGCAGCCCGATCGTGTGGATGCGCGCCTCGCCCCCGTCGACGCTGATCGTGGCGCGATCGAATCCGCGCGTCTCACCGATGACCGCGTCTGCTGCCGGCTCGACCGCGACGTCGTCGGGAAACGACGTCGCCGCCACCGAGCCGTCGGCTGCGAGGACGCGGACCCAATAGACCTCGAGCAGGCCCCGACTCGGCACACGGATGCGGTCGTCACGAGCCTGGTCGAGCATCTGCTGCGACGCCTGCACGATCGATCGGTCGACCTCGTCGAGCAGTCGTGCACTCGTCGTGCGGTAGCTGATCAGCCCGACCGCCGACGTGGCGATCAACGCGACGGTCGCCAGGGACAGCGCGATCTTCCAGCGCAGGCCCATCAATCGTCGATCCGCGCCGTGTACCCCACGCCGCGGACGGTGTGGACCACACGGGGTTCGCCGTCGGCCTCGGTCTTGCGACGCAGGTAGCCGATGTACACCGCCAGGTTCTTCGAATCCGGTCCGAAGTCGTAGTGCCAGATCCGGTCGTAGATCGTGGAGTGGTCGAGCACGATGCCGCGGTTCGACACGAGCAGAGCGAGCAGATCGAACTCGGTCTTCGACAACTGGATCTCCCGCTCGCCGCGGAACGCCCGCCGACCGGACGGGTCGAGGCGGAGATCGCCGAGCACGAGTTCGCCGTCGGGAGACCCGATGCCGTCCGCGGTGTAGCCGGAGCGACGCAGCAACGCCCGCAGGCGCGCCAGCAGCTCGTCGAGGTCGTAGGGCTTGGCGAGGTAGTCGTCGGCGCCGGCATCGAGCCCAGCGACACGGTCGCTCGGTTCGGTGCGCGCCGTGAGCATCAGTACCGGCACCTGGTTCTGCTCGGCGCGCAGCACCCGGCAGACCGTGAGCCCGTCGACCATCGGCATCGACACGTCCAGCAGGAGCACGTCGGGTTCCGACTGGCGAACCGCTTCGAGGGCCTCGGCGCCGTTGTTGGCCGACGCGACCGTGTAGCCCTCGAGTTGCAGCGCCCGCACGAGCGACTCGCGCACGGCCCGATCGTCCTCGGCAACGAGGATGCGGGTGGCCTGGTTGTCCGTCACACCGCACAGTCTGGTCGCACGTGGTGAGAATCGGGTGTGACCCTCCGGACGTCGGCCCTCCTCCCGAAAGGCCGGGCGGAGAGGTGAACGTTTGGTACGAACGGGGGGTGCAGTTCGCCGAGCGCCCCCACCCCTTCGCCCCGGTGACGGTCGCAGCGATCGCGATCGGCGGAGCGGTCGGCGCTGCAGGGCGGTGGGGTGTGGCCGAACTGGCGGACGCGATCGGCTCGCCGCACCTCCCGGCGACGTGGTCGTGGGCGACCCTGACCGTCAACGTCGTCGGCTGTCTGCTGATCGGCCTCGCCGCACGGACCCTCGCCTGCGACACGACCGCCTGGGCGTTCGTGGTCACCGGTGTGCTCGGCGGGTTCACCACGTTCTCCGCGCTGGCCGTCGAGCTGAATGACCTCGCCGATGCCGAACGCCTCCCGCTCGCCGTGCTCTACGGCGCCGTCACACTCGCCGCCGGTGTCGGCGCGACCTTCGTGGCCCACCGCCCGGTGGAGGTCGGCGAGTGACGCCCGTGCTGTTCGTGCTCGCGGCGGGCCTCGCCGCCGTCGGACGCCACACGGTCGCGCAGTACGCGTGCTCCTGGGTGTCGCTGCTGTGGGTCAACTCGATCGGCGCAGGACTGCTCGGAGCGGTCGCCGCGTCAGACCTGTCGGTCGATGCGCGCACGATCCTCGGCGTCGGGTTCTGCGGCGCGCTCACGACGTTCTCGTCGTTCGCGATGGAGACGCGCGCGCTCGGATGGCGCTGGGGCTCCGTCTACGCCGGCGTCACCGTGATGTCGACGTGCGCCGCCGCATCGTTGGCCAGCACCTTCGTGTGAATTGCAGCAGGGGTCAGACCCCTGCTGCAATCAGGCGGTTTCGAGGATGCGGACCGGGATCTCGCGAGGACCGCGGACCATGCCGACACTCCACCTGGTCTCGCCGGCGATTTCGAAGCGCGGGAAGCGCTTGATGAACTCCTCGATGGCGACCTTGAGCTCCAGGCGGGCGAGGTTGGAGCCCACGCAGCGGTGGATACCGAGACCGAACGCCGCGTGCCGGTTCTCCGCGCGGTCGATGACGAAGGTGTCGGGATCCTCGAACTTCAGCGGATCGCGATTGGCCGCTGGGAACGGCAGCAGCACCCAGTCGTCCTTCTTCATCGGGCAGCCGTGGAAGTCGACGTCCTCCGTCACCAGTCGGCCCATCGTGACGGGCGCATACGCCCGCAGGAACTCCTCGAGCGCGAAGGTCATCACCTCGGGGTCGTCCAGCAGGCGCTGGTGATCCTCTGGGTGCTGGGCGAGGTGCCACAGCGACGAACCGATCGCCGACCATGTCGTGTCGACACCGGCGACGAGCAGGAGGATGATCATGCCCTCGACGACTTCGTCGGCGATCTTGTTGCCGTCGAGTTCGACGTTCATCAGGAAGTTCGTGAGGTCGTCGCGAGGGTTCTCACGATGGTCCGCGATCTGCTCCTGGACGTAGGCGCCGAAGTCGTTCGACGTCTGACGCGTACCCGGCTCCTCGTTGATGCGCTCCAGGACCTCATGGACCATCTCTCGGAACATCGCCTCGTCCTTCTCCGGGAAGCCGAGCATCCGACCGATCACGTTCACCGGGATGTGCTGCGCGTACTGGACCGCAGCGTCGATGACGGTCTCACCGGGCGTGATCTCTCCCATTTCGTCCAGCAACCGCTCGCAGAGCAGCCGGACCTCGGACTCCCACGGCTCGATCACCTTCGGCGCGAACGCCGGCAGGAGCAGTCGACGGGCGACGGCGTGGAAGGGAGGATCGCTGGTGATCGGCGGGGCGAGGCCGATCGGGGCTGGCAACGCCCGGTCACCGGGTCGCCCGACGCCGGGTACGACCGCACGGCTCGAGAAATGCTCGGTGTCGTAGGCGACGTCGTGGACGGTGTCGTGCGTCAACGGCACCCACATGCCGCCGTATCGATCGGAGTGAGCGATGGGGCACCCACCTTCGCGGACTGCCTTCCACACCTCGGGAGCGTTGGGGTTGTAGGCGGGGTCGGCGTGATCGAAGTCGGTCGCGAAGTCGGCCACCGGCCCGTAATCGGCGGCGTCGTACGGCACCCGCTGCCAGACATCGGTGCCTTCGGGCTTGCTGCCGACGATGAACTCCATGGTCTCGCCGTTGCGATCCCAGGTGATGATCTTGTTGCCGGTCTCCGGGTCGATCCTGATGTCCGGCCCGGTCGTGTTCTCGTCGAGGGTGTCGGTCATGTCATCCGTTCTCCGTGATGGTGATGGCGTACTCGGGACAGTTCGCAGCGGCCAGGCGGGCCTTCTCCTGCAGGTCGGCGGGCACGTCGCCCTCGACGAGCAACATCGCCTGGCCGTAGTCGTCGACGTCGAACAATTCCGGCGCCAACGCATAGCAGCGGTTGTGGCCCTGGCACTTCTCTGCATCGAGGTGTACACGCATGTTTTCGACTGTAGAGGCCAGAGTGGGGCCGTGACCAGCGAACGGGCAACTTTTTCGAACAATGTTCCAATGCTCCTCCTGCCCCCGTCGGAGGGCAAGGCGGAAGGCGGCAACGCGAGGCGGGCCGCGTGGTCACCGGACAGCGGCAGCCTGGGACCCTGCCTGGCCGAGCACCGACTCGACGTGGTCGAGGCGCTCGCCGCAGCGCACGGTGGCGACGAGAAGCTGCTCGGCGTGAAGGGCGACCACCTGCTGCGAGCCCAGTCGGCCAACACCTCGCTCGTCGGAGCGATGACATTGCCGGCCTGGCAGCGCTACACCGGGGTGGTGTGGGATCACCTCGATCCGGCGTCGCTCCCGGCGGCCTCCCGGCGTCGGATCCTCGTGGTGTCAGGCCTGCTCGGACTCGTGCGCGCCGACGATCCCGTCCCCGACTACCGGCTGAAAATGGGCGCCAACCTCGCACCGCTCGGCAAGCTCTCGACCTGGTGGCGCGATGCCCTCACCAGCGAGCTGCGACGGCTCGCGCGGCGCCGCGTCGTCGTCGACCTCCTCCCCCAGGAACACCGAGCCGCACTCGACCTGACGGGCCTCGAGGGCGTGTCGCTGACGCTGGTCGACCCGAGCGGTAAGCCCGGAGGTCACTTCGCCAAGGCGGCCAAGGGCGAGCTCGCCCGTGCGATCCTCACCGACGGCGTCGCCGCGCTCGACACCTGGCAGCACCCCCAGTTCGATCTGGTGATCACCCGCCTGTGAGCGAGCGATGAGCGAGATCGCTGCATCCGGGGCGTTCGCTCATCGCCGGGTGGTCAGGGCCGGGCGTCGGGGGGCGGGGGTCAGCGGCGGACGAGGGTGGTCAGGAACATCAGCAGGACCGAGGGCAGCACGACGATCGCCATCGCCGGGCCCACGCCGAACGCCGACGTGTCGGCGAGCGCCCCGACGACGAGCGGGGTCAGCACGCCGGCACCGCGTTGACCGACGAGCATGAACGCGAACCCGGAGCCGGGCGGACCGGGAGCCCGAGCCGCACGGTCGTAGAGCTGGGGGAAGAGCACCGAGGTACCGAGCCCGCCGATCAGGAACCCGGCGATGGCGACCGGCACGCTCGGCACGAGCATCGCGAGGACCGCCCCGACGGCCATCACGGCGGTCGACAACCGGATGAGACGCACCGGCCCCACGCGCACCTGGATCCAGTCGCCGCTCAGCCGTCCGACCGTCATGCCGGCCGTGAACGTCAGGAACGCGAGCCCGGCCACGCCGGGCGCCGCCCCGAGGTCCTCGCCGAGGCGGAACGAGGCCCAGTCGCCGTTCGTGACCTCGATCGCCATCGCCGTCGCACCACCGACGGCCAGCATCAGCGACGCCACGCTCAGCCGTCCGAGGTGTGTGCGACCCTCGATCGCTGCCACCTCCGCCTCGAGTTCGGGGGCTTCGTCACGGTGCAGCAGGCCCGGCGCGACGAACAGCAACGACCCGATCAACACCAGCGCCACGACCGTCAGCTGGGTGGCCGTACTCACGCCGGCCCGCAGTGCGAGGACGGTCACCACTCCGCCGGCCACGGTACCGAGACTCCACAGGCCGTGCAGCCGGTTCATCACCGGCATGTGTCGACGGGCGCTCAGGGCCGATCCCTGCACGTTCATCGCCACGTCGATGAAGATGTCGAACAGCAGCAGCCCGAACAACGCGGCCGTCAGCACCACCGCCGAACCGGCGAAGCCGATCACCGGGAGGAACCCGATCGACATCACGGCGCCGTAGATCATCACCCGGCGGCTGCCGATGCGAGCGGTCACCCGCCCGGCGAACGCCGACCCGATCAGGCTGGCGATGCTGGCGACGGTGAGGACCAACCCCAGGGTGCCGATCGAGATCCCGACCTGATCGCGGATCTCGGGCAGCCGTGGAACAATCGTCGCGTAGGTCGCGCCGTTGGCGAAGAACTGCACCGCGACCGACTTGAGCGCTCGGCGGTCAGCAGGCTCGTCGATGCCCCTCGCCCCGGCGGTCTGCTCCTCGCTCATACGCCATCACCCGTCGACCGGCACACCGACGTTCAGAACGTGAGACGCTCGACGACGTCCGGACGCGTCACGTCGACCACGGCCGCGATCGGTCGGCCGGCGCCGACGACCGAGGCGAGCGGACCGCCGCGCACGGTGCCCGAGGTCAGGACGACGAGTTCGGCGTCGGGCTCTGCCTCGCGAACGATCGCAGCCTTGGCGATCGTGCGCCAGACCGTGTCGATCCGGCTCAGACCGGGCCGGGCTGACGTGTGCGAGCCGGCCACCTCGAACAGCCTCACCACGCCGTCGGGTCCGACCGCCCGCAGGCTCACGGTCACACCAGGTGCGACCCGAACGTTCTCCTCGACCTCACCGAAACCGGCCTCGTCCAACAGGGTCCGGGCCATCTCCTTCAGGGTCCGACGATCACGAGGTGCTTCGGGCACCATCGACCCGACTCGCTCGCGGGCCTGGCTGACGTAGCGGGCATCGGTGTCGTAGCCGATGTAGTGGCGCCCCGTGTTCACCGCGGCGACGGCCGTGGTCCCCGAACCCATGAACGGGTCGAGTACGACGTCACCGTCGTAGGTGAACAGCTGGATGCAGCGCTCGACCAACGCCACCGGGAACGGCGCAGGGTGGCCGACGCGCGTCGCGCTCTCCGCGGGGATCTCCCACACGTCGAGCGTGGCCTCCATGAACTCGTCGCCGGGGATCGTCGCCTCGCCCGGCTCGTCGCGCCCGGCCGCCCCTCGGCCGACCCGATCGAATCGTCCCTTGCTGGCGATGATCACCCGCTCGGTCGTGTCACGGAGCACCGGGTTGGCCGGCGACTGGTACGAGCCCCAGGCACACGACCCGCTTGCACCGCGCTGCTTCTGCCAGATGACCTCACCGCGCAGCAGCATGCGCAGGTCGTCCTGCAGGATTGTGGTGACGTCGGCGGCGAGGCTGCGATAGGGCCGACGGCCGAGGTTGGCGACGTTCACTGCGATCCGCCCACCCGGCTCCAGCGTGCGGACGCACTCGGTGAGCACGTCGCGTAGCATCGTCAGGTAGTCGATGTAGTCGCCCGGCACATGGCCCTCACCGAGCGCGTTTTCGTACTCCTTGCCCGCGAAGTACGGCGGCGACGTGACCACGAGGGCGACCGATGCGTCGGGCACCGCCGCCATGTCGCGAGCGTCACCGACGTGGATGACGTCCAACTCACCGGGCGCGCCAAGTTCGTCGTCGTCGGAGATCTCAGGCGCGGCGAACCGGGCGTAGAAGTCGGTCGAGTCGTGCGACTCGCGCTTGCCGACGCCGAACGACGAGGTGGACGTACCCATCGAGTGCGGTCAACCCTCCGGCAGGGCGATCGCCGGGTTGGTGCCCGTGGTGGCCAGCTCGGCGCGGACGCGCACCGCCTCACGGGTGCTGTCGTGGGTGAGGATCCAGAACTGATCCCGCTTCACGGCGGCGACGAGTTGGGCGGCGAGGTCGCTCGCCGGAATCCCACCGGACACCCCCGCGGCCAAGGCCTGGTTGATCAGTTGCGCAAAGGGTGAGTCGACGGTCTCGGGTTCCTTGCTCGCATTCATCAGGTCGGTCTGGACGAACTCGGGGCAGAGCACGCTGGCTCCGACCGGCGACCCGAGCGCCTGCAGCTCCAGGAACAGGCTCTCCATCAGGCCGACGACTGCATGCTTGGTGGCGATGTAGGGGGCGATCCCCGGCGCCGCCGAGAGCCCGGCATGCGACGCAGTACTGATCACGTGCCCGACGCCCTGCTGGTGCATCACCGGGAGCGCGGCGCGGATGCCGTGGACCACGCCGAGCAGGTTGACGTCGATCACCCGCTTCCACAACTCGATCGGCTCGGTCCAGGCGTCGCCGACCCCGGCGATGCCGGCGTTGTTGAACATGATGTGCACGCCACCGAACTGCTCGAGTGCGTACTCGATCAGGGCGTTGACCTCGGGCTCTGCCGTCGTGTTGCAGATCATCGTCGCCACGCTTGCGCCGTCCTCGGTGAGACGCGCTTCGACATCGCGCAGCTTCGGAGCGTCGATGTCGGCGAGCACGACGCTCATCCCCTCGGCGATCAGCGCCTCGGCGACGGCGAGACCGATACCGCTCGCACCGCCGGTGATGACGGCGACATTGCCGGGGACGACGACGGGCGGACGCGCCGGGGCGCCGGTGTCGCTCTGCTGCTCGGACATCGCCCAAATCTAGGACGCCGCGGCCCACCCCCGACGGGATGGACCGTTCCCACCACCCGCCCCACCCCGTTTGCGCACGGATTCCGGTGGACCGCTCCACCCGGAATGCGACGCAAACGGGGAGGAGGGCCGGACTCCGCACGGACGGCGGGGCACGGGTACCGTTGGCGACGCATGGCCTACCGCTATCTCTGGTCTCCCCTCCAGCTCGGCCCCGTCGAGGTGCGCAACCGCATCGTGTTCTCGGCGCATCTCACCAACTACGCCCGCAACGGTCTGCCGACCGAGCAGCACGCCGCTTACTACGGCGCCCGCGCCGCCGGTGGCACGGGGCTGATCATCACCGAGGAGCACTCGACCCACCCGACCGACTGGCCGTACGAGAAACTGATCCACGGCTTCCACCGTGAGGTGGTCCCCGGGTATCGCAAGATCACCGACGCCGTCCATCGCCACCGCGTGCCGATCTTCGCCCAGATCAACCACAACGGCGGCCAGGCGTCGTCGATGTTCTCGCGCCTGCCGGTGTGGGCGCCCTCGCCGGTCGCCGACCCGCTGTTCCGTGAGGTCCCCAAAGCGGTCACCCGGGTCGAGATCGACGAGATCGTCGCCGGATACGCGCTGGTCGCCGAACACTGCGCCGAGGGTGGGTTCGACGGCATCGAACTGCAGTGCTCGCACTCCTCGATCGTGCGCGGGTTCCTCTCCCCCGCCACCAACCACCGCACCGACGAGTACGGCGGGTCGCTCGAGAACCGAGCGCGGCTGCTCGTCGAGATCGTCGCGGCGGTCCGCAAGGAGATTGGCCGCGGCATGGCGCTCGGCGTCCGGATCTGCGGCGACGAGCTGATCGAGCACGGCACCACGATCGACGACGCGGTGCGCATCGCCGAGATCGTCGAAGCGACCGGTCACGTCGACTACATCAACACCTCGATCGGCGTCGCCACCGCGAGCCTGTTCATGATCGAGGCGTCGATGCACATCCCGCCGGGCTATGCGATGTTCATCCCCTCCGCGATCCGCAAGGCCGTCGAACTCCCGGTGGTCGGCGTCGGAAGGTTCAAGGATCCGCTGCAGGCCGAACGAGCGCTCGCCGAGGGACACTGCGACCTGGTCGGTGTCGTGCGCGGCCAGATCGCCGATGCCGACTTCGTCGCCAAGGCTCGCGCCGGCGCCACCGACGAGACCCGCCTCTGCCTGTCGTGCAACCAGGAGTGCGTCGGGCGCATGGGCCTCAACCGGTGGCTCGGTTGCATCGAGAACCCCCGCACGGGACGCGAGGCCGAGGGCGTCGGCACGGTGAAGCTCACGGTGAAGCCGAAGTCGGTGATGGTGGTCGGCGCAGGGCCTGCCGGGCTGCAGGCGGCGATCGCGGCCCGGCGGAACGGCCACCAGGTCACCGTCTACGAGAAGGAGCCCGAAGCCGGAGGACAGGTCCGTCTCGCAGCGTCCGTACCGAACCGCGCCGAGTTCGGCGACATGATCCGCAACCAGCTCACCGAGTGTCGACGCATCGGCGTCGAGTTCGAGTACGGCGTCGGCGTGTGGCCCGGCCTGGTCGAGGAGAAGCGGCCCGACCACGTGATCGTCGCGACCGGCGCCGAACCCGCCCGGCCGTACTGGGTGCCGGCCGACGCCGACAACGTCGTCGACGTCCGCCAGGTGCTCGACGGTTCGGTCGAACCGTTCGGTGACGTCATCGTCTTCGACGAAATCGGATTCCATCACGCCACCTCCACCGCAGAGGTGCTCGCCGACCGCGGATGCCGCGTCGAGATCATCACCCCGGGCATGGTCGTCGGACAGGACCTCGGCATCACGCTCGACATGGAGAACTGGTGGATCCGCGCCGGCGAGAAGGACATCGTGCAGACCACCGACCTCGTGCCGATGGGCATGGAGGGTCGCACGCTGAACCTCCTGCATCACCCGACCGGCACCAACATCACTCGCACGCCCGACTGGGTGGTGCTGGCGGTGCACGCCCACCCGGTCGAGTGGCTGTACCACGACCTGAAGACCGCCGGCGTCAGCGTCGAGCGAGTCGGCGACTGCGTCGCCCCACGCCGCGCCCACGCCGCTGTCGTCGAAGGCGAGCGCGCCGGCGCCTCGGTCTGATGACGCCAGGGGTCAGACCCCCGGCGTAACAGGATCGGTCGATCCGACGATCGAACGCCGGCAGTATCGGTGTTACGCCGGGGGTGTTACGCCGGGGGTCTGACCCCTGGCGTAACACCTGCAACACTCGGCGGCATGATCGACATCGAGGCGGCGTTGGCCGCGCTGACGCTGGAGGACAAGTGCACCCTGGTGGCGGGACGGTCCAACTGGAGGAGCCACGCCTTCCCCGAGGCGGGGGTACCGCAACTCAAGATGTCGGACGGCCCGAACGGCGTGCGCGGCGAGGGCCACGGCGGATCGGGCACGCCAGGCGTCGTCGTCCCGGCCGGCATCACGCTCGGCGCCACCTGGGACCCCGAACTCGTCGGGGAGATCGGTTCCCTCATCGGCACCGAGGCGCTGCGCAAGAGCGCACACATCGTGCTCGGCCCCACGGTCAACCTGCATC
Source organism: Ilumatobacteraceae bacterium (assembly GCA_963710625.1). GTDB lineage: Bacteria > Actinomycetota > Acidimicrobiia > Acidimicrobiales > Ilumatobacteraceae > Sva-07. Next base: position 157,611 of record CAVQBG010000016.1, on the reverse strand, counting down.
GCACACCGGTCGGCGGCCGGACGTTCGAGTGCTACAGCGAGGACCCGGAACTCACCGGCGCACTCGCAGCCGCCTACGTGCGCGGCGTCCAGTCGCACGACGTCGCCGTGACCGTCAAACACTTCGCCGCCAACGACACCGAGATCGAACGGATGACGGTCGACGTCGACGTCGACGAACGCACCCTGCGCGAGCTCTACCTCCGCCCGTTCGAGCGCACGGTGAAGGAGGCCGACGCCTGGGGCATGATGAGTGCCTACAACCGCCTCGACGGCGAGTTCTGCGCCCACAACCGGCGGCTCCTCACCGGCATCCTGCGCGACGAATGGGGCTTCGACGGCTTCGTCGTGTCCGACTGGTACGGCGTCCACGACGCGGCGGGCGCCGCCAACGCCGGGCTCAGCCTCGAGATGCCCGGCCCGGTGCGGATCTACGGCGCCAAGCTCGCCGCCGCGGTCGAGCGCGGCGAGGTCGCCGAAGCACAGGTCGACCTGCTCGTGCGAGATCTGCTCGTGCTCGCCAACCGAACCAGGGCCGACGAGCGGTCCGCCGACGATCCGGAGCAATCGGTCGACGATCCAGCGGAGCGAGCGCTCACCCGGCGCGCCGCCATCGCCGGCACGGTGCTCCTGCGCAACGATCCAGTCGCCGCCCTCGGCGCACGGGTGCTGCCGTTCGATCCAGTGACCATCCGGTCGATCGCGGTCGTCGGACCGAACGCGGCGATCGACCGCTGCATGGGAGGTGGGTCGGCAAGCCTCACGCCGTTCGGCCACCGCACGCTCCTGGCCGCTCTCACCGAACGGCTCGGCCCCGGCACGACCGCCGACGCCACGATCACCTTCGAGCCGGGCGTCCGCATCGATCGGCTGACGCCGGTGGTGCGCAAGGGCCAGCTCCGGCGACCCGACGGCGAACCCGGTCTCCGGGTGGTCTACGTCAACGGCACCGAATGGGACGGCGAGGTCGCTGCGGACGAAACCACCCCGACGTCGCTCGTGCGATTCTTCGGCTCGACCCCGGCCGGCATCGATCCCCGCGGCTTCTCCGTCCGGATCGACGGTGCCTTCGTGCCCGACACCGACGGCCCACACACGATCGGGGTCGTCACCACCGGCCCGGTGTCGCTCGCCGTCGACGACGGCTCGGGTATGACAACGCTGATCGACGACCCGAACATGGAACTGCCTCGCAGCGAGGAGTTCTTCGGCTACGGCAGCATCGAGGCGACCGCAACGATCGAGTGCACCGCCGGCGTTCCGGTCCCGCTCGCGGTCAAGTGGTCGACCGCATCTGGAAACGGGTTCGCCGCCGTGCGCGTCGGCATCCGTTCACCAGAGCCGGCCGACCTGATGGACCGTGCGGTCGCGGCCGCCGCAGCCGCTGACGTCGCCGTCGTGATGGTCGGCACCAACGACGAGTGGGAGACCGAAGGCCACGACCGCACCACGATGGACCTCCCGGGCCGTCAGGACGAACTGGTCCGTCGCGTGGTGGCCGCCAACCCCCGCACCGCCGTCGTGGTCAACGCCGGCTCCCCCGTCACGATGGACTGGGCCGCCGACGACGATCCCGACGCCGCCCCTGCGGTGCTCACCTCGTTCTTCGCCGGCCAGGAGCAGGCGGAGGGCCTCGTCGACGTGCTCCTCGGCGTCGCGGACCCCGGCGGCCGGCTGCCGACCACGTTCCCGAAACGGCTGGCCGACCATCCCGCTCGCGTCCACCATCGCCCCGATCACGACAGCACAGGCGCCGGCACCCAGCGGTACGGCGAAGGCTTGTTCATGGGCTACCGGGGCTACGACGCCCGTGAGCTGACACCGAGATTCGCGTTCGGTCACGGTCTGAGCTACGGCACCGCCGCGTGGGGCGCGCCGTCGGCCTCGACCACCACGATCGGACCCGACGGCACCGTCGTGGTCACGGTGCCGGTCACCGCCGTCGGCGACCGCGACGCAACCGTCGTCGTCCAGGGATACGTGGCGCCGGTGGCACCGAGCGCCAGCCGGCCACCCAAGGAACTCAAGGCGTGGGTGAAGGCCGTCGTCGCCACCGGAACCACCTCCGAGCTGACGCTGGAGTTCGGCCCCGACGCCTTCCACCACTGGGACACGGCGACGGCCTCGTGGATCGTCGAGCGGGGTGAGTACGACATCGTGCTGGCGTCCTCGGCGACGGCGGAACACGCACGTCTGCGGGTCACCGTGGCAGGAGGGGACCCCGCATGAAGCTGACCCCGAGGTACGGACCCGAGCCACTGCTCGAACTCGACGGCGACCCCTTCGCCGTCGTCGCACCGACCGTGCGTCAGCGACGCCGCCTCGTCGCGACCCTCGATTCGTTCGACGACGCCGAGTGGGACCACCCGAGCCGGTGTGCCGGCTGGACGGCCCGCGACGTCGTGGTTCATCTCGACACCACCAACAGCTTCTGGGCCGCCTCGATCAGCGCGGGCACGCAGGGTCAGCCCACCCGGTTCCTCGCGGACTTCGATCCCGTGGCCTCGCCCGCACAGCACGTCGCGGCTGCAGGTGATCGTCACCACACCGAGGTGTTCGAACGCTTCGCCGAGTCGACCGAGGCGTTCGCCGCGATCGCGGAGTCGCTCACTCCCGAGCAGGCCGCCGACGCGGTCGCCGAGGCGCCACCCGGCCACATCTCGGTGAGCGGGGTGCTCCATCACGCACTCTGGGATGCATGGATCCACGAGCGCGACATCCTGCTGCCCCTCGGAACGCAGCCAGTCGTCGAGCCGGACGAAGTGGCCGCATCGCTGCGCTACGCCGCCGCCCTCGGACCCGCCCTCGCACTCACCCGCGGTGAGCATCGACACGATCGGCTGACGGTGCGCGCCGAACACCCCACCGTGCGGTTCGACGTCGTCGTCGACGACCGGGTCGGGGTGCACACGGTCGAGAGCTCCCGACCCGCCACCGAGCTCGAACTGACCGGCGATGCGGTGGAACTCGTCGAGGCGCTGAGCATGCGCCTGCCACTCCCTCCGTCGTCGCCGACGGAGTGGATCCGGATGCGAGACGGCCTGGCCGTCACCTTCGATTCGCCACCGAACTGATCGCATCGACGCTCGACCGGGGCGCCGCGGTGACCGCCGCCGCTAGCGTCACGTCGACATGGCCGTGATCGTCGCGAACATCATCACCGACGTCTCGGACTGGCTCAGCGAGTTCTCGTCGAACTGGTGGTTCCTGCTGATCATCTTCAGCGTCGCCCTGCTCGACTCCGTGCTCCCGATCGTGCCGGGCGAGACCACCGTCATCGCGGGCGGCGTGGCGGCCGGCGCCGGCAACCAGACCCTCGCCCTCGTCATCCTCGCCGGTGCGCTCGGAGCCTTCCTCGGTGACAACCTCGCCTACACGATCGGCAACCGGTTCGAGCCGAGGGTGAACGCCTGGGCAGCCCGCAAGCCCGATCGGGCCCGGCGGCTCGACCAGGCCGGACATCAGATCCGCAAGCGTGGCGGGATGCTCTTGATCACCGCACGATTCATTCCCGGCGGGCGCACCGTGCTCACCGTGTCGTCCGGGATCACCCGGCAACCGCGCGGCTGGTTCGCGAAATGGGTGGCGATCGCCGGCCTGGTCTGGGCAACCTACGCGGCAGTGCTCGGCTACCTGTTCGGCCAGGCCTTCGAGGACGACCATGCGATCGCGTTCTGGCTCGCATTCGGCACCGCGCTCGGGATCACGGCGTTGATCGAGATCATCCGCTGGATCCGCGACCGGGGCCGCGTGCCGGAGGGCGCTGTGATTGCGCACGCCAGCGAGCCCGACCGTACGCTGGACCCATGATCGCCCTGGTACCGGTACGTGACGGCGTGTTGCCCGCCGGCGCACCGGAGGCGATCGCCGAGTGCGCCGGACGGGTGATCGTCGCCGGCTCCGGCACCGATCAGGTCGAGGTCGACGGTCTCGCCGCCGACGTCCTCCTCGTCGAGCTCGGCCCGGTCGAGCCCGCACGCTGGGCGGCGGCGCTCGCCCCGGTGCTGCGACATCTCGACGACTGCGACATCGTCGTGCTCCCCCACTCGCCCGACGGGCGCGACCTCGCCCCGCATCTCGCACTCGCACTCGATCGATCCCTCCTGGCCGGTGCCACCGAGGTCAGCGAGCACCGCGTGCGCGTCGCTCGGCGCGGCGGACGCGAACTGCACGAGCAGCGACCGACCCGGCCGTTCGTCGCCACGCTGCTGCCGGGGGCCCGCGGCGCCGTGGCGTTCGCGACGCCGCCGATCGTCGAACGGATCGACGTCACCGGCGGCAACGAGCCCGCCCCGCACCACGATGCACACGTCGTCGAGGTGCTGCCACCCGACGTGCGCACGATGGACCTCGCAGAGGCCCGACGGATCGTCGGCGGCGGCGCCGGGCTGCAGACCGCGGAGCGCTTCGAACAACTCGACCGGTTCGCCGCGATGATGGGCGGCGTCATGGGTGCCACCCGCGTGATCACCGACCGCGGTTGGGTGCACCACGACCGCCAGATCGGCACCACCGGCGTCGTGGTCGATCCGGTCGTGTACGTCTCGTTCGGCGTCAGCGGTGCCGTGCAGCACACGAGCGGTCTGGGCGCCCCCGACCACATCATCAGCGTCAATACCGACCCGCACTGCCCGATGATGGCGATGTCCGACCTGGCGATCGTCGCCGACGCCAACGAGACGCTCGACGAGCTGCTCCGCCTCCTCACCGCCGACCGGGTGACCCATGGGTGAACCCAGCCCGGCGACGGCAGTCGACGCGATCGTGGTCGGCGCCGGCCCCGCGGGTGCGGCGGCCGCGACCGTGCTCGCGCGCGCCGGCAAGTCGGTGATCCTGCTCGAACGCGGCAGCTTCCCCGGGTCGAAGAACATGTACGGCGGGGTCGTGTACCCGCGCATTCTCGACCAGTTGCACCCGGAATGGTGGCTCGAGGCGCCGATCCAACGCTGGGTGACCCGGCGTTCCACGATGATCCTGACCGACACCCAGGCACTCACGGTCGACTTCCGGTCGGCGGCCTGGGGGGCGCCGCCGTACAACGGTGCCACCGCCTACCGGCCCGACTGGGACCACTGGCTGGCCGGCAAGGCCGAAGCCGACGGCGCCGTGCTCGTCTGCTCGACCACAGCGACCGGCCTGCTGCGAAACGACAGCGGCCACGTGGTCGGAGTGGCCACCGATCGCCCCGACGGTGAACTCCATGCGCGCGTCGTGATCGCCTGCGACGGCGTCAACAGCTTCCTCGCCAAGGAAGCTGGTCTCTACGGCGAGGTCGACGCGGCGAACTACACCGTCGGAGTCAAGGAGACCATCGCCCTGCCGAAGGAGGTGATCGACGAGCGCTTCGGCGTGCGCGACCGCGAGGGCGTCGACATCGAGATCCTCGGTGGCACCTCGGGGGTCAACGGTGGGGGCTTCGTCTACACCAACCTCGACACCCTCGCCGTCGGCGTGGTCCTCAAGCTCCCGAAGCTCGCCGCCCAACAGCTCCGACCCGAGGCGATCATCTCCGAACTGAAGGCCCATCCGGGCATCGCACCGCTCGTCGACGGCGGCGAGGTCAAGGAGTACTCGGCCCACGTGATCCCCGAGGCCGGGCTGTCGATGATGCCGAAGATGACGAGCGACGGCATGCTCGTCGCCGGCGACGCGGCGGCGATGTGCCTCGCCGCGGGCATCTGGCTCGAAGGCGTCAACTTCGCGATGGCGAGTGGCATGTACGCCGGAGAAGCCGCGGTCGAAGCACTGAACGCGGACGACACGAGCGCGATCGGCCTCGCCGGCTATGAGCGGCGTCTCGACGACACGTTCGTGCTGCGCGACCACCGCAAGCTGCGCCGGGCTCCGTCGCTCGTGCTGTCCGACCGGGTCCAGCACCTCTACCCCGGCATGATCGCCAATACGGTGGAACGCATGTTCCGCGTCGACAACCCGGCACCGAAGCCCGGGTTGCGGCGGATCCTCAACGAGGAGCGCAAGCGGGCCGGCGTCAAGCTGAAGGATCTCGCCCGCGACGCACGCGACGGTTTGAGGAGCTACGGATGAGCGAGCGCTGGCCCGAGGTGTCGTTCGAGGACCTGATCGGGTCGACCCGCTTCGACGTCCACGAGCGAGCCCACATCACCGTCGACGACGCGATCTGCGCCGACTGCTCGACGCGGGGGTGTGTCGTGGCGTGTCCGGCCAACCTGTTCGTCCCCACGAGCGATGGCGGGATCCTGTTCAACTACGAGCAGTGCTTCGAGTGCGGCACCTGCTACCTCGTCTGCAACGAAGAGGGCGCGATCAGCTGGACCTACCCCGAAGGCGGCCACGGCGTCGTCTTCAAACGCACATGAAGACCGCCGTCTGCTGGAAATGGGTCTCGCTCGACCGCGAGCACGAGCTCGACGAGCGCTGGGCCGGCGTGTCCGCCGCCGACGAAGCGGCGCTGGAGATCGCACTCACGCTCGGCGACGACGTCACCGTGATCTGCCTCGGCCCTCGCGAAGCCGACGACGTGCTGCGCAGCGCGCTCGCTGCAGGTGCCACGTCGGCGCTGCGCATCGATGCGTCGACCGAGCTCGAGAGCAGGACCGTCGCGGGAGCGCTGGCCGAGCAACTCCGCGACGTCGAGCTCGTGGTGTGCGGCGACTACTCACTCGATCGCGGGACCGGATCGGTACCGGCGTTCATCGCCGCGGAGCTCGGGATCGCACAGGCGCTCGGTCTCGTCGAGATCGAGCCGGCAACGATGCCGCTGCGCGCCGTACGACGCCTCGACGGCGGTCGCCGCGAGATCCTCGACGTCCCCTTGCCCGCCGTGCTGTCCGTCGAGGGGTCGGTGGCGAATCTCCGACGCGCGCCGCTGGCGGCGTCGCTGGCGACCCGCTCGATGACGGTGCCCTCGGTTCCCGGTCCCCACGGCCGCCTTCCCGACACCGAGATCCACCCCTACCGGCCGCGACCGCGAACGCTGCCGGCGCCGAGCGGCGACTCGCTGTCGAGGGTGCGCGACATCCTCAACGTCGGCGGCGGTGATGCGCATGCCGAGACGGTCACCCTCGAACCTGCCGCCGCGGCCCGCCGCCTGCTCGACCAGTTGGGCGAGTGGGGCTACCTCGACGGTTCGTCGCGGTGACGAGTCGGTGAGTTGCGATGCGCCTCGGTGACGCCACCTGGGTCGAGATCGACCGTGCCCGGCGACCGTCCGACGACGGCACGCAGGCACCGATTGTCCTGATCCCGGTCGGCTCCACCGAACAGCACGGCCCACACCTCCCGATCCGCACCGACACGCTGATCGCCGAGGAGATCGCCGGCCGTGCCGTCCACCACACCGACGGCCTCGTCGTCGGTCCGACGATCGCCGTCAGCGCCTCGGGCGAACACGCCGAGTTCCCCGGCACGCTGTCGATCGGCACTGCCACGACGACGGCGATGGTGGTCGAGTTGGTGCGCAGCGCCGATTGGGCGGCGGGCGTCGTCCTCGTCAACGGTCACGGCGGCAACCACGACGCGATCAGCACCGCGGTCGACCTGCTGACCGCCGAGGGCCGCCACGCGCTCGCCTGGTGGCCGAGGTGGCCCCGGCGCCGTGACGGTGGGCCGGCCGACCTCCACGCCGGACGCATCGAGACGTCGCTGATGCTTGCGATCGATCCGGGGCTGGTGCGTCTCGAACTGGCGGTCGCCGGGCCGGACGCGTCGATCGACGACCTGCGTACTCGAGGTGTCCGCGCGATCAGTCCCACCGGCGTGCTCGGCGATCCCGACGGCGCATCGGGCCGCGAGGGCGAACAGTTCATCACCGCGTTCGTCGAGGACCTGGTGCATCGGATCGAACGGTGGCGTCCGATCGATGCGACGCCCCCCGGGTGAGCTCCGTGCAGTACCGCCGGGATGGTTCGTGGAGACGATTCGGGCGCGTCGTGATCGCCGGTTCACCGCTGCGGTTGTTCCGCCTCGGCCCTGCCGGTGCGACCGTCGCGGAACGGATCGAACACGGCGACGAGGTCACACCGTCGCTCTTGATCGACCGACTTCTCGACGCCGGCGCGATCCATCCGGTGGTGTCCCGCGCCACGTCGAGGAGGTTCGGGATCAGCGACGTCGTGGTCGTGACGCCGCAGCTGCGCGTCGACGAGTCGACGGCGGCGATCGACGACGGCCGCATCACGGTCGACGACGGGAGCCGGCCGCCGCTCGACGGCGCGACGGTTCGCCTCGACGTCAACCAGGGGCCGGCGGCGGCGAGGAACGCCGCCCGGCCCGTCGTCGACACCCCGCTCGTCGCGTTCGTCGACGCCGACGTGATCGCGCCACCCGGTTGGCTCGAACGCTTGTTGGGCCACTTCGACGATCCGGACGTGGCACTCGTGGCACCGAGAGTCGACGGCGAACCGGGATCGCCACTCGATCTGGGCGACGAACCGGCGCGGATCCGCGCGGGGACGAGGGTCAGCTACGTGCCCGGGGCGGCGATGGTGGTGCGGACCGCGGCCTTCGATGCGGTGGGCGGATTCGACCCGACACTGCGTTTCGGTGAGGACGTCGACCTCGTGTGGAGGCTCGACGACGCCGGGTGGCGGTGCAGGTACGAGCCGGCGAGCCGGGTGTGGCACGAGCCCCGGTCGCAGATCGTGGCCCGTCTGCGCCAGCACGCGGGGTACGGGTCGTCGGCGGCTCCCCTGGCGTTGCGCCACCCGTCGTCGCTCTCACCGATCCAGTTCAACGGCTGGACCGCGTTCGTCTGGTCGGCGGCGGTCACCGGCCATCCGCTCGTCGCCGCCGCCACGGCGCTCGGCAGTTCGCTCGCGTTGGTGCGTCGGCTGCCCGACGTACCGCCACGAGCGGCCGTCGGCCTCGCCCTGCGCGGACACCTGTTCGCCGGACGACAACTCGCCACGGCGGTGCGTCGAGCGTGGTGGCCGGTGGTGGTGGTCGGAGCGGTCGTGTCGCGCCGGATGCGCTGGATCGCTGCGGTGTCGGTGGTGGCGGACGTCCGTGCGACGCCCACCGACGTCGCGTACGGCTGGGGCGTGTGGCGCGGCATGTGGCGCCATCGGACGTTGGCACCGGTCGTGCCGCGTCTCAGCGCATGGCCGGGGAAGCCTCGCCCGACGTGACCGCTTCGGCCTGCAGCATCGCGGTCGGCGCCGCGGCCCACGTCTCCTGAGCAGCCGTTTCCCGGCGAGCTTCGATCAACGCCTGGCGGAGGCGTTCGCTGATGTCGTCGCAGTCGGCGCACCCCCAGATCGCGCTGTAGGCGATGCACCCGAGACAGATCGCGAACGCCGCTTCCAGGGTTGCCGCAACGGCGAGCAGCCCGATCAGCACGAACGCGGCGGTGTGGGCGTCGAGCAACCACGCGAGCGACGCCGATGCGGTGAACGAGAGTCCGACCGCCTGTGCGAAGCGCTTCGGCCGTCCCGGCACCTCGCGGGATCGGAAGTCCGGGTTCCTGCTCCGGATCCACCGCTCGGCGTGGGGGGTGGCGATGCGGGTGACGAACTGGCCCACCGGCGACAGCGTGGGCCCCGTGGCCACCCGGGCGAGGAAGCCGTACGTGAGCGGCACCAGCATCCACACCTCTCGCGTCACGAGGAACACGATGGCCTCGGCGACGACGAATGCCGCCACGAGACGGGCCGACGTCTCGTTCACCGGGTCGGGAAATCGGAGGAGCTCGCGCACCTCGTCACCCTATCGGTGACAATTCCGATCAGAACAGTCGGGATTACTGCGGCGAGGTACGGGATCCGAGGGCTACCGTCGTGGGGATGACGATCCGTCTGACGATCCGCACCGCGCTGTGGCGCAGTCACGTGGCCCGGATCGTCAACGAGGTCGACGGGCTGGTTCCGGTGGTGAAGGGCAATGGATACGGCTTCGGACGGGTTGCGCTCGCGCGGCTCGCGTCCGAGTTCGCCGACACGGTCGCCGTCGGGACGGTGCACGAGTTGGAAGATCTCCCCGACGGCCTCAACCCGGTGGTGCTGACGCCGACGCTCGCACCGCCGTCGTCGACGACACCGATCCTCACCGTCGGCAACGACACCCACGTCGATGCCCTCGCCGGATGGAACGGCCGTGTGCTCGTGAAGCTCGCGTCGTCGATGCAGCGCTACGGACGGGGCCCCGACCTCGTCGAGTCGTCGCGACGCCGCGGCCTCGACGTGGTGGGCGTCAGCATCCATCCACCGCTGGCGGGCACGATCGAGGACCATCGCCACGAAGTCCTCACGCTGCTCGACGCGATCGAACCGGGCTCCACCGTGTGGCTGAGCCATCTCGACCCGCAGTCGGCGGCATCGCTGCCCGCCACCCACGACTATCGGCTGCGCCTCGGCACCGCGCTCTGGCACGGCGACAAGTCCTTCTTCCGGATGCAGGCCGACGTCATCGACGTCCGCCCGGTCGCCGCAGGGTCACTCGCCGGGTACCGACAGACGCCGGTACCTGGGGACGGCCACCTCGTGATGATCGGTGCAGGATCGGCGAACGGCGTCGCAACCATCGCTGACGGTCGGAGTCCCTTCCACTTCGAACGTCGGCGGCTCGCGTTGCACGAGCCGCCGCACATGCACACCTCGATGGCCTTCGTTCCGCTCGGCGAGACGGTCCCTGCGATCGGGTCGCTCGTCGACCTCCAGCGACCGCTCACCACCACACTCGTCGACGAGTACGTCTGGCAGTGAACACCGACACGGTCACGCTGCCCGGACGAACGACGGCATCACGCCTTGCCGGGCCCGACGTCGTCCGAGCCGTGGCGCTGATCGGCGTCGTGGTGATGAACTACCACGGCTATCTCCTCCTTCAGGCCGGCGGAGGAATCGGGGTGGCCGGGACCGGCTGGGCAGCCGAGCTGTTCGACCCGTGGACAGGACCGCTGTCGACCCGATTCGCCGCCACGTTCGTGTTGGTCGCCGGCGTCGGGGTGACGCTGATGACGTCGAGCAGCATCGGCACCGACCGGGTCGGCGCACTTCGCCGGCGCCTCGTTCGACGCGGGCTGCTGCTGTACGCGGTCGGGCTCGCACTCGACGAGATCTGGAGTGGCACGATCCTGCCCTACTACGGGGCGATGTTCGTGCTGGCTGCAGCGCTGTTCACGTTGCGCGCCCGCTGGCTGGTCGTCGTCGGCACCCTCGCGGCCGGTGTCGGGTGGGGGATCCGGATGTGGCGCTACGAACGAACCCAGGCAGGGGCCAGCACACGGTGGCTCACCGATCCCGCCGCCGGGTCGCCCGCCGACCATCTCTTCGGCGTCGCCGTCAACGGCACCCATCCCCTGCTGCCGTGGCTCGCGTTCTTCTGTGCGGGGATGCTGCTGGGGCGCGCCCTGCGCAGCACCTGGTGGCGACCCGCTGCGATCGGATCCGGTCTGGCGCTGTTCCTCGTGGCGGCAGTGGCGTCCTCCGAGGCCACGACGTCGTTTCAGATGGTGCTGTTCTCGACGTGGCCGCACGACCGGGGGGTGCTCTACTCCGCGAGCGCGCTCGGCACGGCGCTCGTCGCCTACGGCGTTGTCGACTGGCTGGCCAACCGGTTCCCGGTCGCGACCGACCCGTTGCGCCGAGCGGGCCAGATGACCCTCACGCTGTACATCGCCCATGTGCTGGTGTTCAAGCTGCTCGTCGACTGGATCGGCTGGATCGATCCGTCGGGCCTCGACGTCGCGGTCACCTTCGCGCTCGCCTTCTGGGTCGTCGGGATCGTCGCTGCGGTCGCCTGGCAGCGGCGGTACGGGATCGGACCGCTCGAACGGGTCTATCGAGCGGTGGGCGGCTGATCGCCCACCATTCGACGTTGGCGAGCGGCGCGACGCACTCCTCGCCAGCCGACCGCTCCCGCACCGATCAGCGGACCCTGCTCGCCGAGGCGCGACGGGGTGATGCGCGCACCCCGGCTGTAGGTCAGGCGTGCGTGCTCGTCGAGCGCCACTTGGGCAGCGTGGAAGAACGTCGACCCGAAGCCGAGTGCGACGCTGCCACCGACCACCACCAGTGCCAGGTCGAACGCGTTGCACATCGAGGCGGCGGCGCGGCCCACGAGCCGCCCGGTGCGTTGCATGATCTGAAAGGACGGTTCGGTGGCGGGTCGCCCGGTGATCGCGTCGATCGCCTCCCCGGAGGTCTCTGCATCGAGACAGCCCTGCGTACCGCAGTGACAGCGACGACCGCCAGGTTCGACCACGACGTGGCCGATCTGGCCGGCGTTCCCCGATTCACCATCGAGCAGATCGCCGTCGATGACGATCGCACCCGACACACTGGCCGACACCGTGATTGTCAGGAAGTTCGGATGCCCCTGCGCGGCGCCGAGCCACCCTTCGGCGAGGGCGAGTGCCTTCGCGTCGAGATCGCCGTAGACCGCCAGGCCCGTGAGTTCCTCGAGTCGGCTGCGAAGTGGGAAGTCGCGCCACGACGGGATGCTGAGCGGGGTCACGAGTTCGAGCCCACGGGTCACGAGGCCGCCGCTGCTGACGCCCAACCCGACGACCCTCGCACGGTGACGCTCGGGGATCTGCCCGGCGAGGTCGAGCACCGCCCCCGCCAGCGCCGTGTACTGCGACTCCGGACCGACGTCGGGTTCGATGTCGGCCCGTCGTCGATCGATCAGCACGCCGCGAGTCGTCACCAGACCGGCCTGGAACCCGGCGGCGCCGATGTCGACCGCCAAGATGACATCCATCGCGTCGTCGGGCGCGTCGCTCGGTCGTGTGGGATCGCTGGCCATCGCAGGCACAAGGTATCCGGAGCCGACGTCCGGGCCCGGCGAGCACGGACAACGTGCACAGGAACTGTGAGAATTCAGTGAACCTTGCGCCATCGCGTGCCGATACCCATCTGTCGCCACTCGTCGATGCCGATCGCAAGCGAATCCGAAGCACCATGCCACCCACCCGTACCCGCCGCCCCGACCGCCCGTCGCCGGCGCGCCTTGCGGCGATGACCGCGTCGGCTGCGGCATTGGCGGTTGCGCTGACGATCGCAGCGGCAAGCCCCGGCTCCGCGGTCGAGAGATCGGCCGACACGTCGGCAGCCGATCCATCCGACGTGACGACCTCGGCACCACCGACGACGACTCCGACCAGTACGACACCTCCCCCCACCACGCCCACCACGGCTCCGCCGACCACGCCCACCACGATCCCGGCGACGACCGCGCCGACACCGTCCACTCCGTCGGCCACCACACCGACCACAACGTCGGCCACCACGTCGGCCACCACACCGGGGACACCGACGACGACGGCTCCATCGGCAACGGCGACCACGATCGCCCCGGCGCCGACGACGACCGCTGCTCCCGCGGCGCAGAACATCAAGGTGTATCCGAGCCAGATCGCCAACATCCTCGCCACGATCCGCTACGTCGAATCGCGAGGGAACTACAACGCACCGCCCAACCGCGGCAACGCGTCGGGCGCGTACCAGTTCATCGCCTCCACGTGGAACGGCTACGGCGGGTACGCCCACGCCTACCTCGCCCCACCGCAGGTGCAGGACGAGCGGGCCGCCGCCGACGTCAACCGGTTCCTCGCCCAGTGGAACAACGACGTGTCGATGATCCCGGTGATGTGGTACTACCCGCGCGCCGCACGCGAGCCGGCGCTGATGGACGTCGTGCCGGTTCCCTCGGCGGGAAACGTGCTCACGATCCGCGAGTACCAGCAGCGTTGGCTCGGGGTGTGGGCATTCCTGTCGGGCCAACCCGTCCCGAAGCAACTGACGCTCGACCAGGCGGTCGCGCGCCTGGGCGTGCCGCCCCAACTGCCCGCCGCGCAGACCGCCGATCCCGATGCGCCGGCGATCGAGCGCAAGGCGACGATCGCCTTCCCGGTGCTCGGCCCGACGCGTCTCGCCGCGCCCGACTGCGGTGATGCCCAGGATGTCGCCCAGAACGCCGGCGTGGGTGCGGGCGCAACGCCCGACGAGATCGAAGCGGCCGGGCTCTGCGCCGAGGAAGCGCCGGGCATCGTCTTCGGGGTCAAGCTGCAGCCCGTGCTCTCGGTGGTCGACGGCGTGGTCACCGAGGTGCACGACGAACTGGGCGACACGATCTCGGTCACCGTCACCGACCCGACGGGCAGGAGCTACCGTCTCGCCGGATTCAACGACGACAGCCCCGGCACCGACGACGGTGCCGCACCGCCGCACCTGCGCCTGACACCGCTGGCACGGGTCGGCACGAGCGTTCGCGCCGGCCAGGTGCTCGGGTTCATGGGCAACTCGAGCCCGTTGCCGCTCGGGATCCGATCCGACGTGCCCACCGACGCCACGGTCGACATCCCGACCGACGCAGTTGCACCGCACATCCGGCTGACGATCGACGACCTCGACACGACGCCGGTCGACGCGTACGGACCGGTCATCGATGCGCTGTTCCGGCAGGTCTGTTCGGTCGGAACCGGCCCGTGGGCGAGCGTGCCGAGCGGCGAGACGCACGAACCGGTCACGATCGAGACCACCGACAACGACCGCAAGATCGACTCCGAATGGGTGATCACGTCGTCCGGACAGGTCACGGCATCAGGCTGGGCGGCGATGATCTACCCGAGCGAGAGCTGCGGGTACGCGCCTGCGGACCCACGCGGGCCCGGCGCCGGGGGCGTCTCCACGGTGCCACCCACCTGGCTGACCCCGATCGACCTCCCGACGACGATCTGGATCGATCTGGCCGAGCGCGAGGACGACCGTCTGACCGTCCCGGTACTGCGGCCCTGACCCTGCGGGTCAGCAGCTCACTCGACGCGACGGGCGGTCTCGACCAGGTTGATCTCGTACAGCACCTCGTCGAGCGCGTCCTCGGCGCTGATCGCCGCGAAACGTTGCGGATCGTCCTCGGTGCAGCACGACGGCACGGGAGCGAGCACGGTCCACGGGCGCGGGTGGCAGAACTGCACCACGCTGTAGCGCTCGCCCTCGTAGCCCGGGGCGGCGACCACGCGATGCCAGCCGATCGGGATGACCCCGTTGGTCAGGCGCTCCAACATGATGCCGGTGTTGATGATCACCGAGTCGTCGGGCGGGGTGGCGTCGACCCAGCCGTCGTCGACCTTCACCTGGAGGCCGGGTGCGGTCGCCCGCGGCAACGCCGTGATCAGGTTGATGTCGCCGTGCTCCGCGGCCCACACGTGTCCCTCGGCGCCCAGCTCGGTCATCGCCGGATATCGGATCGCCCGCGTGAGCGTGGGGCCGTCCTTGACCATGTCGTCGAAGAACGTCTCGTGACATCCGATCCCCTCGGCGATGATCCGGAGGAATCGGCGCTGGAGGTCGGCGATCGAGGCGTGGAACCGGTAGAGCACGTCGGTGATGCCCGGCACGGCTGCCTCGGGAACGAGCTGGTCGGGGTAGGCGGTGGAGAACTTGCGCTTGAGGGGATGCCCGGAGGCGATCGGAGCCGACCAGTTCAGCATCTCCTTCCAGTCCGGCTTGTCGCTCGATGCGGCGGTTTCGACGAGCAGGCCGGTGTAGCCGGTCTGGCCGTTGGCGCCGGCCGCGACGTATTGCTGCTTCACGTCGGCCGGCAACTCGAAGAACTCCCGGAGCATGCCGTAGGTGGTGTCGAGCAGGTCGTCGGACAGATCGTGGCTCGTGTACACGAACCCGGTCGCCAGGCTGCGACGGACCCCGTCGACGACCGCTCGTCGCTGCGGGCCGGTGGTGCGTTCGAACGCCAGCAGGTCGACGTCGAGGATCTGGTCACTCATGGTGCGCCACGCTATCCGGGCAGCGAGGGGCGGCCGCCGGGGGCGAAGAGCGCAGGCCAGCCACCGGTGTGGACGAACACCACGTCGTCACCGAACCGGCCCTCGGCGGCGAGGCCGAGCAGGCCGGAGCATCCCTTGCCAGAGTACGTCCGGTCGAGCAGCCACCCGCCGTGGGTCGCCGCCCATCGGATGGCGTCGTCACCGGCGTCGGTCGGCACGGCGTAGTCGGGTCCGATCCAGCGGGTGTCGACCTCGACGTCCTCGTGAGCGACGATCGCGGTGGACCCCATCAGCGTCAAGGTGTGGTTGGCGAGTTCTGCGACGTCGGGCAGGCCGAGGTTGACCCCCTTGGCCACCCCGATGGCGACGACGTCGGGAACTCGCCGTCCACCGTGTGCAGCGGCCGCTCGACCCGCGAGCAGTCCTGCGTGCGTGCCGCCACTCGACGACGTGAACACGATGTGGCTCGGCGTGAGCCCGGCCTCGTCGAGCTGGTCGAGCAGCTCGATGAACCCTGCCGCGTAGCCGAGCGCCCCGACCGCAGTGCTTCCGCCGATCGGGATCGCATACGGACGCAGACCGTCGTCGGCCAGCTGCTCCGTCAGCGCCTCTCGGGCCATCTCGAGTTCACCCCAGTGGCTCTCCTCGGTACCGGTGAAGTGCAGTTGGGCGCCGAACAGCATCGACAGCAACTGGTTGCCGGTGACCTCGTCGGGCCGGTCGCCCGACAGCACCAGGTGCACCTCGAGGCCCAGGCGCGCGCCGGCGGCCGCCGTCATTCGACAGTGGTTGGACTGCGCTGCGCCGACCGTCACGAGCGCCCGCGCCCCGGACGCGAGTGCGTCACCGCAGAGGAACTCGAGCTTGCGGGCCTTGTTGCCACCTCCGCCGAGTCCGGTGAGATCGTCGCGTTTCACCCACAGCTGTGGGCCGCCACCGGCGTTGCCGCGCAGTCGCGGACCGGCCTCCAACGGCGTCGGGAGGGTGGCGAGACGGGCTCGTTCGAGGTGATCGAACACGAGCACCATGCTAGGCACTGGTGTCGATGCCGAAGACCGACTGGAACCCGCTCCTGCGAGATCAGTTCGAACAGCCCTACTGGAACGACCTGCAGGCGTTCGTCGAGGCCGAACGCGCCGCCCACGTCGTGTATCCCCCACCCGCCGACGTCTACGCCGCGCTCCACCTCACCGTCGTGCGCCGACACCCGGGTGATGATCCTCGGCCAGGACCCGTACCACGGGCCCGGACAGGCCCACGGGCTGTGCTTCTCGGTTCGCCCCGGCGTGCGGGTGCCGCCCTCGCTGCGGAACATCCACGCCGAACTCCACGACGACCTCGGGTTGCCGATCCCCGACCACGGCAACCTCGAGCGGTGGGCGCAGTCGGGCGTGTTGCTGCTCAACGCGACCCTGACCGTTCGCGCCGGCGAGGCGGGCTCGCACCAGAAGCGTGGTTGGGAGACCTTCACCGACCAGGTGATCCGCGTGGTCAACGCCAAGACCGACCAGGTCGTGTTCATCCTGTGGGGCAACTCGGCGCGGCGCAAGCGGGAGCTGATCGACACGAGCCGACACACGATCATCGAGTCGGCCCATCCGTCTCCACTGTCGGCCCACAACGGATTCCTCGGGAGCAAGCCGTTCAGTCGGGCGAATGCCGCGCTGCTGGCAGCGGGCCGGGAACCGATCGATTGGAATCTCGCAGGATCGGGGAGGATGTAGACCATGCCGTGGACGACCAGTGACACGTTGATGGACCTCCGGTCGAAGCACCCGTCGATCGAGATCGGTGTCGACACGCTCGACGGGTGGCGTCGACACCTCTCGGGTCGCAACGCCTCGGTACTCGCGTTCTTCGGCTTCGTGTCGATCTTCCCGCTGCTCCTCGCCGCCACGACGATCCTCGGCTTCGTGCTGCAGGACAACGAGGAACTGCAACAACGCATCATCGACGGCGCGCTCGCCGACATCCCCGTCCTCGGCCAGCAGCTGCAGAACGACCCGACCTCGTTGAACGGCAGCGTCTGGGCGCTCGTGATCGGTCTCGCAGGTGCCCTCTGGGGCGCCACGAAAGCCTTCGCGGCGCTGCAGGCCGCGCTCGACGACGTCTGGGAGGTCGAGGTCGACCACCGGGCCTCACTGCCGGCCCAGCGTGCCAAGGCCCTCCTGGGCATCCTGATCATCGGGGGCGCCCAGATCGCGAGCATCGCGTTGGCCACCCTGGTGAACGCCGCTGGCCTCCCGAACGCGGGGCGCGTCGTGCTGACCCTCGCGAACGTCGCGGTCAACATCGGGGTGTTGGGTCTGATGTACCGCTTCCTCACGGCCGCCTCGCCGACCTGGCGCGACGTGTGGCCGGGGGCGGTCACCGCCGGAGTGCTGTACACCCTGTTGCAGTACTTCGGCACCGACATCACCCGTCGGATCATCGAGAACTCCAGCGACACTTACGGCCAGTTCGCGCTCGTGCTCGGGCTGATCACCTGGCTGAGCCTGCTCGCGATCGCCTCGATCATGAGCGCCGAACTCAATGCGGCCATCGTGCGACATCGCGACGGCTCGCTGGCCACCGTGCAGCCACCCGATCAGCTGATCGACTCGACCACCGTTTCCTGATGAGCGTCGGGCCACCGGTGGCCCGACGCTCATCGCAACACGGTGTAGCCGTCGATCGTGGTGAGGCGGGGCGACGTCGGTGCGGGAGCTGCCGTCGCCCCGAGGTCACGAGAACGGACCTCGGCGATCCACTGGTCGTGCTGGTACTCGTGGTTGACCACCGCACGGACGAGACCCGCCGCGACCACCGATAACTGCGCCGGCGCCCCCACCTCGCCGAGGCGGATCGCCTCGATGCGAGCGATCACGCGATCGGCGACCGCCGCGCGGTACCGGCCCAACCGCTCCCGGTCGGGAAGATCACCCCGTGCCGGCTCCGGCGTGGCGCTGTCCATCAACGAGTCGAGTTCCGGATCGGGGCTCGGCTCGGCGGCGAGCAGGTTGCGGACCATGAAGTGGGCGACGGCGGCCTGATGACCGAGGTGCCAGCCGATCGCGCTCGAGTGCTCGTTCGGTCGCCACCGCAGCTGTTCGTCGTCGAGATCGAGCCACAGCGCGTCGGTGTGGCGCCACGCCCGTCGGAGTTCGTCCACCAACGTGTCCAACGAGGCGACGGCATCGGACATCGAACTGTTCATCGCCTCGGTCACCCGTGCTCGTGGTCGGCGAGGCGCGTCACGATCGAGCTGGCCGACTCGAGCGTGCGATGGACCGGGCACTTGTCAGCGATGGCGAGCAACTTGGCGAGGTCGGCCTCGGTGAGTTCGTCGCCGGCGATGTGCAACACCCGCTCGAATCGATCGATCATCCCCGACCGACCTGCGAGCCGTTCGTTGTCGGCGCACTCGACACAGTCGTCGGCGTGGACCTTGCCATGGGTGACCTCGACGCTCACCTGGTCGAGCGGCAACTTCTTGCGGTCGGCGTACATCCGCAACGTCATCGACGTGCAGGCGCCCAGCGCGATTCCCAGGAAGTCGTACGGCGACGGGCCGGCGTCGTACCCACCGACCGACTCGGGCTCGTCGGCGAGCAGGCGGTGGCGACCGACCACGACGTGGTTGAGGAACGCCCCTTGGCTCGTCTCGGCGACCACGACCGGCGCGGTCGCACGAGGAACGTCGCGGGCACCGCTCTCGTCGACGATGTAGCGGCTCGCGAACGCGCCGATCATCGACGCGGCAAAGGCGGCGTCGGGATACTCCGACAGGAGGTGATCGGCACCGTCGAGCGAGACGAAGTTCTTCGGATGACGGGCGGCGAGGAAGATCTCTGCGGCATTGTCGATGCCGACGGTGTTGTCGACCGGCGAGTGGAGCACCAGCAGCGCTCGCTTCATCGTCGCGACCCGGTCGGTGACGACGTGGTTGCGCAGATCGTCGAGGAACTGCTTGCGGATGGTGAAGGGACGACCTGCCAATTGGACATCAGCAACACCGGTGGACTCGATCTCGTCGATCGACGACGAGAAGACGCCGGTGACGTGTTCGGGGCTGGCCGGCGCACCGATCGTCGCGACGGCACGGACCTCTGGGATCGAACCGGCGACGGCGAGAACTGCCGCCCCTCCGAGGGAGTGACCGATCAACACCTGCGGCGAGCGGTGGGCCGACCGCAGCCAGTCGGCGGCGGCGATGAGATCCTCCGTGTTCGACGTGAAGTTCGTGTTGGCGAACTCACCCTCGCTCATGCCCAGGCCGGTGAAGTCGAAGCGGAGCACCCCGAATCCGACGTCGGTGAGCGCATTCGCGATTCGTGACGCCGCATGGATGTCCTTGCCACAGGTGAAGCAGTGCGCAAAGAGCGCGAAAGCCCGTGGGGGTCCCGCCGGCAGGTCGAGCCTGGCCGCCAACGCTGCACCACTACTGCCGGGAAAGGTGATCCGTTCGATTCGGGCGCCCATGGTCGACGACCGTACCGGTCCCACCACTGGCACGCTCGGCCGGGCGCACTACCATCGCCCCGGATGGCCACCGCCGACCTCCCACCCGGCCGACCGTGATCGCCACCCTGCTGGCCGCGGGAGAGTCAGCGATCGGGCCGACGCTGGCGCTGATCCTCGGCGCGGGCATGCTCGCCCAATGGTTGGCGTGGCGGACCCAGATCCCGTCGATCATCGCCCTGCTGGTCGCCGGGCTCGTCCTGGGTCCCGTGACCGGGGTCGTCGATCCCGACGAGTTGCTGGGCGGCACGTTGTTCCCGCTGGTGTCGCTGGCGGTCGCCGTGATCCTCTTCGAGGGCGGGCTCGACCTCCCGCCGCGCGAGTTGCGCTCGACCGGGATCGTGGTTCGCCGACTGATCAGCGTCGGTGCGATCGCCACGTTCCTCGTCGCCTGGTTCAGCGCCCGGGAGATCTTCGGGATCTCGAACGGTGCCTCGCTCGTCCTCGGTGCCGTGCTCGTGGTCACCGGCCCGACGGTGATCGGACCACTGCTCCGGTTCGTGCGTCCGACGGGGACGACCGGGCCGATCCTGCGGGCGGAGGGCGTCCTGATCGACCCGATCGGTGCGACCGGCGCCCTGCTGGCCTTCGAGATCGTCGTCACGGACGCGCCCGACGAAGCGGTGTCGAAACTGATCGGCGTGCTCGCACTCACGATCATCGCGGGTGCCGGCTTCGGCCTTGCGGCGGCCTTCGTGCTCGACACCGCGCTGCGACGGTTCCTCATCCCCGACCAACTCGCGATCCCCGTCACCTTCGCGTTCGTCGTGGCGTCGTTCGTCGCCGCCAACGAGGTACAGGAAGAGGCGGGCCTGCTCGCGGTCACCGTGCTCGGGATGTACCTCGCCAGACGTGAGAGTTCGACGATCCGTCAGGTCCTCGAGTTCAACGAGAGTCTGCGGACGCTGTTGATCTCGGTGCTGTTCATCCTGTTGGCCGCGCGGATCGAGGCCGACGCCCTGCAGGACGTGCTGCTCCCGTCGATCGCGTTCCTCGCCGTGCTCGTCCTGATCGCTCGGCCGCTGTCGGTGATGGTGTCGTCCGTGAGGACATCGCTCACCTGGCGCGAGCGGGTGTTCCTCATGACGATGGCGCCCCGGGGCATCGTGGCGGCCGCGGTCTCGGCGATCTTCGCGATCCGGCTCGAGGAGGAGAACGTCCTCGACGCCACGAAGATCGTGCCGATCGTGTTCCTCGTGATCATCGGCACGATCGTGGTGTACGGGTTCATGGCGGGCCCGGCGGCACGGTGGCTCGGGCTCGCCGAGGCCCAGGCCAACGGTGTGCTGATCGCCGGAGCCCACGCGGTCGGGCGCGGGCTCGGGAAGGAACTGCAGGACCGTGACATCAAGGCGATGCTGGTCGACACCGACCCGTACAACGTCACGCGGGCGATCGCGGTCGGTTTGACCGGCGCGCCGGATGAGCGTGCTCGCCGAGGAAGCGAGCCACGACCTCGACCTGCGCGGCATCGGTCGACTGCTCGCATTCACGTCGAACGACGAGGTCAACTCGCTCGCCACTGCGCGGTTCGCCCGGGTCTTCGGACGTCGGGAGGTGTTCCAGTTGGTGCCCTCGAAACGGAGACCGGGCGACTCCTCGGTGCCCGAGGAGCACCTCGGGCGACTGATCGGCATCGACGGCATCAGCTACTCGACCGTCGACGACCGCTCCCGCCAGGGTTGGAAGGTGCGCGGCGCACGCAGCGGTGAGCTGATCGTCTCGGCCGTCGACGACGAGCTGTTCATCCCGATGGTGCGCGTGGCCGACGGACGCATGGCGTTCCTCTGCCGCAACGATCCGCTGCCGACCGAGGGTGACGTGATCGGCCTCGCCGCGCCGTCCCTGCTCAAACAGCTCGACGACGACCTCGCCGCACACGAGGACACCAACCCCACCGGCGTCCCCCGCGAAGGCTGCAGTGGTGCTCGTGGTGTCGGACACCACGAGCACCACTCACGTGCGTCCGAAGCCGAAGAGGTGCTGGCCGACCTTGCGCATCTGGATCTCCTCGGAGCCCTCGGTGATGCGGTAGCGCCGGTGGTGGCGGTAGATGTGCTCGAACGGCATGTGACGGGAGTATCCGACGCCACCGCAGGTCTGCATCGCCCGGTCCGCTGCGTCACAGGCCAGGCGGTTGGCGCGGTAGTTGCACATCGCCACGAGGTGCGTGACCTCCATGTGGTGCTTCGCGTCGAGCATCGTGGCGGTGTAGCGGACGAGCTGGCGCAGCATCGCCGCCTCGGTGTGCAGTTCGACCAGCGGGAACTGGATCCCCTGGTTGACCGAGAGCCGCTTGCCCCAGGTGGTGCGGCCGTTGGCGTAGGCCACCGCCTCGTCGATGCAGTACTGCGCCGCCCCGAGCGACGACGCCGCCTGCCGGATCCTGTTCTCGTGCACGAAGTGCTGGGCGAGTTCGAGCCCCCGGTCGACCTCGCCGAACAGCGCGTCGGCCCCGACTCGCACGTCGGTGAGGCTCACTTCCGCATGGTCGGTCGGCATGTTGAACGTCCACCAGAAGAAGTCGACCTGGAACCCCGGCGTGTCGGTCGGCACGAGAAAGGCGCTGATCCCCTTGGGGCTCCCGGGCTCACCGGACGTACGGGCGAAGATGATGTCGTGGGTGGCGTGGTGGAGACCCGAGTTCCACCGCTTCATCCCGTTGATCACCCACTCGTCACCGTCACGGACGGCGGTGGTCTCCATGTACGTGGCATCGCTGCCATGGTTCGGCTCGGTGAGGCCGAACGCGAGGCGGCGGGTGCCGTCGAGGAACCCGGGCATCCAGTCGACCTTCTGCTGCTCGGTGCCGAAGTCGCGCATCATCAGCACCGTCGGGAAGTTCCCGACGATCGACGACTCGTTCTGCAGGTCGTTGTGCAACCCGAGACCCCTGTGGGCCAGGTGCTCACGGATGATCGCCATCTTCAGGTTGCTGGCGTCCTGCCCGCCGAACTCCGCGGGCAGCGCCAGGCGGAGCCAGCCGGCAGCGTCCGCGCGCCGGCGCATCTCGCGGAGCAGCTCCTCCCAGTCGGCCCGAGGGACGCCGTCGTTGTCGAAGTCGGTCCGCGCCCACTCGCGGCGGTGATCGAAGAACCGGATGTTGTCGTCCTGCGCCTCCAGCGGCTTGATCTCGGCATCGATGAACGCGTCGAGTTGATCGAGCGTGTCCTGGATGTCGGCGGGGATCTCGAAGTCCATCGGACGAGTGTCGCAACGTGACCGCGTGACGGACGAGTCAGGGGCCGGTGTAACCGCCGGCGATCGTGAGGGTCTGCCCGGTCACCCACCGGGCGGCATCGGAGGCGAGGTAGACCACGGCCGCACCGACGTCCTGTGGCGCACCGAGGCCGAGCGGGATCCGGTCGGTCAGCTGGCTCAGCTCATAGCCCTTTGCGTCGAGGTTCCTGAAGAGATGATCGGTCGGGATCGGACCGGGCGCCACCGCGTTCACCCGGATGTCGGGCGCGAGCTCGTGGGCCATGGTTTGCGTGAGCGAGTTGACCGCCGCCTTGCACGCTGCGTAGTGACCGCTGAGCGGCAGCGGGATGAACGATGCGACCGACGAGACGTTGACGATGCTGCCCCACTGCATCTGCTCGACTGCGGCCATCGAACCGTCCCAGACGGCGGTGAAGTTGACCGCGAGACACTCGTCCCACTCACGGCGGGAGAGTTCGGCGAGCGGCTTGCAGACGGCGAGCTCACCGGCGTTGTTGACCCAGATGTCGAGATGTCCGAACTCCTCGACCGCAACGGTGGCGAGCGTGCCGAGCGCGAACATGTCGGTCACGTCGGCCTTCACCGCGAGTGCAACTCCTCCGCCGGCACGGATCGACGCCGCGACGCACTCGATCTCCTCGAGACGACGTGCCGCCACGACCACCGATGCGCCCGCCGCCGAGAGCGCTCGGGCGATGCCTTCACCGATCCCGCGACCGCCACCGGTGACGACGGCAACGCGTCCTTCGAGATCGAATCCCCGATCCACGGGACGAATTCTGGCGGCTGATGTGTCGGAACCGACAGGGGCTTTGGTTGACTTTTCGTCCGCCGTCACGTCGCCGAGTCAGCGGTGGCCGTCAGCTCAGGTGGCAGGCGTTCGGCGTTGTTCGAGGAGTGCGGTGACGGCCTTGCCGTCGGCCTGGCCTCTCGACGCCTTCATCACCGCGCCGACGAGCGCTCCCATCGCCTTGCCCTCGCCGGCGCAGAACTTCGCCCAGGCGTCGGGTTGCGCGGCGATGGCGTCATCGACCATCGACTCCAGTTCGGAGCTGTCCATCGCCTCGAATCCCTTCGCCGCTGCGATCGCCGTCGCGTCGCCGCCGCCATTGTCGACGATCTCGGCGAGGACCTGCTTCGCCTGGGTCGCGGTCAGTTCGCCGGCGACCTCCATGCGCGTGAGGGTGGCCAGATCGGCGGCGGGGACCGAGGGACGCTCACCTTCGTCGGCGAACGCCTCCTTGACGTGGACCAGGGCTCGTGCCGCATCGCCACCCGCCTCGGCAACGGCCAACACATAGGCGTCCTGGTCGCGATCGGTGACCACGAGCACGGCCTCGGAATCGGGAGCCTGGCCGGTCGCATCGGCGAGCCGGATCCGTCGCGCTGCCGGCAACACGGGCAACGACCACCGGACACGTTCGATCCACTCGGGGTCGGGGTCGACCACCACGAGGTCGGGCTCCTGGAAGTAGCGGTAGTCGTCGGCGTCCTCCTTCGACCGGAGTGTGTGCGTGCGGCCGTCGGTCTCGTCCCAGTGGCGGGTCTCCTGGCGGATCGGCTCACCCGCTTCCAACATGCCGATCTGGCGCTGCGCCTCGTACTCGATCGCGCGGCCGACGGATCGGACCGAGTTGACGTTCTTGATCTCGCAGCGCGTCCCGAACTCGGCGCCCCGACGCCGGACGCTGACGTTGGCGTCGACGCGCATCGAGCCCTCCTCCATCTTGGCGTCGGACGCACCGACGGCCACGAGGATCGCCCGGAGTTCGCTCACGTAGGCCTTCGCCTGCTCGGGGCTGCGGATGTCGGGGCGGCTGACGATCTCCACGAGTGGCACGCCGGCACGGTTGAAGTCGATGAGCGAGTGGTCGCTGCCGTGGATGCGACCACCGGTGCCGCCGACGTGCGTCGACTTGCCGGTGTCCTCCTCGAGGTGCGCCCGTTCGATGCCGATCCGGACGCCGTCGGGCAGGTCGAGCCAGCCTTCGATGCAGATCGGTTCGTCGTACTGGCTGATCTGGTACGCCTTGGGCATGTCCGGATAGAAGTAGTTCTTGCGGGCGAAGGTCGAGCGCTGCACGGTGCAGTTGAGGGCCAGCCCGAGGCGCATCGCGAGTTCGACCGCCTGACGGTTGAGCACCGGGAGGGCCCCCGGGAGCCCGAGGGTGACCGGGTCGATGTGGGTGTTGGGTTCGTCACCGAAGCGGTTGGGTGAACCGGAGAACAGCTTGGTTCGGGTGGCGAGTTCGACATGGACCTCCAGGCCCACGACCATCTCCCAGCCGTTCGAAGCTCCAGACCGCCTCGGTCGTCGGTCGTCGTCATTGCGTCGGTGGTCGTTGCGGCGTCGCTCATCGCGGTGCCCTCCGTTCGAGTTCGGCGGCGGTCCGGAACATCGTGGCCTCCTGCAGCGCCGGAGCGAGCACCTGGATGCCGACGGGCAACCCGTGGTCGCCGGTGCCGAACGGCACGCTCATGCCCGGATCACCGGTGAGGTTCGAGGGGATCGTGTAGGTGTCGCACAGATACATCGACATCGGATCGGATGTCTTGTCGCCGAGGTGGAACGCCACCGTGGGAGATGCCGGGGTCAGCAGGACGTCGGCGCGTTCGTATGCGGCGGCGAAGTCGGCGGCGATGCGACGGCGCACCTTGAGGGCCCGGCCGTAGTAGGCGTCGTAGTACCCGGCGGAGAGGGCGTAGGTGCCCAGCATGATGCGCCGCTTCACCTCGGCGCCGAACCCCTCGGTTCGGGTGGCCATGTACATCGCGTTGGTGTCGGGTGCCTCGACCCGGTGGCCGAAGCGGACACCGTCGTATCGGGCGAGGTTGCTGGACGCCTCGGCCGGGGCGATCAGGTAGTAGGCGGTGAGCCCGTACCCGAACGCCGGCACCTCGACGTCGACGATCTCGGCACCAGCGGCACGGAGCTCGTCGAACGCCTCTTCCAACCGTGCCACGACGTCGGGGCTCGCGCCCTCGGGGAGATCGGAGATGCGCCCGACCCGGAGGCCCGCGACACCGAAGTCGAGTTGACGGCTGATCTCGAGGGAAGGCTGACGGATCGACGTCGAGTCCATCGGATCGTGGCCGGAGATCGACTCGAGCAGCAGCGATGCGTCGGCCACCGTCGTGGCGAACGGTCCGATCTGGTCGAGGCTCGACGCGAAGGCCACCAGGCCGTAGCGGCTCACCGCTCCGTAGGTCGGCTTCGCCCCGACGACGCCGCAGAGGGCAGCGGGCTGACGGATCGACCCGCCGGTGTCGGAGCCGAGGCTGACGGGAGCGAAACCCGCCGCGACGGCGGCAGCCGAACCACCGCTCGATCCGCCGGGCACACGGGTGATGTCGTGCGGGTTGCGGGTGGCGCCGAACGCCGAGTTCTCGGTGCTCGACCCCATGGCGAACTCGTCGAGATTCGTCTTGCCGATCAGGATCGCTCCGGCGTCGTGAAGCCTGGTGACGATCGTGGCGTCGTAGGGCGGCTTCCAGCCGTCGAGGATCTTCGACGAGCACGTGGTGGGGATCCCCCGCGTGCACATGTTGTCCTTCAAGGCGATGGGGACGCCGGCGAGCGGACCGGGGTCACGCCCGACCGCGACCGCGTCGTCGATCTCGATCGCACGGGCGCGGGCCTCGTCGGCGAGGACGAGGTTGAACGCGTGGATGTCGCCCTCCCGGCGATCGATCTCGGCGAGATGACGCTCGACGACGGCCGCGGCCGATTCGACGTTGTTGCGGACGTTCCAGGCGATGTCGATCGCCGTGGACGACGCCGGGGTTCCGGTGACGTCGGCCATCAGTCGTCCAGCCCGACGATCGGCGGCACCCGGAAACGGCCGTCCTCGGCCGCAGGCGCCGCTGCGAGCACCTCGTCACGGTCGAGGCAGTCCTGCTCGACGTCCTCGCGCATCACGTTCGCGATCGGAGTCGGATGCGTCATCGGCTCGACCCCGTCGAGGTCGAGCGCATCGATGTCGGCGAAGTGATCGAGCATGTCGCTCAACTGGTGGGTCGCCTGCTGGAGTTCGTCGTCGCTCAGCGACAGCCGCGCGAGCTTCGCCACCTTCGCGACGGCCTCGGGGGTGATGCGGTCGGACACGACCGCCAACGCTACCCGCCCCACCCGACCCGCCAGATCCGAACTCTGCCTCGATCTGCGCGCCTGGCGCGCAGATCGAGGCATTTTTCGGGTGGTGGGGCGGGATTCAGGGGTAGTGGGACGTCAAGGGGTGACGGGTGGACCGACGTAGCGGGACGACGGGCGGATCAGCTTGGCGGCGGCGGCCTGTTCGACGAGGTGAGCGCACCACCCGACGGTGCGGCTGACGGCGAAGGTGGGGGTGAACATCGGGCGGGGAAGCCCAGCGCTCTCCATCACGACGCCGGCGTAGAACTCGACGTTGCTCGGCAACGGGCGTCCCGGCTTGAGTTCGGCGAGCGTCACCAGGATCTCCGCCTCGACCTGGATGGCCAACTCGACCAGATCGCCACCGAGACGTTCGGCCACCTCGCGCAGCAGCGCGGAACGCGGATCCGGTGCCCGGTAGACGGCATGGCCGAATCCCATGATCCGGCGGCCCGCGGCCACCTCACCCCGCACCCAGGCGGCCGCCCGGTCGACCGACCCGATCTCGTCGAGCGCGTCGAGCGCCCGGCTCGGCGCCCCACCGTGGAGCGGTCCGGCGAGCGCACCGAGCGCGGCACACACGGCATCGGCGGCGTCGGCGCCGGTCGATGCGACCACCCGTGCCGTGAACGTCGAGGCATTGAAGCCGTGATCGATCGTGAGGATCATGTACTGCTCCACCGCCCGGGCCGCGACCGGCGTCGGCGCTTCACCGATCGTCGCCTGGAGGTAGGCGGCCGCATGCCCCAGGGATGGGTCCGGCTCGATCACATCGAGCCCGGCACCCCGCCGATGCAGGGCCGCGACGATCATCGGCACGACCGCCGCGAGCCGCAGTGTCTGGGCTCGCCGCTCGGCGTCGGCCACATCGATCATCGGCGAGAGGCCGAGGTCGGCGACCGACAGCACCGAGCGGAGCTTCGCCAGCATGGGGGCGTTCTGTCGGGCCACGACGTCGATGACGGGGAGCAATGAGGCGGGGATCGTTCGGAGCGCTGCCACCGCCCGTCGGAACTCGATGGCTTCGCCGGCGTCGGGAAGGCGACCCTCCCGCACGAGGAACCAGACCTCCTCGAACGAACGCGTGCGAGCGAGGGCCGTGGCATCGTGGGGTCCGTAGTGGAAGAAGCCGCGATCGCCGTCGACCGCACCGATCGTGGTGTCGGCGGCGATCACACCGTTGAGTCCGGCGGGAACGTCGATCAGCTGTGTCATGTCCCCGAGTGTCCGCCGATCACCCTGTGAGATCAACGTTGATCGAATCAACGTTGACTCAATCAACCGCGTGCTCGAAGCTGGAGCCGTGAGCACGCTGATCCGATCGACCGAGGCGGCCGCGATCCTCGGTGTCTCGAAGGCGACTCTCTACGCCTACGTGAGCCGAGGTCGCCTGACCCGAACCACCGCCCCGGACGGGCGCACGTCGCTGTTCGCCCGCGACGAGGTGCAGCAGCTCGCCGAGCGGAGCCGACGGGCACCGAGCGGCCCGAGGGCGACGATCGACGTCCAGATCGCCTCGGGCATCACGACCATCGACGAGCACGGTCTGACGTTTCGGGGCGTCGACGCGGTCGGGTTGGCGGCCACCCGTCGCTTCGAGGACGTCGCCGAGTTCCTCTGGTCGGGCGACGGCGACGCACCGTCCGCACGGTGGCCGTCGGCCGAACCGGCGTTGCGCGCCGCACTGTCGCCGATCGCCGACCTGGCCATCTCGCCGATCGCCCGAATCGCAACCGCCGCCCACGTGCTTGCGGCATGCGATCCCGACGACCGGGCGGCCGATGCCGCCCGACGCCTGCTCGTGGCAGCACCGGACGTGCTCGGCGCCGCACGACGGACCGGGCCCTTCGCCGCACGCTTGGCAAGCGCCTGGCGGCACCGTCCCTCGGCCGAACTCGTCGATGCAGTGGACGCCGCACTCGCACTCCTCGCCGACCACGAGTTGGCGACGAGCACGTTGGCGGTCCGGATCGCGGCGTCGGTCCGAGCGTCGCCGTACGCGGCCTTCGCCGCCGGCTTGGCAACGATCGAGGGCCGGCTGCACGGAAGCGCCGCTGTCGAGGTCAGTCGGTTCCTCACCGCCTGCGCCGAGGCGGAACCGTCAGCGGTCCTCGCCAAGCACCGCGCCCAGCGGCAGCCGGTGCCCGGATTCGGCCACAAGGTGTATCGAGGTGTCGATCCCCGCTACCCCCTGCTCCGGGAGCACGTCCGACGCCTCGATCCCGCCGAAGCCGATCTCCTCGATGTCGTCGTCGCCGAAGCCGGACGGACGATGCCGCATCAACCGAACGTCGACCTCGCGCTCGGAGCACTCACGCGGGCGGCCGGGCTCGCGCCCGACGTACCGATCTTCGCAGTGGCCCGGATCGCCGGGTGGGCCGCCCACTTCACCGAGGAGCTCGACGAGCGCCCATTGCGCTTTCGTGGCGTCGCCACCCCGGCGGTCTGACTCACCCGCCTCCGCGCCGCCGGACCCGGCGCGCCCATCGGATGGCCCGGCCCGACGACGGCGGTGCCTCCACCCCCGCAGGGTCCTCGAACTCGGACGGCGCCGGTCGCGTTGCGCTCCATCGTTCGAGGACCGAGTCGACGTCGACCACCCAGACGGTGGACGGTGGACCGGTGACGGTGTGGCTGTTCACGTACCGGATCCGGTCGTTGATCTGCTCGATGATCCGGCGGACCTCACCCTCGTCGGCGGCGTTCAGCGCCGCCGCGACCGCCGCATCGCGTTCGCGCCGGATGGCGATCGTCGGCGGGAGGTAGTCGATCTCCTCGCGACGGAGTTTGGCCTTGACCCACCACTCCTCGTCGTGAGGTCCGTCGAGCCCGGCGATCGGCCTGCCCTCGCCATCGAGGCCGTCGAAGAGCCCGGCCCGTCGGCCCTCGTCGATCTGCCGCTCCGTCCACGATGCCCAACTGGCGCCCGTCGGCTTGCGTTCGGTCATCCGGCGACCTGCCACACGATCCCACGGTACCTCGTTGGATGGACGGTCCCGAGTGGGACCCGATCGTCCGATCGACCAGAATCGACCGGCGATGCTGTCGGTCGAGACCCTGCGCGACGAACTCGAGTCGGTCGCCGACCCGGTCGCAGCTCCGGCCATGGCCGCGTACATGAAGCATCGGTTCGAGTTCTTCGGTGTGAAGGCGCCGCGACGACGTGCTGCGACCAGGGCGACGACCGCCGCAGCCAGGCTCGCGAGCGGCGACGAACTGATCGACTTCGCGCGCGCCTGCTGGGAGGAACCCGAGCGGGAGTTCCAGTACGTCGCGCAGGACGCGTTGGGCGCCAACGTCGCCCGACTCGGATCGCGCCACCTCCCTGCCGTCCGCAGCTTCGTCACGACCCGCTCGTGGTGGGACACGGTCGACGCGCTCGCTGCGTGGAGTGTCGGCGGTCTCGTCCGCGCCGATCGTTCACTCGCTGCGGAGATGGACCGATGGATCGACGACGAAGACATCTGGGTGGCCCGCTCGGCGATGCTGCACCAGTTGCGCTGGAAGGACGCCACCGACGCCGATCGGTTGTTCGACTACGCCGAGCGACGGGCGGGCGACACCGAGTTCTTCATCCGCAAGGCGATCGGCTGGGCGCTGCGTGAGTACGCACGCACCGACCCCGACGCGGTCCGCGCCTTCGTCGACACCCACGAGCTCTCCGGTCTCACCCGCCGCGAGGCGCTGAAACACCTCTGACGTCGCGCAGAGCCCGGCTGCGATGAGCTCCAGCGCGATCCGTGCGCGCCGGGACTCACCGGGGTCGGGATGACTCGAGCGCGCAGACGTGGAGCAGCACCGCCGACTCCGGGTGCATCACGGGAGGGCGCAACCCATGGGCTGCGAGTTGGCGCCCCGTCAGCTCGACACCGTCGGCGAGCCAGGCAGGTTGCGTCGCGGCGAGCCCCCACCGTTCACCGGGCAGGGCGACGTGTGCGATCCGGTAGCGGCGATCGGGATCGAGCCCCGGCAGACGCAGCGGCGGCGGTGTGAGACTCGGCCCCGTCGTCATCTGGACGAACGACACGAGCGCCTCGGTCCGATCGGTGGCGTACACGCCGTGGGCGAGGTACGGCTCCTCGGTGTCGAACCGGACGACGTCGCCGGAGTGCAGCAACGGCCGGAACCGCTTGTGCAGCGCGATCGCCTCGGCCAGTTGGGCACGGTCGTCGGCATCGAGGCGGACCACGTTCCACTCGACACCGAGATGGCCGAACAGTGCGGTCGCCGCCCGGAAGGCGAGCGTGTGTCGTCGACCAGTCGTGTGGGAACGCCGCGGCCCGATGTGGGCACCCATCACCTCGGGCGGGAGCAGCATCGACGCACCGCGCTGGATCGCCTGGCGTTCGAGGGCGTCATTGCAGTCGCTGGTCCAGACACGCTCGGCGCGCTCGAGGATCGCCAGGTCGATGCGACCTCCACCGCTCGCACACGACTCGAACTCGACCGACGGATGACGGGTGCGCAGCTCGTCGAGCAGCGCGTACACCGCCAGCGTCTGTGCGTGCGTACCCGCGGAACCGGTGGACCCCGACCCTTGGACGTGGTCGCGGTTCATGTCCCACTTCACGTAGGCGATGTCGTGATCGCGCAGCAACGCGTCGAGCTGGCCGAGGACGTGTGCGAACGCGTCGGGGTTGGCGAGGTCGAGGACGAGCTGGTTGCGGCCGAGCACCGGCTCGTAGCCGTCGGTCGTCAGGGCCCAGTCGGGGTGGGCCCGGTACAGCTCGCTGTCGGGGTTGACCATCTCCGGCTCGACCCAGATCCCGAACTCCATTCCGAGGCCCGTCACGTGATCGATCAGCGGCGCCAACCCGTCGGGGTACACCTCCGGCGACACCCACCAGTCGCCGAGACCCGACGTGTCGTCGCGACGAGAGCCGAACCATCCGTCGTCGAGCACGAACCTCTCGGTGCCGACCCCGGCGGCGACGTCGGCCAGCTCACGAAGGCGGGCGAGGTCGTGGTCGAAGTAGACCGCCTCCCAGGTGTTCATCAGCACCGGTCTCGGCGTGGTGGGGTGCGCCGGGCTCGACCGCACCGCCCGGTGGAATCCCCAGGTGGCCGGCGTCAACCCCTCGGACGAGAACACCCCGACCACCATCGGTGTCGTGTAGGACTCGCCTGGCTCGAGCACGACCTCGCCCGGGTGCAGCAGCTCGCCCGCCTGCACGTAGCGCCGACCATCGGCGAGGCGTTCGGCGAGCATCGTGTGGTTGCCGCTCCAGGCGAGATGGACGCCGTACACGTCGCCGGCCCATTCGCGGAACCCGGCGGGCCCGGCGAACAGCAGCGGCGGGTGCTCGTGGGAGGTCCGACCGCGGAGGTGCTCGGAGACGATGGCGCCGTGGGTCCACGCCGTGCGCTCGGGCTGGAACTCACGCGCCCAACGACCCTGGAACCGGAGCAGCTCGTCGGCTGCCTCGGGCAGCGGCAGACTGACCGTCAGCGAGTCGAGCGAGTAGCGGCGGTCGGCGACGTTGGTGATCGTCACCCGCACGCCGACGACATCGGCGACCGAGATCTGCGTCGTCAGGGCGAGACCGGCGACATCGTCGATCGAGTCGACGGTGAGGACGTCGCCGGCGAGTCGGTGCGCTCTCGACACGAATCGCGGGGCCCAGTCACGGCCGCCACCCCGCCGGCCGGCGAGTCCGGGACGACCCACGACGCCCTCGCCGTGGAGCGGCACGATGCTGAGCGGTGCGACCGCGCCCAGCGCCCCGGCGACGGAGCGACGGCCGAGCACTGCGTCGAGTGCATCGAGATCAGGGGCGGCACCCAGGGCCTGGCCCCAGTGCACGACGGTGGGCGTCGGCGTCGCGACGTCGACGACGAGATCGAACGAGCCGCCGCGGAGATGGACGAGTTCTGGCACCGGCGCAGTCTCACATGGCGAGCCAGAGCAGGACCGCCTTGACCCTGCGATGGACCTCGTCCTCCTCGGTGAGGCCGAGCTTCGAGAAGATCCCGTTGATGTGCTTGGCGACCGCCTTGTCGCCCAATACCAGCCGGTCCGCGATCGAGGCGTTGTTGAGTCCTTCGGCGATCAGGCCGAGCACCTCGGACTCGCGCGGGGTCAGCTGATCGATCTCCGACGGTCGCTGCGACCGCGACGACACGAGCACCTCGACGACCTTCGGATCGACCGCCGACTGTCCCGACGCGACCGACCTGATCGCCCGTTCGAATTCGTCGAGATCGGCGACCCGCTCCTTCAGGAGGTATCCGAGCCCGTCGGATCCCTCGTCGAACAGCGCAATCACGTATT
Source organism: Ilumatobacteraceae bacterium (assembly GCA_963710625.1). Taxonomy (GTDB): domain Bacteria; phylum Actinomycetota; class Acidimicrobiia; order Acidimicrobiales; family Ilumatobacteraceae; genus Sva-07. The sequence goes on along the minus strand of CAVQBG010000016.1, from coordinate 123,784 downwards.
CGGGCTCGACGTACTGGCTCAGCACGAGCACACCGACCCCGTCGCGTTCCGCTCGGATCTCGATGGCCGCGACGATCCCCTCATCGGTGAGCGTCGGCGGCATCTGGATGTCGGTGACGACCAGGTCGGGGTCGTAATCCACCACCGCGCTGCGAAGTTCGGGGAGGTCGGAGCACTCGGCCACCAGCTCCATGTCGTCGATTGCGTCGATCATCGCCGCAATGCCGTTGCGGATGAACACGTTGTCGTCCGCGACGACCACCCGCAGCGTCGTCATCGGCCACCCCAGGCAACCGATGCACCTCGGTCGATGTCGAACTCGGCGGTGCCATCGTCGGAAGCGGAGACCTGGCCGGCGGTGACATCGCCCGAGCGGGCGGGGCGATCCGCAATGCGGACCGTCAGTTCCACGGTGGTGCCACCTCCGATCACGCTCTCGATGGCCACCTCGCCGCCCACGGCGCCGATTCGGTCACGCATGTTCTCGAGGCCGCGGCCGGCGCCGGCAGCTCCCCTCGGGTCGAAGCCCGGACCCGTGTCCGACACCGTCGCGATCAGCGTCTCGCTGTCGTCGACGGTTGCGCAGCGCAATCGGATCATCACCTCGACGTCGTCGCCGCCGTACTTGGTGGCGTTCTGCACGGCTTCCGAACAGCAGAAGTACACCGCGGCCTCGACCGCAGCATCGAACCGGCCGATCCCATCGTCGACGACCACCGTCCGCGGACCGTTGCGACGGGCGGCAGCGGTCAGCGCCGACGGCAGCCCGCGCATCTTGAGCAGCGGCGGGTAGATGCCGTGCGCGAGCCGCCGGACCTCCTCGATCCCGGCTTCGAGGTCGTCGGCCAGCACGTCGACGGCATCGGGGTCGACATCGCCGCTCCGGCGCGCCGCACGAGCAGCGAGGCGCAGTTGCACCAGCACGGCGACGAGCCGCTGCTGAGCGCCGTCGTGGAGATCACGCTCGATGCGACTCCGCTCGGCGTCGGCCGCACTCACCAGGCGGCTGCGCGACCGCCGGAGCTCGGCGTCGGACTCGCGGAGTCGCACGTTGGCGTCGAGTGCCTCGTTCAGGACGATCGTCTGCTGACGGTTCGCCCGCCACACGATCAGACTCAACGGCACGATGTGCGCCACGAGGACCACGATGCACAGCCACTGCCAGACCCACGGATCGACCTTCAGCTCCAGTTCGAAGACGTTCTGCAGGAACCCCGCCATCCCCGCCAGGAGGGTCACCACCATCGCCGCTGCGACCATCACCGGGAACCGCCGCTCCGGCAGCTGCGTCGACACCAGCGCGATCGGCATGATGATGTTGACCATGGCGATCGGCAGGGTGATCGGTAGCACGACCACGAACACGAGCGACACGAGCCACTTGCTCAGGGTGAACAGCACGATCGCTCGTTCGATGTCACCGCTGTCGATCGCCGGGATCGCTTGGCGACGCAACATGCTCAAGCCGAAGAAGACAACACTGAGGGCCAGCAACAGCGGCTCCTGGTCCACGAACGCCCAGAGCACGAGCGGGAACGCGATGGCGATCCACGAAGCCCGCTGTTCTGACACGACAGCCGCACGGAACTGTTCCCGGGTCGAACGGGTCATCGGGCCGGGTGCCCTGACGGGATCATCGGCACCCAGTCGCATCGAGTCATGGTAGGAAACTTCAGCGCACGCCTCGACGACCGAGCTTCGGGAGCAATCCGTGAAGCACCTCCGGGCCGAACGATGTCTTCGAGAAGAACTCGATGACCGGAGGTTCCGCGGCGTCATCGGCAAGATCGGCCTCGTCCATCGTCGACAGGTACGCCACCGCGAGATCGGGCCACGCCCGTGCGATCCGGGCCCGGACCGCCGGGCCGTCGAGATCGCCGAGATGCACGTCGAGCAACACGAGGCCGAGTTCGCCGCCCCGTTCGATGATCTGCTCGGCGGCGTAGACGCCGGACGTGGCGCAACCGACGACCCGGAAGCCGTCGGTCGCGCCGATCACCGCCGCTGCAGCTCGGAGGAACGGGATCTGATCGTCCACCAGGAACACTGCGACCTCGGATGGCTCCGTCACGTGCGGGTCACCGTGCCGGCGATGGGATCGACGTCCCAGCTCCAGTTCAGGTCACCGTCGCACTCACGCATGCTCCGTTTGTCGGCCAGTCTGCCGTCGACGAAGAACTCGATGTTCACCTCGGCGTTCCAGCACGGGAACTTCCAGAAGTCGAGCACCAGCGTGCCGGGGCGGTTCTGCAACCTGTCGGTCAGGTTGATCGGGGCGATCGACTCGGCACCGACCGTGAAGCTGTCACCGGTGCCGGCGATCCTCGAGCCATCGAGGTGCAGCGACGCCTCGCCGACGATGTCGGTGACCTGGACGACGATCTGAGCGAGTTCCGGCGGCGGAGGCGTGGTCGGCAGCGGAGGCGGAGGCGTGGTCGGCAGCGTGGTCGGCGGCGGAAGCGGAGGCGTGGTCGGCAGCGTGGTCGGCAGCGTCGGCAGCGTGGTCGGCGGCGGCGGGGTCGGCAGCGTGGTCGGCGGGGTCGGCAGCGTGGTCGGCGGGGTCGGCAGCGTGGTCGGCGGCGGTGGCTCGGTCGACGGCGGCGGGGTGGTCATCGTCGGGGCTGGTGGCTCGGTCGACGGTGGCGTCGAGTCAATCGGTGGTTCGGTCGACGTCGGCGCCGTGTCGGGAGGCGGCTCGGTCGACGGCACCACGACGGGCGGCAGCGCCTCGTTGCCCGACGCGGTGGAGGTGGAACCGAGTGCTGCACCGGCGGCGAACACGAGGGCGAGCACCAGCGCGACACCGACACCGATGGCAACGGAGAGCTGATTTCGGCTGATGTAGTGCCCGGACGGCTGGTTCGGGGTGGATGGGTGCTGCTCTGTCTGGTTCATGGCTCCATCGTCCGCGAGGGTGGAGCTCGGCGACAGAGTGCCCAGGGACGAATGCGAGGTGGTGCAGGCACTACCCCGAACCGGGTCACGCGACGACTCCGTCGGTTGCCTGCTGTCGTGGACCGACCGTTGGTCGAGCGCCCACAAACCTGGCTACGTCTCCGACGTCGTCGGCTCCTCGTCGGAGGCGTCTCCGACGTCGTCGGCAGCGGCATCCTGGCCGTCACCCGCGGTCTCCTCGACGGCAACGTCCTGACCGTCGTCAGCGGTCTCCTTGACGGCAACGTCCTGACCGTCGTCAGCGGTCTCCTCGACAGTGGGCGCCGCCGACAGATCGTCGTCCTCGTCGCCGGGTCGGTCAGCGTGCCCTCCGACGACCGGCTCAGGGATCGGGTGTCGGCGCATCCAGGCGAGCACGACGAGGCCGATCACCACGGCGGCGAGCGCCACGATCTGATTGAGCCGCAGCCCGAAGAACTCGTCGGCGCGATCGATCCGCAGGCCCTCGACCCAGAAGCGGCCGGCGCCGTAGCCGATCACGTACATCACGAAGAGCTGGCCGGGCGCGGGACGCCACCTCCGGTCGATCCACAGCAGCACGAAGCAGAGCCCGAGGCTCCACAGCGATTCGTAGAGGAACGTCGGGTGGAACGTGGTGCCGACCGCGTAGCCGGATTCGAGGTGGCCGGCATCGATCTGCAGTGCCCACGGAAGGTCGGTGGGGCGGCCGTAGAGCTCCTGATTGAAGTAGTTGCCCCAGCGACCGATCGCCTGGGCGAGGGCGATCGCCGGCGCCGCACACGTCGCACCGACGGCGATCGGGATGTGCCGCCGCTGGGCCATGTACATGCCGACCGCGGTTCCGAACAGCAGCCCACCCGGGATGCCGAGCCCACCGTTCCAGATCGCGGGGATCTCGCCCCAGTTGTTGCGAAACCGGTCGTAGTCGGTGACCACGTGATAGAGCCGGGCGCCGACCACTCCCGCCAACACGGCCCAGATCGCGATCGCGCTCGCGTCGTCTCTGGTCCCGACCTCGCGCTCCTCGAGGCGCTTGCCGAACAGCCAGACGGCCGCGATCACGCCGAGTGCGATCATCAGCCCGTACAGGTTGAGGCTCAGCGGCCCGATGTCGATCGAATTGAACGACGGACTCGGGATCTCGGCGAGCACGGGTCAGCCCGCGGTGACGCGGGCGACGAACTCGCCCGCTCGTCGGTTGATCTCGTCGGCGTCGTAGTCCTGGGTGGCGACGTGGTAGCTGCGCTCGAGCCAGACGTGCTCGACGTCACCGCTGTAGTTCACCGCCAAGTGCTCGCTGTTGACGGGTTCGACGACGTGGTCCTGTCGTGATGTGATCAGCAGCAGCGGCATCATGAGCTCGCCGTACCGATCGGTCATGGGCGTGATGCCGTCGTGCATGAACGACAGCATCGGCCGCAACGGCAGGCCGTCGTAGGCGATCTCGGTCTGATCGGGGTCGGCGATGTCACCGCCGATCGCCGGCGCAACCTCGGTGCCTTCGGCGACCATCTCGCTGATCATCTCGAGGACGGCGGGCGGCTGGGCGATCGTCGCGGGGTTGATGCAGACGAGACCCGCCACGTTCGGGAGGTTCAGCCCCGCCCACAGCGTGAGCGCGCCGCCCATGCTCAGGCCGACCACGACGATCGAGTCGGTCCGCTCGGCCAGTCGGCCATGCGCAGCAGCGACCTCCCCGGTCCAGTCGGCCCAGGTCGTGTCGAGCATGTCGACGATCGTCGTGCCGTGGCCGGGGAGCCGCGGCATCTCGACGTGATGGCCGAGGGCGGCCATCGCCTCGGCCACGCCGCGCATCGACGACGGGTTGCCGGTGAATCCGTGGAGGACCAGCACGCCGACATCGGTCGTGCCCTCGTGCGACATCGGTTCGGCTCCGGGGAGAATGGGTGGCGTCGTCATGGGTGTCGTTTCTACTCGGTCGAACCCCACTCCGGAACTTCGCCCACCGGAAGTTCCAAACTGTTACGTCTGGGGTCTGACCCCTGGCGTAACAGTCAGCGGTAGGGGTCGTTGTCGCTGAGGGGTTCGTCCCACCAGTCGTCGGGGACGGTGGAGGCCTGCCAGTCGGGGTCGGGATAGATGCAGTCGACCGGGCACGCGGGCAGGCACTTGTCGCATCCGCTGCACAGCTCCGGAATGATGATCACGTCGGCGCCGTGGTTGAAGATCGCACCGAAATGCGGCGGGCAGTGCCGCAGGCAGGCGTCGCAATTGATGCACTCGGACATCTCGATGCGCAGCGGCACGTTCTGCCACTTCTCGTTGCGCCGACGCGCCTCGATGCGCTCGTCTCGGGTGCCGGCCATCGCCGTCATGGTAGCCAGGGCGCCGCAGCCGATCTTGACCCGCGGGTCAAGATCGGTTGGACTGTCGCCGTGACGAACGTCGGCCGCCTCGACTCCCCCGCCCCACCGGAGCCCTCCGACGAACGCCGTCACACCGAGCACGGCCTCGAACGCAAACAGCAGCTGCTCGCGGCCGCAGCGGAGCTGTTCGCCGACCGCGGCTACGCGGCCACCCGGATCGCCGACATCTGCGCTGCCGCCGGCGTCGCCAAGGGCCTCTTCTACTGGTACTTCCCGACGAAGGGCGACCTCTTCGCCGAGCTCGTGCGCACCATGCGCCTCCGGTTGCGCCGTGCCCAGGGGGCGGTGCTCGATCCGTCCGCTTCGGCGGTGACGCGGATCACCGACGGGGCCGAGGCGAGCGTCCGGTTCATGGCCGACCACGCGGCCTACTTCGCGCTGCTCGACGTCGAGCGCACCGATCCCGACGTCGCTGGGGTCCTCGACGAGGGAGCCGGCGTCTATCTCGGCGACGTGCAGCGACTCGTCGAGGAGGGCCAACGGGCCGGTGACATCGCGGACGCACCGTCGAGGTTGATCGCCGTCGGCGTGCTCGGCGCGGTCTCGTCGTTCTCCAACTCGTACCGCAACGGACGGCTCGGCGACGACGTCACCGTCGATGACCTGGCAGCATTCGTGCGGCGCTGGGTGGCCAACGCGCTGAGCTGACCTCCCGCGAGCGTGTCAGCGGAGCTCGGGAGCGAGTTCGGGATGGCGGGCGACCATCACCTTGACGAACGCGTCGACGAGATCCGGCTGGAACTGCGTGCCGGAACCGGACATCACGAACCGGACGGCCTCGGCGAGGTTCCACTCGCGCTTGTAGACGCGCCGGGTCGACAACGAGTCGAACACGTCGGCGATCGCGACGATGCGACCGGACAACGGGATCGCCAAGCCGTTGATGCCATTGGGATAGCCCGATCCGTCCCACCACTCGTGATGGGACCAGGCGACCTCGGCCGCAAGGGTGAAGAGCTCGGTGGACACCCCGGACAACAGTCGCCGCCCGAGCACGGTGTGCTGCTTGACTTCGTCGTACTCGTCGATCGTCAACGGACCGGGCTTGAGCAGCACCGTGTCGGACACGGCGACCTTGCCGATGTCGTGGAGGCGGGCCGCGAGGCGCAACCGTTCGCACCACTCGGGTGCCTGGCCGATCGCGTGACCGATCTCTGCGGCGAGGTCGCCGACGGCATTGGTGTGCTTGGTGGTGTTGCCGCCGCGGAACTCGGCGAGCGCAGCGACGCGTTCGTAGGCCTCGAGGTGGTACGCATCGACGTCGGCGTGCGCGGCGGCGTAGTCGGCAATGAGCCCCGTGGTCTTCAACCGCGTGATCTCGGCGAGCTGGCGGGCCGATTCGTTGTCGTGGGCGACCTGGATCGTGCGAAGCCGGAGGTCGGCGGCGTCGGTGAAGATCTCCCGGTGGAGCGCGAAGTGCCGCTCACGGTGTTCGAGTGCTTCGGCGAACCGCCTGGCCTGTTTGCAGGCGATGGCCAGCAGATCGTGCAGTTCGAGTTCGAGTTCGCGGTGGTCGGTGCGATCGGCGAGATCGAGGGCGGCGAGCAGTGTCGCGATGGCACCATCGGCATCGCCGTTGCGCAGCGCCACCCGGCCCTCGGACACCATCACCCCGAGCTGCTCGGCGGGGCTGAGCTGCTCTCCGTTGGTCGCCCGACGGTCCCAGTCCTTGCGGGCTTCCGAGAAACAGGAATCGGCCCCGTCGTGGTCGGCCACTCCGGCATGCGCCTCGGCGAGGTCGGCGAGCAGACTGCCGACCAGGGCCGGAGCGTGCTCACGGGCGAGGTCGACCGCCCGACGTCCCAGCACGATCGCTTCGAGGTGCTCGCCCCGTCGCCCGCGGATCCGAGCGAGATTGCCCAGCACCATGGCGTCCACATCCGGTCGGCCGAGCGCCTCGTTGACGGCGAGGGCGTTCTCGTAAGTGCTGATCGCCCGGTCGTAGTCGGCCATCGACTGGTAGATCGCGGCGATCGAGTGAAGGATCCGTCCCTCGTCGACGACGTGGTCGGTGGCGCGGTACACCTGGAGCGCGCGCAGACAGTGGTCGAGCGCACCGGGGTAGTTGCTCGCCTGGTAGTAGACGACGCCGATCAGGTGGAGCGACCACGCAAGGGTGAGACTGATCTCGTTCGGCTCGGCGAGCTCGACCGCCTCGGACGCCAGCGCGAAGGCGTATTCGGTACGCCCACGTTGGTGCGCGACCGACGCGAGTTGATACAGCGCTTCGGCTTCGTCGGTCCGCAGATCATGCGCCCGCGCCATCACCCGGGCGTCGAGAGCGAGCTGGCGCGCACGGTCGATGTCCGAGGCACGGCAACGCGCGGACTCGTCGAGCAGGGAGCGCACACGCTGCTGCTCGACAGTGTTCGCTGTCGTCGACGTTCTCTGCACCCTGGATTCCTCACTCCGCCCATGATCGAACACTGCCCACCGACCGCAGCACGACAGTAACCGTCGCAACGCACCATCGGCGACGACACCCGCTGATCTTGAACAACACCAGACCGCTCCCCCACGGCAACCACGGTGCGTATTCTGACCACCGCTATGCGAGCACACCCGGGCGCCAGGCGCGTCGACCGTGGAGCGATCTGGGCCTTCGCGCCCGTCGTCGCCATCGTGCCGTTCAGCCTGCTGGCGCTCTTCGTGATCTGGTTGCCGATCGGCTGGTTGACGCCGTTGTCGTTCTGGTGGTTCGTGCTCGGGTTCCTCGTCGCCGGACTCACGCTGTTCGTGCGACCGATCCAGGTGCTGGTGCTCACCCCGATCCTCGGCGCACGCGTGCCGTCGGCGACCGAGGCGGCGATCATCGAGCCGCTGTGGAGCCAGATCGCCCAGGCCAACCACCTGCCCGCCAGCCGCTACGTCGTGCGGGTGCTCCCGTCGGACGAGCTCAACGCCTACGCCTGCGGAGGACACCTCGTCGTCGTCACGACCTACGCGGTCGACGAGCTGTCGCGCGGCCAACTCCGGGGCGTACTCGCCCACGAGCTGAGCCACCACCTCGGGTTGCACACCGTGTCGATCACGGTCGGGCACTGGTTGTCGGCACCGGTGGTGCTGCTCGCCCGCATCGGGTTCTTCCTCGAGAACGTGGCGCAGGCCGCGGCGCAGAGCTTCGGGCGCGACTCTCCACTGGTGGCCACGGTCGGTGCGGTGCTCGCGGTGATCTTCAGCGGGTTGTCCTGGGTGTTCACGGCGGCGCTGCGCGGGAGCGACGCGCTCGCGAACCTGGTCGGCCACTCGTCGGAGTTCGAGGCCGACCGTCGGGCGGTACGGATGGGGTTCGGCCGTGAGCTCGCCAGCGCATTGCGTCAGATCCTGGCGGCAGGCACCGGTCACCGCACCCGTGGCTGGCGGGCCCGCCTGGGTGCGTCACACCCACCGGCTCGGACCCGCGTCGCCCGTATCGAGGCGCTGATGCGTCATCCAGCGCGCTGATCCGCTCGCGGTGGTCGCCGAACGGCTCGATGCGGTGTCACGCGGTGATCGGCGCGACGGTCGCGTCGAGTACGGCCACGAGGTCGGTCGGCGCCAGCCCGATGTCCATGCCCCGCTTGCCACCGCTGACGTACACCGTGTCGAAGAGCTCCACGGTCTCGTCGAGCACCGTGCGCAGTCGCTTGCGCTGGCCGATGGGGCTGATGCCACCGACGATGTAGCCGGAGGAACGTTCCGCTCGAGCCGGATCGCACATCGCCGCCTTCTTCGCCCCGACGGCGGCCGCCACGCGCTTCATCGAGAGCTGGCAGCTGACCGGAACGACCGCCACGACCAACTCGTCGTCGACGACCACGACGAGCGTCTTGAACACCTGCTCGTACGGCAACCCGAGCGCCTCGGCCGCCTCGCGTCCGAAGTCGTGGAGATCGTCGCCGCGTTCGTACTCGTGGATCGTGTGCTCGATGCCGGCGGCGGTCAGCGTCACGACGGCGGGGGTCACGTCGCCACTGTAGGACCGGGCCCGTGCGGGCCCGACGCCGGATCCCGCCGGGCGATATGGTCGCCGGCGTGCGCCTGACCATCGACCCGTCGATCTCACCGGACGACTACGAATACGTCCACCGCATCCGGGTCCGGTTCGTCGAGACCGACGCGATGGGCATCGTGCACCACAGCAATCACCTCGTGTACTTCGAGGAGACACGGGTGACGTACCTGCGCCACATCGGCCACCCGTTCACCGAGTGGCGCGACGCCGGGCTCGAGTCGCCGGTGCTCGAGTCGTTCGTGCAGTATCGCCAGCCGCTGGAGTTCGACGAGACGATCGACGTCCACGTGGCGCTGGCCGGCGCCACGCGTGCCACGTTCCAGATGGCCTATCTGATCACCGTCGACGATCCCGACGGCGTGGCGCAGGTGCGCGCCACCGGGGTGACCGTGCACGGTTGCGTCACCACGGCCGGACGACCGACCCGGCTCCCCGCGTGGCTCACCGACATGGCCACGGCTCGCTGACCCATCCCATCAGCCATGCGTTCCGGCGCGACCTGCGCGCGCCCGGACACATCGCTGAGGGATTCCCGGGTCGTCGGCCAAGCGTCGGAATCGGTACGTTCGCGTGAATGGCTGACACCGCAACGCCGACCCGTGTTCCACTCGTCGAGTACCTCGTGCTCGACGACGGCGACCCCCACCTGGTGGCCCACGAGTGCACGAACTGCGGTGCGCGCTTCTTCGACCGTCGAAACGCGTGCGCCGCCTGCTTCCAGACCGACTTCCGCCGGGTCCGCATCGCGACCGAAGGGGAGCTGCGCACGTTCACGATCGTGGCGTTCGCGGCACCGGGCGTCGAGGTGCCCTTCGTTTCCGGCGTGGTCGACTGCGACGGCACGAGCGTTCGCGGCAACCTTCGCAACGTCGAGCCCGACGCCGATCACGTCCGCACCGGCATGAAGGTTCGCCTCACCACCTACTCGCTCGGCACCGACGACCACGGTACCGAAGCGATCGGCTTCGCCTTCGAACCCGCGTGACCCCAAACCCCATGCGACCAACCCCATGTTTGCGCTGCATTCCCGGTGGCCAGGTCCACCGAGAACTCGACGCAAACGACTGAGCACCACCTGAACGGAGTACCGACATGAGCGCCAGCGACGAGATCTGGATCCTCGGGATCAACATGACCAAGTTCGGCAAGCACACCGACCGCGACGTCGTCGACCTCGCGTCCGAAGCGGTGATGGCCGCGCTCGCCGACGGTGGCGTCACCATGGCCGACATGGGCGTCATGGCGGCCGGCAACCTGATGGGCTCCGGCGGCATCGGCCAGCAGATCCAGAAGCAGGTCGGCCAGACCGGCATCCCCGTCTACAACGTGTCGAACGCCTGCGCCACCGGCGCGACGGCGCTGCGTACCGCGATCATGGCGATCAAGGCCGGCGAGACCGACATGGGGCTGGCCGTGGGCGTCGAGAAGTTGGCGGGCGTCGGCCTGCTGGGCGGTGGGGGCCGTGCGAAGAAGGACGGCAACGAGTGGGAGCCACAGGGCCGGTACGGCGCGGTCACGTCCACCGACGGTCGCATCGGCACCGACACGATGCCCGGCGTGTTCGCCCAGGTCGGGATGGAGTACGGCCACAAGTACGGGGGCGCCGACTTCGAGCTGTTCGCCAAGATCTCCGAGAAGAACCACGCCCACTCCACCCTCAACCCCCTGGCGGCCTACTCGAAGCGGTTCACGCTCGAGGAGATCATGGGCGACATGATGATCGCCTACCCGAACACCCGCCCGATGTGTTCGGCGAACTGCGACGGTGCGGCTGCTGCCGTCGTCGTCAGCGGCGAGAAGCTCAAGTCGCTGTCGCTCGAACAGCAGCGGCGCGCCGTGAAGGTGTCGGCGTCGGTGCTGACCTCCGACCCGTGGCAGGAGGCCTGCCAGGTACTGCCCGACGTCAACACGCTCACGCGCAACGCAGCGAAGATCGCGTACGAAGCCGCCGGTATCGGTCCCGACGACCTCGACCTCGTCGAACTGCACGACTGCTTCGCCACCGCCGAACTCGTCCACTACGACAACCTCGGACTGTGCGAGGAGGGTGGCGCCGTCGACTTCTTCAACTCGGGCGCTCCGTGGCGCGACGGCTCGCTGCCGGTCAACGTGTCCGGTGGCCTCCAGTCGAAGGGTCACCCGATCTCGGCCACCGGCATCGCCAACATCTGGGAGGTCTGCCATCACCTGCGCGGTGAGGCCGGTGACCGCCAGATCGAGGGTGCCAAGGTCGGCCTCGCCCACGTGATCGGGCTCGGCTCGGCGTGCGGCGTGCACATCCTGGAGAAGTCCGCCGCCTGAGGAGGCTGCGGGCCCGCTGACCCCGCAGCCCGTTCAGCGGGCGAGCGGAGGGACCACCACGACCGGGCGGTCGCAGTGGTGCACGACGTGGTGGCTCGTGCTGCCGAGCGCCTGTTCATCGCCCACGCCACGCGACCCGACGACGACGAACGACGCGTCGAGATCACGGCCCATGTTCAGCAGGACGTCTGCCGGGCTGCCGTACACGATCTCCGCGCGCCACCGCAGCGACGGATCCGCCTGCAGCGACCGACACCACTCGTTGCGGAGCAGGCGCTCGATGTCGTCGCGGTGACCTTCCGAGGGCACATGACGGCCCTCGATCACGGTCATCAGGCCCAATGCGTGGAACACGACCAGATCGGCGTCCAGGCAGCGCGACATGTCGGCCGCCAGAACGAGCGCTCGCTGCGCATTCGGCGACCCGTCGACACCGACGATCACGGGGCCGTGCCCGAGCGTCGCTCCACTGCCGGGCTCGTCGTTGCTGCTCGTTGTCGACATCATCGTCTCCCTCGCGGCGTCCGGGGATGCTCCCGGCTCCACGAGGATCCTAGAGTCATCAGCATGACCACCCTCGAGTTCCTGGGCGCCGCTCGTACGGTCACGGGGAGCCGCTTCCTGGTTCGGACCGATCAGTCGACCGTGCTCGTCGATGCGGGGCTGTTCCAGGGAGCGAAGCGCGATCGCCTGGCCAACTGGGAACCGTTCCCTGTCGATCCGTCCACGATCGACGCCGTCGTCGTCACCCACGCCCACATCGACCACAGCGGCTGGCTGCCCGGTCTCGTCCGCGACGGCTTCACCGGCCGGATCGTCGCGACCGCCGACACCTGCAGGCTCTGCGAGATCCTCCTGCCCGACGCGGCCCATCTCCAGGAGGAACAGGCCCGCTTCGCCAACGAGCGAGGCTTCTCCAAGCACAAGCCCGCCCTGCCGCTGTACACGTCGGAGGACGCGGCCGCCACCATTCCGCTGTTCGTGCCGGCCGACTTCGACCGTCCCGTCGACATCGCACCGGGGATCACCGCCCGCTTCACCCGAGCCGGGCACATCCTCGGGTCGGCCAGTGTGCATCTCACCATCGATGACGTCGAGACGACGACCCTGCTCGTGAGCGGCGATCTGGGACGCGGCAGTCACCCGCTCCTCACCGGACCGGACACGCCGCCGGCAGCCGACACGGTGCTGATCGAGTCGACCTACGGCGATTCGCTGCATCCGGAGTCGTCCGAGGAGATCGGACAGCTCGCTGAGCTGATCACCCGGACCGCCGGCCGCGGCGGCACGATCCTGATCCCCGCCTTCGCCGTCGACCGCACCGAGGTCCTGCTCGTCACGCTGCAATCGTTGATGTCGGCGGGCCGCATCCCCGAACTCGCCGTGTACGTCGACAGCCCGATGGCGTTGCGCGTCCTCGACGTCTACCGGGCCGCCACACCCGACGTCGTTTTCGATCCGGGAGGGGGACTGCACGAGTGCCCGACGGTCGAGGACTCGAAGTCACTCAACGAACTGACCGCGCCCTCGATCATCATCTCGGCCTCGGGAATGGCGTCGGGCGGCCGGGTGCTGCACCACCTGGCGCGGCTCCTGCCCCACCACCGCAACTCGGTCGTGTTGTGCGGTTTCCAGGCCGCCGGCACCCGCGGCCGGTCGCTGTCCGACGGCGCCCGGACCGTGAAGATGCTCGGCCGGTACGTGCCTGTTCGGGCCGAGGTCATGACACTGCGTTCGCTGTCGGTCCACGCCGACGCCGACGGGCTCGTCGCCTGGATCGGGTCCCTTCCCCGACCGCCACGCACCGTCTTCGTCGTGCACGGCGAACCGGGGGCCAGCGACGCCTTGGCCGAGCGCCTCGTCGACGACGGCATCACCGCCGTCGTCCCACGGCAGTACGAACGGGTCCAGCTGCCCTGACCGCACCGGTCGCGGCACCGGAACAGCACGGTTCCGAGCGGTGTCCGCTGGCTCGGCCCGAGCGACCATGACGTTCGACTCTGCATCGCGAGGGGCTGACGGTGTTGCATGGTTGTATGGACGACAGACAGCAAGCGACCGAGATCCTGAGCGAGCCCGACTGTTGGGAGCTTCTCGATCACGCCGACGTCGGCCGTCTCGCCGTCGACATCGCGGGCCAGCCCGACATCTTCCCGATCAACTTCATCGTCGACGGCGGCGGAATCGTCTTTCGCAGCGCGGCCGGCACCAAGCTCGCTGGCGCGGTCCTGAACCGATTCGTGGCGTTCGAGATCGACGGGTACGAGCCGCACGAGCGGGTCGCGTGGAGCGTGGTCGTCAAGGGCCAGGCTCGACCGATCGAGAAGATGCAGGAGCTGTTCGACGCCGAGGACCTGCCGCTGTACCCCTGGCTCGCCTGGGACAAACCGAACTTCGTCCGCATCGAGCCGACGGTCGTCACCGGCCGTCGCTACCACATCGTCGACGACGCCGCCCCGGACAGCTCGATCGGCTGGGACGGGGCCGCAGAGCGTCACGCCGAGTCACTCGCCGCCGAACCGGCCCCCGGAACACCGTTCCATCCCGGCGAGCCGAAACTGCACGCCGACTAGCGCCGCACCTCGTTGCGCACCGGGCCGTCCCGGACGACCGATTCGACATTCGACAGGGTCGTCTCGGCGATCGCTGCGAGCGCCTCGCGCGTGAGGAACGCCTGATGTGCCGTGATCAGCACGTTGGGGAACGTCAGCAACCGTGAGAACACGTCGTCGTCGATGATCTGTTCACTGCGATCCTCGAAGAAGAGTTCGGCCTCCTCCTCGTACACGTCGAGCGCCAAGGATCCGATCTGACCGGACTTCAGCCCGGCGATCGCCGCCTGCGTGTCGATCAGGGCGCCCCGGCCCGTGTTGACGAGCATCGCACCGCGCCGCATCGCGCCGATCGCACCGGCGTCGATCAGATGGTGGGTGTCCGGCGTCAGCGGGCAGTTGAGCGTGACGATGTCGCTCTCCGCGAGGAGGCGATCGAGGTCGACGTACTCCACTCCGAGTTCGAGCAGATGCTCGTCGCGGAACGGATCGACCGCGAGGACGCGGCACCGCAGATGCCACAGCAACCGTGCCACGATCGCCCCGATCCGACCCGTGCCGACGACACCGGCGGTCTTGCCGGCAAGATCGAACCCGACGAGGCCGTCGAGCGCGAAGTTGCCGTCGCGGACGCGGTTGTAGGCGCGGTGGATCCGGCGGTTCAGCGACAGGATCAGCGCCAGCGTGTGCTCGGCCACTGCGTTCGGCGAGTAGGCGGGAACGTGGACGACCGTCAGGCCGAGACGCGTCGCCACCTCGAGGTCGACGTTGTTGAAGCCAGCGCATCGAAGCGCGACCGTTCGCACGCCACCCGCCGAGAGCGCCTCGAGCACCGGGGCGGAGAGATCGTCGTTGACGAACACGCAGACGGCGTCGGCGCCCGCCGCGAGTTCCGCGGTGGACGACTCGAGCCGTGCGTCGAGATACGCCAGATCATGCGGCGATGCCAGGCTTCGGTTCGCTGCGTCGAAGCCGTCCCGGTCGTACGGCTTCGTCGAGAACACACGAATGTCGGCCATGGTTCAGCGACGCCCGTCCGGTACCACGGCGACGGGCACGATCGCATCCTGCAGCAGCCAGGTACTCACCGAGCCGAGCAGCTCGGCGGCGATCACCCCTCGTCCGCGGGCGCCGACCACGACGAGATCCGCACTCCGAGCGGCCTCCGCCAACGCGTGCCGCGGGGCGTCGAGCACGAGTGATCGCTCGGTGCGCCGCTCGGGGTCGATCGCATCGATCGCCGCGGTCAGCTCCTGCTCCTGCTCGGCGACCTCGTCGCCGAAGCGTTCACGGGTGACGCGTTCGCCGAGCCACGGCGCCACGTCCATCGCCGCCACCACCGTCACCGTCGCATCGCCAGGGCCGGCGAAGTCGAGTGCCCAGCGCAGCGCCGCCGCCGAGCTGTCGCTGCCATCGAAGCCGACCACGATGCGTTTTGCCGGGTGCGTTCGCCAGTCGCCGGGCACGACCACGACCGGCGAGCGACCGTGGGTGGCGCAGTAGCGGCTGACCGACCCCAGTCGGTGCTCTCGCAGGTCGCCGCTGCCTCGCTGGCCGACCGCGAGCAGATCGGCGGACTCGCTGGCGTCGACGAGCACGTGCCCGGGCTGGCCCTCGACCACGACCGGGGTGATCGTCTGAGGCGACGCGACCTGCTCGATCGCGACGTCGACGTCGTGACCGGCCGTGGCGGCGAGGCCGATCTCGTCGACGCCGAAACCACGCTTGGCGACGAAGAGCGACATCACCGCAGGAACGTGGAAGGCACTCAGCGCAGTCAACGCTGCCCCCCTGGTCGGCGCATGTTCGGTGGCCCATCGCAGGGCGGTCACCGCCGCATCCGATCCGTCGACGCCCACGATCCACTGCTCGCTCATGATTCCGAGTATCGCCCGGCG
This sequence comes from Ilumatobacteraceae bacterium, assembly GCA_963710625.1. GTDB lineage: Bacteria > Actinomycetota > Acidimicrobiia > Acidimicrobiales > Ilumatobacteraceae > Sva-07. Next base: position 107,736 of record CAVQBG010000016.1, on the reverse strand, counting down.
AACCGCACGACGCCAGAGTCGGATGGCCACGGTGACATTGGGCCCTTCCCGCCGGGCCGCGATTCGCCCACGATGAGGATGCATTCGCCCACGGCGCGAGCAGCGCATGCAGGCCGTGCACAGAGGGAGTTCTCATGGTTCAGCACCTGATCGTTCCGGTCGACGGCTCCGACGCATCGTGGCGAGCGGTCGACATTGCGGTTGCGTTGGCGCGGTGTTGCGATGCGACGGTCGGTCTGCTCGAGGTCGTCTTCGAGCGCGATGAGGTCGACGCGGCGCGAGCCCAGCTCGACGAGCGACTGGCACAGCACGACACGGCCGGCGTCACCATCACCACGTCGGTCCATCTGGCGACGGAGAGCGTCGGCCAAGGAGTCGCCGATGAGGTCGAAGCCCACCCGGAGGCCACCGTCGTCATGGCCTCCCACGGGCGGGGTCGCTCCGCGGCACTGCTCGGCAGCGTGGCCGAGGAACTCCTGCGGCTGGAGTTCGGCCCGGTGGTCGTCGTCGGGCCGCGTTGCGAGGTCGGTGACCTCGACGGTCCGATCATCGTGACGGTCGACGGATCGCGCGCGTCGGAGACGGTGCTGTCGCTGGCCGCCGCGTGGGGGATCGAGATGCGCGCCGAGCCATGGATCGTCGAGGTGGTCGAGCCCGACTCCGGTGCACCCAGCGACATCGGCCAGTCGGCCTACACCGCTCGCCTCGCCCGACGGCTCGCCGCCGACTCCGGTCATCCCGTCCAGTTCGAGGTGCTCCGCGGTCACGCCGTCCACGACGAGATCGCCGAGTTCGCATCGTCGCTCCACGCCTCGCTGATCGTGGCGTCGACCCATGGGCGAACCGGCATGCCGCGCTTCGTGGTCGGCAGTACCGCAGCAGCCATCGTGCGCCACGCCCCGTGTCCCGTCGTGCTCCTGCGCCCGCCGCACGTCCACGACGCCGACCGCTGACACATCTCGCATGGCCTCGGTGCTTCGCGGCACCGACCCAATAGCATCGACGTCGAATGAACTACGAGCAGTTCGCCGGCGCGCTCATCGCCTCCTCACCCGACGGGCTCCTGCTCGTCGATGCGGACGGCCGGATCCTGCTCGCCAACCCCGGTGCCGCGTCGATCTTCGGACGGACCGTGGACGACCTGGTCGGATCCTCGGTCGACGAGCTCGTCCCAGCGGAGTTCCGCAACGATCACGCCAGGCTTCGCGCCTCCTATGTCGACCACGCAACTGCCCGCCCGATGGGGACGGGATTGCGTCTGTTCGGCCAGAGCGCCGACGGCTCGATGTTCCCCGTGGAGATCAGCCTCAGCCCGGTGATGATCGAGGGACGCCAGCAGACGATCGCCACGGTCCGCGACGTCAGCGACCGGCAGGAGTCGGCGGCGGAGATGGCGATGCTGCTCGATCGAGAACGGATCGCCCGCGACCTGCACGACATGGTGATCCAGCGCCTCTTCGCCGCCGGCATGAGCCTCCAGGCCGTCCAGGGCCAGGCGCAACCACCGGCTGTGGCCGACCGCATCGCCAGCACGATCAACGAACTCGACGACACGATCCGGGAGTTGCGAGCCGCGATCTTCCGCCTCGGCCAGCAGGGCGAGCAGCGGAGCCTGTCAGCGCAGCTGACCGAGTTGGTCCACGAGCGCTCCCGCCATCTCGGGTTCGAGCCCGACATGCGGATCGTCGGCGACGTCGATCATCTCCCCGACTTCATCGCCGATCAAGTGGTGGCGACCCTCACCGAGGGCCTGTCGAACGTCGTTCGGCACGCGGCCGCCACCGCTGCATGGGTCCACATCGACCACACCGGCGACCGGCTGTCGCTCACGATCGCGGACAACGGTTGCGGTCTTCCCGATTCGCCGAAGCGCTCGGGAGGACTGTCCAACATGATGTGGCGGGCGGCCGAACTCGGTGGGAGCTGCACGGTGGGCCACAACGAACCGCAGGGAACCACCCTGGTCTGGCACATTCCCGTCTGACGGCACGTCACGGGTCTGGTACCTGGCGGGACGTCACTGGTCGTTGCGGTGACGCTCCTCGAGGCGTGCCGACAGGGCTGCCGCCTCGGTTCGACGCGACATCCCGAGCTTGGACAACAGGTTCGACACGTAGTTCTTGACGGTCTTCTCGGCCAGGTACATGTCCTGCGCGATCTGTCGATTCGTGTAGCCCTCGCCGATCAGGTCGAAGATCCTGCGCTCCTGCGGTGTGAGATCGTCGAGCCGACCCTCCTCGCTGTCGCGCAGGCGGCGAACAGCGAGCCTGACCTCGGCGTCGTCGAGATACTTCCGCCCGGCGGCCACCCCGCGGATCGCGTCGATCAGGTCGTTGCTCCGGATCTGCTTGAGGATGAACCCGGCTGCGCCCGCGAGTCCGGCGTCGACCAGGGCGCGATCGCTGTCGAACGACGTCAGGATCAACGACTTGACGTCGGGGTACTCCGAGGTGATCTGACGGCAGACGTCGATGCCGTTGCCCTCACCGAGGCGCACGTCGAGCACGGCGACATCCGGACGGCATCGTGCGATCTCCGCGAGGGCCTCGTCGGCGTCGCCGGCCTCCCCGACCACCGTGATGTCGGATTCGGCTTCGAGCGTGGCGGCGACACCGCGGCGAACGACTTCGTGGTCATCGAGCAGGAAGACGCGGATCATCGTGACATCTTCGCCCACCGGGGCGGCCGTGTCGATCACCGGTCGATCGGCGAGCCCGCGTCACCCGTGGAACGTGTCGGGCGGCGGCGTCGGGGGCGGCGGCGGATCGTCCAGCGGGACGACCGCGACCGGCCGGTGAACGTGGTGCAGGATCCACGTCGACACCGACCCGAGCAGGGCGGAGCCGACCGCTCCGTGCCCGCGTGCGCCGAGAACGACGAGGTCCACGTCGTCGGCCTGCGACGCGAGCGCGGCACGGGGCGTCCCCCGGATGAACTCGCGTTCGAGGACGATGCGCCGTTGGATCGCCACTTCGTCCAAGGGCTCGACGAGGTGGTGGAACCGCTCGGCCGCGAGGTCGCTCGCATCGGGGAAGAAGAAGGCATCGGAACCGACGGCCAGCGGCGTCGCGTCCCACACCCACACCACGACCACCGTCGAACCCGGCGCAGCGAAGTCGACCGCCCACCGCAGCGCGGCCATCGAGTTCGCGGAACCGTCGAATCCGACGAGGATGCGGCGCGCGTCGACCGGGACGACATCGCCGGGAACGACGACGGTCGGGACATGGGCGTGGGTGGCGCACTGCGTGCTCGTCGATCCGAGCAGCAACCGGGCGAAGCCACCGCGTCCCCTGCTGCCGATCACCAGGAGTCCGCCGGTGTCGGCCGCAGCGAGCAGGACCTCCGCTGGGCCGCCGCGTCCGACGTACGCCTCGACCGGCAGATCGACTTGGCTCCGACACGACTCCGCGAGCTGTTCGGTGTCGGCGGCGGCCCGATCCCGCAGTTCGATGTCGTCGAAGCTGAGGACCGCCGGGCTCGACATCGGGTAGGCCCCGACGACCGGCGACTGCCATGCCATGACCAGTTCCAGGTCGGTCGCGCGACCGGGGGCATGAGTGATGGCCCAGCGCAACGCATTGGACGCGCAGTCCGATCCATCGATCCCGACGACCCAGCGTCCCTCGTGACGTTCGGCCGTCTCGCTCGTCGCTGGCGCGTGCGTCGCCACATCATCCCCTGTCATCACCATGTCGGTCCCTTCCCCCGGCGATGCTGCCCGAGCCATGGCAACGATCAAGCCATGAATCCACCGCCAGAGGCAGGGCCAAAGGTCATGCGGGTGCGCCGCGGATGACCTTGTTCCCTGGCACGGTCGGCCGTCTCCACCCACCATGGGTTCCATGACCGTTCAGGACTTCCCGGCCCACCGTTCGGAACTCCGCCAGGGCTATCGAGATCTCATGGCTGCGATCCCGGCACAGATGAAGGGCTTCGGCGAGCTGCACCGCTCCGCCGTCGCCGACGGCGCCCTGCCCCAGGCCACCAAGGAGCTGATGGCGGTGGCGATCGCCATCGCGCAGCGCTGCGACGACTGCATCGCCCTGCACATGCACGACGCCCTGCGAGCCGGGGCGACCCGGGAGCAGGCCCACGAAGCGATCGGTGTCGCCCTCCTCATGGGCGGCGGCCCGGCATCGACCTACGCCACCCATGCCATGCGAGCGCTGGAGCAGTTCTCGCCATGAGCACTCAGGCGACCGTCGACCCCTGGCTCGTCGACTACGACGCGACCGTCGCCGCCTTCGACTGGGACCGCGCCTGGGACGACCTCGGCGGCCGACCCGATGCCGAACACGGCGTCAACATCGCAGACCTCGCCCTCGACCGTCACGTGCGAGCGGGGCGCGGCGATCACGTCGCGATCCGGTGGATCGGCCGCGATCCCGCCGACGTGGAGGAACCCGTCGATCTGACCTATTCGATGCTGGCCACACGCACCGACCGGTTCGCGTGCGCCCTGCGCAACAACGGGTTCGGTCCCGGCACCGGCGTCGCCACGCTCACCGGCAGGATCCCGGATCTCTACGTGACCGCACTCGGCACGCTCAAGGGGCACGGAACGTTCACCCCGCTGTTCTCGGCGTTCGGGCCCGATCCGATCGCCCAGCGACTCCTGCTCGGGCACATCAAGGTGCTGGTGACCACCCCGACGCTCTACCGCCGCAAGGTGGCCGGCATCGTCGACCGCCTCCCGGACCTCGAACTGATCCTGGTGTGCGGTGCAACCGAGGACCAGACCGCCGGTTCGACCAACGGTCGAGGGGGCGGACCCCGGGTGATGTCGTTCGGATCGTTCCTCTGCGACGGCACCAGGACGTTCGAGATCGGGTACACCGATCCCGAGACGCCGGCGCTCCTGCACTTCACGAGCGGCACGACCGGCACGCCCAAGGGAGCAGTCCACGTGCACGGTGCCGTGGTCACCCACCACCTCACCGGTCGGCTCGTCCTCGACCTGCACCCCGACGACGTGTTCTGGTGCACCGCAGACCCCGGCTGGGTCACCGGCACCTCGTACGGGATCATCGCACCGCTCACCAACGGCGTGACCAGCATCGTCGACGAAGCCGACTTCGACGCCGAACGCTGGTACCGGATCCTCGAACTCCAAGCCGTCGACGTCTTCTACACCGCACCGACAGCGATCCGGATGCTGCAGCGCCTCGGGCCCGAACTCGCGGCGACTCACGACTTCGGGGCGCTGCGGCTGCTCGCCAGCGTCGGCGAGCCACTGGACGCCGAAGCCGTCAGGTGGTGTGAGCGGGTGTTCGAGGTCCCCGTCCTCGACACCTGGTGGCAGACCGAGACCGGTGGGATCATGATCGCCAACTACCGGTCGCAACCCGTGCGGGCCGGGTCGATGGGACGCCCGTTGCCCGGCATCGAGGCGACGCTGTTGGCCCGGACCGCCGACGGCGAACTCGTGATCGACGACGACGGCGCCCCGGTCGAGATCACCGACCCGGCGACCTCCGGTGAACTCGCACTCCGAGCTGGATGGCCGTCGATGTTCCGCGGCTACCTCGATCAGCAGGAGCGCTATGACGCGACGTTCGTCGACGGCTGGTACCGGTCCGGCGACCTGGCGCGTCGCGACGCCGACGGCTACTTCTGGTTCGTCGGCAGGGGCGACGACGTCATCAAGACCGCCGGCCACCTGATCGGACCGTTCGAGGTGGAATCGGTGCTCGACGAACACCCCGCCGTCGTCGAGACCGGCGTCATCGGCAAGCCCGACGAGACCGCCGGGACGATCGTCAAGGCATTCGTGGTCCTCGCTCCCGACCGTGAGGCCGACGAGGAACTCCGCCGAGAGCTGCTCGGACACGCCCGCTCGCGTCTCGGTGCGGCCGTCGCACCACGGGAGATCGAGTTCGTCGAGTCGCTGCCGCACACTCGCAGCGGCAAGATCATGCGCCGCCTCCTGAAGGCGCGCGAACTCGGCGAGGACGAGGGCGACACATCCGCGCTCGAGTCGACTGCGGAGGCGACATGACCACCGAGACCGCCCAGCACGACCTGTGGCGTTCACTGCTCGCCGACATGATCCGGATACGGGTCTTCGAGGAGCGCTGCGCCGAACTCTACGGCGAGTCGAAGATCCGCGGCTTCCTGCACCTGTACATCGGCGAGGAGGCGATCGCCTCGGGGGTGATGAGTTGTCTGCGGCCCGACGACGCCGTACTGGCCACGTACCGCGAACACGGCCACGCGTTGCTGCGCGGCGTCTCGGCCGAGTCGATCATGTGCGAGATGTTCGGCAAGTCGACCGGCTGCTCGGGCGGACGAGGCGGGTCGATGCACCTGTTCGACGCAGCGACGCGGTTCTTCGGCGGCAACGCGATCGTCGGTGGTCACCTCCCCGTCGCCGTCGGCCTCGGCCTCGCCGATCAGGTCCTCGGGCGTTCGGGCGCCGTGACGGTCTGCTTCTTCGGCGAGGGAGCCGTCGCCGAGGGCGAGTTCCACGAAGCGATGAACCTCGCCGCGCTGTGGAACGTGCCCGTGCTGTTCTGCTGCGAGAACAACCGCTACGCGATGGGCACGTCGCTGCGTTCGAGCGAGTCGCAGATCGACCTCGCCCTCAAAGCAGCGAGCTACGCCATCCCGGCGTGGAGCGTCGACGGCATGGACGTCGCCGAAGTGCACCGGGCCACCACGAAGGCGCTCGCGGCGATCCGAGCCGATGGCGGCCCGATGTTCATCGAGTTCCAGACCTACCGGTTCCGCGCCCACTCGATGTTCGACCCCGAGCTGTACCGCGATCCCGCTGAGGTGGAACGGTGGAAGGAGCGCGACCCGATCATGACCTTCGCAGCTCGCCTGGTGGCCGACGGTGTCGTCACCGACGACGATGTCGAGGCGATGTGGGCGGCCGCACGAGCCGAGACCGAAGCCGCGGTCGACGCCGCCGACGCAGCACCGCTCGAGTCGATCGAGACCCTGACGGATCATGTCACCCGCCCGAGGCCCGCCCCGATCACCGGGAGCGGACCCGCGCCGAGCGGCACGACGAGCGACGACGAGACGAGCGACGACGATGACGAGGTGTGGCCGTGAGCGATCTCACCTCCGACCCCACCGCGGTCGAGACGCCCACGATGACCTACCGCGACGCCATGCGTGAGGCGATCCGCGATGCCCTTGCGACCGACGAGCGCGTGTTCATCATGGGCGAGGACGTCGCCGACTACGGCGGTACGTACGCCGTCACGAAGGGCCTGTACGAGGAGTTCGGTCGCGACCGGGTGCGGAACACTCCACTGTCGGAATCGGGGTTCGTCGGAGCGGGGATCGGTGCTGCGCTGGGTGGGCTGCGCCCGATCGTCGAGATCATGACGGTGAACTTCAGCCTGCTCGCACTCGATCAGCTGGTGAACACCGCGGCGACACTGCTGCACATGTCGGGCGGTCAGTTCAACGTGCCGCTGGTCGTACGGACCACGACGGGGGCCGGGCGGCAACTTGCGGCCCAGCACTCCCACAGTCTCGAAGGCTGGTTCGCCCACGTTCCCGGCCTGAAGGTGGTGGCGCCGGCGACACCGGAGGACGCCCGATGGATGCTGCCGACCGCGCTGGCCGATCCGAACCCGGTGATCATCTTCGAACACTCCGCTCTCTACAACGACCGAGGCCCCGTCGATCCTGCGCTCGGACCGGTCGACCTTGAGCGCGCAGCGATCCGACGTTCAGGCTCCGACCTGAGCATCATCGCATCGGCCGGCATGGTGCCCAAGGCGATCGCAGCCGCCGATCAGCTGGCCGCAGCCGGCGTGTCGGCAGAAGTGATCGACCTGCGATCGCTGCGGCCGCTCGACATCGACACCCTGGCAGCGTCGCTCGATCGCACACACCGCGCGCTGGTCGTCGACGAAGGGTGGCGCACCGGTGGCCTGAACGCGGAGATCGCGGCCAGCCTCACCGAGCGCTGCTTCTGGTCGCTCGATGCGCCGGTGGTGCGCCTCGCGAGCACCGAAGTGCCGATCCCGTACGCCAAGCATCTCGAGACCGCAGCGATCCCGCAGGTGGACGAGATCGTCGCCAGCGCCCGAGCACTCGTCGGAGACCAGTGAGCGATTCGACCGACCTCGACACGTCGTGCTTCGACTACCTCCTGCCGTCGCTCGGCGCCGACATGGACGAAGGTCGGGTGGTCGAGTGGCGCGTCGAGGTCGGCGACACGGTGCGCCGAGGCGACCTGATGGCCGTGGTGGAGACCGAGAAGTCCGACATCGACATCGAGATCTGGCACGACGGCGTCGTGGAGGAGTTTTTGGTTCCGGTCGGTGAACTGATCGACGTCGGCACGCCGATCATCAGGTTGCGCCATGTCGCCGCCGACCACGGCGCCGCCTCCGGTGAGCCGTCGAGCCCCACGAGCCAGCCGGCGCCGCAACCGTCGAGCACCGACGTCACCGCACCATTCCGCGAGCCACCGCCGGCGGCGAGCCACGACCGACGCGTGCTCGCATCGCCGTTCGCTCGACGACTCGCCGCCGAACGAGGCCTCGACCTGTCGACGATCGAGGGAACCGGACCGCACGGCGCGGTGGTCGAAGCCGACATCCGCCGGACGGCGACCGCCACCGTCGCGAGCACCCCGGCGAGCACCGCTCCGGAGCGGCGGCGGACCCCTGCGTCGATGCGGGCGTTGATCGCCGAGCGAATGAGCCGTTCGAACCGTGAGATCCCGCACTATCACCTCGCCCGTGACATCGACGTCGGCCCGCTCGACGCCTGGCTCACGGAACGCAACGCGAGCCGTCCGATCACCGAGCGGGTGCTCCCTGCCGCCTGCCTGATCCGCGCGGTTGCACTCGCCGCAGCGAAACACCGGGAGTTCAACGGAGCGTGGATCGACGACCACGCCGAGCCCGCCGATTCGATCAACGTCGCCATGGCGATCTCGCTGCGCCGGGGCGGCCTGGTCGCCCCCCACGTCGAAGCGGCCGATCGTCGCTCGCTCGACGAGGTGATGGAGCGGCTCAACGAGTTGGTCGCCGCGGCTCGGAGCGGCACGCTCCGAGCGAGTTGGATGACCGGCTCGACGATCACGATCACCCACCTCGGCGACACCGGTGCCGACCTGGTGCACGGTGTCATCTCGCCGCCGCAATTGGCGCTCGTCGGTTTCGGCCGCTCTCGTCTGCGTCCCTGGGTGGTCGAGGACCTCGTCACCATCCGACCGATCGTCACGGCAACACTCGCCGCCGACCACCGCGCCACCGACGGCGCCGACGGCAGCCGATTCCTCGCCACCATCGCCGACCACCTCGAACACCCGGAGGACCTGTGAACACCGACGCAACCCTGCCCAGCCCGTCCGACCACCCCGTGGTCGACACGGTGGCGATGATCCTGTCGGCGATCGCCGACGTCGCGCCCGAGTTGGAGCCCGAACTCGGCGATCTCGACCACGACATCGACCTGTGGACCGAGCTCCAACTCGATTCGATGGATCACCTCGCGGTGATGACACGTCTCGCCACGCAGTCGGGCTGCGAAATCCCCGAGCGCGACTACCCCCGCCTCACCACCGTCAACGCACTTCGCGACTACCTCCGTGCCGCCGACTGATCGGATGATGACGTGACCGAGACCCCGACGAACGACGCCGACGGGGCGGGCTCCCGCCGCTGGCCGCTGATTGCGGTCGTCCTGGTCGCCATCGGAGCGCTCGTGGTCGCTCTGGTGGTGTTCACCGGTGGTGACGACGACACCGAATCGGCGGCGACGACCGACGTCGCCACGGCCGACGTCGCCGCCACGGTCGCCACCACCACGGACACCGAACCCGCTGCCACCACCCAGCCGGTTGCGTCGACCGATGCACCGGTCGAGACCACGCCTGGCACGGTCGCACCGGAGCCGACCTCGACGGCTGTCCCCGACTCCGATGAGGTCGCGGCGCGCGACGCGATCTGGCCGTGGGTCGAGACATCGACACGTTTCGCCGAGCCGATCGACGCCGTCGAGAGCTTCGCGATCGACTACCTCGGGTTCACCGATCCCGCGGTCGGTGAGTTCCAGGCAGGCGACAACCGGTCCGGAGAGGTCGAACTCCGGGTAGGCGACGTCGGACCGTGGACGGTGGTGTTCGTCCGCCAACTGACCGCCGACGACAGCTGGTGGGTGCTGGGCGCCGTGTCCGAGAACATCGCCGTCGACGAACCCGAGCAGGGCGAGGTGGTCGAGAGTCCGTTGAACATCTCCGGGAGCGCCTCGGCCTTCGAGGGCACTGTCGACGTCGAGCTGCGCGCCGACGGCAACGGCGAGCCGATCTACGTCGGGTTCGTCACCGGCAGCGGCGCCCCCGAGCGAGGGCCGTTCAGCGACACGATCGAGTTCACGAGCCCCGGCTCCGGAGGCGGTGCGCTGGTGCTGCTCTCGCGTAGCCCGGTGGACGGCAGCGTCGTCGAGGCATCGGCGTTGCGCATCTTCTTCGGTTGAACGAAGCTCGCCGTCACGAACGCGGACGTGCGAGCAGCGAGAGGACCTGCGCGACCGCTGTCGGTCCGTCGCCCTCGATCTCCACACATCCCTCGGCGGGTCCGCCCCGGGCCTCACCACCGGTGGCACGCACCAACACCGGGGTCCCCGGCGAGTTCCGTCGGTGCGCCTCCACGAGCCGTCGGCTGCGCTCGTCGTCCGGGTCGAGCAGCATCACGATGGCGTCGGCACCCTGCGCCAGCGGGCACGACCCACCGTCGAGCACCGGACATCCGTGACGCACGCGGCTTCCGGGTCCGGCGCACAGCGCGGTCGCGAGCCCTGCCGACTCGGCCGCCCGTTCTCCCGACCATCGCCGACCGGCGACCTCGACGAGCACGCGGGGACGGGTCTCCTCGGGTGGCCAATCCGCGGTGACGCCGGTGGTCCCGATGCTGAGGCGGACCATCCCGTCGTCGTGACCGACCGAGATCGGATCGCGTCGGCGGAGCAGCGACAGCATCGGTCCGTTCTCGAGCAGCACCTCGGCCTGCAGATTCCTCACGCCGGCCTCGGCGGCAGCCCGCACGAGCACATCGAGCAGGTACGGCCCCAGCCAGCCGCGCCACGGGGTGGCCACGGTGATCGCCAGGTCACCATCCCCGTCGTGGCGCATCGCGTAGCCGGCTTCGCCGACGATCACGCCATCGTTCGCGTCGGCATCCGTGACCGTGCCGGGGTCGGTGACGACCGCAACGACGCCGAAGCCACCGCGCTCGCCGACGGTCGCCCACTCACGGCACCACTCCGGATGCGGCATGAACGCCCCGAAGAACCGACGGTGACGATCGTCGAGGCTGAGATCCCGATAGAGCCCGCAGATCCCAACGGCGTCGGCGGCCGAGGTGGTGCGGACCACCAGGTGTCGCCCGTCGGGCAGGTCGAACTCGTCGATGGTCCGGGGGGTGGGATCCGTCGGCACTCCATCGACTGAAGCGCACTGGACGCGCCGGCGCAAGGGGACGACGTCCCACTCGACCCGCGGGCGACACCCTGGCCGGATACCGCCGGGCCAGATACCGCCGGGCCGGATACCACCGGAGGTATGCAGCGGGCGGGCGATAGCCTCGGAGACGTGAAACGAATCGTCACGATCCTCGTCATCGGCGTCGTTGGCCTCGGGTCGCTCACCGCGTGCGGGAGCGACAGCGACTCGGCCTCGACTGCCACCACACCCGCCACCTCACCCACCGGAGCAGTACAGCCCACCGGGTTCACCACGGTCTCCGCCGATGCGGCGGCATCGATCATCGACGACGCTCCCGAGGACCTCGTCGTCCTCGACGTGCGCACCGCGGAGGAGTACGCAGCAGGCCACATCGATGGCGCGGTCCAGCTCGACTTCTATCGTCCCGACTTCGCCGATCAGCTCGCCCAGCTCGATCCCACGGTCCCCTATGTCGTCTACTGCCGATCAGGCAACCGCAGCGGGCAGACCCTGCCGATCATGGAATCGCTCGGCTTCGCGTCAGCCACCGACGTCCAGGGCGGCATCGTCGCCTGGCAGAACAGCGGGCTGCCCGTCGTCGTCGACTGACGCCGGCCACACACCGTCGACTCCTCGAATCGCGAGCACACGGGTGAACTCGGCCCCCGCGAGAACGATCTGCGCCTCGTAGTAGATCCACAACAGCACCAGGAACACGCTGCCGGTCGCGCCGAGCAACGACGAAGCGGCATACCGCCGGAGATATGCGCCGATCGCAACCGTCCCGACCGCGACGAGGAGGGCCGTGATCGCGGCGCCGGGCACCACGCTGCGCCAGGGGACCTGAATGTCGCCGAGATAGCGGAACAGCAGGGTGAGCACCCCACCGAGGAGCACCCACGACGCCGCAGTGCCGAACAGTTCACCGAGCGACTCGAAGAACGCGCCGTCCGGCACCAACCTCCCGAGCAGGGCGGACACCGAGTTCACCGCGAACGACACGATCATCACGAAACCGCAGGCGAACACGACGGCAAAGGCCCCGAGGCGGCGCAACACGGTGTGACGGAAGCCCTCGCGCACCGGGCGCTCCCAGATCGAGTTGAGGGCATCTTGAAGCGCGATCACGAGCAGCGAGGCCGTGAAGAGCAACGACACCAGACCGACCAACCCGAGACCGACCATCGATCCGACGCCGTCGAGCGCTTCGGCGAGTCCCGATGCGGCCGCGTCGGAATCGGCGCCGAGGATGCCGCTCAGCTGCTGGGCGATGTAGTCCTGCACGTCGTCCTGGGCGAAGAACACGCCGGCGAGCGACAGGCTGACGGCGAGCAGCGGCACGAAGGAGAACAGGCCGTAGTAGGCGAGACCGGCGCCGAGCCGGATCGTTCGATGCCGGCGCCATTCGCCGTAGGTCTCGAGCACCGCATCGACGAGCGACGTCGCCAGCTCCCGGAGTCGACCTCGCGCCATCCCACCGATCGTAGGGATCACGGCGGAATGCGCCGCGCCATTCACCTTCGCTGCGCTCAGGCGGTCGCTGCGGCGATGCGTCGCAGCATCACCGGGAAGATCGCGACGTGGAAGGGCACCACTGCCCACCAGTACAGACGCCCGAGGATGCCACGCGGAACGAATCGAGCGCGTTGCACGATCTCGGTCCCGCCGCCGGCGGCGGGGCTGGTCCGCCACTCGATCCACGCATCGCCGGGCAACCTCATCTCCGCGTGGAGCCGGAACAGGTCGGGCTCGATGGTGTCGACACGCCAGAAGTCGAGGGCCTCGCCCACGAAGATCTCGTCGGGATGCCGCCGACCCCGCCGCAGTCCGACACCGCCGACGAGCTTGTCGAGTGCACCGCGCACGACCCACAGCGGCTCGAAGCCGTACCACCCGCGTTCGCCGCCGATCCCGCGCACCACACGTTGCACGTCCTCGGAGCAGGCGTCGACGACGGTGGTCCGCGTGTCCTCGTACACCGTTCCGCCCGACCACTCCGGATCCCAGGGCGCCGGCCTCGCCGCCCGCTGACGTGCGGAGAAACCCGACCACCGAGTGGGGATGTCGAGATCTGCGACCGACGAGATCGCCGCCTCGATCGCCGCGGCCACGCCGAGCGGCCGATGATCGGACAGCGTCGTGGCGCTGTCGTCGGTGACGACGACGTCGTTCTTCAGACTGTCGATCAGGCTGTCGGCCAGCGACTTCGGCAGCGGCGTCACCACGTTCACCCAGTGCGCAGAGAGCCGCGGGGTGAGGAACGGCACCGGCACCACCAGCCGACGCCGCAACCCGGCGACATCGGCGTAGGTGTGCATCAGGTCGCGGTACGACACCACGTCGGGCGACCCGACTTCGATCACTTCGTGACCTCCGCTGTCGTCGGAGCCACCGATCGGTCCGCGGTCGATTGCCGCAACGAGGTACGTGAGCAGGTCGACGATCGCGATCGGTTGGACTCGCGTCTGCGTGACCCAGCGCGGTGCGATCATCACCGGCAGCACCTCGACCAGGCTGCGCAACATCTCGAACGACGCCGAGCCGGCACCGAGGATGATCGCCGCCCGCAGTTCGGTGACCGGGATGTGACCGGCCGCGAGTTCGCGACCGACATCGTGACGGGAACGAAGGTGCGGGGAGAGATCGTCGGCGTCGTCGCCCAGACCGCCGATGTACACGATGTGCGACACCCCGGCCGCCTCCGAGGCGACCCGAGCGGTGTGGGCGGTGACCTGCTCCTGCTGCATGAAGTCGTCGCCGGCGCCGAGCGAGTGCACGAGGTACACGACCTGATCGACCCCGGCGAATGCATCACCGAGGGTCGATCCGTCCGACAGGTCACCCTCGACGATCTCGACGTCGGGCGCCCACGGGACACCGGCGAGGCCCTGTGGAGTCCGGGTGAGGCAACGCACCGTCAAGCCGGCTCCGAGCAGTTCGGGAACGAGGCGTCCACCGACGTAGCCGGTCGCTCCGAGCACCAGAACACGACGAGATCGGGACACGCACCCCATCGTGGCAGCAACGCCGGGCGCGCGCTGCGACGGGGCTCGAGATCGAGGATCGACAGCCGGTCCGTTTGGGCGGCGGGCGAGCGGGTACCACCCCCGACGACCCCGGAGCCGCGATTCCTGTCGAGCCCCGCCGCACGCTGAGCGCGACGTCGTTTCTCCTCGGCTTCGTGTCCGCGATCGTGATCGGCGCCATCGCTCTGCTCGTCTTCCTCGCCGTGTCCGACAGCGACGACGGCTACATCGAACTCGACGTTCCCGCTGTCGAGGTCGACGTCGGCGACTGAATCCGCCGATCGGGTCGGGAACCGCCGCGCGTCAGCGTGACGGTGTGGCCTGTGTGACCTCGACCCATGCGCCGAATCCGCCGAGCAGGTCGGAGACGTCGTCGAAGCCGTGGTTACGCAGCAGGCTCGCCGCAACCGACGAGCGGTACCCGCCCGCGCAGTACACGACGGTCGGTGCCCCGGGATCGAGTTCAGCGACGCGGCCCGGCAACTGGCCGACCGGGATCGCTGTCGCAGCCGGCACCGCACCGAGTGCGATTTCGCCGGGATTGCGGATGTCGACGACCTGCAGGCCGTCGACGTCGGCGCGACGCTCCTCGAACTCGCGCACGGTCAGGCGGGATGCCCGCTGGGTCCGCTCCGGCACCGCCGCCATCACCGCGAGCGGATCGTCGAGGTATCCGACGACACGGTCGAAGCCGATGCGCCCGAGCCGGTTGCGCGCCTCGAGTTCGAAGCCGGGGTCGACGACGAGCACGATGTCGGACTCGCTCGAGACCACGGAGCCGGCGAACTCCGCGTAGCGGCCCTCGAGGCCGACGTTGATCGATCCGACGAGGTGACCGTGCGCGAACTCCTCGGGAGTGCGACCGTCGAGCAGGAGTGCACCCTCGGCGACCAGTCGCGTCACCTCGTCGAGGTCCAGCGCCCGCAGGGGGGCCGTCTCGTCGAGCAGCGCTCGGTCCTTGCGATTCAGCACCGCGTCGTAGACGAAGTACGACGGCGCCGGCGGCTGGCCCTCGGTGACGAGATCGATGAAGGTCTGCTTGTCCGGCGCCAACAGCGCGTAGTTCTCGACCCGCTGGTCGCCAATGGTCGACCACGTCTCGGTCGACAGGTTCTTGCCGCACGCCGAACCGGCTCCATGGGCCGGATAGACCCTGGTGGCGTCGGGCAGGGTGAGGAGCTTGCCGTGCAGGCTGTCGTAGAGCTGGACGGCCAGTTCGTCGCGCGTGTAGCCGAGCGATGCGAGCAGGTCGGGGCGCCCGACGTCGCCGATGAACAGTGCGTCGCCGGTGAGCACGCCGTAGGGGATCTCGTCGTCGGCGTGTTCCCAGACGACGATGCTGATCGACTCCGGTGTGTGCCCCGGCGTGTGGCGGATCTCGAGCTGGACGTCGCCGAGCGAGATGCGCTCACCGTCGGCCAGTTTGCGCGAGGGGAACTCGGTTTCAGCGACCGAGGAGAACCCGATCTCGGCACCGGTCGCCGCCGCCAGTTCGAGGTGGCCCGACAGGAAGTCGGCGTGGAAGTGGGTCTCGATCACGAGTTCGATGGTGAGCCCGGCTGCGGCGGCGTCGCGGACGTACTCGTCGATGTCACGACGGGGATCGACGACCACCGCACGACCGCTGGTGTCGTCACCGATCAGATAGGACGCCTGCGACAGGCAGTCGAGGTAGTACTGGGTGAACTTCATGTGTGCCTCCTCGGAGCCGACCGTAGCGGCAAATATACCCCCAACCGTATAAATGCCTCTCGGGGCG
Organism: Ilumatobacteraceae bacterium; assembly: GCA_963710625.1. Lineage (GTDB taxonomy): Bacteria > Actinomycetota > Acidimicrobiia > Acidimicrobiales > Ilumatobacteraceae > Sva-07. The sequence goes on along the minus strand of CAVQBG010000016.1, from coordinate 91,532 downwards.
AGGCGCCGCGAGTACCGTCGCCCCCATGCGACGACGACCACTCCGGCGAGCAGCGACCGCGGTCGCCCTCGTGACCGCCTCGCTGGCCCTCGCGGGGTGCTTCAGCGTCGAGTCGAACATCACCATCAACGACGACGGCACCGCCGACGTGGAACTGGTCACGCTCATCGACACCGAACAGCTCGCCGAACTCGGAAACCTGCGCGGCGAGGACACCGGGTTGCTCGACGGACTCAGCGGTGAGGACCTGCTGAACGAACTCACCCAGGGCGACGACCCCTGCGGCGACCTCGGCACGTCGTTCACCGACTACGACGTGTCGATCCGCGAGATCGACAACGGTACCGAAGTCGGCGTGGGGTGCACCGTGGAGGGCGTGCCCATCGACGAACTGAACTCGATCGGCGCCGAGTCGGCCTTCACGATCGAGCAGGACGACTCGGGCACCCGGTTCTCCGCCGTGCTCCAGGGCGTCGACGAGCTCTCCGCAGGTGCCGAGGACCTGCCGCTGCCCGGCATCGATTTCGACGAGTTGTTCTCGATCGTGTTCACCGCAACCGGTCCCGGCTCGCTGGGGGAGAACAACGCCACCTCCACGAACGGATCGACCGCGACCTGGGCGATCACCGCCGACGCGGCATTCGTCCAAGGCGGCGACGCGACGATGACCGCCGAATGGACTCCGGGAGGCGGATCCGACAACTCGTGGTTGATCCCGCTGCTGATCGTGGTCGGCCTCGCGCTCGTCGGGTTGATCGCCTTCCTGCTGCTGCGGCGCAGGGGACAGTCCTCGACACCGGCGGCGGTGAGCACCGCAGGCGTCGGCGCTGCGCCCCCTCCCCCGCCGGCCTCGTCGCCGATTGCGACACCGCCGGTCTCGGCTCCTCCTCCGCCACCGCCGGCCTCCCCTCCTCCGCCGCCACCGACCGAACCACCGCTGCCGCCACCGCCGCCGGCGTAGCGGCACTCCACAGCGCGCCGTCGAGAGTCGTACGACGTCAGCTGACGTCGGAGGTGGGCGCCATGGCATCGAGCAGGTCGCCGACCACGTGATGACGCTCCACCCGGTGCCGCATGGGTCGATCGTGCACGATGTCGTAGCGATTGCGGCGCCCCTCGCGGTGACGCGTGATGCAGCCGGCAGTCTCCAGATCCTTGACGATTCCCTGGACCGCACGCTCGGTGATCCCGACCTCGTCGGCCAGGTCACGCAACCGCATGCCGGGGTCGCGCGTGAGACAGATCAACACGTGCGAGTGGTTCGTCAGGAACGTCCAGGTTCCCTCGTCGACGGGCCGATCCATGGCCGACATCCTACGAACGCCGTTGCACGAACTGACCTTCCGTGATGGGGTCGGCGCGAGGCGTGTGCGCGTGAGTGAGAGGTGCATCGCCCGGGTGGTCGGTCTGGCAGGCTGGCGGTGTGACCGCACCGTCGTACGCCCAATTGTTCGAGAACAATCGTCGCTGGGTCGAGTCCGAACTCTCCAAGGATCCCGACCACTTCGAGCGGCTCGCCGAGGGGCAGTCGCCCGAGTACCTGTTCATCGGGTGCTCCGACAGCCGGGTCAACGCCAACGAGATGGTCGGCATGCGCACCGGGCAGATGTTCATCCATCGCAACATCGCCAACCTCGTGGTCCACACCGACATGAACCTGATGTCGGTGCTGCAGTTCGCCGTCGAGGTGCTCGAGGTCGAGCACGTGATCGTCTGCGGCCACTATGGCTGCGGCGGTGTCGCCGCCGCGGTCGACGGCTCCTACCACGGCCTGATCGACAAGTGGCTGCGCACGATCAAGGACGTGTACCGGATCTACCACGACGAGCTCGACGCGATCGACGACCCGGTTCTGCGCCATCAACGCCTGGTCGAGTTGAACGTGCGCGAGCAGGTGTACCGGCTCTGCTCGACGTCGTTCGTCCAACGCCGATGGGGTGCCCGCATGGGTGACCACGTCCACGGCTGGGCCTACGACCTCCGCCACGGCCTGCTGAAGGATCTGCAGATCGACCCTGCCGACGAACCCGCCCGGAACATCTACGACCTCGACGGCCTGTAGGCATCGCACCCGAGGGACGTTCGGCACTGGCCCCGGCGGGCTGCACAGGGTGACCCTGGAATCGGATCGCAGGACGATCCTGCGACTTGTCGAGGGAGATGGCCATGGCGCAGTTGACCCGAGTCCGTCCGATCGTCGACCTCTCCGAAGTCGGCTTGGTCGACGTCGAACTCGTCGGTGGCAAGGGGGCGAACCTGGGCGAGATGATCGCTGCCGGGTTCCCGGTGCCGCCGGGGTTCGTGATCACCGCCGAGGCCTATCTCGACGCGATGGAGCACGCCGGGCTCCGCGACCAACTCGCCGATCACGCCCGCAACGCGGGTGCACTGACCCCTGATGCCCTGGCTGAACAGGCCCGGCAGATGCGCAGCTCGGTGCGGGCCTGCGAGCTGCCGGCCGCGCTCGCCGACGACGTGCTGGCGAGGCTGAACGCACTCGGACCGGACGTCAGGGTGGCCGTTCGGTCGTCGGCCACCGCAGAGGACTCGACCGACACGTCGTTCGCCGGGATGAACGAGACGTTCACGAACGTCCGTGCGCCCGAACTCCTCGAGCGGATCACCGACTGCTGGGCATCGCTGTTCGGCGAGCGGGTCGCGTCGTACCGCGTCGATCGCGGGCTGCTCGACGAGCCGGCGATCGCCGTGATCGTGCAACAGATGGTGGCATCGGACCGCTCCGGCGTGATGTTCACGGTGGACCCCGCGGAGCGCGAGCAGGTCGTGATCGAAGCGGCATTCGGCCTCGGCGAGGTCGTGGTGTCGGGGCGTGTCGAACCGGACACGTACCACGTCGACCGGGCGACCAGAATGTTGCGGGACGTGCGGATCGGCTGCCAGTCGGTGCGCATCACCACCGGCCCCGACGGCGACGTCCTCGAGGAGCTCGACGCTGCCGAGGGCTGGCGCCGCGTCCTGACCGACGACGAGGTCGTGCGGATCGCACGGCTCGGCCTCGACATCGAGCGGCACTACGGCAGCCCGCAGGATGTCGAGTGGGCGTTCGTCGGTGACGAACTGTTCGTCGTCCAGTCCCGTCCGCTGACCACCCTCGAGCCATCGATGCTCGGCACGTCGGAGACGCCGATCCTGCAAGGCCTCGGGGTTGGCGACCGCAACGCATCGGGGCACGTGCGGATCCTGACGTCACCGGCGGACGGCCACCTGCTCGCCGACGGCGACGTGCTCGTCGCCGAGATGACTTCACCCGACTGGGTCGCGACGATGCGTCGCGCCTCCGCGCTCGTCACCGACGCGGGCGGCAGCACGTGCCACGCCGCGATCGTCAGCCGCGAGCTCGGACTCCCGGCGATCGTCGGAACCCGCACGGCGACGACGACGCTTCGCAACGGCGACATGGTGACCGTCGATGCCGCCGCCGGCCAGGTGTTCGCCGGCGATCGCGCCAGCCATCTGCCGGCGGTGATCACGAGCCGGGAGGTCGAGCGTTCCACCCCGACACCGGCGACCGTGTCCGAGGTGACGGCCACCAAGCTGTACGTCAACCTCGCGATGGCCGACCGAGCGGCGGAAGTGGCAGCACTCGACGTCGACGGGGTCGGGCTGCTGCGCGGCGAGTTCATGGTCGTCGACGCGCTCGGTGGTCGTCATCCACGCGCGCTGATCGCCGACGGTCGCAGCGACGAGTTCATCAGCTCGATGTCGGCGCAGCTGGGACAGATCGCCGGCGCGTTCGGAACTCGCCCGGTGGTCTACCGGACGATGGACTTCCGGTCGAACGAGTTCCGTGGCCTCACCGGCGGCGAGCAGTTCGAGCCCGAGGAGCAGAACCCGATGATCGGCTACCGGGGCTGCTACCGCTACATCAAGGATCCCGAGACGTTCGCGCTCGAGCTCGAGACGCTCGGCCGGGTGCGCGAGGAGTTCCCGAACCTGCAGGTGATGATCCCCTTCGTCAGGACGAAGTGGGAACTGGAGGCCTGTCTGGAAGCCATCGACGCGAGCCGGCTCGGACGACAGCGTGGCCTCGTCACGTGGGTGATGGCCGAAGTGCCGTCCGTGATCGCCCGGATCCCCGACTATGCCGAACTCGGCATCGCCGGTGTGTCGATCGGCAGCAACGACCTGACCCAGCTGATGCTCGGGGTCGACCGCGACTCCGAGATGCTCGCCGAGCTCTTCGACGAGAGCGACGCAGCGGTGCTCTGGGCGATCGAACAGATCGTGACCGCCTGCGGTGAGGTCGGGATCACGTCGTCGCTGTGTGGGCTCGCACCGTCGCGCAATCCGGCGTTCGCCGAGCACCTGGTGCGGTTCGGCATCACGTCGATCTCGGTCGATCCCGACGCCGTCACGGCCGCTCGCCGGGTGCTGGCGACCGCCGAGCGCCGCATGTTGCTCGACGCCGCGCGCTCCTGAGCCGCCGGGTGAGATCCCGTCGTCGTCGTCTGACACACTGATGCGGTGCAGCCGCTGGGGGTCCACCACGTGTCGATCAACGTGCGCGACGCGGCCGAGAGCATCGAGTTCTACACCGGCGTGCTCGGGTTGACCGCTCGCACGGACCGTCCCGACTTCCCCTTCGGTGGAGCATGGCTCGACATCGGCGGCCAGCAGGTCCACCTGATCGAGGGCGACGTCCCGGACAACTGCGGCCAGCACTTCGCCGTCCAGGTCGCCGACCTCGACGCCGCCGTCGCCGAACTGCGCGATCGAGGCATCGAGGTCCGCGATCCCGGCGGGGTCGGCACCGCACGACAGACGTTCCTGTTCGATCCGTCGGGCAACATGATCGAACTGCACGAACCGGCTCCGGCCCGGACGCCGGCACGGTGAACGCCGACACGATTCCCGTGGCCAAGACGCCATCCGGCGGCTGGGGCGACACGTTCCCCGAACCCGTTCTGGCAACGTGCACCGAACCGATCGTCGCCGGCGCTCCCGACATGCGCGGACTGTGGAAGGTCGTCGAGGTCCTGGTCGACGGCGCACCGATCCCGGAGCACCGCATCCTCGGCAGCGTGCAACGCATCGAGCAGTGCGGCGACCGGGTCACGATCACCGCCGGTGGGATCGTCCACGACATGCGCTGTGACGGCACCGAGGCCAACGGCGTCAACGACGTGGCCGAGTTCGACAAGGCCACCCCGATCACCGTCGTCGCGACGTTCGAAGACGGCGTCCACGTGCTCCGCCCTGTCGGTGTGCCGATCGAGGTGAGACGCTGGCTCGACGGCGACGACCTCATGTGGCAGTACATCGGATTCACCTGCCGCCTCACCCGCCTCGGCCCACCCGACACGCCTCCACCGGAAGGAACCCGATGACCGACATCGACCTCGACCTCAACGCCGGCCCACCGCTGGCCGACCCGATCCTCGACTCGCTGTACCGGCGCATGCGCACGATGCACTCGCTGTACTACCAGGCGGTCGACACGATGGAGCTCGAGCACGTCAACCACTTCGAGCGCGAGGGCGTGCTGCCGGTCGCGTTCTCGCTGTTCCACTACGTCAACGTGCACGACGGGTCGTTCATGATGATCACCGGCGAGCCGCCGATCTGGAACGACGAGTGGAAGGAACGCCTGCAGCTCACGATCGCCGACCACGGCAAGGAGAAGTCGGTCGACGAAATGGTCGCGCAGCGCATCGGCGACTACGAGGCGTACAAGGACTACCAGCGCACCGTGTTCGAGCGCACCGAGGCGTACCTCGCATCGATGGATCCGGCCGACCTCACACGGGTTCTGGTCGCGAAGCCGTACCCCCCGGTGATCGCCAGCACCTACAGCGCCCGCTGCGCCGGGCCGGCGGGGATCACCGTGCTCGACGGGTTCGAGTGCTGGCTGTACCAGCACGGCCTGCGCCACATGGGCGAGATCGAACTCGCCCGCGGCCTCGTGGGCCTCGGCGGCATGACCTCCTGACCCCGCCGTTCGGAGGGTTCGCTCGACTGTGCTACAACGGTTGGTCTCCCCGGCGCGCCGGGGGTCGACCGCCAACGAGCGAAGAGGGGTACCCGATGTCCGCCAATCCATCCAGAGTGCAGTGGAGCCAGAGGCGCCGCCGCATCGTCGCCGTCACGAGCGCCGTCGCCATCTCGATCGGCGCTGCGGCCTTCAGCGCCAACACCGCGTCGGCCGGCCGAAACGGCAACCCGCAGCCGCCCGGCAACCCGGATCCGAAGGGCCAGCTGATCGACCTGCAGCTCCTCGGCATCAACGACTACCACGGCCACCTCGAGGCGAACACGCCCGGCACCGTCGCCGGCGCCGCCGCAGGAGGGTCCGAGTACCTGTCCGCCAAGCTCAACGAACTGCGTCAGGGCAACAAGTACAGCCTCACCGTCGCCGCCGGCGACCTGATCGGCGGATCTCCGGCGTTCTCCGGGCTCTTCCACGACGAGCCGTCGGTCGAGTCGCTGAACGCGATGCAGCTCGACGTGTCGAGCGTCGGCAACCACGAGTTCGACGAGGGCGTCACCGAGCTCCTGCGCATGCAGAACGGCGGGTGTCATCCCGTCGACGGCTGCTACTTCCCCGACGCGCCGTACCCCGGCGCCGACTTCCAGTGGCTCGCTGCCAACGTCGTCAACGAGACCACGGGCGAGACGCCGTTGCCGCCGTACTGGATCGAGCGGGTCAAGAACGTCAAGGTCGGCTTCATCGGGATGACCCTCGAGGCCACCGACACCCTGGTGGCGGCCGCCGGCATCCAGGGATGGGACTTCCTCGACGAAGCCGACACCGCCAACGCACTCGTCCCGATCCTGAAGGCACAGGGCGTCGAGGCGATCGTCGTGCTGCTGCACGAGGGCGGTTCACAGACTCCGCCTCCGGGTGACGTCGACGCCTGCGTCGGCATCTCCGGGCCGATCGTGGCCATCAACAACGCGCTCGATCCCGAGATCGACGTCATGATCACCGGCCACACTCACCTGCCGTACAACTGCGAGCTCCCCGATCCCGACGGCCAGCCGCGCATCGTGACCAGCGCCTACTCGTTCGGCCGTGTCGTGACCGAGGTGAACCTGGTCCTCGACAAGCGGACCAACGACGTCCGCCGTGACCTCAGCACGTCGACCAACCATGCAGTCTTCCAGGCCGACCTCGCGCCGGACCCGGCGATGACGGCCATCATCGACAAGTGGCGGCCCCTGGTCGACGCTGCGGGCAGCACGCCGATCGGCGACATCACGGCCGACATCACCCGAGGTGGGACTCCGCCCGGAACGGACCGTGGCGTCGAATCAGCGGCGGGCAACCTGGTTGCCGACGCCCAGCTCTGGGCGACGTCGTCGAACTTTGCCGACGTGGCGTTCATGAACCCGGGCGGCGTCCGTTCGGACCTCACGTTCGCTGAGTCGCAGACCCCACCCGAAGGTGACGGCGTCGTCACGTTCGGCGAGGCGTTCACGTTCCAGCCGTTCGGCAACACGCTGGTCACCTACGCGATGACCGGCGCCGAAATCATCTCGGTGCTCGAGGAGCAATGCCAACCGCTGGGTTCGAGCCGACCGTTCCTGCACCTCGGCGTGTCCGAAGGGTTCACGTACGACCTCGCCACCACGATCGTGGCCGGCGACTGCACCTCGGTGACGATCTCCAACGTGCAGCTGGACGGCGTCGCGCTGAACCCCACCGCGACCTACAACGTGACGGTGAACAACTTCCTCGCCGACGGCGGGGACAACTTCACGACGTTCGCCACGATCACTGCACCGCGACTCGACGGCGGCAACGATCTGCAGGCCCTCGTCAACTACCTCGGCACGTTCAGCCCGGTTGCTCCTCCGAGCACCGACCGGGTCAACGAGCTTCCCTGATGCGTCACCGGTTCCCCCCGATCATCAGGTCGGGGGGAACCGGTTCATCAGCCACCTGAACACCGCTGGGCTCCGCCGGGAGCCCAGCTGACACATCGAACATTCGCGGCGGGCGCTTCGGAAGGGAACACCATGATCGACTCGGCTCACACCCGGTCCACCTCGGTTCGTCGACTTGCACTGGCAGGGGCGCTCGTCGCCTCGTTCGTCCCGGTGCTGATCGGCGGTTCGCCGTCGGTCGCCGCAGCTGCCCCGACCGAACTCTTCATGTCGGAGTACATCGAAGGGTCGTCGTTCAACAAGGCGATCGAGATCTACAACGGCACCGGCGGTGCGGTCGATCTCGCCGCCGGCGGCTACACGCTCGAGCTCTACAGCAACGGTGCGGGGTCCGCGAGCCAGAGCGTGGCGCTCGGCGGGACGATCGCCGACGGCGACGTCTTCGTGCTCGCTCACGCTTCAGCCGACGCAGCAATCCTTGCCGAGACCGACTTGACCAGCAGTGCGGTCATCAACTTCAACGGCGACGACGCCGTCGTGCTCCGCAAGAACGGGGCGGTCGTCGACGCATTCGGCCAGATCGGGTTCGATCCGGGCAGTCAGTGGCCGGGCGGGGGCCAGGACGACACCCTGCGCCGGAACGAGGCCGTGTGCGCAGGCGACACCAACGCCAACGATGCGTTCGACGCCTCCACCGAATGGGACTCCTTCCCGATCAACACCTTCGACGGGCTCGGTTCCCACACCACCACCTGCGGCGGTGGCAGCGGTCCCGCCGACCCGGTCATCAACGAGTTCTCGGCGAGCACGACCGGGGTCGACGTGGAGTACGTCGAGATCTTCGGTCCGCCGAACACCGACCTCTCCACGCTGACCGTGCTCGAGATCGAAGGCGACAGCAACTCGGCGATCGGTTCGGTCGACGAGGTCATCGCGATCGGCACCACCGATGCCGATGGGCTGTACCTGGCGTCGCTACCGGCGAACGCCCTGGAGAACGGTTCGATCTCGCTGCTCCTCGTCGACGGCTTCTCCGGCGCCGCTCTCCAGGACCTCGACTCGAACGATGACGGTGTGTTCGACATGACGCCGTGGACGTCGATCGTCGACGACGTGGCCGTCAACGACGGCGGTGCCGGTGACGTCACCTACGCCGTGGCCCTCGGCCCGAACTACGACGGCGTCTCATCGTTCGCACCGGGTGGCGCGTCACGCATCCCCGATGGCACTGACACCGACACCAGCGCCGACTGGGTCCGCAACGACTTCGACCTCGCCGGCATCCCCGGCTTCGCCGGCACCGCATCGCTCGGCGAGGCCTACAACACGCCGGGTGCCCTGAACCAGATGTTCGTCACCCCGCCGGAGGCGTGTGGCGATCCGATCACTGAGATCTCCGCGATCCAAGGCAGCGGTGCGTCGAGCCCACTGGTCGGCACCGACGTCGCGATCGAGGGCACCGTGGTCGCCGACTTCCAGACCGACCCCGACGGCAACAACCCGCTCGGCGGGTTCTACGTCCAGGACGCCGGTGACGCCGATCCAGCGACCAGCGACGGCATCTACGTGTTCGACGCATCGACGCCGGTCGCCGTGGGCGACGTCCTCCGCGTCCGCGGCATCGTGACCGAGTACTTCGGCCGCACGGAACTGTCGCCGGCCACCAACGTGCTGGTCTGCGACACCGGTGCTCCACTCCCGGCGCCGGTCGTGCTCGAACTGCCGGTCGCCGGTTCCGACACGTTCGAATCCGTCGAGGGCATGCTGGTCACCTTCCCGCAGGACCTCGTCATCAGCGAGTACTTCAACTACGACCGCTTCGGCGAGATCGTGCTCACGAGTGAGCGGTTGTATCAGCCGACCGCCGTCTTCGATCCCGGTTCGCCAGAGGCCACTGCGCTCACTGCTTCGAACGCCCTGTCGAAGATCACCCTCGACGACGGCCGAACGAATCAGAACCCCGACCCCGCCATTCACCCGAACGGCGCCGAGTTCACGCTCGACAACCTGTTCCGCGGCGGGGACACCGTCGCCAACGTGACCGGCGTGATGGACTACGGGTTCGGCCTGTACCGCATCCAGCCGACTCAGGGGGCCGACTACCAGTCGGTCAATCCGCGGACGGCCGCTCCGGACGACGTGGGAGGCAACCTCAAGGTCGCCTCGTTCAACGTCTTGAACTACTTCACGACCTTGAACGCCCGCGGCGCCAACAATGACGACGAGTTCCAGCGGCAACGCGCCAAGATCATCTCGGCGGTCACTGCGATCGACGCCGACGTCGTCGGACTGATCGAGATCGAGAACAACACCGAAGCGATCGCTGACCTCGTCGCCGGGCTCAACGCCACAGGCGCCGGCCCGTACGACTACGTCGACACCGGGGTCATCGGGACCGACGAGATCAAGGTGGCCTTCGTGTACCAGCCGGCGTCGGCGACGCCGATCGGCGACTACGCCGTTCTCGACGGCTCGGTCGATCCACGGTTCATCGACACCAAGAACCGTCCGGCCCTCGCCCAGACGTTCATGAGCACCACCACCGGCGGCATGGTCACCGTCGCAGTGAACCACCTCAAGTCGAAGGGCTCCGCCTGCGACGACGTCAACGATCCGGACCTCGGCGACGGCGCGGGCAACTGCAACATCACCCGCACACTCGCCGCCCAGGCGCTCTCCGACTGGATGGCGAGCGACCCGACCGGAACCGGCGTCGCCGAATCGTTGATCATCGGTGACCTCAACTCGTATGACAAGGAAGACCCGATCGACGCATTGATCGCCGGCGGGTACACCGATCTCGTCAGCCAGTTCGGCGGTGAGTTCGCCTACTCGTACGTGTTCGACGGCCAGCTCGGCTACCTCGACCACGCGCTCGCCAACGGTGACCTCGTCGACGACGTGACCGGGGTGACCGTGTGGCACGTCAACGCCGACGAGCCCGATCTGATCGACTACGACACGTCGTTCAAGCAGCCGGCGCAGGATGCGCTCTATGCGCCTGATGCGTACCGGTCGTCCGATCACGATCCGGTCGTGATCGGCCTGGACGTGTGTGAGCAGGTGTCGCCCACGATCGACGTCCTCCTGAGCCACGGCGTGTTGTGGCCGCCGAACCACCAGATGGTCGAGGTGACCGCGACGGTGACGGCGAGCGACAACTTCGACACCACACCGACGATCACCTTGTTGTCGGTCACCTCGAACGAGCCCGACAACGGACTCGGCGACGGTGACACCGCCGGCGACATCGTGGTGGTCGATGACATGACCTTCCAGCTGCGAGCCGAACGCTCGGGCACGGGCAGCGGCCGGGTGTACACGGTGACGTACCAGGTCACCGACGACTGCGGGAACACTGCAATCGGCACCGCCGAGGTGTTGGTCCCGAAGTCACGCGGCACGAAGTAGCACCGATGAGACGGCGGCCAGGAGTGCCGGGGAGCTGACGACGCCGGAGAGCTGACCAGGCAGTGCGACAAGATCGTGTCAGCGTTGACCGCGATCGACGCGGACGTCGTCGGCCGACACCAAGAGCCGTCCGGTGCTCGCCCAGAGCTTCGCCGACTCATCGGGCAGCGTGTTCACGGTGGCGGTACAGCGGCCGCCGAGGCCCTCGTCGACTGGCTCGCCGGCGACCCGACCGCCAGCGGCGACAGCGACACGTTGATCATCGGCGACCTCAACTCCTACGACAAGGAGGACCCGATCGATGCGATCGCGGCGGGGTCCGACGACAGCACCGATACCGCCCACGACAACACCGATCTGATCCGGCTGTTCCGGGGCGACGACGCCTCTTCCCATGTCTTCGACGGCCAGATCGGCTACCTCGACCATGCCCTCGCGAGTGCCGATCTCGCACAGGCGATCGAACAGATCGATCAGAGCCTAGAGCCGGCCTGGTGGCTGGACGACGTCACACTCGATCCGGAGGACGGCAAGCACGTGTTCGACCGCGAGCACCAGCCGTCATCGCATTGGTCAGACCCCTGCTGCAATTCTCAGGTGGGGAAACCGGGGATGCCGTCATCGAGTTGTACGCCGGCGCTGTTCAGGAAGCCGGACACCAGACGGTAGAAGCCGGCGAGGACCAGGAGTTCGACCAGTTCGGCCTCCGACCACTGCGTCGTGAGCGCCAACCACGTTCCGTTGCCCACACAGTCGTCGGCGGCGAGGTCGTCGGCGAGTGCGATCAACGCCAGATCCTGCGCGCTCCAGGAATGATCGTGCGGCGACCGGGTCAGCGCGGCGATCTCCTCGTCCGTGAGTCCGCAGCGCTTGCCGATGACGGTGTGCTGGCCGAACTCGTACACGGCCTGTGCGTGCCAGCCGATACGCAGGATCACCAGCTCGCGCTCACGCTCGGGGAGCAACCCCTTGTTGAGCAGGAAGCCGCCGAGCAGGTTGAAACGCTTCAACAGCTTGGGGTGGTGGCCGAGCACCCCGAAGATGTTGAGCGGCCGCCCGTCGAGTGTGAGCGTCCCAGCGAGCGTGGTCCGGAGTTCGTCGTCGGTCACCTCGTCGAGGTCGATCGGTTCGATCCGTGGTTGCGTCGGTCGCTTGCCGGTCATCGCTGCTCCAGGTGTTACGCCGGGGGTCTGACCCCTGGCGTAACGGGTCAGGGGTGGGCGTGTTTGCCCGGATCCCAGCCTTGCGCGGCGAGGTGCTCGCGGCCGAAGCCGAGCGGTTCGTCCTCGAGGTCGGTCGCCATCGTGTCGTTCCACCGATTGAGCCAGCCGAACAACGAGATCACCGCAACGAGTTCGACGACCTGCTCGTCGTCATAGTGCGGCGCGAGGTCAGCGAAGTGCTCCGGCGCTGTTGCATTCGGGACGGTGGCGGCGTCGCGGGCGAGACGAAGGGCGGCACGTTCCGCTGCGGTGAAACGATCGTCGGTGTCGAAGGCCCACACCGCCCCGACCTTCTCTGCGTCGACGCCGTTGCGGGTCGCCGACGAGGCGGTGTGTGCCTGGCAGTACCGGCAACCGGCAGCGGTCGATGCGACGTGGGCGACCAACTGCTTGAGGCCACCGTCGACACGACCGGGTCCGAGCACCGTGAACGACAGCTGCCCGAATGCCCGCAGCAGCTCCGGGTTGCGGCCCATCGTGAACATCGAGCGCGGCACGAACCCCATCGCCGACTCGACGATCTCGAAGACCGGTTCGAACTCCGGCAGGTCCGTGCGATCGAGCGGTGCAATGTTGGCCATGGGTGGAACTCCTCGGGGATCGATCGGAATGGTCAGGTCGTGACGGATTCGGTGCGCGAGCTCGCCGCCTCGCTCACGACACCACCCCGGCACCCGCCGGGAAGAGTCGGTCGAGTGCCTCGGCCGCATCGACGATCGGACACCGTGCGGCCACGTGCTGATCGGGCCGCACGACGAGACAGACATCGGCGGCGAGCCCGAAGGCGTCGTCCCAGACCCCGGTGTCGACCGGTCGCGCCGTCGCCCACCCGGGCAGTGCCGGTGGTTCGGCGCCCGCGCGCACCAGCACCGTCGGGAGCGCAGGGTCGACCAGGTCGAGCGTCGAGGTGCCGTCGTCGAGCCATCCGTGCGGGAGACGGCCGCCGGGACGTGTCGAGGGCAGGTAGTCACGCGCCGGTTCGTCGAGGATCTGCGCCTCCGTGCCGTCGCCGACGACCAAGGGTCCGTCGTAGACGTGGCCGAGCTGCAGTCCGAGCAGGTCGAAGTGGATCGCCTGACCGGCGATCGCGTCCTCGACGACGGCTCGACGGGCCGGATCGGCCAGGACCTCGCCGAGCACCCGGGCGGAGTCGTCGGAATCGGCGGTGAAGCCGAACGCGATCGGCACCTCGATCAGCTTGAACGCGTTGGCGAGCGACTGGTCGCAGTTGAACTGCGCGACCGGTCGGCGTTCGGCCTCGTAGCTGTCGAGGATTGCCGGATCGGCCCAACCGGCCTCGACCGATGCGATCTTCCACGCCAGATTGTGCACATCGGCGACACCGGTGTTCAGCCCGAGCCCCCCGGTCGGCGGGAATCGATGGGCTGCGTCGCCCACGAGGAAGGTGCGGCCGCAGCGGTAGGTGTCGGCGATCTGCGCGCTCATGTGCCAGTTCGAGATCCCGAGCACCTCGAACTCGGCGGTGGGGTCGGCCAGCGCCGCACTCACGAGACCGCGGCAGCGCTCCTCGGTGAAGGCCTCGATCGGTTCGATCTCGGGGTCCCAGCCGTGCATGTACACCCACTCGCGATCGGCTCCGTGGCTCACGAACGTGCCCCCGACCACCGGGTCGACGAGGAAGTAGAGCACACCGATCGCGTCCGCCACGAGCGATCGGAAGTCCGCGCACAGATGCACCATCACGAATGACTGGATGGTCCGCGGTCCGGTCAGCTCGATGCCGAGCGAGCGGCGGACCGCACTTCCCGCCCCATCGGCGGCGAGCAGGTGACTCGCGTCGATCCGGTACCGACCCTGCGGCCCGTCGACCTCGACGGTGACCCCGTCTGTCCCGGCGATCATCGACGACCAGGCGTGCCCGTAACGGACATCGAGCTCGGGCGCGAGCAGCAGGGGTTCGAGGCGGTGCTGGCTGAGGTTGCGGATGGGCGTCGGCGTGACCGCCAGCATCTCGGCTCCCTGCCGTTCGAAGGGAAGCGACCCCACGACGTCACCGCCGAGCTTGGTGACCCAGTGCACCTCCCCCGCCTCCTCCGGCGGGAGGCACTGGTCGAACACAGGTCCCATCTCGACGCCCGCCTGGCGCCAGATCTCGAACGTACGGGCGTTGACCACGTGCGCGGCCGGAGATCGCTGTGGCCCGTTGCGGCGTTCGAGGACGACCGCAGAGAGCCCGAGTCGGGCGCAGAGGTGGGCGGCGGTCAGTCCGGTGGGTCCCGCGCCGACGATCACCACGTCGACGCGCTCGCCGGCCATCAGAACACCCCCTCGTAGCTCCCGCCGTCGAGTTGTAGGTTCTGCCCGCTCAGGTACCCGCTCTGCGCCGCGCACAGGAACGCGAACGCGTCGCCGAACTCCTCCGGGCGACCGAGGCGGCCCGCCTTGATCGAGGCCACCTGCTCGGCGCGGGCCTCGTCGTACGTGATGCCCTTCACCTGCATCACGAGGTTGGCCATCTGCTGTTGACGGCCGGTGTCGAACCGTTCAGGGAGCAGTTGGTTGATCGTCACGTTGTGCCGCACGACGTCCTTCGAGAGTCCCTTGAGCACCCCGGTGAGACCGAGGCGCGGGCCGTGCGACAGGCTCATCATCGGGTTCGGCGACTTCACCATCGCCGAGCTGATCGCGACGATACGCCCGAACCCGCGCTCGCACATCCCCGGCAGCACGCGCTGCACGAACATGAGCGGGCCGATCAAGGACTGCTGCAGCGAGGCCTCCATCGCCACGTGGTCGATGTTGCCGAACCGCATCGGCGACGGACCCTCGCCGTTGAGCAGGACGATGTCGGGCTCGGGGCACGCGGCGAGGAGCGCGTCGTGGACCTCTGCGGTCGAGGAGTCGCCCACCACGCCGATCACCTGCACGTCATACCCGCCACGCAGCTCCTCGACGGCCGAGTCGACGTCGTCCGCCGTCCGTCCGTTGACGACCACGTCGACGCCTTCGCGGGCGACGCTCTCTGCACAGGCCCGGCCGAGGCCGCGACTGGAGGCGAGCAGGACGGCACGGCGGCCGCTGATCCCGAGGTCCACGCGATCAGTCCCAGCCGAGGGCTTCGCGGGCGGCACCGATGACGCCGAGATCGCGTGGGTTGAAGAACTCGGGTGGTGGTTCCTTCGGCCCCCACACGGAGAACCCGGCCGGGCCGTCGGATCCTTCCCAGTCGCGCCGCAGGTGCTCGCGCTCCCAGGCGTCGTCGTCGACGATCTGGTCCATGTCGGAGAAGAACTCGAAGTAGGTGCCGGCCGGGTCGGTGAGGTACCAGAAGACGTTCGAGCCGAGGTTGTGGCGGCCCAGCCCGACGACGTGCGACTCGGCGCGTTCGGCGACCACCGCAGTTCCGGCCGCTCCGACGGCGTCGATGTCGTCGACCTCGAACGCGTAGTGGTTGAGGTAGCTGGTCGACGCCGGTTGCAGCAGCAGGTTGTGGTGGTCCGACTCGATCCTCCCGAAGGTGGCGACACCGTTGAGGACCTGGTCGGACACCTTGAAGCCGAGCCCGTCGAAGAAGAACGCCGTCGCCTCGCCGAGGTGCGGCGTTCCGAGCACGACGTGGCCGAGCCGCCTCGGCGGACGGGGCTCCACTTCGACCACGGCGTCCGCGCGATCGTTCGCCCGCACCTGTTCGCCGGGGCCGTTGTATGCACGTTGCTGTGTCGGTGAAAGCGGGTGTGGCGCGCCGACGTCGATGACGACCCGGTGCTTGAAGACCGGGTCGATGCAGCGCAGCGTGGTGCCCTCGATGGTCGACTCGACACCCATTGCACCGATGCGGGCAGCGATGTCGGCGAGGTCCTGCTCGGTGTCGCAACTCAGGTGCAACTCCGAGAGGTGGCGGTGCGTTCCCTCGGCAACACGCAGCTGCACCTCACGGTCGGCGGTGCCCAGCACGCCGTCATCGGTGCGGCGCAGCCCGCGGCGCTCCCAGAACGAGGCCAGCTCGGAGGGCTCCGGCACGCTGAGTTCGACGTCGAGCAACCCGTTGAGCGCCATCACGCACCGACCCTGGCGTAGTCGCTGACGCGGACGCAGCGGTTGGTCATCGTGCCGATGCCGTCGATCGTCGTGGTGATCACGTCGCCGTCGGCGAGGAACTTGCCCTGCGCGGCGCCGATGCCCTCCGGCGTGCCGGTGAAGATCACGTCACCGGTGACCAGCGTCGTGATGTGCGAGAGGTAGCTGATCAGCGTGGGGACGTCGAAGATCAGGTTGGCGGTGGTGTCGTCCTGGCGCACTTCGCCGTTGACCGAGCACGTGATGTGCAGGTTGTCGCGGTCGGCGACCTCGTCGACCGACACGAGCACCGGACCGGTCGGGCCGAACGTGTCGAACGACTTGCCGAGATCGAAGTGCGGCGGCTTCGCCGCGAACTGCGCCGGCCGGTCGGAGATGTCCTGGCTCACCGTGAGGCCCACGACGTGGTCCCAGGCGTCGGCGATGCTGATGTCCTTGCCGCCCTTGCCGATCACCACGAGCAGCTCCCCCTCGTAGTCGCAGCCGTCGCTGCGGAGCTCGACGTCGGCGGTCGGCCCGACGATGCACGACGGGAACTTCGTGAACACGAGCGGGCTCTCCGGCACCTCCATCCCGCCCTCGGCGGCATGAGCCCGGTAGTTGAGGCCGACGGCGAACGACTTCTGCGGGCGCGGCACGGGCGGGCCGAGCACGACGTCGGCGAACAACCCGGTGACCGACGAGTCGTCGAGCCCCGCCGAGAGCTCGGCGAGCAAGTCGGGTCGGGCGAGCGCCTCCATCGGGTCGGGCCCGAGCGCCCCCGACGAGTGCGTGGCGAGATCGGTGTAGTGGTCGCCGGCGACGAGCGCTGCTCGACCGGCGACGTTGGCGAGGCGGAATCCCATCGGGCCATCATGGATCATATATGATGTACGAGTCAATGCGGGATGTGAGAGGATGAACTCCGTGACCGACTCCCCCACCAGCAGGATGTCCGTGCCGGACGCGGACGTCCCGATGACACGATCGGCGTGGGCAGACCACCGTCTACGCGAGGCCATCGTCGGCGGACGCCTCCAGCCTGGCGACCCCCTGGTGATCTCCACGCTCGCCAAGGAGCTCGGGGTCTCGGCAACCCCGCTGCGCGAAGCACTCGGCAGGCTCGCCGCGGAAGGGCTCGTCGAGCTGCAGGCCCACGGATCTGCCCGTGTGGCAACGGTCGACCTCGGCGAGGCCGTCGAGATCTACGAGCTGCGACAGGTGCTCGAACCGATGGCGCTCGAGCGATCGGTGGCGAAGGCCGACGCCGGATACGCCACTCGGGTCGAAGCTGCCTGGCAGGCGCTGACGGCGAGTCGACTCTCGACCGCGAGCGACCACGCCGCCTTCCACCGCGAGTTGCTGTCGTGCTGCGACTCGACGTGGATGCTGCGCCTGTCGACGCTGCTCTCCGATCGCGCCGGACTGATGATGAAGGTCAGTGCGCTCTCCCGACCCGCCACCTACGACCTGGCAGAGTCACACCGCCATCTGAAGGACCTGGCGGTCAGCGGTGATGCCGCCGGCGCCGCCGACGAACTGACCCGCCACCTCGCCGGCACGGTCGCGGCGCTGCAGTCGGTCCTCTCGCGGCCCGACACCCTCGCCCTCTCGCACTGACCCGGCTCGCCCACGCGCCTCGCCGCTCACGTTGGTGTTCAGCGTCAGCAACAACGTTCGAATCACGCGTCGGCGCTGACGCAGAAAGCAGAACGCGGGGGTCAGGCGCTGGCGGCGATCAGGTCCGCCATGTCGGCGGGTTCGAGGAACTCGGCGGGCACAGGCGGGCCGAACGAGTACAGGAACTCGTGGCCCTGCCAGTCCTTCGGGCGGTAGAGGTCCTGCGCCGAGATCCTGTCGATGTCTGCGGTGTACTCGACGAAGGTCCCGCTCGGGTCGCGCAGGTACCAGAACCAGTTCGACCCGATCGCATGACGACCCACGCCCCACATGTGGCGGTCCGGATCGATGTCGACCATGCGCTGACCGCCGCGTACGACGTCGTCGATGTCGTCGACCTCGAAGGCGATGTGGTGCGGGAAGGCGACCGGTGCGGCTTGGATCGCGAGGTTGTGGTGGACCTCGCCACAGCGGGTGAAGGCGATGATCCCGGGCACCTGATCGCTGATCTCGAAGCCGACCACGTCGGTGAAGAACCGCAGCGTCGTCGGCTGGTCGGGCGTGCCATAGACCACGTGGGTGAGATTCGAGGGGGTGACGGGGTCGGATGTGAGCACGCTCTCGGCGGGCACGTCGAATCGCTCGTTGACGCCGGGGCGGTTGAAGGTGTGCGGTGTCGGCGTGGCGGCGTAGGGGTCGGCCGCCGTGATCTCGACGAGCAGGCCGGTGACGGGCTCGGCGATCACGAGGCGTTCCCCGGTCGACTCGACGACCGAGCCGAGACCGCTGCGCTCGACCCGGCCGGCGATGCGGCCGAGGTCGTCGTGGTCGTCGGCCCCCACACCGAGGCGCTGGAGCGATCGACTGGCCGACGACACGAGTTCGAGCTGCTCGCCACCGTCTCGAGTGGCCAGCATGCCCGTGCCCGTCAGCCCGAAGTCGTGGAAGAACGCCGTGGATGCGGCCACGTCCGGCACGCCGAGCGTGATCGACGTCAAACGATGAAGTGCCATGGCTGGACAAATTAGATCACTTGATAGAGAATGGCAACCCATGACCACGACCGAGACGTCACCACCGGCGACGCGGCGACGCCAGGCCCGCGCCGCCGCCACCCGCACGGCGCTCCTCGACGCCGCACTCCTGGAGTTCGCGGCACACGGCTTCGAGGGCGCGTCGACCAGGGCCATCGCCACGGCCGCCGGCACGCACCAGCCACAGATCAACTACCACTTCGACTCGAAGGACGAATTGTGGAAGTCGGCGGTCGACCACCTCTTCGACCGCCTCGACCGGGCCGTGCGCGAACAGCTCGGCGAGCCGAGCCCGGGCTGGGACAGCCGCGACGGATTCGCCGCCAACGTCCGTGCGTTCGTGAGAGCGGCGGCCGGGCTGCCCGAGCTCAACCGCATCATGGTGCAGGAGGCGACGATCGACTCCGAGCGCCTCCGCTGGATCGTCGAGCGACACACCCGTCCCCGCTTCGAGCTCGTCACCGCGCGGTGGCGTCGGCTCCGCGCCGACGGTCTCGTCGCCGACATCGACGAGGTGGTGCTCTACTACTCGCTCGTCGGGGCGGCCTCACTCGCGTACGTGAACGCACCCGAAGCCCGGCTGCTCGGCCACGACACGCTCACCAGCACCTTCATCGAGGCACACGCCGATGCCCTCGTCACGATGTTCCTCGGCCCGGACGACGAGATGAAGCGATGAACGTCGTCGACGTGATCGTGGTCGGCGGCGGGCCAGTGGGCGTGACGACCGCGCTCTTGCTCGCCCAACGGGGCTTCACGGTGCACGTGTTCGAACGAGCACCCGAGGTGTACGACCTGCCACGAGCGATCGTGATGGACGACGAGATCCAGCGGGTGTTCCAGAATGCCGGGTTGCTCGAGGAGCTGCGGGCGATCACGACCCCGTTGCAGGGCGCGGAGTTCGTGCGCCCCGACGGCGAACGGATCATCGGTGCCGAACTCCCCGAGGACGCAGAGTGGCCGCTCGGGCTGCATCCAACGGTGACGTACTACCAACCCGAACTGGAAGCGTTCCTGCGCCTCGCCGCGGCGCGCCATGGAGTCGAGCTGCACCTCGGCCTCGGGGTGTCGTCGGTCGAACAGACCGACGAGGGCGTCACGGCGATGACCGACGACGGCCCGGTGAGCGCCCGCTGGCTCGTCGCCGCCGACGGCGCGTCGAGCCGGATCCGAAAGAGTCTGGGGTTGGCGTTCGTCGACCAGGGATACGACCAGGACTGGTTGGTCCTCGACGTCCGACTGCGACGTCCGGTGCCGACGCTCCCCCACTTCGTGCAGCAGGTCTGCGATCCCGACCGGCCGACCACCTACGTCGTCGGCCATGCCGACTACCGGCGCTGGGAGTTCCAACTCCAGCCCGGCGAAACGCGCGAGGAGATGGTCGAACCGACCCGGGTGTGGCAGCTGCTCGAGGGGTGGGTCACACCCGAGGACGCTGATCTGGTCCGGGCGGTCGTGTACCGATTCCACGCCACGGTCGCCGAGGAGATGCGCGTCGGCCGGATCTTCATCGCCGGCGACGCTGCCCACCAGATGCCACCGTTCCTCGGCCAAGGGCTCTGTTCCGGCATCCGCGATGCCGCCAACCTGGCGTGGAAGTTACGCCTCGTCGACGACGGGCTGGCCGTCGATGCGTTGCTCGACACCTACGGCGAGGAGCGGCTGCCACACGCAGCCGGCGTCGTCGAGCACGCCGTCGACACCGGCCGCCTCATCGATGAACTCTCGGGTCGGGCTCCGCAGCAGACCGGACTCGATGCCGCGTATGGTGGGAGCCGGCCGTTCCCGATCCTGCGTCACGGCATGTTGTTCGGCGACCATCCGTCGGTCGGCCGCCAGCTCCCACAGCCGTCGATCGAGGGGCGGCCGCTCGACGAGCTGCTCGGAGCCGGGTTCGCCATCATCGTCGACGACTCGTCGGTGACTGTCGACCTCGATCCGCGCTGGGCCGAGCTCGCTCGGGTCGTCGAGGTGCCCCTCGGATCGATGCCGATGACGCTCCCCGCCGGCGGTGCAGTGATCGTTCGACCCGACCGCTACGTGGTCGCGGTCGCTGACGACGCCGCCGAACTCGCCACCGCGAGCGCCGCACTGCTCGACCACCTGTCCGCACCACCGACCGAAAGGCCGTCCGCATGAACTGGGACCCGCAGCATCTCGAGTTCCTCCGCTCGCACCTCTGGGCCGTCCTGGCCACCGGACGCGCCGACGGATCACCGCAGCAGTCGATGATCGGGTACACGGTCGACGACGATCTGCGCCTGCTCGTGTCGGCCAAGTCGTACACGGCGAAGTGGAAGAACGCGCTGCGCCAGCCGAAGGTGTGTCTGACGGTGCCGGACGGACGTGTCCATCTCGTCGTCTACGGAGAGGTCGAGCCGATCGACGCCGATCCGCTGCGCGCGGAACTCACCGCACAGATCTTCGGCGCACTGTCGGGCAATCCGGCACCCGACCCCGCCACGATCGTCCCGATGCTCGACGAGCAGCAGCGCGTCGTCCTGCGCATCACCCCCACCAACGTCCTGTTCCAGGAGTAGCCGTTACGCCAGGGGTCAGACCCCCGGCGTAACACGCGGTGCACCGAGGCGATCAGTCGGCCCGCGCGAGGTGAGGGCGGATCGCCGCGACCAGGCGGGCTGCCGCGACGGGAACTGCGTCGGCCACCGTCGGGGTCAGGCCCTCGCCGTGGTCGAACGTCTCGCCCTCGATGCCGAGCACCCGGAGCTCTGCGGGAAGCCGGTCGAGTGCGGCGGCGAACTCGATCGCCTCGCGCAGACCGAGCGCATGGCCACCGCCGACACTTCGCCAGGACCTGTCGTCATCCCCGAGCCCACGCGCGTCGACCTCCTGCACGGACCCGGGCGGCCGGTCCGAAACCGTGGCATCGACGAGCCAGACCAGCGCCGATCCCTCCCACGCCTGCACCACGCGAACGGGCTCACCATCCAGTTCCACGAGCCGCACGCGAGGGTCGGGCCCGAGCGACTCGCCGACGGCTGCGAGCACGGCAGCGCCGACGCCGTCGTCGCAGCGATAGGGGTTGCCGACGGCGATCACCGTGACGACGGGCGGTTCGATGACGCCTGGTGGCTCGGTCACGACCGGTGGATGCGCATGTCGAGGAAGTGCGTGGCACACGAGATGCACGGGTCGTAGTTGCGAACCGCCTGTTCGCAGACCGCCTCGAGTTCGTCGTCGTCGAGGTGCATCGAGTGACCGATCAGGTGGGCGAGATCGTGTTCGATCGCCGGCTGGTTCTGCGAGGTCGGCGGCACGATCCGGGCGGTGGCGATGCGGCCCTCCTCGTCGATCTCGTACCGGTGCCAGAGCAGCCCACGCGGTGCTTCACTCCAACCGGACCCAGCGGCCGCCCGCGGTTCGACCGGGATCGACGCCCTCGCCGGCGGCACGTACCCCTCGGCGATCGCGAGCGCCATCTCACAGGCGTGCACCGTCTCGATCGCCCGGACCACGATGCTGCGGAACGGGTTGCGTTCGCCCGGGTCCAGCCCCAGCTCCGCCGCAAGTGCTACCGCGGTCGGGGCCAGATGATCGGCGTTGAGGGCGAAGCGCGCGAGCGGCCCGACGAGGTAGTCACCGCCCGCCAGCATCGAGCCGTGCAGGGCGGTCGAGTGCTCGACCTGTACCTCGGTGAAGTGGTCGGGGTACTCGTCGACGCCGATGTCGATCCCTGCGGTGCTGTCGAGCCCCGTGGTGCTCACGAGACGCTCGCCGAGCATCGGGTACTCGGTCGGGTGCCGCAGCGCGACGAGGGCCGTGCCGTCGGGGAGCTCGTGGTCGGGCATGTCGAAGGTCGCCACCCATCGGGCGACCGCGATCGCATCCACCAGCGCCTGACGGAGTTCCACGGCCAGTTCGCTCATCGTTGCCACCGAGGGCGTGCTGTAGAAGCCGCCGACCCTGACGTTCACGGGGTGGACGGCTCGACCGCCCACGACCTCGACGATGCGGTTGCCGATCTTCTTGAGGCGCAGACCCCGTTCGACCTCCGCACGGTGGTCGACGGCCATCGCCAGGCCGCTCGGGTAGCCGAGGAAGTCGGGGGCGTGCAGCAGGTGCACGTGCAGGACGTGGCTCTCGATCCACTCGCCGCAGTACAGGAGGTGACGCAGCGTGCGGATGTCGTCGTCGATCTCGACCCCGCACGCCGCTTCGAGCGCCTGGCAGGCGCTCATCTGGTACGCCACCGGGCAGATGCCGCAGATGCGCGCGGTGATGTCCGGCGGTTCGGTGAAGTGCCGCCCGGCGAGGAACCCCTCGAAGAACCGGGGCGGCTCGAAGATCCGGAGCCGGACATCGGCGAGTTCACCGTCGCGAACCTCGACGATCAGACCGCCCTCGCCCTCGACGCGCGTGAGCGCCTCGACTTCGAACCTGCGGGCGCGGTACTCGTGGGTCATCGGCGATCCCCGCCATCGTCGCGCACCGGAGCAGACATCGTGACCGCGACCGACGCGTCGGACCCCGACGCCGCCGAGCCGAACTCCGGCGATCCGACATTGAAGGTGCGCAGCGAGCGCAGCCATTCGTCGTCGCCGATGCCCGCTTCGGTCCAGGCCGCATGGAGCGCAATGGCGTTGACCGCCTCGCACGGGCCGAAGCAGCCGAAGCATCCCCGCCCGATCGACGGACACAACGCGTCGCATCCGCCATGCGTGATCGGCCCCAGGCACGGCGTGCCGTGGGCGACCAGCAGGCAGGTCGTGCCGGACTGCTTGCATTCGACGCAGACGCTGTGGCTCGTGACCGGCAGGCGGCGCCCGGCGAGCAGGGCCGTCACGGTGGCGAGCAGCTGCTGCTTCGAGATCGGGCAACCGCGGAGCTCGTGGTCGACCGCGACATGGTCGGCGATCGGGGTGCTCGTGGCGAGCGTGTCGATCCAGTCCGGTCGGGCGTAGACCGCGGCGGCGTACTCGGCGACGTCCGCCGTGTTGCGCAGCGCCTGGATCCCGCCCGCCGTCGCGCACGCCCCGATCGTGACGAGGGTGCCGGATCGGGCACGGATGTCGCGGATGCGTGTGGCGTCGTGGGCCGTCGTGATCGATCCCTCGACGAGGGAGATGTCGTAGTGGTCGAGCAGTTCCTCGGGTCCGGCTTCGAGGAACATGCGGATATCGAGCGCCTCGGCGATCGCGAGCAGCTCGTCCTCGCAGTCGAGCACCGTCAGCTGGCAGCCGTCGCACGAGGCGAACTTCCAGACGGCGACGGTCGGGCGGGTCATCGTCCACGCTCCCGGAGGAGTTCGGTGACGTGGTCCCATCGCACGACCGCGCCGTCACGACACAGCAGCAGCGGGCCGAGCTGGCAGCGTCCGCACTGGGCGATGCCGCAGTGCATGTTGCGTTCGAGCGACACCCACACGTCGGCCGGGTCGGTGCCCTGCACGATGGCCGCCCGGGCTGCCGACGTCATCATCAGCTCCGGCCCGCACACGAACGCTGTGTCGTGGTGTTCGCCGAGCCGCGCCACCACGGCGGTGGCCGTGCCGACCGCACCGTCCCATCGGCGACCGGCAGCATCGACGGTGACGTGGACGTGGGCGCCGAGGCGTCGCCACCGCTGGAGGTCCTGCGGGTACAGGACCTGCTCGGGCTCCCGGGCGCCCACGACGACCGTGAGGCGGCGTGTCCCGGACGCTGCGAGTTCGTCGATCGCCGTGCGCAGCGGCGCCAGACCCAGCCCGCCCGCCACGACGAGGACGTCACGGGCGGCCACCTCGTCGGTCGGCCACACCGTGCCGTACGGCCCGCGCACGCCGATCGTGTCACCCGCCCGGGCTGCCACGATGGCGTTGCTGACAGCGCCGACGGCTCGCACGGTCAGCCCGACCTCGCCCCCGTCACCCACTGCGCTCACCGACACCGGGATCTCCCCCACGCCGAACATCCACACCATCAAGAACTGGCCCGGCTGGATCGGGTCGAGCGCTCGGGTCATCGGTGCGAGCGTCAGCGTGACGACGTCGGCGGTCTCCCGCTCGACCCCGACCACGCGGTACGGGACCGGGGTCAGCGGATCGGCCAGGCCGACCGTTGACTCGGCGGCCACCGCGGTGTCAACGTTCGGATCCATACACATCCACCAGTTGCATCCGCGTCCCGTGCAGGCGTGAAGCGACGACCCGCAGGAGCCGGGTCGTCAGTTCGTGACGGAGACCCTCGCTGCTCGCGCACGCATCGAGGAGCCCTTCGACATCGATGGCGACGGTCCGGACGTCGTCGAGCGCGACGACGTCGAACTGCCACGGTTGGCGATCGACGAACCACGACCACCCGACCACGTCGCCCGGGTGGAGGGTGGCCACGATCAGCGGGGCACGCCCGGGAGCATCGATCTCGATGCCCACTCGCCCCACGACGACGGCGTGGAACCAGTTCGGCGGGTCGCCGGTGTGGGCGAGCCAGGAGTGCGCGGGATGATGAGACCAGGTCGCCATGCGAGCGAGCGTGTCGAGGTGGCGAGGGTCCATGCCACCGAAGAAGGCGTGATCGCCGAGCGCTCGACGGATGTCGCCGGCGTCGGCGTGTTCGCGGCTCATGGCTGCTCCTCGTTCGACGCGCCGACCGCGTCCGGCGTCGAGGCGCCGATCAGGACGGCAGCTTCCTGCACGATGTCGATCGCCGCCGGGCACCAGGTGGTGCATCGCCCGCAGCCCACGCAGCCGGTGACGCCGAATTGCTCCGGCCAGGTCTCGAGCTTGTGCGTCAGCCACTGGCGGTACCGGGAGGCGGTCGTCGCCCGCACCGGCCGTCCCGCGAGATTCGAGTGGTCGAGTTCGAAGCACGACGCCCAGTGCCGACTGCGGACGGTCTCGATCGGCGCCGACCCGTCCTCGGTGAGGGCGGTGGCGTCGTCGAACGTCGAACAGAAGCAGGTGGGACACACCATCGTGCAGTTCCCGCACGACAGACATCGCTCGGCGATCCGATCCCAGTGGGGATGCAGCGACGTGCCGTCGAGCAGCTCCGGGAGGTCGGGGCCCGGGAGCCTCAGCGGGAGCCGGTCGACGGCGCGTTCGACAACACCTTCGGCGGCGACGTGATCGATGTCGGTGGCGGCCCGACCCGGGAGTCGGTGGAGGATCTGGCGGCCGGTGTCCGTCGCGGCCTCGACCAGCAGACGGTGGCCGTCGGCATCGTGCAGCTCGGTGATGCGCAGGTCGAAACCGTCGTGCGGCTGCGGGCCGCCCCCGATCGACGTGCACCAACAGGTGGTCGACGGCACGCCGCAGGTGACGGCGACGACGAACACGTCGCGCCGCCGAACGGCGTAGCGAGGGTCGGGGTGATCGGAGTCGAGCAGCACACGGTCGAGCACGTCGAGGGCACGCAGTTCGCAGTCGCGTGCACCGATCAGCGCGAGCGGTCGATCGGGCGGCGGTGACGTCTCGGTCACCCACGATCCGTCGTGACGACGGATTCGCAGCACGTCCTGGTGCGGCGGCATGACGAACTGCTTCCAGGAATCGGCGCCCGGTGTCCACCCGAAGCGCGTCGGCTCGGGGTCGAGGTGCAGCCGCCAGCGTCCGGGTTGCTGCTCGACGGCGCAGCCGGTTGGCAGATCGTCGCCGCTCGCGAGGTCGTCGTACACGATCGCTCCGTCGCGCGCGATCGGACCGACGGTGCGATAGCCGGCGCGCGCCAGTTCCCGCACCACTGCGTCGAGCCCCGAGCGGGGGTCGACGACGCGCGAACCGTCGATCGCCACGAGTCCAGCCTGCGCCGACGATCACCCCGCGGGAAGGGGCGAACGTCATCGGCGGTGCACGGGTCGGGCGCACCCGGATCACGTCGCCTCGGCCGGGCGGACTACGGTGCGTCCGATCCGACCCGACACGCCTCCGCCCGTCGAGCTGCACCCGTGGAACCGCGGGTTCGCCTGGCGCAGCCACCACGAGCCGTTGCGGATCCTCACCGCCGAACAGGCCGGCCGGTTCGACACTGATGGCTACCTGGTGCTGCACGACCTGTTCGACGACGACGAACTGGCGCCCGTGGTCGAGGCGTGCGACCGGCTGGAGGCGAGCACCGACGAGTTCCTCGCCTCGCGCGACGACGGCCGCTTCTCGATTGCCGAACACGGAGCGATCACGTTCAGCCTCTTTCCGGTGCTGACGGACGACGCTGCCCGCGCGTTCGCGACGCACCCGGTGTTCGTCGACCTGTGCCACGACCTGATCGGCCCCGACGTCCGGCTCTACCACGACCAGGCGGTGTACAAGAAGCCCGAGAAGCCGCGCCGGTTCCCGTGGCACCAGGACAACGGCTACACGTTCGTGGAGCCGCAGCAGTACCTCACCTGCTGGGTGGCGTTGACCGACGCGACCGTCGACAACGGGTGCCCGCAGATCGTTCCCGGTCTGCACCGGATGGGCACGCTCGCCCACCACTACACCGACCCCCTTGGCTGGGAGATCTTCGAGGATCACCCCGGCGCCGTGGCTGCCCCGGTCGGACAGGGCGGTGTCGTGGTGTTCTCCTCGTTGTCGCCCCACCTCACCGGACCGAACACGACCGATGCCGTCCGCAAGGCGTACATCCTGCAGTACGCACCCGTCGGCGCCGAGACGCTCACCGGCGATCCGGCGGGCGGTGCAGCCGCCGTCCGCGCGTTGGCCGACGATCCCGACCGTCAGTTCCCGATCCTGATCGACGGCCGACCCGTCGCCGGGTGACGCGTGCAGCGGCGGTCGGACCCTGCTGCACTCGCCGACAACGCAGCGCATCGTGTTCCTAGGCTGGACGAATGACCGTCGCCGCCCGGCCCGTGTTCGCACTCGATGATTCGTTCGCCCGCGAACTCGTCGGACTGCACCAACCGTGGCGGGCCGAGCCGGTGGCCGACCCGACCGTCGTGGTGCTCAACGAGGCGCTGGCGGGAGAACTCGGCCTCGACATCGAGGAGGTGCGCTCCCCCGCCGGCGTGGCGATCCTCGCGGGGAACAACGCGCCCGCCGGGGTGACCACGGTCGCTCAGGCCTATGCGGGTCACCAGTTCGGCGGCTACTCGCCCCGCCTCGGCGACGGCCGGGCCCTGCTGCTCGGCGAGTTCGTCGACGACGACGGGACCCGCCGCGACCTGCATCTGAAGGGATCCGGCCGTACGCCGTTCGCCCGCGGCGGAGACGGCCGCGCCGCGGTGGGGCCGATGCTGCGCGAGTACGTGATCGGCGAGGCGATGCACGCGCTGGGAATCCCGACCACCCGTGCGCTCGCGGTGATCGCGACCGGCGAGGCGATCGTGCGCGAGGTCGACGGGCGGGTCACCGAGGTGCCGGGTGCGGTGCTCGCCCGGGTGGCGTCGAGCCATCTGCGCGTCGGCACGTTCCAGTACGCGTCGGCGACCGGCGACCGCGACCTGCTTCGGGCACTGACCGGCCACGCGATCTCCCGGCACGTTCCGGACGCGGCCGACGCCGTCAACCCGGCTCTGGCGCTGTTCGACCACGTGGTCGCCGTGCAGGCGTCGCTCGTTGCGAAGTGGATGGCCGTCGGGTTCGTCCACGGGGTGATGAACACCGACAACACGACGATCTCGGGGGAGACGATCGACTACGGCCCGTGTGCGTTCATGGACGTCTTCGATCCGGCGACCGTGTTCAGCTCGATCGACCACGGTGGGCGCTACGCCTACGGCAACCAACCGGCGATCACCACGTGGAACCTGGCCCGCCTCGCCGAGGCGATGCTGCCGCTGTTCGACGACGACACCGACACCGCCGTCGAGCAGGCCACCGCCGTGCTGCAGGAGTTCCCCGAACGGTTCCGGCCGGCATGGAGCGCCGAGATGCACCCCAAGCTCGGCCTCGACGACGGTGTGGCCGACGGCGATGCCCTGATCGCAGCGCTGCTCGAGCTGATGGCGACACAGCGCGTCGACTACACGACGTGCCTGCGGGCGTTGTCCTCGGCGGTTCGGGGCGACGTCGATCCTGCCCGAGTCCTGTTCACCGAACCGGAACCGTTCGACGAGTGGGTGCGACGGTGGCTCACGTCGGTCGGCGACGACCGGGCCGACATCGCCGAGCGCATGGACCGGGTGAATCCCGTCTACATCCCGCGCAACCACGCGGTCGACGAGGTGTTGACCGCGGCGAGCTGGGGTGACCACCAGGCGTTCGCCGATCTCCTCGAAGCGGTCACTCGCCCCTACGAACGGCGACCCGGCCTGGAGCGTTTCGAACAGTCGGCCCCGCCCGACTCCGGCGCCACGTTCCGCACCTTCTGCGGCACCTGACGCACGCCCGGCCTGCTCTGCGCAGGTGTCTCGAACGAGCTGGCACCGCGCCAGATCCCGTCAGCCCCAAGGCGATGAGCGAGACCCCGCCATCCGGTGCGCTCGCTCATCGCGCGTCAGCGGGCGACGCGGAAGCCGATGTTGCCCGTGGTGCTGTCGGGCGTGTTCGCGCTGCGGGCGCCGACGCGATAGCGGTTGCAGTAGGAGTCGTGGCAGAGATACGAGCCGCCGCGCATCACCCGATGCGTGCCGCCGGGAGGACCCCCGGGGTTCACGCGCGGTGACCGCTGCTCGCTCTCGCTATAGGTCGTCGGGTGGAACCAGTCGGCGCACCACTCCCACACGTTGCCGGTCATCTCGTGCAGCCCGTACCCGTTCGGAGGGAACGAGCGCACCGGGGCGGTTCCCGCGAAGCCGTCGGCCCCCGTGTTCCTCTCGGGGAACGTCCCCTGGAACACGTTCATCAGGTGCTCGCCGTCCGGCTCGAGGTCGTCGCCCCAGGGGAACCGCTTCCGGTCGAGTCCACCGCGTGCGGCGTACTCCCACTCGGCCTCGGTGGGCAGGCGGGTGCCGCTCCAGCGGCAGTACGCCATCGCATCGTCCCAGGAGACGTGGACGACCGGATGGTCGAGCACGTCCTCGAAGGTCGTGTGCGGCCCGGCCAGGTGACGCCAGTCCGACCCCTCCACCTGGCGCCACCACGGCGCCGCCGCCACGGCGCGGGTCGGTGGGAAGTCGTCGGGCAGGAGACCGGCGAAGACGAACGACCACTGGTCGGCCTCGGCGAGCGTGACGTAACCGGTGGCGTCACAGAACGCAGCGAAGTCGGCATTGGTGACCGTCGTCGGCGCGATCGAGAAGGGAGCGAGCTGCACCAGGTGCACCGGACCCTCGCCGTCATCCGCGTACCCGTCGCCATCCGGAGCGCCCATCCAGAACTCGCCGCCGCCCAGGTCGACGAGGTCGATCTCCACGTCGTCGGCGCTCCCCACGGACTGGTCGGGACGGTGCAAGGACGACTCGTTCGACGGGGAACAGCACGCGCTCATCAACGCCAGCTTGGCACAGGTGATGCAGACTGCTTCCGGCCGATCCGTTCGGAATCGCCGGACACCGGGAAGGTTCCTCCACATGACCAGCAAGACCACCGACAGCGGACACAACCCTCGCTCAGCCGACACCGTCGACGACGGACCCGTCGTCGCCACCGGCGTGACCGCGGAGCGGCTCGCCAACCTGCGGACGTGGAACATCGGCCTCACGTTCCTGCACGCCGCGCAGGCGGTACTGATCGTCGTGCTCTCCGGAGCCTTCACGATCACGGTCGTGTCGACGTTCCCGGAAGGTCCTCCGGGCACCCGGGTCCCGCCGTCGGAGCCGTTGTTCGACGTCAGGATCGGCTACGCGATCGGGCTGTTCCTGCTGCTGGCGGCGATCGATCACCTGGTGACGGCGACCGTTGCCCGCTCGACGTACGAGTCCGACCTGCGCGGTGGCATCAACCGGTTCAGGTGGGTCGAGTACTCGATCAGTGCGACGATCATGGTGCTGCTGATCGGGTTCTACAGCGGCATCACCAACATCACCGCAGTCGTCGCCGTGATCGGCGCGAACGTGGCGATGATCCTGTTCGGCTGGATCCAGGAACGCATGAACCCGCCCGGGCGCACGACCACCACGATGATGCCGTTCTGGTTCGGCACGGTCGCCGGCATCGCCCCGTGGATCGCGATCCTGATCCAGATCGTCGGTTCGAAGACCGTGCCCGGCTTCGTCTACGGCATCGTGATCGTGCAGTTCGTGTTGTTCTTCAGCTTCGGCCTCAACCAGTGGCTGCAGTACCGCAGTGTCGGCAAGTGGACCGACTACATCTACGGCGAGAAGGCATACCTCGTGCTCAGCCTCGCGGCGAAGTCACTGCTCGCCTGGCAGATCTACTTCCCGAGCCTCGACAGCTGAACGGCGGCGGACGCTCAGGCGCCGACGAACTGCAGCTCGTCGACACGACTCCGGTGCAGCCTGGAGAGGACGACGTGCCCGGCGATCCACAGCGATGCGATCACCGGGCCGTACAGCACGAGCGTGGCGGTGATGTCGGTATCGCCCGGACGGATCGCCATCACCGCATGGGGAACGAGGAAGGGCAGCAGGATCAGCGCCGCCCACCAGGCATGCGCCTTCCACGTGACCCACGGGTGGCGTGGCGCTCCGGGCACGAGTTCGATCGACATACAGGAGCATCGGCAACAGCCGCCCGCACTTGAGCTACGAGAGCAACTCTTGAGGCACCTGACCAGGTCTGATCCAGGACCACCCATTTGCGTCGAGGAAGCGGTGGGATGGGTCACGCGAATTGCCACGCAAACGGGATGGGGTGGGCGTGCGCTGCCTACGATCGGGCGATGGCCAGCTCCGATCCGTCACCCGACATCGTGACCGCGGCGAGGATGGTGCGCGACGGCAGCGTCTCGGTACGCGAACTGGTGCAGGACTCACTCGACCGGATCACTGCCACCCAGGAGTCGCTCAACGCGTTCGTGTTCGTCGACGCCGATGGCGCACTTGCCGCCGCAGACGCCGTCGACGCCGCCCGACGCGACGGCGCACCGCTCGGCTTACTCGCTGGCGTGCCGTTCGGCGTGAAGGACCTCGAGGACTGCGCCGGGATGCCGACCACTCGGGGGTCGCGCTGGTACGCCGACGCGGCCCCGGCCGAGCGCGACGACATCCACGTCGCCCGCTTCCGGGCCGCCGGCGCGATCCCGATCGGCAAGACGGCCACCCCCGAGTTCGGAGCGTTCGGGTACACGGCCAGCCCGCTCCTCGGCGTCACCCGCAACCCGTGGAACCCCGAACGGACCCCTGGCGGATCGAGCGGTGGCACCGCTGCTGCCGTGTCCGCCGGGACGATCGCGTTCGGCACCGCGAGCGACGGTGGCGGGTCGATCCGGGGGCCCGCCGCATCGTGCGGCCTCCCCGGGCTCAAACCCACCTACGGCCGGATCCCGACCTTCGGCGTCACCCGTCACGCGCAGAACGCCGTCAACTTCGCGCTCGCCACGACGATCGCCGACACCGCACTGCTCTTCGACCTCGCCGTCGGTCCCGACATGCGCGACCGCACGAGCCTGCCGCATCCCTCGATCAGCTATGCGACCGCCGCCGAGGAACTCGTCGTCGGAGGGATGCGGGCGGCATGGTCGGCCGATCTCGGGTTCGTGACCACGGATCCCGAGGTGGTGGCGATCACACGACGCGCGAGCGACGCGCTCGTCGATGCTGCGGGACTCGTCGACACGGGCATCGACGTGCAGATCGACGACTTCATCCGCATCTACGCGTTCATGGAGTCGGCCGACCAGTTCGTCGACGTGCCCCTTGGTTGGGAGGATCGCCTCGACGAGCTCGACCCCCTCGTGGTCGGCGGCTGGCGCCGGAACAAGGACGTCACGCTGCCGCAGTTCGCAAAGGTCGAGCTGGCGCGACGCGGTCTCGAACTCCAGGTGGCCGACCTGTTCGAGCACATCGACGTGCTCATCACACCGACCAACCCTTGCCCACCGTTCGCCGCCGAGGGTCCGATGCCGACCGAGATCGGTGGACAGCGCTGCCATGCGGGAACGGCCGCACTCCTGACGATGTTCGCGAACGTCGCCAACCTGCCGGCGATCACCGTGCCTGCCGGCCTCACCGAGGACGGCCTCCCCGTGGGCGTGATGATCACCGCGGCCCGTCACCGCGAGGACATCTGCCTCCGCCTCGCCCGCATCTTCGAGCAGGCTGCGCCCTGGCCGCTCCACGCCCTGGTCTGACCCACCCCCCTCCCGGCACGCCCGACCACTGCGCCGCCCGTCAGTTTGCGTCGCGTTCTTCGTGCGGCGGGCCACCGGAAACTCGACGCAAACGGGACAGCGACCGGCTCAGGGGTTTGCGTCGCGATTCACGTGGGGCGGGCCACCCGAACCTCGACGCAAACGGGACGGGCGAAGGCTGGGGACGAAGCGCGGGGTGCGCGCGGCGTACTCGTCGTAACCGGGGTAACGACCCCGCAGTTGCCCCTCCTCCCAACGCGCCTTGCGGTCGAAGAACACCACGGTCACGACCGCAACCGCCAACGTGACGAAGCTCCCCGACCGCACCGTGAGCCCGACGACGATCAGCAGGACACCGGTGTAGATCGGATGTCGGACGTATCGGTAGAGGCCGCCGGTCTGGAGTCGTCCTCGATCGTTCGGAACCGGGGTCGGCGTCAGGCCGCTCCCCAGCCGAAGTGAGGCGACGATCATCGCGACGAATCCGGCGACCACGAGCACCTGACCGAGCGTCCAGACCCACGACGGGGTCGGCCAGTCGTCGCGAGCGGGGAGCAGCACCAGCGCCACGAGCAGGACCACCTGTCCGGCCACGAACGCCCATCCCACCGTTCGACGACTCACCCCGCCGATCGTACGACCGTCCCCCGCCCGCCCCACATTCATCATTTGCGTCGACATCTCCGTGCACCGGTCCACCCGAACCGCGACACAAACGGGGTGTTGCAGGGACCGGATGGGGTCAGGGCTTGGCGTAGTCGACGGAGAACCAGCGGTCGGGCCGGATGCGGATCCGGATCTCGTCGTCGGCAATCGATCCAGCGGCGTACCCGCGCCCCATCTCCTCGCCGAGGTACCGGATCGCCATCGGTTCGACGGCGGCGTGGGCGTCGGCGCCGAGCACGTCGATCTCGATCGGGCCCTCGACCGTCACGTACTTGTACGGCAGCTCCTCCTGCTGGGCGCACAACGACCCCCGGCCGGCGGCCGCCGCAAGGCGCCCCTTGAGCGAGCCCGCACTCGTGAGCACCTCCACCTCGCCGCCCGGTTCGTACGAGTACCAGACCGGCAGGACCAACGGCGGCCCATCGGCGCGCTCGAGCCCGAGCACGCCGACGTGCAGTCCGGCCAGGAACTCCTGGCGCTCCGATTCGGTCATCTTCTGATCGGCCATCGTCGCTCCCTCGTCGTTGCGTGCACCGAATCCTCGCACGCCGAGCGGCCGCTTGCGAGGCCCGGTCGGTGCGCTCGTCGTCGGACGCTGCCGGTGTGGTCAACTGGGCGGATGAGCACCACCGACGCACCCGCCCTGCGGCTGTACCGCGACACCGGGGCAACCCCCGCCGCCGACCTGCACCCGAACGGCGTGAACCACCTGGCGATCTCCACGGCCGACATGAAGGCGCAGCTCACGTTCTTCGCCGAGGTGCTCGGCTGCCCCACCCGGGCGCTCTACTGGATGCACGGTGTGCCCAACACGTTCCACGGGTTCGTCGAGCTCTCCGAAGACAGCTACATCGCCTTCGTCCAGGCCCCCGGCAACCCGATCGAGCCACAGTGGGGCGTCACCCATTCGGGCAACGCCGGCGATCCGGTGACCGCCGGCACGATGCAGCACGTGGCGTTCAACGTCGACTCGATCGACGAGGTACTCACGATGCGCGACCGCATCCGCAGCCACGGCATCCAGGTGATCGGCCCGCTCGACCACGGCATGATCCAGTCGATCTACTTCGCGGGGCCCGAGAACCTCAGCCTCGAGGTGTGCGTCGGTCGCGACATCGACGAGCGCCAGTGGGTCGACCCCGAGGTGCAGGGCCTGTGCGGGATCTCCGACGAGGAACTCGCACGCCTCACGCAACCCGCCGGCTTCGTGCGGCCCGACGAGCCCGTCGAACAGCCGCCATACGATGCGGCGAAACCGAACATGCACTACCCCGACGCGGTCCGCGAGTTCATCATGGGGATGCCCGACGCCGACGTGTGGACCAACCTCAGCGAGTCGACACCACCCGTCGCGCTCGACTGACCCGGCACGCGCCGCAGGCAACGGCCTCGGCGATCAGGCTCCGGGTCGCCCGAGCCCCGGCGCCACGGTGCGGGCGAGGATGCCCAACGTCGCGCGCAGGTTGGTCTCGGAGATCACCGGGAACACCGCTTCGACCATCGGCTCGTACTGCGGGTGGACATCCGACCAGTCGTAGTACGACGTCACCCGGGTGCCTCCCTCGATCGGCTCGAGGCGATAGCCGTACACGTGCCCGAGCGGCGGATCCATCGCTCCGTCGATGGTCCAGGCGATCTCACGAGCGGGTTCGAAGGTCGTGATCACGACCTCGACGTCGTACTCCCCGAGGTCGAAGTCGCGCAGCGAGTCACGGTCCATGTGGACGGTGAAGCGATCGCCGACGGCGCCAGCAGGTTCCCCCTCGGCTGACATCAACATTCCCGACGCATCGATGGCGACGTGGCCCTGGGGGCTGCGGAGCACGTCGAAGATCGCATCGGCACCAGCGGCGATCGCCCGGTCGACCTGGAGACGGCGGGTGTCGGACTCACTCATGCGGGCAGCTTGACATGCGCGTCACTCGGATACACGACCCCGGTTGACCGACGTTCATCATTTGTCTCTTGTCGGGACGGTGCCTGCCGCATACGGTCGACGGCGCGGTGGGGACCGCATCGACACCGATCGGGAGGGGACCTGATGACCACGATGACTTCGTATGCGCACGGCGTGCCGAGCTGGATCGACCTGGCCACACCGGATCCGGCCGGCGCGAAGGAGTTCTACGCCGCGCTGTTCGGCTGGAACTACGACGACCAGCCGACCGATCCCGAGCCAGGCCCCGACACCGTCCAGTACACGATGGCCGACATCGACGGACACGCTGCGGCCGGCATGATGCAACTGTCGGCCGAGATGGCCGAGTCCGGGATGCCCCCGGTGTGGACGACGTACGTGTCCGTCGACGACATCGACGCGACCGTCGCAAAGGTCGAGCCCGCTGGTGGATCAGTGATGCAACCGCCGATGGATGTCATGAGTGCCGGCCGGATGGCGGTCGTCGCCGACCCTGCCGGAGCGGTCTTCTGCATGTGGGAGG
This sequence comes from Ilumatobacteraceae bacterium, assembly GCA_963710625.1. Taxonomy (GTDB): domain Bacteria; phylum Actinomycetota; class Acidimicrobiia; order Acidimicrobiales; family Ilumatobacteraceae; genus Sva-07. The sequence goes on along the minus strand of CAVQBG010000016.1, from coordinate 55,200 downwards.
CGCGCGAACACATCGGTGCGGGAATCGTCAACGAACACGGCGCTTTCTCCTGGTGCGAACTGATCACGCCGGATCCCGCCGCGGTCGCACCGTTCTACAACGCCGTCTTCGGCTGGACTGCGCAGACCGCCCCGATGCCGACCGGTGCGTACACGGTGTTCACGGTCGAGGGCGGCAACGAGAACGGCATCGCCGGAGCGATGGCACCCCCCACCGAGGGAATGCCGCCCAACTGGGGCGTCTACTTCACCGTCGACGACGCGGCGAAGACCGTTGCCACGGCCCGCACGCTCGGCGCCCAGGTGCTGATGGACGCCACCGAGATGCCCGGTGTCGGGACACTCGCCACGCTCATGGACCCCACCGGCGCAGTGTTCTCGATCATGGCGCCGATGTCGTGAGCGACGGCGACGGGGTCTTCGATCCCGACGCACTTCCGAGGGTCGCGGCCGCCGACCCGACGCTGCCGGGAACACTCGAACTGGGTGCGTTCTCGCTGTCGCTGAACGTCGCCGATCTCGGCGCTTCGCGCGAGTTCTACGCAAAGCTCGGCTTCGTGGAGACCGGCGGTGACCCCGACGAGGGCTGGCTGATCCTCAAGAACGGCGAGACGACCGTCGGGTTGTTCCACGGCATGTTCGAGCACAACATGCTCACGTTCAATCCGGGACTGACCGCACGAATGGAGCGCCGCGAGGCGTTCACCGACGTTCGCGAACTCCGCGAACACTTGATCGCCGCCGGACTCGACGTCGACAGTGCGATCGAGAACGGGTCGAGCGGAGCCGGATCGATCACCCTGGTCGATCCCGACGGAAACCCGATTCTCATCGACCAGTTCTTCTGACCTTCCGCGTCTGAGGAAGTCTGTCGCCGTGGCCGCCTCCGACAGCATTCGAATCGCCCGACGGCTCGGTTGGCTCGACCCCCGACAGGTCGCCGCGACGACCGCCGCAATCGCCCGGTGGGGACCGACGCTCGCTGCGCTCTACAGCGCCGCTGCGGTCCGCCACGGCGGGCGAGCAGCGATCATCGACGACCGGGGATCGGTGACGTTCCGCGAACTCGATCGGGAGTCGTCACGACTCGCGCAGGGCTTGCGGTCACTCGGACTCTCCGGTGGCGACCATGTGGGTGTCCTGTGCTTCAACCATCGCGAGTTCGTCGAGGTGTCGATCGCCACGGCCAAGGCGGGGCTCACCTGCGTGTACCTCAACACGGGCTTCGCCCCACCGCAGCTCGGCGAGGTGCTGCGCCGCGAGGGCATCCGGGCGGTCGTGTGCGACGACGGACTGCTCCCGATCATCGACGGCGCCGGATTCGAGGGCGACCTGGTCGCGGTGGACGAGGGCGACATCGGCGGCGGGTTTCCGCACCGATCGATCGACGACGTCCGCAACGCCGGCTCGTCACGCCCGCTGCTCCCGAGTCGGCCCATCCCCCCGGTGCTGTTGACGTCGGGCACGACCGGCACCCCGAAGGGGGCGAGGCGCAGCGGCCGACCGGCCGGGCTCGCCTCCGTGATCGGGGTGCTCGACCGAATTCCGTACCAGTCGGGTGACATCGCCGTGATCCCGACGCCGCTGTTCCACGCATGGGGGCTGGCTCAGCTCACGATCGCCGCTGCCACCGCGTCGACTGCGGTGCTCGTCCGTCGCTTCGATGTCGATGCAACGCTGACGGCGATCGAAACGCACCGAGCCACCGTGCTGGCCGTCGTACCCGTCATGATCCAACGGATCCTGGCGACGGACGGCGCCGAGGTTCACGACACGTCGTCGCTTCGAATCGTGGCGGCGAGCGGATCGGCCCTCCCGGCCGCGGTGGCGACGGCGTGGATGGACCGCTTCGGCGACAACCTCTACAACCTCTACGGATCGACCGAGGTCGGCCAGGCAACCCTGGCCACCCCCGCCGACCTGCGCGCCGCACCGGGCACGGCTGGCCGGGTCATCGACGGCACCGTGGTCGAGATCGTCGACGAGAACGGCGAGGCGGTCGGCGCCGGTGTCACCGGGTTGATCGTGGTCGGCAACGACGCTCAGTTCACCGAGTACACCGGTGGCGGCACCAAGGATCGGATCCGCGGCCTGATGTCCTCGGGCGACGTCGGCTACTTCGACAACGAGGGCAGGCTGTTCGTCACCGGTCGCGCCGACGACATGATCGTCAGCGGTGGCGAGAACGTGTTCCCGCTGGAAATCGAAGAGGTCCTGCTCTCGCACGACGGCATCGTCGACGCCGCGGTGGTCGGGGTGCCCGACGACGAGTTCGGTCAGCGTCTCGCTGCGTTCGTGGTCCGCTCCCGCGACCTCGACGAGGCCGACGTCCGTTCGTTCGTCGCCGCCCGCCTCGCCCGCCACAAGGTCCCCCGCGACGTCACCTTCGTCGACGAACTCCCCCGCAACACCACCGGCAAGCTGCTCCGCACCGGGTTCACCCCGGCACCCTGAGTCCCGGCGCGACCTGCGCGCCGGGACACCGCTCCTGTCAGGATTCGTCGAGGAGGTCCTCGCGCACGGCGGTCGTCTCCTCGACCTCGATCTCATCGTCGGAGAACTCGCCGTCACCGTCGAGATCGACAGCGGTGATCGTGGTCTCGTCGATGATGTCGGCCTCGCCGTCACCATCGACGTCGATCGCCGTGATCGTGTTCTCCTGCACGATGTCGGCGATGCCGTCGCCGTCCACGTCGATGATCGTAGTGGTGGTCTCGACCACCGCGTCGGCGACGCCGTCACCGTCGAGGTCGATGACCTCGGTTTCGATGGTCACGTCGATCTCGCCGGTGTTGTCGGTCTCGCTCATCGGCAGAGTCAAGCACACACCGACCCGGTCAGTCGACAGACGACGCCGGTGCCGTTGCCTCCGCCAGCCGTTGCCGCACCGTCGTGGTGACGAGCTTGACGTACACGCCGATGATCAGGACGTCGATCACCATCTGCAGCATCACGACGTTGCGGGCGGCACGGCTCACCGGCACGATGTCGCCGTAGCCGATCGTCGTGAGCGTGGTCAGCGAGAAGTAGACCGCGCCCGTGTGGTCCAGCACCTCGTCGAACGCCCCCGAGTCGCTGTTGGAGAGGATCATGTAGATGCTGGCGAACGCCAACAACACGACGACGAGCGACACGGTGAGCGACTGGATGGCCCGCAGCGTCGGGTAATCGGCGACCGTCACCGCCCGCAGTTCGAGCGCCGCACCGGCAGAGAGAAGCACCAGCGCCACGACCACCACGAGGCCGATCTGCCAGGTGCTGCCGCGGTCGAAGGGGATCAGGTGGTAGCCGACGACGAGTACCGCCACCGTGATCACCGTCCGTCCGATTGCGACGGCGAAAAGACGCCGCCGCTGACCGCCCGAGAGGTCGAGGGCGCGACGACCCGGCCGCAGATTCGGATCGATCGCTTCGGTCACCGGCGATCTCCGGCGGCCGTCGACTTCTCGCCATGCAGTTCAGCCACCGAACGATCGTACCCACCGAGCCGTCGCTGCAAGAGGCACTGACGCTTGCGGACCCACCGGATCCACTGCTCTGATGACGGACATGGTCGACCCCACCGGAACGCTCGCCTCGATGGTCGACGCGCTCGACACCCGCATCGTGTCGGCGCGGGAACTCCTCGATCTGCACCTGGAGCGCGTCGAGCGGTTCGACGGCCCGATCAACTCCGTCGTCACCCTGGAATCGGAGCGCTCCCACGCCGAGGCGGCAGCCGTCGACGACGCCCGGGCGAACGGTCGCGCCGTCGGTCCACTCGCCGGCGTACCGGTCACCGTGAAGGACGCGATCGCCACGGCGGGGATCCGCTCGACCGGCGGCGCGATCGAACTTCGCGACTTCGTGCCCGACGTCGACGCCACCGTGGTCGACACGGTTCGGGCCGCGGGGGCCGTGGTCTTCGGCAAGACCAACGTGCCGCGCTGGTCGGGCGACTACCAGAGCACGAACGAGATGTTCGGCACGACCAACAACCCGTGGGACCTCACCCGGACCCCGGGCGGTTCGTCGGGTGGACCCGCAGCAGCCGTTGCGATGGGGTTCACCCCGTTCGAGATCGGCACCGACATCGGCGGTTCGATCCGGGTGCCGTCGTCGTTCTGCGGCGTGTACGGCCACAAGCCGAGCTTCGGGATCATCCCGACCTACGGCTATCTCGACCACCCGACTCTGCACCGCAACGTCGCCGACGTCAACGTGTTCGGCCCGATCGCACGGTCGGTCGACGACCTCGAGTTCCTGCTCGACCTGCTCGCCGGGCCGAACCCCGACGACGCCCCTGCCTGGCGCCTCGATCTGCCGGGGCCGCGCGCCGTCGACCTCGGCGGCTTCCGAGTCGCCGCGTGGTTGGACGACGCGTTCTGTGCGGTCGACCCCGCCGTGCTCGACGTGCTGTCCGCCACCGTCGATCGGCTCGAGCAGGCTGGAGCGCGCATCGACCGCTCGGCCCGCCCGGCGATCGATCCCGGTCGCGCTGCCCTCGTCGGCGGTGGACTGATCTCGGTGGCAACGTCGATCTCCGACACCGACGACGAGTTCGCGTCGGCGCTCGCCGCCGGCCATGCCCTCCCCCATCGGAGCTGGGATCTGCTCAGGCGGGAACGCGGCGAACTCCGCCAGCGTTGGGCCGAGTTCTTCACCGACGTCGACATCCTGCTGTGTCCGGTCACGCCGGTGCCGCCGTTCCGTCACGTCCAGTCCGAGGACGGACCGAACTGGCTCCACAGCACCCTCGCCGACCACGGCGACCGCCCCTATCGCGACCTGATCGGGTGGAATGCCCTGATCGGCAGCGTGTACCTCCCGGTCACCGTCCCGCCGGTCGGGCGCACCACCGACGGTCTGCCGATCGGCATCCAGGTGGTTGCGCCGTACCTCCACGATCGCACCGCGCTCGCCTTCGCCAGGTGCATCTCCGACGTGGTCGGTGGCTTCGTACCGGCGCCGGCCGCCGCGAATGGGACACTGCACGAATGACCCCGTACGAAGCGATCATCTCCAAGCGCGACCTCCGTGTGTACACCGACCAGCCGATTCCCGACGACGTGATGGGGCGGATCCTGCAAGCCGGCCGGATGGCGGGCAGTGCCAAGAACTTCGAGTCGAACCGATTGATCGTCGTGACCGATCAATCGGTGCAGGACGCGTTGGCCACCGCTGGTGACTTCGCGTCGTGGATCGGAGCCTCCGCCGTGGTGATCGGGTTCGCCTGCCCCGAGGACCAGTTGCGCATGTTCGACGTCGGTCGCCAGGCGCAGAACATGATGATCGCCGCACACGCCGAGGGTGTCGGTACGTGTCCGGTCACGCTCGGCCATCCCGAACGGGCGCGAGCAGCCGTGGGCCTGCCCGACGACTGGGTGATGCCGATGGTGATCACGCTCGGCTACCCGGTCGCCGATCATCCAGACAGCCCGCTCAAGCGTCCTCGCGTGGCGCTCGACGAGCTGGTCCGTCACGACCGCTGGAGCTGACACCACATGACCGGTCCACTCCCGATCACGATCGGCGGCGCCTTCAGCTCGCCGTACACCATGAAGATGCGAGCGGTGTTGCGTTACCGGCGCCTGCCGTTCCGGTGGGTGCTCCGCAACTCCCGCTGGGACGACCTTCCCGACGTGCCGGTCAAGATCATCCCGGTGCTCGCCTTCCCCGACGACGAGGGTCGGCTCGTCGAGGCGATGGTCGACTCGAGCCCGCAGATCGACCGGCTCGAAGCCGACTACCCGGGCCGTCACCTCACCCCGCCGGACGGCGCGCTGGCGTTCATCGACCGGCTGATCGAGGACTTCGCCGACGAGTGGGTGACCAAGCTGATGTACCACTACCGCTGGACGTACGAGCCCGACATCGAGAAGGCGGGTCGCCTGCTCCCCCTCGACCAGAACATGCAGGCCGACGACGACGCCCTCGATCGCATGCACGACTACATCATCGATCGCCAGATCGGGCGGCGGGCGATGGTCGGCTCGACCGACGAGAACCAGCCGATTCTCGAAGCCTCGTACCGCCGTCTGCTCGACGTGATGCAACGCCACCTCGGTGCCGACGACTTCCTCTTGGGCGACCGGCCGGGACGCGGCGACTTCGCCCTCTACGGACAGCTGAAGCCGATGCTGTGGTGGGACCCGACCCCGATGGCGATCGCCGTCGAACGAGCCCCTCGCGCGCTGCACTGGATCGAACGCGTCGACGACCTGTCGTGGTGGGAGGTCGACGGCGACGCCGGGTGGCAGGACCTCGACGCGCTGGCCCCGACCGTCCACGAGTTGCTGCACGAGATCGGCCGGACCTACGCGCCGTTCATGGTGGCCAACGCCGCCGCCCTCGCGGCCGGCGACGACCGGGTGGTGTGCACGATCGTCGGCGCCGAGTACCGCCAGGCTCCGTTCAGGTACCAGGGCAAGTGTCTGGCGTGGCTACGCGCTGCGCACGACTCGCTCGACGACACCGATCGGGCCGCGGTAGCCCGCGTGCTCGCCGGAACGGGCTGCGAACCACTCGTCGCCTGAGAGCGCACAGCACCGACAGCATCCGACGGTCACGTCGATCCGACGGGCCGGCGCTCGGAGCCTTCCTCGTTCGTTCCGGCCACCGTCGACGGGAGATTCGCCGTGGCGAGGAGGCCCAACACCGCCAGCGCTGCGGCCCCGAGAAGGCCCGTCTTCAGCGCGCGGAGCTGCGCCTCCTCGTACGACGCCACGACGACGTCGGTCGTTCCCTGATCGAGACCGGCGGTTTCGAGGGCCGCCTGCACGTCGCGCGACGAGACGAAGTCGATGCCGTCCTCGACGACGACGACGAGCTCGCTCTTGACGTCGTCGGAGAGACGCTCGTCGGCGAGCAGCGCGTCCCTGAATCCGTTGTTGAGGCCGGTGAGAACGACCGACCCGATGATTGCCACACCGAGCGCGGACCCGAGTTGGGTGGCCGTCCACTGCAGCCCTCCGGCCTCGCTGCGATCCTCGTCACCGACCGACGACTGGACCGCATTGCCGAGCTGCGATGCGAGCAGGCCCATGCCGACGCCGAGCAGGGCCATCGCGCCACCGAACTCCAGTCCGTCGAGCGTCGGTTCGATCGTGCCGATCAGCACGAGGATGCCAACCAGCACGAAGACGAGCCCCACGCGCACGATCCCTCGCACGGGCCACCGCGACGCGAGCACACCTCCGAAGATCGACGTGATGAACATCGCGATCGAGATCGGCAGCATGCGGATCCCGGTGTCGAGCGCGTCGAGGCCGACCACGAGCTGCAGGTAGAGCGGGATCGCGAAGAAGACACCCATCAGGATCAGGTTCTGGGCGCCGAAGGACTCGAGACCGGAACGCAGCGGCGGGATCCGGAGCAGCGCCAGCTTGAACAACTGGTCCTCACCGTGCTCGACCCGACGCAGCTCCCACCACCGGAACAGTCCGAGCACCAGGAGCCCGGCGACCACCAGGAACGGGGTGAGCGAGAAGCCGAGCGGTTCGACGGGGCTGTCCTTGGGCACGAGCCACCCCCACGTGTTCGCCTGGAGGAACCCGAACACGACCATCCCGAGCCCGAGCGCACTGAGCACCGAGCCGACCCAGTCGAGCTGCGGTCGTCGGTCGGCCGCCACGTCGTGGATCACCGCAACGGTGGCCAGCACCACGAGGACGATCACGACCTCGGCGACGAACACGACCCGCCAGGAGAGGTTCGTGGTCGCCCAGCCGCCGACGATCGGGCCGACGGCGATGCCGACGCCGGCGATGCCGCCGATCACCGCGTAGGCCGTGACGCGGTCACGACCGCGGTAGTTGCCGGCGACGAGTGCGACGAGTGCCGGCAGCACGAGTGCGGCACCCACGCCTTCGAGAATCGACCACCCGAGCGCGAGCGTGGCAACCGACCACGACGCTGCGGTCAACGCCGACCCCGCCCCGTAGATCGCCATGCCGAACGCGAAGGTCCGACGCCGCCCGAGCATGTCGCCGAGCTTGCCGCCGGTGACCATCAGCATCGCCATGACGAGCGAGTACATGGTGATCACCGCCTGGATCGCACTCACCGACGTGTCGAAGTCGGCGACCAGCTGGGAGATCGAGACGTTCATCACGGCCTGATCGAGCACCATCAGGAACTGCGCCAGGCCGAGCACGGCGAGTGGCGCCCACTTCTTCATGGTTGCCGACGATAGGTCGCTGGACGCGAAGGTGGGCCCCTCCGAGGAGGGGCCCACCGGGGTCGTGGATCCGGTCAGGGATCGTGTGTGGGTTCAGGCGGGCTGCGGCGTCGAGTCCGGTGAATCGGTGAGCATCGACTCGGGGATCGTGTCCGGAGCGCTGACCTTCATCTTCTTCTTGGTGTCCCAGATGAAGGCGGCACCCGACACGGTGCACACCACGCCGAGGCCGGCCAGCAGTGCGGCGACACCGAGGGCGAGCTGCAGCGTGCTGTGCGTTGCTGCACCGACACCGAGTTCGGCGACCAGTGCGTGGGCCGTGCCACTCCAGGCCAGGTCACGAGCCTGGCCGTCGAGCAGATCCAGCCGGTCGAAACCGGTCCAGTACCGGCCGTTGACCGGGACGTCGTAGCTGCCGGGTTCGAGGACTTGGCCCTGGTAGGCCTCGACCACGCCGTTGTAGGTGCCGTCAGCATCGAGCTGTTCCGAGGCGATCGCTGCGTCGATGTCGTCAGCGGTGAGCACGATGGTCTGCGTCCCGTTCAGCGTGTGATAGGCGATCGTCGCCATCTGGTACATGTACTCGCTGGCGCTGTTCACGAGTGGATCGTTGGGATCCATGTCACCGTCGACGACCGGGAAGCCCCAGTCGTCCTCGAGCAGCGACATGATCGCCTGAGCACCCTCGACCGTTCCTCGGTCAATCAGGTCACCGTCCTCGTTGTAGCTGAGTTCAACGTTCTGCGCCTCGCTGAACGACTGCAGCGAGTTGTATCCGCCTTGGACCTTGCTGTAGGCGACACCGGCACCGACGAAATAGCCGATGCCGACGACGATGAGGAAGATCCCCAGCAACCCGAGTGGCTTCTTGAACATGACAGACCCCTTTCACTGGTCTCGATGACTCGTGAAGCAATTCACGAACTGACCTCGATTTTGGTGTTTGCACAAGCAAATGATCAGGGTCCTTGGACCCATAGCGATGGGGACGAAAGTCCCTTCTCGGCGCGCACGATCAGGTGCGTGCAGGCGGACCGGGGGGCGGGGCCGGGTCGAGGGGTCCGCGTCAGCGGAGGATGCGCGCCAGCTTCGGCAGCACGCAGGGACGCCCTGAACAGGCGTCCCAGGTCGCCAGACCGCCGCTCAGGGCTCGATGGCCCGAGATCTCACCGATCTCGCGGGCGAGCTGCAGGTCGGCGGCGAGCTGTTCCGGTGTGTACGGGGTCCACGACGACGCGTCGTTCGCCGTGCTGTCGTCGATCGCGGCTCCGTCGGAACAGTTCCATCCGCTGTCGTCGCTGGTGCGACTCCGAAGGATCCGCACCTGCCCGGTCGGGCTGATCAGCACCATGCCGGAACGCAGGGTCTCTGACTCGGTCGATGCATCCTGATCGGATGCCACGCGGGAGGCGGGCATGCATGGTCATCGGCACGCTCCCCCGCCGAGTTGAGCCCGTCTTCCAGCTGGGGTCAGACCCCAGCTGCAATCGTCACTCGGACCAGGACTTGATCTTGGCGATCGTGTCGAGCGGGTCGGGGCCGACAGGGCTGACGTTGAGGTAGGTGACGCCGACGTCCTTGAACACCTGCAGCCGCTCGCGCACGTAGCCCTCGTCGCCGATCAGCGACGACAGGTCGATGTACTCGTCGGGCACGGCAGCCATCGCCTCGGCCCGCTTGCCGGAGAGGAACAGGTCCTGGATCTCCTCGGCCTCCTGCTCCCAGCCGTAGCGCACGAACAGGTCGTTGTAGAAGTTCTTCGACTTCGCACCCATCCCACCGACGTAGAAGCCGATCAGACCCCGAGCAGCGTCGCGCGCCTCCTGGATGTGCGGGCCGGACCCGAGCGCCACGAAGCCGCCGGCGATGATCTCGAGCGGCGCCTTTGCCGGGTCGCGCTTCGCGAGCCCGGCGGCGAGCGACTCGCCCCACACCTGTTCGAAGCGGTCCGGCACGAAGTGGATCGTCTGCCAGATGTCGGCCATCTCGGCGGTGAGCTCGACGTTCTTCGGGCCGATCGAAGCGAGCGCGATCGGGATGTCCTTCGCCGGCGGACGGTTCATGAAGCGGATCGGCTTGCCGAGACCGGTGCCACCCTCCGGCAGCGGCAGGCTGTAGGTGGCGCCGTCGTGCTCGACCTTGTCGCCACTCCACACCTTGCGGCAGATCTCGATCGTGTCGCGGGTACGCCCGATCGGCTTCTCGAACGGCACGCCGTGCCAGCCCTCGATCACCTGCGGGCCCGACGACCCCAGCCCGAGGACGAACCTCCCGCCCGACAACGCATCGAGCGTCGCCGCGGTCTGGGCGATCAGGGCCGGGCTGCGCGAATACAGCGGGATGATGCCCGTCATCAGCTGGACCGTCGAGGTCTGACCGGCGAGGTAGCCGAGCGTCGACACGAGGTCGTAGCCGTAGATCTCCGCACCCCAGATCAGATCGACCCCGGCCGACTCGAGATCGCGCGCCTGCTTGGCGAGCTGCTGGGGGTCACCGTTGAACCCGATGGTGGTGGAGATCTTCATGTCGTACGCCTTTCTCGCGAGTGTCGGTACGACCGTAGCGACCGCTCAGTGGTTGTCCGTCAACGCGGTGAGCTGACGGGTGTACGACGCCATGTCGAAGTAGTCGCGCCACAGGCAGATCCGGCCAGTGGGGTCCACCTCGAACACGCCGGCGACGGGCAACTCGAGCCATCCCTCGCCGATCTGGAACCGATCGAGCCGTTCGTTGACGACCGTCGAACCGGAGGTGACCTGGCGCGTCACCGGCCACTCGACCCGTGACGCGACGCCGAGGAAGCCCTCCAGCGTCGCCCGCACGGCATCCTTGCCGACGATCGGCGACACCGGCATGTTCTCGTACGACACGTCGTCAGCCAGCAGATCGATCGCTGCGTCGATGTCCTTGGCCTCGATTGCCGCAATGAAGGCGCCGACGACGTCTTCGGGGGTGCTCGCGCTCATTGGTCCTCCGTCTCGATCCGCTTCAGCATCACCGTAGCCCGGCCGAACGCGGCGAGGTCGAGGATGCGGGGGATCAGACCATGGGCCGAGCGAGCACCTTGTCGAGTCCCCGAAGCGCAAGCGAGAACCCGATCCGCCCGGCGAACGCGGCGACCGGAGCGAGGAATCCCGGCAGGTACGGCACCGTCACGTCCTCGCGCCAGGTGAGCAGCGTGCCGGCGCCGTCCGGACGAACCGTGAACCCGGCCGACCCGCCGAGGATCGGACCGAGCTTGTCGACGTCGCACACTCCCTGCTGGTTCTCGTCGTCCCAGTCGCAGCGGGTGACCCGCATCCGGTCCTCGAGTGCCACGGGTCGGAACCCGGTCCAGCCGGTGAACGTGTACCCGACCGCAGTCGGGTCTCCCGGCTCGGCCTCGATCGTGGTCGCCGGGATCCAGGCGCCGTGGCCCGGCCAGTCGACGAGTTCGTCCCACACGCGACGCACGGGTGCATCGAATCGTCGTTCCAGTTCGAAGTGCACGCGTCCCATCGGTTCGATGCTGCCACGTGCGGCGCAGCTTCGCGCCGCTCAGGGCAGGGGAAGTCGCCGAACGGCCATGATCCGGTCGGCCGATGGCAACGAGCCGACACTGACCGTGCTGTTGCGCCCGACGGCGTGGATCCAGGTTCGCGAGTCGAGTGCCACCCCGACGTGGGTGATCAGTGCAGGGTCGTCGACGGACGAGGTGAACACGAGGTCGCCGGCGACGATCGGCGCACTGCGCCAGTCGATCTCGGAGCCCAGACGAGCCAACGCCCGGCTCTGGTGCGGCACGGACACCCCGAGCTGGCGGAAGCCGGCGACCACGAGCCCGGAGCAGTCGAACGTCTCCGGGCCGGCGGTGAAGAACTCGTAGGGCTTGCCGATCTGCTCGCGCAGATACGCGAGCAGTGTGTCGACCGACCCGGTGGCAGCGGAGCCGACGGGCGCACCGGTGGCGGGCGTCGGGGTGGCCACCGAGGCGGGCGTCGCACGTGACACCGGGATCGCCCTCGTGGCGGGCGGCACCGTCAGCGTCTGGCCGGGGAAGATCACACTCGCCACGGTGAGGCCGTTGGCCTCGACCAGCGCACCGAGCGTCACACCGTTGCGCCACGCGATCCCGGCGAGCGCGTCACCAGGCTGCACCACGTAGGCGGACGCCGTCGCACCGGTGGTTCCTGTGGCGGGCGTCGGGGTGGCCACCGAGGCGGGCGTCGCACGTGACACCGGGATCGCCCTCGTGGCGGGCGGCACCGTCAGCGTCTGGCCGGAGAAGATCACACTCGCCACGGTGAGGCCGTTGGCCTCGACCAGCCCACCGAGCGTCACACCGTTGCGCCACGCGATCCCGGCGAGCGCGTCACCAGGCTGCACCACGTAGGCGGACGCCGTCGCCGAGGACGCACGTTGGGTGCTCACCGGAATCGAGGCGCCCGCGGGGATCACGATCGTGTCGCCGGGGTGGATGACGCTGGTCAGCGTCATCGAGTTCGCTCGGAGCAGCGTCGACAATCTGACGCCGAATCGGTGTGCGATCCCGACCAGGCTGTCGCCGGCTCGCACCGTCGTGGTCGTGGCGTCGGTGGTGACGTCCGACGATCCTCCTGTGGCTGGGGCCGCCTCGGCGACCGCTGCACTCATCGGAACGGCGAGTGCCAGCGCAAGACCGGCGGTCAGGACAACGCGAATGGATCGAGTCACGCATCGGTCTTCGGCCGTCCCAGATGCGAACTTGAGAAAAACCTGAAGATTTCTTGACGAATCCGCAACGGTCCTGGTCAGTAGCTCCCGCGAATCAGTTCGACGTCGGCGTGGACCATCGGTACCCGGATGTTCAGGCCCGATGTCGTGAGGTCGAGGCTGACGCCGTCGAGGCCGTGTACGTCCCAGTTGCGCGGTTCGGCGCCGACGAGACGAAAACTCGTGAACACCGACGGGTTCTCGTGCAACGGCGCCAACCGGAGGTGAAGGTTCCCGTCGGCCCACTCGGCGCGGGTGAAGGCCATCGCCGGGAAGTCGACGTCGACCACTTGTGGGCACCGCTCGAGCGGCGCTGCCGACAGGCGCGTCCACTCCCCCGGTCCCGTCGCCTCCGCCGCGGCCAGGAAGGCGTTGAACTGACCACGCGGAAACGACTCACCCAACCCGAGCCCCCAGGTGAACTCGCCACGGTCGATGTCCCAGGTCGGTTCGTACGACACCTCGACAGCCTCCGCCAGCCGGCCCTCGAGCTCGGACAGGCCCCACTCACGAGCGAGCACCAACGACGAACCCACCGCTCGGCTCGCCGAGATCGGCGTCGCCAGCGGACGGGAGAACCCTGCCGAGACACACCCCGCGTCGAACAGGCGACGGGCATCGTCGGGCACCTGCGGTGCGGCGTAGAAGGACGTCGTCAGCGCGGCCGCAACCGGCAGGCGATGGTGCACGTCGAGCTGCGGGTCGTAGTAGAAGGTCGTCATCTCCGGCAGCACCGTGTTCGCCAGGTCGAGATAGTGCTCGCGGGCGTACGACCACCATGGCGCAACCACCTGCCGATGGAAGTCGGTTCCGTACCGGTTGTCGTGGAGCCTCAGACCGAGGCCGGCGCCGGCCAGTCAAAACGGCCAGACCTTGGTGTTCTCTCAATGACACCCGATCGGTGCGGCCAACCACTGGCGTCGCAGATGGTCGGCGATCTCGCTGTGGGTCCAGGTGAAGGTGTGGTCGCCGTCACGGATCATCTCGAACGGCTCGTTCCACCGGTCGCGCGCGCCGGGCGCGTTGTCGACCATCGAGCGGATGCCGAGCAGCACGAGCAGGAAGCCCTTGTAGAAGAGCATCCCGTTGGCGGCCACCGGATCCATCTGCACGCCCCAGGGGTCGACGCCGTTCGCGGTCCAACCGGGCACGTCGTAGTCGCCCCAGAGCTCCGCGGGGATGAAGAGTCGGTAGATGTCCGGGTAGTTCGCCCGGTCGGGGTCGTGGCCGAACTGGGTGAGCCAGTCGGCGGCCGACCACCACCCGGTGTGGCGCTCGATCAGCTGATCGAGGATCGCGACGTACGGCTCGGTCCACGCCGGGGTGCGGTGTGCCATCAGCCCCATCGCGTAGGACGAGTCGACGAGGTCGAAGCGGTGCCAACTCGCCATCGGCGGATCGGACCGGTTGTCCCAATGCGGGTGCGGATGTCCGGCACGGCTCCAGTCATCGGCGGTGTGCGCCTTGCGGTGCAGGTACCGCAACCAGCCGAGCGATCGTTCGGAGAGCATCATCGATCAGCCGTCGTAGAAGTACGGGGCGTGCAGACCCACGAGGTCGCGTTGCCGCGTGGTGACCGCACGATCGATCGCCTCCGGCGAGAGATGGTTGACGACGTCGGTGGGTCGGATGCGTTGCGCGATGTCGCGTCGGCCGTAGTGCACCTGCAGGAAGCACCGGCCGCTGCCACCCGTGGCGGGTGTGCCGCGATGCCACACGTCGGAGACGAACAGCGCGACGTCGCCGGCGGCGCCCTCCAGCAGCACCGGCGCCCGGCCGTCGTAGGTGAGGTCGCGGTCCTCGATCTGCGACAACGGGGGGAGGCGACCCGCACGGTGGCTCCCCGGAACCACCGCCGTCGGGCCGTCGGGCCGTCGACAGTCCTGCAGCAGCAGATGGGCGCCGACGACGAACACCGGATACGGGATGCGGTCGTCCCACTCGACACCCTTCGGACGCGGGACGTGCGGGCCGGCATCGCAGTGCCAGGGGCCGCCGGCGAACTCCGGCGGGTTGCGCCACGCGGTGTTGGCGATGACGTGACAGTCGTCGCCGAGCAGTGGTTCGATCGCTGCCAGGATCGCCGGGTTCCCGAGCGCCTCCTGGGACCGCGGGCCGCGGTTGAGCATCTCGTAGCGGTACTCGTCGTCGCGGCCGCGTTCGGGTTCGGTGCTGGCGAACACGCCGTCGAGTTCGGTACGCAGAGCGGTCACCTCGTCGTCCGAGAACACGTCGCGCAACACCGTGAAGCCGTTGCGTTCGAGCTCGACGCTGGCGTCGGGGACCTCGTCGGTGAGCACGGCGAGGTTCTTGCCCACTCGTCTGATCACGAACGGATCTTTCCAGGATTCGTTCCCCACCCACGGGTCGAAGGCGCCTGCGGCGTTGGCGACGCGATGTCGGTGGAACGGTCCACCCGGAACGCGTCGCACACGGGGCCCGGGGTCAGGGCCGGATCGGGTCGCCGGGGCCGACCTGCCGGCGACCGTGCAGCGCCGCCCGGTATGTCTCGATCGGCAATGCGGTGGTGCCGCTGCCGGCGCGGACCGTTGCGATCGAGCCGTCGTCGGCGAACTGGTACGAGATGCGTTCACCGCGAGACCCGTACCCGGGTGTCGAGGCGATTCGCAGCGTTGCGTCGTCGATCACCTCCAGTCGCGTCGGACTCATCACGGGGTCGGCGACCGACGGGTCGAGTTGGTACAGCCGACCGCCGAGGTCGACGATGTCGTAGACGCCCCACAGCGACGCGAACCGTCCGCAGTAGGGAGCGAGTTCGGCGGACGACAGACGGTCACCACCACCTTCGCCGGCGGCGAGGTCGATCAGCCGGATCGCTGCGGTCGCCCAGGCCAACGCCGGACCGTCGATCGCATTCGTGAAGACCGAGACCGCCAGCCCGTCGACGGGATCGAAGAAGGTGCGTGTGATGTGGCCCGGGTAGCCACCGCCATGGCCGAGCACCCGACGATCACCGATGGTCGCGATCGCGAACCCGAGTCCGTACGACGTCTCGGTCCCGTCGACGTCCCATTCGGGATGCTGCATCTGGCGCTTGGCGTCGTCGCCGAGCAGTCGGTCGTCGTGCTCGAAGTGCGCCGACATGTAGCGCACGAGATCCGACGCTGTCGAGAAGAAGCCGGTCGCCGCGGCCATCGCCGCGGTGTCGACGTGGTCGATCGGTATGCGGGTGTCGGCATAGCTCAGGGCGCTGTGGCCGCCCGCGTACTCCGCTGCGCGCAACGGGTCGTACTCGGGCCCGGTGTCCGACAGGCCGAGCCGGCCGACGATGTGTTCGGCGAGGTAGTCGTTGTACGGCTGCCCGGTCGCCTTCCCGACGATGACGCCGAGCAGCGAGAACCCGATGTTGGAGTACTTGAACCGCTCGTTGCGCTCGAGGACCGCCGCATTGTCGCCGGCGACCCGGACCAGCTCGGACTGATCGGGAAAGCCTCGATACAGCTGCCAGAAGTCGCCGTCGACTCCGTCTCGGGTGACTCCCCCGGCGTGCGACATCAACTCGCGGATCGTCACCGACGAGATCGACGAGTCGGCCAGGTCGGGGATCCACTGTGCGACGGTGTCGTCGAGCCGGACGAGTCCGCCCTCGACCAGTTGCATGATCGCCGTCGCCGTGAACGTCTTGGAGTGCGAGGCGATGCGGAACAGGTGCCGGTCGGTCAGCGGCTCGTCGGTGGCGACGCTCGTGACGCCGTGCGCCGTCGACAGCACGACGTCCTCGCCGTGCAGCACCGCTGCCTGCACGCCGGGGACGCGCTCGGCGTGCCGACGAAACGCGACCCACGAGTCGAAGTACCTGCACGCGTCGACGATGTGAGCACGGGAGATCTCGGCCATCGACCGAACGTACTTCGACGGCGACGCCCGTGTCGTCGCGTCGTAGGGTCCGCACCATGAGGTATCGCAAACTGGGAACCACCGGACTCGACGTGTCGCCGATCTGCCTGGGCTGCATGAGCTACGGCATCAGCGACCGCGGGAGCCACGCCTGGACGCTGAGCGAAGACGAGAGTCGGCCGCACATCCAGCGGGCGATCGAGGCCGGTGTCAACTTCTTCGACACCGCCAACGTGTACTCCGACGGCACGAGCGAGGAGATCGTCGGCCGGGCGCTCGCCGACTTCGCCCGCCGCGACGAGATCGTGCTCGCCACCAAGGTGCACGGTCAGATGCATACCGGGCCGAACGGTCGGGGCCTGTCGCGCAAGGCGATCATGGCCGAGATCGACAACAGCCTGCGTCGCCTCGGCACCGACTACGTCGACCTGTACCAGATCCACCGATGGGACCACCGCACGCCGATCGAGGAGACGATGGAGGCGCTGCACGACGTCGTGAAGGCGGGCAAGGCGCTGTACATCGGTGCGTCGTCGATGTGGGCCTGGCAGTTCTCCAAGGCGCAGTACGTCGCCGAGCGCAACGGATGGACGAGGTTCGCCACGATGCAGAACCACTACAACCTGCTGTACCGCGAGGAGGAGCGCGAGATGCTCCCGCTGTGTGCCGACCAGGGTGTCGGCGTCATCCCGTGGAGCCCGCTCGCTCGGGGCAAGCTCACACGCGACGTCGACGAGTCGACGGCGCGCCTGGAGACCGACGAGTTCGGCAAGATGCTGTACGGCACGGCGAACACCGAGATCATCACCGAGGTCGCAGCGATCGCGGCCGATCGGGGTGTCTCACGGGCCCAGGTCGCACTGGCGTGGGTGTCGCACAACTCCACCGTGAGCGCACCGATCGTCGGCGCCACGAAACAGCAGCACCTCGACGACGCCATCGCCTCGCTGGAGCTGCAACTCACCGACGACGAGGTCGCTCGCCTCGAGGCCCCCTACACCCCGCAACCGGTCATCGGCTTCATCTGAGCGTCCGAGCTCAGGCCCCACCCCGCCGACGATGAGTTCCAGCGCGCACAGGTCGCGCCGAGACTCATCGCAACGAGGTCAGGCGAAGGCGTCGAACAGCTCGGTGAAGGCCTTGGCCTGGCCGCCCGAGGTCGACGACGGCACGAGGATCGGTGCCGTGACCCCGGCGTCGAACCACGCCTCGACCTGCTCGCGCACCCGGCCGACGGAGCCGGACAGGGTGCAGTCGTCGAGCCAGCGGTCGCTCATCGCCACCATCACCGCATCGGCATCCTTGGCGGCGAGCGCCTCCTGCACCGCAGCCATCTCGGCCTCGTACCCCGCCTCGATCCAGTAGTTGCGGTAGTTGGGCAGAGCGACATATCCCTGCAGGGTCTTGCGGTTGCGGGCTCGTGCGGCGGCGATGTCGTCGTCGATCACCGTCGGGATCATGTTGCCGATCGAGAAGCCGTCCGCCAGGCGATCGTCGGTGACCAGCGACAACGAGTGGGTCATCCGACTGCGTGAGGCGTTCGCCCAGACGGCTCCGTCGCCGACCTCGACGGAGAGTTCCACCATCCGGTCGCGCAGGGCTGCGAGCACGATCGGCGGCAGCCCGCCCATCGACTCACCGGCGGCGCGCATCGTCGTGACGTACTCGCGCATGTCGCTCAGCGGCTTGCCGGTGTCGACCCCGAGCCGCTTGATCACCGGGCCGTGGGTGACGCCGACACCGAGGCGGAACCGGCCGTCGGCGATCTCGTGGAGGTAGCTCGCCGACGTGGCCAAGGCCACCGGATGCTGGAGGTAGATCGGTTGGATCGAGGTGCCGAACTCGATCGTCGTCGTCGCCTCGGCAATCGACAGGCAGAGCCCCATCGCATCACCGAAGCTCGGGCAGTAGATCCCCGAGAACCCGCGCCGCTCGATCTCGGCGGCGAGCTCGACCGCGGTCTTGCGGCGGCCGGGCGAGGCGGCGAGGGAAACGGCGGGCAGTCGATCGGTCATGACCCGAACCTAGGTGGGCCGGCCGACCGGCACCGACCCGGCCGCACGCCGTCGTCAAGCGGAGGTGGACGATGCTGCGGCGGCGTCGAACGTGACGTGGGCGGCGGCCACCACGGCCGCGGTTCGATCGGGTCCCGCCTGCCAGGTCCAGTACATGTTGGTGTGCGCGATCACCTTGTCGGCAGGAGGCAGCCCGTACTCGGAGAAGTCCTCGGTGGTGTGCGCATCGGACACGAGCGTCGTGTCGTAACCGCGCACGAACGCGCCGTGCAACGTCGCTCGGATGCACGCATCGGTCTGCGCGCCCGTGACGATCACGCGGCCGACACCGCGCTCGGCGAGTTCGGTTTCGAGCGTGGTCGCCTCGAACGAATCGCCGAAGGACTTGCGCACGATCGGCTCGAACGCCGCAGGCTCCAACTCCGGCACGATCCGCCAACCATCGGTCTCGGCGACGAGTTGGTCGTCGGCGTGCTGGACCCAGATCACCGGGGCGCCACTGATGCGGGCGCGATCGACGAGGGAGCCGATGGTGGCCACCACCTGATCGCGTTCGTACGCGTTGCCCACCACGTCGTTCTGGACGTCGATCACCACCAGCGCGGTGTTCGGCCGATGCTGCAAGCTCGTCATGTCGGTGCACCTCCTCGGATCGAACCATACGCCTCCGGACGTGGTCGCTCGACCGTTGAAGCGAAGGGAGGTACCAACGTGCCAGATCGCCGAGCGAGCCCGACGAGGTCGCCATCGCGAGCGTCGTCACCGCGACCAGCGTCGGCACGAACGCGAGCATCAGCGCCGGATCGTCGATCACCTCCGCAGGATGCAGCGCCCGGGCGAACGGCAGCGACGCAGCCCCCAAGGCCAACCACAGCACCGCTCGGCGGTGCGCGATTCGCACGGCGACCGGGCGGCTCAGTGCGAGCAACAGCGCCGCCTCCATGACGAGATAGAAGGCGGATGGATTCACCCTCCCCGCCATGGTGAAGCACACGTTGAGCAGCACCCCGGCCCACAGTGCGGCTCGGACGTGGCGGTTGGCGAGCAGACAGACACCGATGGCGAGCTGCATCAGTGCAACCAGCCATGCGACTCCACCAACCCATGGCGCCACCACGTGATCGGCGAACGGAGTGAAGTACGGCAGCATCTCCGTCGCCTGCTCGTCGACGAAACCGAGCAACGCGTCGCCCGTCCACCAGCTCGGATCGATGACCTTCTCGACACCCGCCCGCAGCCACCCGGCGGCCAGGAGCAGTTGCAGCGGCAGCAGGAGCGCCGAGGACGCGCGACGGGCGGTGGGACGTGACATGGATCGGGAGTCTCCGATCGCAAGGTGAGCGATCTCGGACGGCAACCGAAGCAAACGCGAAAGGCGTCGGAGGAGGCGCCGCTACGGCATGGCGAGTTCGACCGGTTCGCCGAGGACCGCGTCGGCCGTCTCGAAGGTTTGCAGGACGTCGACGCCCGCGAACGGATTCTCCGGATCGACGGCAGCGCCGGTGATCGTCGACACGACCGCCGGCCCGCCCTCGGTGACCTCGAACGTGACGACCGCGCTCTCGATGAAGACCGAGAACAGGAAACGCTCCTCCTGATCCTCGATCGTGAAGACCCAATCGACCGGCTCCTGCTCTTGGCCCTGCGCGACGGTGATGGCGCTCAACTCGACGACGGTCCCGGGCGGACCCGACACCGTGACGCCGAGCAGCGCTTGCTGTTCGGCGGAATCGCCGGAGTTGTCGCTCTGGTCCCCCGTGTCCGCCTGTCCCGCGACGGTGCCCGGACCGCCGGCGTCGTCGGCCTGCGAATCGTCGCCGCTCGAACACGCGGCGACAGTGAGCGTGCAGACGACAGCGAGTGCGAGCAGGGATCGGCGCACGGGGACCTCCACGATTGGGCAACGAACCGGAACCGGAAAGGTAGCAGCGCGGCTGGGGACGATCGTGATCCGATCCGTCAGAAGCGAGTGACGTCCGGACGGATGCCGAGATCGTCGATGGCGACGTTCATCTCGTCGATCGTCAACGCCCGATCGGAACCGACCGCGGCGGTGATGACCGCCTCGGTGAGGTTGGTGCCGAAGGATCGACCGTCGAACCTCGGCGTCGTGGTGATCAGCATCGTCGCGCCGCTCGCCGCCAACCACTCGACGTTCGCCTCGGTCGTGGTGTTGGTGAGGATCGTCTTGCCCGTGAGGTCGTCGGGCGCGTGCTTGCCGATGTAGAGGAAGTCGCCACAGATCAGGTCGGACGCCCCGAAATGCTTCGCGAACTTCGGCTCCCGCACGGTCTGGTCGTCGCCCGTGGGATACAACCACTTCAGCGGCATCCGACCGGCAACCGGTACCAGCGTCTTGGCCATGCGTTTCACGGCGGTGAGGCTCGTGAGGGCGATGGGCACGCCGAAGCTGAACATGAGGTCGCCGTACACGACCGAGTCGCTCACGTCCTCGACGGCGAGCGCCATGCCCCACCGGTCGAGCGCGATGTTGAGGAACGCCTGGCCGAAGTGCGGCGCAGCGCCGGTGACCGGATCGGCGGCGTCGGGCGCGAGTTCGAACACCCTCCGCTCGAGCGTCAGCTTGAGCCCGGCCCCGTCGACCAGAGGGGTCCTGGTGACGCCCTCGATGAGCTGGGCGGTCGAGCGGAACGTCAGCACCTCGCCGTCGACGTGGAACGCGATCTCGGTGCCGCCGACCGAGAGCACGTCGACGGTTCCGTCGAGCTCGCGCATCAGGCGGTTGAAGGCGGCGAGGTCGCCGTCGACGCCACGACGCTCGGCGACGATCTCCTCGCCACCGAGGTCGAGCGTGACCGACTTGTCGCGTGTCGAACTCCCGAGCGACACCGACACGACGTGCTTCGACATCGCGAACCCCCTCTCGTCCGCCTCCGACCGTACCAACCACGCACCAGTAGGTTGGCCGCCGCGATGATCCTCTACGTCGACTACGAGCACGCTTCCACGTATCTGAAACCGAAGAGCGACTGGCTGCTCGCCGCTCGGGCCCGGATCTCGTACATGCTCCAGGACGTCACCGGACACCGCTGCCTCCTGCAGCGCTACACCGACGTCGACGCCGACATCGTCAGCGAACTGGACATCGCGGCAGTCTTCATCAGCGGCAACGGCGCCGACGTCGAGATGTACGAACCAGGCGACCTGGAGGGCCTCCGCGCCATCATCGGGTCCGGCACGATCCCGGTGTTCGGCTTCTGTGGTGGCTTCCAGCTTCTCGGCACCACACTCGGAGCGCCGCTCGAACGGATCGGCCGACTCGCCGACGGCGAGGCGGATCCGCACCCGAACTACCAGCCGGGCTGGCGCAAGGAGCTGGGCTACGAACCGGTCGAGCTGCTCGGTGACCATCCATTGCTCGCCGGTCTCGGCGAGCATCCGGTGTTCCGCCATGCGCACACGTTCGAACTGAAAGCGGCACCCCCGGGGTTCGTCAACCTCGCCCGCACCGACGTGACCGAGCTCCAGTACCTGGCCCACGAGTCGCTGCCGCTGGCCGGCACGCAGTTCCATCCGGAGTACTGGACGGCGGATCACCCGGCCGGGCGTCAGCTCATCGCCAACTTCTGCGACTGGGTCGACATCGACCGCCCTGCCTGACTCACGACACGAAGGAGACATCGACATGGCCGACGAACTGGTGACGAGGACCGACCACGAGGGGCTGACGACACTCACGCTGAACCGACCGGACAAGCTGAATGCGTTGACGCCGCGCTCGTTCGTGGAACTGCGATCGCACCTCGACGCGATCGCCGCCGACGAATCGGTCGGCTGCGTCGTGCTCCGTGGCGCCGGGCGATCGTTCTGTGCGGGCCACGACCTCGAGTCGATCGCAACCGGCGAGCGAGCCCCGAGCCGCCACTTCGAGCCCGAGACGGTGGACGCCCTCGAACAACTGCCGCAGCCGACGATCGCGAGGCTTCACGGTCACTGCTTCACCGGCGGTCTCGAACTGGCGCTCGCCTGCGACCTGCTGATCGCCGCCGAGTCCACCAAGCTCGGCGACACACACGGCCAGTGGGGGCTCGTGCCGATCTGGGGGATGTCGGTCAGGCTGCCGGAGCGAGTCGGTCGTGCGACGGCGAAGGAGCTGATGTTCACCAGCCGACGGATCGACGGTCGAGCGGCGGAGGCGATCGGTCTCGTCGACCGATGCGTGCCGGACGACGAACTCGATGACACCGTCGACGCCCTTGCGACCGAGATCCTCGCGAACTCGGCCGGCACCAATCGGATCGTCAAGCGCTTGATCGGCACCCAGAGCGACCTCGACCGGACCGCGGCACTGGGCCACGAACGATCGCTCCCGTTCGGTCTGCCCGACGACATGCGCGAGCGGATGTCGCGCGGCTGACGAACGCGTCGCCGTCTCTCGGGACGCCGACCCCGTCCACTGAGCCACCGGTAGCGTGCGCGCATGACCGACTGGCATCCCGACACCTGGCTGATCGCGTCCGGCCGCAACCGAACGCCCGGCGAGCCGCTGAACGTGGCGCCGGTGTTCGCCTCGAACTTCTACCTCCCTGACGATCGGCTCTACAGCCGCACCGACGGCACCCCGACGACCGACGCGCTCGAATCGCTGCTCGGCGGACTCGACGGTGGCCGGGCCCTCGCATTCGCATCGGGGATGGCTGCCGCCGCCGTCGTGTTCAACCGCCTCCCGGTCGGGTCGCTCATCGCCGTGCCGTCCGATCCGTATCACGGCGTCGCCGGGATCATCGACGAGGGCGAAGTCCAGGGACGATGGACGGTGCGGCGCCTCGACCAGGCCGACACCCCGGCATGGATCGACGCGCTCCAACACTGCGATCTCGTGTGGCTCGAGTCGCCGGAGAACCCGTTGATGACCGTCACCGACCTTCCAGCGATCTGCGGCGCGCCCCGCCCTGCGACCACGCTCGTCGCCGTCGACAGCACGTTCGCCACGCCGCTCACCCAGCGGCCGCTCGACTATGGCGCCGACGTGGTGATGCACTCGGCCACCAAGTTCATCGGCGGTCACTCCGATCTGCTTGCCGGCGTGCTCGTGACCGCCAGCGACGACCTGTACGACGAGTTCCACCGGCGTCGCCTCCTCCAGGGCGCGACGATCGGTGCGATGGAGGCGTTCTTGACGATCCGGGGTGCTCGGACCATGGCGTTGCGGCTGGAGCGGGCGCAGGCCAACGCCATGGAGCTTGCCGCACGACTCGACGCTCACGATCAGATCTCGCGGGTGCTCTACCCCGGCCTGCCGGACCACGGCACCCATGCGGTGGCGGCGTCGTTCATGACCGGATTCGGCGCGATGCTGTCGTTCGAGCCGACCGGTCCCGGCGAGCGCGCCAGCGACGTGTGTGCTCGCGTCGAGTTGATCAACCACGCCACCAGCCTCGGCGGTGTCGAGTCCACGATGGAGCGCCGGGCAGTCATCCCCGGCCAGGAACGCATTCCGCCCTCGCTGATCCGGATGAGCGTGGGCTGCGAGCACGTCGACGACCTGTGGGCCGACCTCAGCCATGCGCTCGGCTGACGGACGGCTGCAGGTCAGTTGACGGTCAGCGGGATCGTCAAGCGGAACGTCGCCCCACGGCCCGGCCCGGGCGACGAGGCGACGACGTCACCTCCTTGGGCGCGGGCGAGGCTGCGGGCGATCGTCAGGCCGATGCCGCGCCCGGCCCGGATCGACCGCGGCACCGCTTCGCCGACCTCCGGCCGTCGGTAGAAGCGCTCGAAGATGCGTTCGAGATCGTCGCTCGGGATGCCGGGCCCGGTGTCGAGAACGTCGACGAACGCGACCGAACGATCCCGCCCGGTGCGAAGGGTCACGACGCCGGAGGACGGTGTGTGGCCGAGGGCATTGCCCAACAGGTTGGACAACACCTGCGTCAACCGATCACGGTCCCCTCGGATCGGGAGTGACCCCGGCACGGTGTCGGCCTCGATCACGAGGGTGACGCCGGCGTAGTCGAACTGCGGCCGCAGTCGCTCGGCGGCAGCGACCGCGACGTCGGACAGGTCGAGGTCGGCGAGTTCGACCTCCAGCGTTCCCTCGTCGGCCCGCGACAGCAGCGTGAGGTCGTCGACCATCCGCTGCAGGCGCGATGCCTCGTCGGCAATCGCCGCGAAGACCTCGGGCGAGGGTGGCACGACGCCGTCGATCAGCCCCTCGGTCTGCCCGCGGATCACCGTGATCGGGGTGCGCAGCTCATGCGTCACCTCGCCGAGCAGCTGTGTTCGACGCTGCTCCGTGGTCGCGAGGTGCTCGCCGAGTTCGTTCACGTCGTTGGCCAGTGAGGCGAGTTCGATCTCGGTCGGCACGGGCACCTTGACCGCGTAGTCACCGGCGGCCATCCGACGGGTGGCCGTGCGCAGTTCGTCGATCGGCCGCAACAACCGGCTGCCCACGAACATCGCCACGATCGCCGCGGTGACCAGCGCTGCCCCGACACCGATCAGCAGGGCGGGCAGGAGCGACTCGTCGAGGGCTGTTCGGAGCTGGGTCTCGCTCACCTGATCGGCGCGGCCCTGGCCGCGGCCGAGCCCGAACCCGCCGATGTTGCGCTCGTACACCGTCCGGGTCACCACCGTGCCGACGACCAGCATCGCGAGGGCGCCGGCGCCGACCACCACGACGTACGACAGGAACAGCCGCGTTCGGAGCCGACGAGGGAGCAGGGTGATGCTCACAACGGGCGAGCCACGCACTTGTAGCCGGCCCCACGAACGGTCCCGACGAATCGTGGTTCGTCGGCGGCGTCGCCGATCGCCCTGCGGAGGTTGCCGATGTGCACGTCGACGAGGCGTTCGTCGCCGTAGAAGTCCCATCCCCACACGCGCTCGATGAGCTGACGGCGTGTGAACACCCGACCCGGCGCCTCGGCGAGTGTTGCGAGGAGCTGGAACTCCAGACTCGTCAACTCGACCGGTTCGTCGTCGACGAGCACTTCGTGGCGGCCGACGTCGATGATGAGCCCGTCGAACCGGGTCACGTCGTCACCGTCGGTCCCGTCGTCTCGTCGGCGGCGGAGCACGGCGCGCACCCTCGCCACGAGTTCACGCGGACTGAACGGTTTGGTGACGTAGTCGTCGGCGCCGAGCTCGAGTCCGATCAACTTGTCGGCCTCGTCCGCACGAGCGGTCAGCACGATCACGTACACCGCGGACGTTCGTCGGATCTCGCGCAGCACGTCGAGCCCACCGATGTCCGGCAGGCGAAGATCCAGGATGACGAGATCGTGGGCACGCTCCCCGAACCGGACAAGTGCCGCTTCGCCGTCGACGGCCTCGTCGACCTCGAACCCCTCGTCGCGCAGGTACGAGCCGACGAGATCACGGATGCCCGCTTCGTCGTCCACCACCAGGATTCGTTCACGGGGCACGAGGTTCATCGTAGGAGGCCTGTCGTCACCGGTACCCGAACCGTCCATCGCGGTCGACGGCCTCAGCCGTCCCGTCCGCGTTCCATCTCATCGGCCACGATCGCATCGAAGACGGCCGGGTCGAGCTGCGTGGGCTCGTAGGCGACACCACGAGCGTCGAGCTGGGAGGTGAACGCTCGGAGATGGTTGCGCGATCCCCGTTCGAGCCCGGCGTACACCGTGATGATCTCGGTGTTGTCGGTGGCAGCAGCGCGTGCCTGCAGGTCGCCGATGTCGAGTTCCTCGATCAGCGCGCCGACCGTCAGCGCCGCATCGAGCGACACGCTCCCGTCGCTCACCAACTGGTCGTGGAGCGCCTGGATCTCCGGGTTGGTGAACGTGCCAGGATCGTTGCCCGCTGCCGGGTCGTCGATGCCGTACCGATCGAGCAGGGTGGTCACCGCCTCGATGTGGGAACTCTCGCTCGAGGCGATGTTCTCGAAGATCCGCAGTCCCCACAGATCACCGAGGGTGACGTACACGTCGTGGGCGAGCTGTTCCTCCTCGCGCATCCACAGCAGGCCTGCGACCTCGTCCGCCGAGAGCCCCGACTCGTCGAGCACGTCGGCATCGGAGACCTCCACGGTGCCTTCCGCCATCGTGGTGGTCGCGGTCGCGGTCGTGGTGGTGGTGGTCGACGGTTGGGAGGTCGTGTCGTCAGCACAGGACGTCGCACCGACGACCAGCAGGGTGGTCGCAACGAGTCCGAGCGCGCGGTACGACGACCGAGGTCTGATGGCAATGAGGTTCATCGCTGCTCCTTCATCGAGTGTTCGTGGTCGACGGACTGCCGGGACCTCGTGTCCCGGCAGTCCGTTCGGGGTCAGCCGTTCGGGGCATGGCCCATCTCGCCCATGCGATTCATGGCACGGTCACCCGTGCCGTCGGCGAGCTGGGTCTGGTCCTGCAACCGGGTCTGCTCGTGCAACTGGGTCTGCTCGTGCAAGCGGACCTGATCGCCCGTGCAGTCGTTGTCGCACGTGCCGTCCTGGCTGCGGAGCTGCGTCTGCTGCTGCGTGCGCACCTGATCCTGCACGCCCTGCGACTCCTGGGCTGTGTTGCGGTCACGATCCCGATCTCGTGCGGGATCGACGCAGGTCGGAACCGGCCCTGCCGGTTCGGGAGTGTCGGATTGGGCCAACGCCATGCCCGCTGGAACAGCGAGCACTCCGACCGTGGTGAGTGTGATCAACATCTTCTTCATGACCACTCCTTTCCGAGTGTCTCGAGCCGTCGGTGTTGCCGGAGCGATTCTCCGGATCCGTCGGATCTGTCGTCTTTGCACCTTCCAGACAACCCTCATGTCGTGAAGCGCTCATCGCGGTCAGGATGAAGTTCCGATGAAGCAGCGGAACCGCCGCGGTCCCCGCGCTTCGCCGGCGCGCCACGACGCACCTAGGGTCGGCACCGTGTCCGACGCCCACTTCGACCCGCTGGTTCACGTCGCCCAGGACGACCATCCGGATCAGGTGGGCGAGGCGCGCGCCGAAGCCGGACGTGCGATCCGAGACATCGGACATGCGCTCGTGGGCCACCACGCTGCGATCGGCGTCCTCGAGGAGGTCACGCACTCGCTCGACGGCTTGACCGCTCGACTCGACGACGGCGCCCCCCGTTCGCGCAGCGAGGTGCGACGCGACGGTCAGTTCGACGGGCCGGAGCCCGATGGATCGGTGATGACGTCGTACGACGAACGTCCCGTCTCCGGCAGGGCGAGCCCGTGGGGTCTCGACATCGAGGTCCGCCGGGAGGGCGACGAGGCGGTGGCGTCCCTGACGCTGCGCGTGGCCCACGAGGGCGCACCCGGGCGCAGCCACGGTGGCATTGTGGCTGCGCTGTTCGACGACGTCTTCGGGTTCGTGCTGCAGCTCCACGCCCAGTCCGCGTTCACCGGTGAACTCTGGATGCGGTACGAAGCCGGCGTCCCGATCGGCGAACCGCTGCAGTGCCGCACCCGGCTCGACCGGCGCGACGGCCGCAAGCTGCACATGACCGGCGAGCTGACCCTCGAGGCCACCGGACAGGTGCTGGCGCGATCGACGGCAACGTTCATCGCGATCGACCCGAGCCAGTTCGACCCCGGCGTCGACACCGGCTCCCGCGACGGGAACGGTTCGGATCGATGACGGCCCACGAATCCGTACCGACGTCGATCTCCGAGGCCGCGCATCGCCACCTCTGGATGCACTTCACGCCGCTTCGCCCGCAGGCGGGCGGGACCCCGGTGATCGTCCGAGGGGAAGGGTGTTACGTCTGGGACGAGGAGGGCAACCGGTACCTCGACGGGCTGTCGGGGCTCTTCACGGTGCAGGTGGGGCACGGGAGAGCCGAACTCGCCGACGCCGCCCGCGAGCAGGCGGCCGCCCTCGCGTACTTCCCGGTGTGGGGGTTCGCCCACGAGCCCGCGGCCCGCTTGGCCGAGCGACTGGCGGCGATGGCGCCCGGCGACCTCCAACGGGTCTTCTTCACGCCGTCGGGCGGCGATGCCGTCGAGACCGCGATCAAGCTGTCACGCCAGTACTGGAAACTCCGCGGCGAGCCGATGCGCACGAAGCTCATCTCGCGCTACCTCTCCTATCACGGGACCTCGCTCGGAGCGCTCAGCCTCACCGGCGTGCCGTCGATCAAGTCGGTCTTCGAACCGCTCGTGCCGGGCGCGGTGAAGGTGCAGACGCCGTACCGGTACCGCTGTGGCGACTGCATGCATCTCGATGCCTGCACGCTGCGGTGCGCCGACGATCTCGCGTTGCGCATCGAGATGGAGGGCCCGGACACCGTGGCGGCGGTGTTCATGGAGCCGGTCCAGAACACCGGCGGCGCCTTCGTGCCTTCCGAGGGCTACTGGGCTCGCGTCCGCGAGATCTGCGACCACTACGGGGTGCTGCTCGTCAGCGACGAGGTGATCAGCGCGTTCGGTCGTTTCGGGCACATGTTCGGCAGCCTGCGCTACGGCTACCAACCCGACATGATCACGTTCGCGAAGGGCGTCACCAGCGGCTACTCGCCGCTCGGCGGCGTGATGATCAGCGACCGGATCGCCGAGCCGTTCCTCGACGCTCCCGGGGCGTTCCTGCAGGGTCAGACGTTCGGTGCCCACCCGGTGTCGTGCGCGGTCGCCAACGCAAACCTCGACGTGTTCGAACGCGAGGACCTGTGCGGGCACGTGCTCGCCAACGAGGACCGCTTCAAGTCGCTGATCGACGGCCTGCGCGACATCCCGCTGGTCGGCGACGTGCGCGGCGACGGCTACTTCCTCGCGATCGAGCTCGTGACCGACCAGGCGACCCGCGGCACGTTCGACGACGAGACTGCCGACTGGCTGCTGCGCGGCTACCTGTCGCCCCGGCTGTTCGAAGCCGGCCTGATCTGCCGCGCCGACGATCGCGGCGAACCGGTGATCACGCTCTCGCCTCCGCTGATCGCCGGCGAGGAGGAGTTCGCGTTCATCGAGTCGACGCTGCGTCGGGTTCTCACCGACGGCAGCCGCGAATTCGCCGCCCGACCGCGGTCCTGACGAGCACTGAGTCAGGACACCTCGTCACGCCGGAGGTCCAGCCGCCGGAGGAGTTGGGCGTTCGCGGCGACGATGATCGTCGACAGGCTCATTGCGACGGCGGCGACTGCGGGCGACATCGTCAGGCCGGCGAACTCGAAGACGCCGGCCGCCACCGGGATGGCGACCAGGTTGTAGCCCGTCGCCCACACGAGGTTCTGGACCATCTTGCGGTAGCTCGCCCGAGACAGGTCGATCACTCCACTGACGGCTCGCGGATCGCTCGATGCGAGGACCACACCCGCCGACTCGATGGCGACGTCGGTGCCGGCGCCGATCGCAATGCCGACATCGGCCCGCGCCAGCGCAGGGGCGTCGTTGACCCCGTCGCCGACCATCGCGACGGCCTGGCCACGTTGCTGGAGTGCCGCGACCTTGGCGTCCTTGTCCTCGGGAAGCACCTGAGCGAAGACCTCGTCGATCTCGAGCATGTCCGCCACCGAGTCGGCGACCTGCTGAGCGTCACCGGTGATCATCGCCACGCTGACCCCGCGATCGTGCAGCTCGCGAACGGCGATGGCCGACTCGGGTCGGACCTCGTCGGCTTCCGTGAGCGCGCCGATCACCTCGCCGTCGGCAACGACGTACAGGACGGACCCTCCACCGGCGCGCCACCCTTCGGTCACTGCGCCCAACTCCGAGGGTTCGGTCACCTCGAGATGTTCCAGCATCGCCGGGCCTCCGACCGCCACCGCGGTGTCGTCGACCCGCGCGATCACACCGCGACCGGTCACCGACTCGAACTCCGTCGGAACCCCGACGGTCAGGTGGCGGTCCTCGGCGGCGCGGCGGATCGCTCGAGCAACGGGATGTTCACTTTCCTCCTCGGCTGCTGCAGCCAGTGCGACCACGTCGTCGGGGGCGATGCCCTCGACCGCCTCGACGTCGACGACGGCGTGGTTGCCACGTGTCAGCGTGCCGGTCTTGTCGAACAGCACGACGTCGACGGTCCGCATCCGCTCGAGTGCGCGCCGGTTCTTCACGAGGATGCCGGCCCTCGCCGCCGTCGCTGTGGAGATCGAGATCACCAGCGGGATCGCCAGACCGAGTGCGTGTGGGCAGGCGATGACGAGCACCGTGACCATCCGGATCACCCCCTCGGAGGGCTCGCCGAGGACGGTCCACACCACCATCGTCGCCACCGCGGCACCGACCGCGACGTAGAACAGTGCGGCGGCAGCACGGTCGGCCAGGTCCTGCGTTCGAGACTGCGACGACTGCGCGTCGCCGACGAGTCGCTGGATGCCGGCGAGTGCGGTGTCGTCACCGACGGCGTCGATGCGCACCCGCACCGACGAGTCCGTCGACACGGTTCCGGCCACGACGTGGTCACCGACCGAGCGGTGCACCGAGCGGGACTCGCCCGTGATCATCGACTCGTCGAAGCTGGCGTCACCATCGACGATGTCGCCGTCTGCGGGGACGCGGCCGCCGGGACGGACGAGGACGACGTCATCGACGGCGAGGTCGCCGATCGCAACCTCCTCGGTACCGTCGGCGACGATGCGCTCGGCGGTGTCGGGAAGAAGTTCTGCGAGTGCAGCGAGCGCCCCCTGGGCCTGGCCGATCGCCTTCATCTCCTGCCAGTGACCCAACAGCATCACGACGATCAGGGCCGCGAGTTCCCACCAGAAGTTCAGCTCACCCCATCCGAGGGATGCCGCGAGCGACGAGACGTAGGCGACCGTGATCGCCAACGAGATCAGCAACATCATCCCCGGCTGCCGGTTGCGGACCTCGTCGAGGCCGCCCTTCAGGAATGGTTGCCCGCCCCAGAGGAAGATGATCGTGCCGATCACAGGCGCCGGCCACGCGGCCCAGGCACCGTCGATCGAGTACCCGAACCACTCCTGGATCTGCTCGGAGAAGATCAGGACGGGGACGGCGAGCAGCAGGTTCCACCAGAACAGGCGGCGGAACATGTCCGGGTCGTGTCCCGCGTGCTTGTCGTGGGCGGCGTGCTGATCGCTTCGGGAGTGCCCACCGTGGTCGTGGTGTCCCCCCGATGCCACGTGCGTCGCCGACTCCGTCTTCATCATCCCCTTGTACACCTTCCAGCCGAATGGAAGGTCAACCCACTCGGCACGGGGAGGAGGCTGCCCGCTGCGCTCGTCACGGAAACCTGCCGGCGCCCACACCGGGACACGCCACCTGACGTCTCCGGTACCCGCCGACGAGACCGACGTCGTTCCACTCCGTAGGGTGGAATGCCATGTGGGCGCCAGTCAGCCAACTCGCAGGCGTTCGGCCGGGCCGAGGGATTCTCATCGGTGCGCTCATCGGCATCGTGCTGGCTGCGCTCGGCATCGCCACGGGCGCGTCGCCGGTCAGCGCACACACGAGCTTCGTGGGGTCGACTCCGACGAACGGATCGACGGTTGCCGAACCCGTCAGCGAGATCCTGATCGAGTTCACCAACCCCTCCACCGAGGCCGGCGACGGATTCGTCGTTCTCGACCCTGCCGGCCAGATCCGCGAACCGTCGACGGTCACGACCGACGACGGGCGGGTGTTCCGGCTCGGCTTCGAGCCTGCCCTCGCGGGCGGCGAGGTCGGCGTGCGCTGGAGCGTCCGCGCCGGCGATGCCCATCCGATCGAGGGCAGTTTCGCGTTCACGGTCGGCGATGCAGCCACGGCCAGAGTCACCGACGACACGTCAACGATGCCGGCCGAGGGAGATGGCGCGCATGGACGAGTTCCTGCAGGTCGACCAGTCGACACCGGGTGAGTCACTGGCCCGGCTCGGCCGACTGATCAGCATCGCGGCGATCGTGCTCGGCATCGGTGCGCTCGCGTTCGCGGCCACCACCCTGCGCGGGTCGCTCGAGGAGATCGGCTCACTGATCGCAGCCGTTCGGATCCTCGGTGGGGTCCTCGTGGTCGGCGCGCTGTCGGAGTACCTCGGCGTCGCACGCATCGGCAACGAGTCGCTCCTCACAGCATGGACCTCGTCGGCCGGAGCCGCCACCGCAGTGCGAGCCGTCGCCGGTGTCGCACTCGCCGTCGGGCTCGTCGCCACGACGGTCCCGATCCGCAGGCGCACCCGCTCGCTGTCGGCAGCCGCCACGCCGTCCACTGCGGAACTCGATGTCGACACCTCGACTCGTCGCTCGGCGGGCAGCGGCACCGATCGACCGGTCGTGCGCCGATGGGTGCCCGACCGATCGTCGCGGCTCGCGTTCGTCGGCATCGGTCTGGCGATCATCTCGTTCTGGTTCGACGGCCACACCGTCACCAAGGGATTCCGAGTTCTCCATGCTCTCGCCAACAGCATCCACGTCGTTGCCGGGTCGGTCTGGGTCGGTGGCGTCGTCACGATGGCCGTCGTGCTGTGGTCGCGGCACCGCCGATCCCTGCCAACCGATTCGCTCGGCTTGGTCGTGAGGTTCTCGGCGGTGGCGAGCGTGGTGCTCGGCGCCGTCGTCGCCGCCGGCTTCGTGATGGCCGTCGCCATCCTCGACTCGTTCGGCGAACTGACCTCGACGCAGTGGGGCCAGACCTTCCTGCTGAAGTCGGCCGCAGCGGGCCTGGCGATGTTCGCCGGCGCCTACAACCACTTCCGGCTGATGCCGGCGCTCGAACGCGACCCCGACGACGAGGTCCTGCACCGATCGGTCCGCTCGACGGTGACCGCCGAGGCGATCCTGCTCGCGTTCGTCGTCGTGGTGACCGCCTGGCTCGTCGCCGCCGCATCCTGACGCTCGTCGCCGACCGGCTCAACCGTTACCGGTCGCGGAATCCCTTGCCGTCGAGGATCTTCATTGCGTACTTCTCCACCCGGGACGCCCGGGTCGACGCCTGCTTCGCATCGGAGAAGTACAGGTTGTACTCCCGTTGCCGACCGGGGGTGAGCGCCTCGAACGCAGCCCGGAACGCCGGGTCCTGATCGAGACGCTGCCGGAGCTCGTCGACGAACACGACCTCGGGCGCCGGGCCGACCTCGAGGCCCGCCTCCTCGACAGCGATCGCGTTGTCGATGTACGCCGCGATCGTGTCGGCTCGATCGGTGACGTCGTCGACCGAGGTGAATTCCATGCGAAGCGCCGAGCGCGAGTTCGGGCCCTGCGCCACGAGTACGCCGGCCGGGTCGTCCATCAGGGCACCCTTGAAGAACATGAGTGCGAGGAAGTCCTTCATCTCCTGGACGATCACGATGTTCTTGCCGTCGTGGGAGTAGCAGGGCTTCGCCCACTTGATCTCCTCGTCGAGCCCGGCGCCCACCAGGATCGGGCGCAGGGCGGAGATCTCGTCCGGCCACTGCTGCGACCGAGCGACGTAGGCATCCACATCGGGGTTCACGGCGACCCCCGTCAGGCCAGCATCGAGCGCAGCATCCAGGCGGTCTTCTCGTGCACCTGGAGGCGCTGCGTGATCAGGTCGGCCGTGGGCTGATCGCTCGCTGCGTCGGCGACCGCGAAGCCGGCCCGAGCGGTCCGTGCGACCGCCTCGTGGCCGGCGACGAGGTCGGCAAGCATCTCGTCGGCTGACGGAATGCCGTCGGCTTCGGCGATCGAGGACAACGCTGCGAACTGGGCGTAGCTGCCGGGGGCGAACTCCCCGAGCGAACGGATCCGCTCGGCGATTAGGTCGATGGCCAGCCAGAGCTCGTTGTACTGCACCTCGAACATCAGGTGCAGCGTGTTGAACATCGGCCCCGTGACGTTCCAGTGGTAGTTGTGCGTCTTGAGGTAGAGCGTGTAGGTGTCGGCGAGGAGCCGACCGAGCTCGGTGGCGATCTCCAGTCGGGTCTCCTCGGGGATGCCGATGTCGATCGCGGGAGAGCGGGTGTCGGTCATGGTCTGTCCTTTCCCGGCAGCGGTGCTGCCGAACTCACGGTCCCGGCGCGCGGGACGGGGTACACGGTACGCGCCTTCGGCGCCAGAGCCGCTCCACGGTCACCATGTGCGGCAGCGTCAACATGCTGACGAACACGAACACAGCGGGCACGATCAGGTCGACCCGGTCCGCGACGACTGCGCCGAGCACGACGAGGACCAGCACGACCACCGACGTGGCGGTGAGTGGAGCGGCCAGGCGAAGGATCGATCGCAATGGAGCGGGGCCGGTCCCGAGCACATCGGCGAGAACGAAGAGATGGGTCAGCGAGTGCCACAGCCCGAAGTACACCGCGAACGCCAGGAGCGGATCGGCCATCAGGAACAACGCGGTCAACGCTGCAACGGCGACCGCCTCGCGTCCCAGCGTCGACCGGCTGACGAGACCGCGGGTGACCGTCCAACCCGCCGCGACGTGCTGCGCCACGAGCACCGTCGCCACGATCATCGAACGGTCGGCCAGCCACGTCCAGCTCGACGGGTCGCCCCCGCCCAGGCGCTCGATCACCGGACTGACGGCCCCGAGATGGGCGACGAGCGGGAGGCCGACCAGCAGCAGTCCACGAGACCACTGCACCACGGTGGCGCGGGTCGCCGGGAGTCCGAGGTCGGCGAGGTCCGACTGGCCGAAGTGGTGGACCGACAGCGCCAGGAAGCCGACGAGCGCGAACGCTGGCGCCACGAGCCAGACCGACCCGACGGCGAGCATCGCCAGGACGTAGTTCCGCATGAATCGCCGACGCGACGACGCCTGCGATGGACTGACGATCGCCTCCGCAACGAGGTGGTCGACCGCCCCGTGCGGGATGCCGAGGGCGGCGACGACCACGACCACCACGACGACCGAGACCCAGTCGGGAGCCGGGTACACCGATGCGACCGCGGCGAGGACCACGGTGAGCGCGACGACGGGCCAGAAGGCGCCGGACCGACGGAAGACGACGATCGGCGACGGTACGAGCAGCGCCGTGGTCATCGTGCGAGGCGGCGGCGCAACGCGGAGGTGGTGCCGGCCGCGAGTTCGGCCGCAGCCGCCCTCAGGAACGGCGGCCACGGGAGGCGGCTCATGAGGCGAGCGTCGGCGGCCAACGTGGAGTTCTCGTCGAGGAACGTGAGCACGTCGTCGATTGCCGTGGTGCGGAACAGGCGCTCGAACACGGGGCGCCCCTGTTCCGGGTGGTGATGGAGGATGTCGAGCAGCACACGGTCAGCGAGTGTGAACCGGGACGGCGCGGCCGCGAGCGGTGTCAGTGTGCGTCCGCTCGCCCACGCGTCGACCAGATGTCGGGTCTGGGCGTGGATCCGCTGGAACGTGTAGCCGGTGGTCGGCTTGGTCATGCCGCCGACGGTGCCGATGTTCCAGACGTGGTCACCCCAACGCT
This sequence comes from Ilumatobacteraceae bacterium, assembly GCA_963710625.1. Lineage (GTDB taxonomy): Bacteria > Actinomycetota > Acidimicrobiia > Acidimicrobiales > Ilumatobacteraceae > Sva-07. Next base: position 19,242 of record CAVQBG010000016.1, on the reverse strand, counting down.
GCGTGAGCGCACGATCCTCCATCGGGATGGCCCCGTACTCACGACGCTCGATGACGACCTCGCCGGCGCCCAGCTCGTCGAGACGGGCCCGCACCTGGTCGTCGTGGAAGCAGGTGCTGCGCGTTTCGGTGGAGAACATGGTGTGCTCGACGAGCGCACGGTCGCGGTGCTCCGGCAGGACGTAGAAGAAGGACGTCGCGCCGTGTTGGCGGGTGTCGAAGTCCATCAGCGTGACGACCGACGGGTCGAACACCGGCCGTTCGGTGCGCACCTCCCAACCCCCGAAGTGTTGTCGGAGGGGATGCCGCACCGGCGCGTCACCGGCGGCGGGCGAGAGCCGGGCACTCTGCAGCACGACGGGGGCGCGGAGTTCACCCTCGGGGAGCTGGACCACGCCGACGGTGCTGTCGTCGTCGATGCCGATGATGTCCTGGGCGACGAACCGCACGTTGGGTCGGCAACGAGCCTCATCGAGGATCGTGCGGTCGTAGTCCCGCCGCCGAACCCGCATGTACGCGCGCCGCGGCGACGGTCCTGGGCCGCCGAGCCGCTGCGTCGACTCCCATCCGGGAAAGCGCACCTGCACCCGGTCCCAGGTCCGGTCGGCGAGTTCGGCAAAGGAGCTCGAACGCGTGCCCCAGAACGACCACGTCCGGTCGTCGACCGGCTCGAAGTCGCGGTCGATCACCACGATGCGCCGATTCCGACCGGCGCTGTGCAACGCATGCCAGAGCGCACTGAGACCCGAGCAGCCGGCCCCCGCGATCACGAGGTCGGCGTCGTACCGGGAGTCCGTCATCGTCACCGCGATTCCGAGCGGGGCGACATGGCGGTCAGTAGGTCGTCGTGGTGATCAGGTGGCGAGCCCGGTCGGCGGTGCTCTCGTCCGCAACGACGGGTTCGTCGTCGGGGATCAGTTCGGGCTGCACCTCGAGTTGACGGCTCGTGAGGAGCAGGCCGCCGGCGACGACGGTGCCGTACACCGTGACCAGGAACACCAGGACGCCGATGACGAAGATGGCGATGCTCATGACATCACCCGCTCACGTCGGTCGTCGGTTGCGGCCGCCGGCACGTCCACGGGCGCGAGCATCAGCGTGCCCAGCGAGTGGATCGACGGGACCCAGAGTCCGACGAAGATGCCGGCTGTGGTCTCGCCCTGGACGAAGTACAACCAGACCGAGAAGAGGAACGAGAAGAAGCCGGCGACGAGGAACGGCAACTTCAGGCGGAGGGGGACGGGGAGGCGTTTCACGGGGGTCCTTTCAGTTGGTGACCCTCCGTTTAACCCTCTTTAGTCTTATTTATTCCGAAGCCGTACCGACTTCCGCCCGCAACCCATGGTGAGGGACGACGATGGTGGGGATCGTCGGGTGATGAACGAGCGCTGCGGCCACCGATCCGAGCAGCAGCTGGTCCAGGACACCGTGCCCACGCGAGCCGACGACGAGCACGTCGGCGTCGGCTCCCGCCGTGCGGAGCGCCTTGCGGGCATCTCCGGGAACGACGAGCAACTCCACTGATGGATACGCAGGGAGATCAGCGAGCACCGCGGCCACCCCGTGTTCGAGCTCCCGGAGAGCGCTGGCCTCCGAGGTCTCCGGCGCCGGCGACAGCGGATCACCGACGACCGATGCACTCGTGTACGCACGAACCGCGGTGACCTGTGCCGATCGACGGACGTGCGTGAGCGCCCAGGCCAGCGCGGTGCGGGCGTGCTGCGATCCGTCGAACCCGACGACGACCTGGAGATGGTCATGGACCGCTGGGCTCACCGGCGGAATCAACGCGACCGGCACGACCGAGTGTCGTGCGCAGTAGGCGCCGACGGATCCGAGCGACAGGTCGACTCGCGACCCCCATCCACGCGTTCCGACCACGAGCAGTTCGGCCCCCTTGGCCGCTTCGACGAGACCTGCACCGGCCCGATCCTCGATCACCGAGCCAGCGTCGACGAGCGACGGACACGCGTCCTGCAGGAACGTTCGGAGGCGGTCGATCGCCTCGTGGCGATAGTGCCCTCCGCGGTCACCGGCATCTTCGATCGGTTCGAATCCGTACGCGTAGAGCCCGCTCACGAACGCCATCACGGGTTCGATGGCCCCGAGATGGTCAGCATGGTCGAGTGCCCACTGCAGTGCGACCGCGGAACCGGCAGATCCGTCGACCCCGACGATCACCTTGCGTGCTGTCTGCGATGTCTCGGCCACGACTCCACCTTGACGGATCGCGACCGCCGGGTTCAGAGAACTATGTCCTTCCGTGAGGCCGAGTACACCAGATCCACCGAGTGTCCGGCTCGGACGCTCCCGGTGGGCTGACTCGTCGACCCGTCGCCCGTCCATGCAGGCTGTGGGGATGATCGAGTTGCACGACACCTTCGACGGAACGTTCCCCTTCGCGCCCCACACCTTCGACGGCCACGGCTTCGTGCAGCACTACGTCGACGAAGGTCCGCGCGACGGCCAGGTCGTGGTGTGTCTCCACGGCGAGCCCACGTGGGGATACCTGTACCGCAACCTGATCGGTCCGTTGAGCGAGCACTACCGCGTCGTCGTGCCCGATCACATGGGCTTCGGCAAGTCGGCAACCCCGCCGGACCGCGAGTACACACTGCAGTCCCACACCGAGAACCTCGCCGCGCTGTTCGACCACCTCGGTCTGACCGACATCACGTTGGTGGCACAGGACTGGGGTGGACCGATCGCCACCCAGTACACGGTGCGTCACGCCGCCCGGGTGAAGCGGATCGTCTTCGCCAACACGATCGCCGGCTACGGACAGGTCGGCGACGACGTGCCGCAGGTGTCGGACTCCAGCTGGTTCCGCTGGATCGGCGAGGGCCTCGACACGGGCCGAACCGAGCAGGTGCTGCGCAACGCCGGCTCCACGATCCTGTCGGTGATGAAGATCATCGGCTTCCAGAACAGCGCTGCGGTCGACGACACCTGGATCCGTGCGTACTCGGCGCCGTTCCCCGACTGGGAATCGGCAATCGGCGCCTACGAGTTCCCGATCGACGCCTACGAGGGACGCATCGTGCCGTATGTGCTGGCTGGTCTCGACGGCGTGCCTGATCTCGTCGCGAAGCCGGCGATCCTGCTCGAGGGCCTCGAAGACCGCGCGATCCCGCCCGCCCGCGCCATCGCCGACTTCCGCGCCCTGTGGCCGGATGCGCCCGTCGTCGAGCTCCCCGGGGTCGGTCACTTCTGCCAGGAGGACGCTCCGAAGATCCTGGTGACCAACATTCACCAGTTCATCCAGGCCAACCCGTAGGCGACGCTTCACGGTCCGTACCACTCATGCGAGACAGCCACGGTCAGGCACCGCAGCCCTCCGATGAGCGAATCCACCACATGCGGTGGTTTGGCTCATCAGTTCGACGCCCGCCACCAGATCCCGGCACACCGATGAGCGAATCCACCGCACACGGTGGACTCGCTCATCGCCAAACCGGTCATTCGACAGGGACGCGGCATCCCGAACGCCGGGTCGTGGAATCCGGTGCCGGCTACTTCTGGCCGATCTGGGTCATCGCCGGATGGGGCATCGGTCTCGCTGCTGACGCCTGGCGGATCTACGGAAAGAAGCCATCTCCGAGGCCGAGATCATCGAGGAGATGAATCGCGGCGACAATCCCTCCAACCGAACGTCTTCCTGAACCGAGGTCGTCGATGCCATCTGACGCCATGGGCACCGAGAACCCGGTGACCCCGTATCCATCAGTCCAGCAAGAGAATCTCGACCTCGTGATGCGGGCCGGAGTCCTCATCCAGACCGCCTTCGCCAACTCCGACGAGCAGCTGTTCGCACACGACTTCGTGTTCCACTTCGTCAACCCGCAGCTCGCCGAACTCGATGGCGACCACCACGGCTACGACGAGTTCCGCAACTTCTTCGAGCGACTGCACCGGGAGAACGACACCGGATTCCACAACGAGCCCCATTCACTCACCCCCTACGGCGACGAGTTCGTCGTGGCGTACGCGACCAACACGGTGAGCTTCGGGGGCACAGCGCTGGACGTCGACGCGATCGTCGTGTGGGGATCGTCGGCGGGCGCATCAGCGAAGCGTGGGACATCCCAGCGATCAACACCGTGCACCCGCATCGGTCGCGCACCGAATGAGCCCCGCGCCGTACAGCGATCTTCAAGACGCAGACTTCCGGCTGCGTCAGAACGTTCGACCATCGCGACCACGCCGACCGACGGCAGCGCCAAAGCATGGGATTCGGCCTCGGTGGGAGATCTCGGATTCGCGGGCGGAGCGGTGGTGGTCATCCACGTCATGCGGTCGTTCGCAACTGGGACGTACCCACAGCGCCGGAGTCCGTCGGCTTGACGTCAGGCGGTCCGCTCGAACAACAGCTCAGCGAGCGCACCCACCCCGCTCCAGAGCGGCACTTCTCCCCCGGCAATGCGCGGATGATCCGCTCCGGCCCGTGCCGGCGGTTCTTCTTGGTCGTATCGTTGTTGCTCCTCTACTTGAGGTGCGACCGGTGGCCGGGGCCTACTCGTCCGGAGTTGAATTCGCGATCAGCTGGTCGATGAGGGCAGCCTGACGTCGGATCGTCGTCGCGTCGAAGAACGCCATGAGGGGAACCTTGATCGCGAATTCCTGCTCCACTCGGATGACCAGCGAAGTCGCGGTGATCGAGTCGCCGCCGACGTCGAGGAAGGGGTCATCCGGCCCGACTCCCCGATCCTTCAGTACGTCCTGCCAGAGCGTGGTGAGCCGCGCCATGGTCTCCTCGGCGGCGGGTGGAGCCGGCCGGTCGAGCGCATCCGTACTGTCGACCTGCTTGCGTACGTGTTCGAGTCCCAACTGCTGGGCAAGGCCGATTCGCTGTAGCTTCCCCGTGGCACCCATCGGTATCTCATCCAGGAACAAGATTCTCTTCGGCATCCGGGCCCAGGACAGCCGTTCGAGGAGAAAGTCATGGAGTTCTGCTTCGGTGACTTCGGCGCCATCGTCGAGGATGACAGCGGCGGCCACCTCCTCGCCCAACTCCCGGTCGGGCACGGCAAAGGTCACGGCCTGCCTGACCTGTGGATGCCCAAGCAACTCCTCGTCGATCGCCTTCGGAGCGATGGTTTCACCGCCCCGATTGATGATCTCCTTCAGCCGTCCCGTCAGAAAGAGATAATCGTCCGAGTCGAGATAACCCTGGTCGCCGGTGCGGAACCATCCCTCGCCGAAGTAGTGGGCCGAATGGTCGTCCATCCCGACATACCCGTCGGTGACGCTCGAGCCCCGAATCACCACCTCCCCGATCTCCGTCGCGGCAAGCAGCCGACCGTTCGAATCTGCAATCGCGATGTCTGGACCGGCCGCTGGGCCGACCGACCCGGGCTTTCTGGGCTTGGGAGGAAGCGGATTGCAGGCGATCTGGTGGGCGGCCTCCGTCATGCCGTACGCTTCGATCACCGGAACGCCAAAGGCCTCCTCGAGGTCGCTCAGGACCGATTGGGGCAGGGAAGCCGACGAGGATCGGACGAGTCTCAGCTGGCTTCGGCGCACGATCTCACGTTGATCATCCCCCGAACGGGCGAGGATGGACTGGTGCATGGTGGGCACCGCCGTGTACCACGTGGGAGCGGCCGTCTCGAACCACTCGAAGAAGTTCGGCGCCTCGAATCCTGGAGTGCACACGACTGTCGCGCCGCTCGTCACCGAGGCCAACAGCGCCGCGACCAGCCCGTGGATGTGGAAGAGCGGCATGACGTTCATGCAGCGGTCTTCGGGCCCGAGCTGGAGAGAAGCGGCCACGTTGCTCGCCGAGCGACACAGGTTCTCGTGGGAGAGCGGGACGATCTTGGGCTTGGCGGTCGTACCGGAGGTGTGGAGCACGAGCGCAGCATCGTGCGGTCGGGCCCCGTGAGCAGCAGTCACAGCGACGTTGGAGGGAGACGGCGCCCCACCGTCGAGCCGAGCCCACGAGAATTCGCCGGCCATCGCATCGGGCGTGCGAATGAGTTTGACGACGGGTATGTCGAGGTCGCGGGCCGCTGCGGTACCCTCGCCCGCATCGTTGTCAGCTACGACCACGAGTCGAGCGTCGAGGTCGTCGAGATAGAACGCGAACTCGGACCGTGTGAGCCCCGGATTCAGGGGGGCCGCAGTTGCGACGCATGTGACGGCGAGCAGCGCTGTGGCCATCTCAGGGCCGTTGGGCAGCACGATGGCAACCCGGTCCTCACGCCGAACGCCGAGTCCGGCCAGCTGCGAGGCAGCTCCTCGAGCCAACTCGTCCAGCCGTCGATAGCTGAGGCCAGGGCGGTGCAGGTCCGCAACGGCGATGGACTCTGGGCGTTCGGTCGCCTGACCCTGGAGGAGCTCAGGAATCGTTCGTTTTTCTCTCATGGGCGGCCACCTGGTCGGTCGATCGCTGGCTGCAAGCTGCGTCGCAGCATCGATACACGATGCTCCGCTCTCGCTAGCCTAGTTTCGCATCCAACTTGCTCCTGTGGACGAGGCGCGCATGGACTACATCATCACCGAGGCCCGACCGGACGACAACGACAAGATCGCCGCTCTCGACGCCCAGCTCATGGGGGCCGGTCGGCGTCTGTGCCGTCGGTACCTCGAGTGGAAGTACCACGAGAACCCATTCATCGAGTCACCTCTGTTCTTTGTGGTCCGACTCGATGATGAGATCGTCGCAATCCGCGGCATGTACGGGACGTGTTGGAATCTTGGCCCCGGACGCGAGCACGAGGTGCTGCCACACGCGGACGACCTCATCATTCATCCGGATCACCGAAACAAGGGTTTGTTCTTGCGAATGCATCAGGCAATGGTGGGCGCAGCTGGAGCGCGCGGATATCAGGCGATTCTGAACCTCACGGGTGGAACGGCTACCCAGGAGCTGTCGCTGGTGTGCGGCTACCAGGCACTGGGCGAACTCGAGAGGACCTACCAACCAGTTGTCTCCGGGTTCCCACTGCTCCGACGAGCGGAGGGCCGTGCGGTCCGTGCGCTTCGGCAGCGAGGTCTGTCGTCGCCGGCGTTCGCCTGGGGTGTCTCGGTGAACGGGCTGTGTCGGCGGATCGCGTCCTCCGCGAATAGCCAAGTCGAGGTGACCTCGAGAGCGGACTTCCCGGAAATGAGCGCCCTGTCGGAGTCGCAGGCTTCGGGGTCGTTGCGGGCCTTGCGAACCGAAGCCTTCTTGCGATGGCGCTTGCGGAACCCCGACCGGGTCTACCGCTTCGTGTACTGGCGCGACTCGCGCCTGAGGGGATACGTGGTGCTGGCCTGGGACTGGATACACCCGCACCGTGTGATGATCGCTGACTACGCCGCGGACGACGATGCGGTGCTCTGTGAGCTCTTCCGCATCGTTGGGGCACCTGCTGACACCGAGTGCGTCATGTTGGCCACGACGCAGAGCGACTCGCACCAGCAGATGGCGCGGACCGCCGGCTTCCACACCGCCCCCGAGGCTTTCGGCGACGAGCGACGAAGGTTTCTCTACTACCCGTTGACCCCGTCGGGCAGCCTGGCCGCGCCAGATGGCGAAACGGACGCCTTTCCTTCCGGTTGGAGGCTCTCTCTGCTCGACACGATGGCTTCGTAGGCAGGCGGTGTCAGGACGAGATTCGATCGGGCGGGCCCGGCTCGGTCGACCTCGCTCGCGTGAGGTCCACGACGACGGCTCACCTCTGCTCGGCATCGCAGATCGCGCGGTCGAGGTTCATCGCGGTGCTCACACTCGGAAGCGTCGTCCGTACCCCTGGGTTCGAAGGAGCCGACGAGGCACGCCCCCGTCAAGGCCTCGTTGCAGTCTCAGTTCTTCACCGACGGCACCTGCAATCACGACACTGATCTGCTCCAGAAGACCATCGGCGACGGCACGGTGTGGTTCGCCGACCCCAGCGGGTTCTCCGGCCGTCTCGAAGCTGAGATCGTGAATGGAACGATCAGAAGCGTTGCCTTCTCGGGGCGGAACGACGAAGCTGCAGTTGCGGCTGGACAGATGCGAAGCGAGGAGCTCGCCCGTGCCGGATCCTGCGCCGGTTCGGTCGCGTCGGACCCGCGACCGCGATTTGTGGCAACCTGGCCGTCACGGCGAGTGGGCGCCGCACGAGGAGGGGCCATGAGCGTATTGCTCGACGAATACACCGCCGCAGCACTGCGAGGCGATCGCGCCGGCGCGGCGGAGCTCGCCACGGGTTTTGCGGGCCGTGACGAGTCGTGCCTCCGCGTCGTCACTCAATTGCTGGCGCCGTCGCAGCGCGATGTCGGTGAGCGCTGGCTGCGCGGCGAGTGCACTGTTGCGGAGGAGCACTCGGCGACGTTCGTCACGGAGTCGGTGTTGTCGTCGCTGGCCGTGGGGCTCGAGGCGCGGGAGCATGTGGGAACGGTGGTGATGGTGTGCGCGGAGGGAGAGTTGCACTCGTTGCCGACGAGGATGGCCACCGAACTGATGACTGCCGACGGGTGGCGCGTGATCCATCTCGGAAGTGCGATGCCGGCGGGGAAGCTCCGCTACTACCTTGCCGACATCGCTGCCGACGTCGTGGGGGTGAGCGTCACGCTGGCGACCAATCTCACCGGCGCTGCTCGTACCGTCCGTGCGGCACGCCAGGCCGGCTACAGCGTCATCTGTGGGGGTCGGGCGTTCGACTCGTCGGGTTCTCGGGCGCGCTCGATCGGCGCCCACGGACAACCCGGTGACCTGACCGAGCCGTTGGTACTCGACGAGGTGCTCTGGGGCGAACCGCTCGCCGTCAACATGGACGCGGACTGGGCGCACCTCGATTTCCAGCGCGTGCAGGTCGTGCGCGACGCCCTGTCGTGGCTGGGAACGGGCGACTTCGCAGACCGTGTGCGCTCGGCGACGTGGCTCGCACAGTTCACCGCCGACCTCGACGACATCGTTGCTGCCGGCGCTGCGGCAATGCTCTGCGGCGATCGGACAATCGTCCTCGAGCAGCGCACCTGGCTCGAGGAGCGACTCGCTGCCGTCGGCACGCCGGTCGAGGTGGCACGGCTCTCATTCGACGCCGTCGCTGCGGTCGTCGACAAGAGGGTGCCAGGCGCCTCGGCGCTCTTCAAATGACCGAATCCTGCGTGCCCCACTCAGGATCGGCCCGATCTCGTTCTTGGAGATTGCGGTAGTCAAACGCGCTCGCGAACGGCACTTCTTCGGGCGCCACCCCGCTCCAGATCACCCGACGTTTCCACCGGACCGCTTCTCAGCGGGTGCACGTCTCGGTGGTGACGTCGCCTGACGGGCTGGCGAATTCGAAGCTCACGGTGGTCTCGGTGACGGTGTCGTCCACTGAGCCAACCGCATCGTCGATGGTGTACTCCAGACGGTAGGAGCCGTTCCCGAGGTCCTCGAATCCGGTGATGGTTGCGCCGGGCAGCGGCTCGCCTGCGGGTCGGAACGCGTGGGTGACCGGTTGCGGTTCGACGTGGTCGGAGACCTCGACGACGCCGACCAGGCCACCATTGATGTACGGGTACCTGGTGGTGCCGTTGTCGTGGTACACGCCATCGCGTCCGGTGTGACCGTTGTAGTCGTCGAGCGGTTCGAGCGGGCTGCCATCGGGCTCGATCGAGCCGTAGATCGCGAACCCATCGCCCTGCGTCTGTCGACCTGGCTCATCCGCTCGACGCCCGCCACTAGATCCCGGCACACCGATGAGCGAATCCACCACATGCGGGGGACTCGCTCATCGCATGACCGGTTGGCCGGTGATCGCCGCTGACACTCCGAACGCTCGTGCCCGGCAAACCGGCGCCGCTGAACCGCCCGGCCAACATCCGGGGCTTGATCATGGGAGGTTCGTTCCCGAGACGTTGCGGGCGTCGGCGGAGCCGACGACCGAGGCAGCTGGGCCGGTTGTGAGCGTCGGGACGGGCAACGCCACCGAGACCGTCAGGCAATCGCCGGCAGGATCCGACGAGGCCTGCGCCTGTTCACCAGCTCCGGCGATCAACCGCGGGCACGTCGAGCCGACGACGTCATCCTGCTCACGATCTCGGATCCTGGCCCGAGCTGAGAACGCTCTTCGGCGACGTCCGGCCCCACCGGTGTTCCCCTCGACGCGACTTGGCGTCCCCACGGCGTTGCTCATCACGGCATCACCGCATCTCGTCCGGCCGGCGGCAGCTCGTGCTCACGGTGCGCCAGCCACCACACCACCGTTCTCCCTCGACCCGCGACATCAGCGCGCCATCGCGGTGCATTGCTGCTGCCGCCTCTGAAGGTGATCGCATAGAGTTCGCCCGGGGAGGTTCGCTGGACCGGTGAGTGGAGCAGAGACGACCACGTCGGATCGGTGGGCGCGGGTCACCACGTGGGTGCCCATGTTCCATTGGCTCCCGAGGTACCAGCGCAGCAGGCTGCGCCGCGATCTGCTCGCCGGTGCCATCGTCGCGGCGTTGCTGGTCCCGCAGTCGCTCGGCTACGCGACCATCGCCGGAGTCCCGGTGCAGGTCGGGTTGTACGCGGTGCCGCTCGCCCTGCTCGCGTACGGTGTGCTGGGGTCGTCACCACAGTTGATCGTGGGCCCCGCCTCGACAGTTGCGATCGTGTCCGGTTCGCTGGTCGCCGACATCTCGCGGGACAACCCCCAGGACGCTGTGGCGATCACGTCGGCGCTCGCCATCGCCGCAGGACTCGTGCTCGCCATCGCCGGCATGTTGCGGATCTCGTGGCTGGCCGAGTTCCTGTCGAAGCCGATCGTGACCGGTTTCGTCCTCGGCCTGACGTTGACGATCATCATCGGCGAACTCCCGACGCTGCTCGGCATTCCGAAGCCGTCGGGTGACCTGATCGAGGTGTTCGTGCGCACCATCGAGAACCTCGACGAGACCCAGATGAACACAGCGGTGATCGGGGGCGTGGCGCTTGTCCTCCTGTTCGGCGGTCAACGCATCGCGCCGCGCGTGCCCTGGGGCCTCGTGACACTCGTGCTGGGGGTCGTGGTCTCCGTCGCGTTCGATCTCGAGGCCGAGGGTGTCGCCATGATCGGCGAGGTCCCCTCGGGGCTCCCTGCGCTCAGCTTGCCGTTCATCCCGCGTGACGACGTCGGCCCTGTCCTGGTCGGCGGGATGTCGCTGGGCCTCGTCGCCCTCGCCGAAGGCCTCGCCGCCAGTCGGCTCTTCGCCACTCGCGGGGGGTACCGAGTCGACACGGACCGTGAGCTCGTGGGGATGGGTGCCGCCAACGTGGCCGCCGGGCTCTCCGGTGGGCTCGCCGTGGCCGGGAGCCTGTCGAAGACGGCCACCGCGGACCAGGCCGGGAGCGGGAGCCAGATCACCGGTCTGACGGCGGCCGCCCTCACCACGATCGTGCTCGTCGCGTTCACGTGGGTGTTCACCGATCTGCCACAAGCGGTGCTCAGCGCGATCGTCGTCGCCGCGGTCTGGGGACTGATCGATGTCGCGGCCCTGCTCCGGTATCGCCGAGTCCGCCGCGCCGATTTCGTCGCGGCCGCGGTCGGTGTGGGCGCGGTCGTGTTGTTCGGGCCGCTGCCCGGGCTCGGCATCGCCATCGCGGTGTCACTGCTGGCGATCGTCTACCGATCGTCGAGACCGCGGCTGGACGTGCTCGGCAAGATCGACGGCGAGAAGGCGGCCTGGGGCCGATTGGATCGCCACCCCGACCGCCGCCCGGTGGACGGCGTCGTCGTGGTGCGTCTCGATGCACCACTGTTCTGGGCGAACGCCACCGCGTTCGCCGACCGCTTGCTCGCCGAAGTCGACGCCCGGCCCGGCACGCGAGCACTCGTTCTCGATCTCGAGGCGACGACGCAGCTCGACACGACCAGCGCCGACGTCCTCCTGAACCTGGCGGAGAAGCTGCGCAAGCGCGAGGTCAGCCTCTATCTCGCCAGGGTCCTCCACGGCGTGTACAGCGTGCTCCAGCGCTCGGGCTTCGTCGACGTGGTGGGCCCCGACCGGTTCTGGCACAGCATCTCGCAGTGCGTGCGGGCTGCCCGGCGCGACACCGGCCTGAAGGGCAACGGGAACAACCGAGGCGCACCGACGGTTACCGACGAGTCGCCTCCTGACGAGCCCGGACCGACCGACGCCGACGACGCCGAAACGGAATACGTGGTCGAGTGGGACGACGACGCGCAGGCCGACGACCGCGACCGGTCCGATCCGACGACCGCGTGAGTCACCGCGCTGGGACGTAGGCCATGTGTGCAACAGGCACTCGAGGCACGCACGTGTCCGGCGTTCGTCGTGCTCGACGCTGATCGCTTGTCACATCGCAAAGGGGTCGCCACACGTCATTACACTGGCAAGCTCACCACCGGGCGAAGCAGAGGGGAATCCGACACATGGGGCTCATTCAGGCGGCAGTTGGCGCGATCGGCGGAACGTTGGCCGACCAGTGGAAGGACTTCTTCACGGTGCCGGACGGCCTGGCGCCGACGGCAGCACTGTTCGCAGCGGTGAAGCAGGAGCAGAACGCGGGCCGCGGTTCGAACACCAAGGGGTCGGACAACATCATCACCAACGGCAGCCGCATCGTCGTGCCCGAGGGGTACGGCCTGGTGCTGATGGAGCAGGGCGCGATCACCGGCTTCGCCGCCGAGGCCGGCGCCTACGAGTGGAACAGCGAGGACCAGAACTCGCAGTCGATCTTCGCGGGCAACGGCATCGTGAGCCCGCTGATCACGACGTCGTGGGAGCGCTTCAAGTTCGGCGGCCAACCCGGCACCCAACAGCGCGCCTACTTCGTGACGCTGAAGGAGTTGCCGAACAACCGCTTCGGCACCCAGTCGGAGATCTACTGGGACGACGCCTACATGAACGCCCAGGTGGGTGCCGTCACCCGCGGCACCTACACGCTCAAGATCACCGACCCGATCCTGTTCGTCAAGGCATGGGTGCCGGCGACGTACCTCGAGCCGGGCAAGGTGTTCGACTTCACCGATCTCGACAACGACGCCGCATCACAGCTGTTCAACGAGGTCGTCGGCTCGCTCGCCCCGGCGTTCTCGATGTACACCAACGATCCGTCGAAGGGCAACCGCATCACCAAGATCCAGCAGGACTCGATCGGTTTCGCCCAGAGCCTGTCGGCGGCGGTCGAGCAGAACTACCAGTGGAGCACGGGGCGCGGCCTGGAGATCGTGGCCACCGCGATCATCTCGATCGAGTACGACGAGACGACCCGCGAACTGCTCCGCAACGTGCAGCGCGCCGATGCACTGTCGGGAGCTCGGGGCAACTCGAACCTGCAGGCGTCGGTCGCTGCGGGTTTCGAATCCGCGGGCGAGAACACCGGCGCTGCCGGTCTGGTCGGACTCGGTATCGCTTCGGGGGCAACCGGTCTCGGTGGGCTGCAACAGCCGGTGCCGGGGATCGGTGCCCAGAGCACGCCGCCACCCCCGCCCGCAGCTGCCGCCGCGGCACGCCCGCCCGCGCCCACAGCACCGGCCGCACCCGCAGCCGAGGATCCGATGGCCCAGCTGACGAAGTTCAAGGAGATGCTCGACGCAGGTCTGATCACGCAAGAGGACTACGACGCGGCCAAGAACAAGGTGCTCGGACTCTGAGTCCGCTCGCGCGGAAGCTGAGCAAACGGAAGCCGACATGACGAGCCTGCCGCCTCCGGGTGATGGCGCCCGACCACCTTCCATCGACACCCCGCTGGATCCGCAGGCCGAGCCAACCATCGACACCCCATTGGATCCGCCGGCGGAGCCGACCATCGACACCCGGAACGAACGGCTGGACGACGGCGTCAACCGCTGCCCCCAGTGCGGTGCCACCGAGATCCAGCTCCGCCCGTCCGCGGGCATGCTCATCTGCCTGTTCTGCCGGCACGAGTGGTCGGAGGCTCGAATCGACGAGACGATCCCCGACGGTGGCCTCACCGAGCTACGCGGCAGGACGATCGGTTCGGGTGCCGCCGACATCGACACCGGCGTCGACACGCTGGTCACGATGAAGTGCGCCGGCTGCGGCGCCGAGGTCGTCGTCAACACCGAGGAGCAGATGGGCGCCCGCTGCCACTGGTGTCGGCACGTGCTCACGATCAACGAGCAGGTGCCCAACGGAGCGGTGCCCGACGCGGTGCTGCCGTTCAAGATCACGCACGACGATGCGGTCGCGAGAATCGATGCGTTCGCCGGCAAGCGCCGCCTGTTCGCCGATCGAGGGTTCCTGCGTGAGTTCAAGCCCGACAACATCGTCGGCGTCTACATGCCGTACATGGTGGTCGACAGCAACGCGAGTGCCGACGTCGCCGGCCGCGGCGAGATCGAGACGCGGAAGTACACGAAAGGCTCCGGCGACGACAAGGAGACCTTCTACGACGCCGATGTGTACCAGGTGCACCGCCACGTCGACTTCACGGTCGACGACCTGACGATCGAGTCGTCGGCCGACCGGGCGAACATGAACTCCTCGGTCAACACCAACAACATCATCAACACGATCCTGCCCTTCGACACCGAGAACGCGGTGAAGTGGAACGCCAGCTACCTCACGGGGTTCACCTCGGAGAAACGTGACCAGGACGTCGACCACCTCGTACCGGTGGTCGAGAACCAGTTGCTGTCGATCGCGCGGTCGCAGGTCCAGTCGAGTGTCGATCGCTACGACCGCGGTGTGCGTTGGGAACGCGAGAAGATCGACATCCACGGCACGCGCTGGGTGGCGATGTATCTGCCGGTCTGGCTGTACTCCCACTACCACGAGTCGGGCGGCAAGGGCATGGTGCACTACATCGCCGTCAACGGCCGAACCGGTGAGGTCATGGGCAGCGTGCCGGTGTCGCACCCGAGGCTGCTCGCGGCGGCTGCAGCCGTCGGCGGGGTCATCGAGGTCATCGCGATTGCGATTCTGGTGGCAGCCGGATGATCGCGATGATGTTGGCCGAGCTGGCCCCAGCGGTGGCATCGGCAGCGCTCGTCGCGGCCGAGGACGATGGCGGCCCCGCCTGGCTGCTCCTCCTCGGGCCCGCGGGCGCCGGCGGGGTCTACTTCTTGTCGTGGCGGTACTACCGAAACACTCATCAGTCACACGCCTTCGAGCGCGAGACACGCGTCGAGGCGCAAGCGGTCACCGGCAACGACGCCAAGGTCGACGAGATCAAGGGCACCAAGAAGTCGGGTATCGACGGCGACAACCACACGAACCACCGCCAACGGGTGCAGCGCTTCGACTGACGCCACATCAGCACGGTGACACATCGGCACGGTGCGTAGCCGCGACGTCGAGCGAGGGTGATGTGGTGGTTCGGCGGCCACCGCGAGGACCGACCTGAGCGCCCGCAGCTTCCTCGCGACGATCTGCGATGGCCGGCGTCCGGCGTCCTCACCAGGCTTGTCATCGAGGTGTTCGGCATCGTGATACGGTCACGCCGCGCGCTACGGACTGGGGGGTCCGGGCCCTTCAGCCTCGCTCTCCGGTGCCTCGTGAGCACTCCAATCGCGTCAGAGAGCAGAGAGGTTCGACACATGTCTCGAACACGGACAGCATTCATCGCTGCGGTCGCACTTGCGGCCACCCTGTTGGTCACTCCCGGTTTGACGGAGGCGAAACAGACCGACGTCGAACCCGGTGTTCCTGGAGGTGAGAAGACGGTCGTCGAGAGCACGACGGGCAGCTACATCGTGGTGATGGAAGCAGACCCGTTGATCGCCGAGTTCGAGCCCGAGGACCTGAACACGCCCCCAGCCCAGGCCGAAGAAGCCGAGATCGTCGAGAGCCACGACGTGGTGCTCGAGGAATCCGGCGCCGACGAGGGCGACAAGGTGCAGGACTTCACCAATGCGCTCAACGGCTTCTCCGCGATCCTGACTCACGACGAGGCGATCGCGCTGGCCGGAACTCAGGGCGTCAAGCTCGTCCTCCCCGACGAACTGCGTCAACTCCAGAGAAGCAATCCGAGCTCCGGTTCCGCGGCGCAGGCGCAGGACGCCGGCAAGTTCCTCGGCCTCACCGGGCCGGGGGGAGCCTGGGCCAGCGGCGTCACGGGTGAAGGTGTCGTCGTCGGCGTCATCGACAGCGGCATCTGGCCCGAGCATCCGAGCCTCGCGGACGACGGCAGTTATCCGGCGCCGTCGATCCCCCCGCTCAGCGACAGCAATTATCCGGTGTGCGACTTCGGCAACACCGCCCACAATCCGAACGACGCACCGTTCACGTGCAACAACAAGTTGATCGGTGCCCGTCAGACGATGGACACCTATCGAACGTTGATCGGTGCCGATACGGACGAGTTCGACTCGGCGCGTGACGACGACGGCCACGGTACGCACACCGCTTCGACCGCCGCCGGCAACGCTGGTGTCGCGGCATCGATCTACGGCATCCCGCTCGGCACCGTGTCGGGCATCGCACCGCGCGCGCAGATCATCGCGTACAAGGGGCTCGGCAACCTCGGCGGATTCGGCTCCGACCTTGCCGCCTCGATCGACCAGGCGGTCGCCGACGGTGTCGACGTGATCAACTATTCGGTCGGTGGCGGTGCAAGCCTTTCCGGCGCCGACGACATCGCGTTCCTGTTCGCAGCGGACGCAGGAGTAATGGTGGCGACCTCTGCCGGCAACAGCGGCTCCGGCGCGGCAACGATCGGCGGCCCGGCTTCGGTGCCGTGGCTGACCACCGTTGGTGCGAGCACGTTCGACCGGTTCTTCGAGGGCGAGGTGAAGCTCGACAAGGGTGGCAAGGTCAGCGGCGCCTCGATCACTCCTGGAACGGTCGGCAAACTGCCGCTCGTCGACGCCGAGTTCGCCGGCGGCGATCTGTGCATTCCGGGCACCCTCGATCCAGGCGTGGTCAGCGGCAAGATCGTGCTCTGTCGCCGTGGCGCGATCGGTCGAGCGGAGAAGAGCCTCGCTGTCTTCCAGGCCGGTGGCGCGGGGATGGTCCTGTACAACAACACCAACGACGACAATCTGTTCACCGATACCCACTGGGTGCCGTCGGTGCACGTCGATCTCGACCAAGGCCTCGCGGTCAAGGCCTACATCGCCTCGTCGTCGAACCCCAAGGCAGAGATCACGACCGGCAACACCACGAAGTGGAAGCACGCTCCCACGATGACGATCTTCTCGTCGCGAGGGCCGGATCCGGTTGCCGAGGACCTCATCAAGCCGGACGTCACCGCTCCCGGTCTGCAGATTCTCGCAGGCAACTCACCGTTCCCCGATCCCGGAACAGTTCCGGGCGAACTCTTCCAGGCGATCGCCGGGACGTCGATGTCGAGCCCTCATGTGGCCGGCCTGTTCGCACTGCTCAAGCAGGTGCATCCGGACTGGACCGCGGCGATGGCCAAATCGGCAATGATGACGACCGCCGATCAGAAGGTCCGCGACAACGACCGGGTCAGCGCTGCCGATCCGTTCGACATGGGCGCCGGTCACGTCGATCCGGGCAAGGTCACTGCCAAGGGCTCGATGTTCGATCCGGGTCTCGTCTACGAGGCCGGGTTCCTCGAGTACCTCGGATTCCTCTGCGACGCCGACCCCGCGGCGCTGAATCCCTCGACGTGCACGGCCTTGGAGTCGATCGGGATCCCGACCGATGCGAGCGACCTCAACCTGGCATCGATCGGCATCGGCGAACTCGCCGGTTCGCAGACCGTCGTCCGCACCGTCACCAGCGTCGCGACGACAACGGTGAAGTGGAAGGTCGAGGTCGACGCGCCTGACGGGTACGACCTGACCGTCACACCGAGCACGATCACCCTTGCGCCGGGCGAGATCGCCTCCTACGAGGTGACGATCACGAACGATGGCACGGGTGTGGTCGGGGCATGGAGCTTCGGATCCCTCACCTGGAAGGGCGCCGGCTTCGAGGCCTACAGCCCGATCGCCGTGAAGGGCGCCCTCTTCGACGCCCCGGCAGCGGTCGGGGGCTCGGGCACCGACGGTGCCGGAAGCTTCGATGTCCAGTTCGGGTACAGCGGTGACTACACCGCAGGGCCCCACGGACTCTCGGCCAACGCGCCGGAGAGCGGCGACATCAGCCAGGACCCGGATCAGACCTACACGCCCGGCGAGGCCAGCCCGGGCGTCGATCTGATCAGTTTCCCGGTCAGCGGCTCCGCGCTGGTGCGGTGGACGCTGGACATCCCGGGGCCGGACGACATCGACCTGTTTCTCCAGGACTCCGCCGGCAACATCATCGCGAGCAGCACCAACGGCGGCACTGACGAGGTCATCGAACTGGTCCTGCCGGCCGACGACACGTACACGATGGTCGTGCACGGTTGGTCGGTGCCGAACCAACCGCTCCCGTACACGCTCAACTTCTGGAGCGTTCCGGCGGCCCCGGGCGGCGGAAGCCTCTCGGTCGACAGCGCTCCGGCTGCCGCGACGATCGGAACGACCGGAACGATCGACTTCAGTTGGTCGGGCCTGACGGGTGGCGAAGAGTACGTCGGCGCTGTGTCGCACAGTGACGCGAGCGGGATCATCGGCCTCACGATCGTCGAGGTGACCGGCTGACGAGCGGGTGACGTGAATCGGGAAGGAGCGGCTGGGGGGCCGCTCCTTCCCATTCCGAGGTGACGGGTGACGGGGTCGGACGTGTCGGGCTCCAGCGAAGCCGGGCCCTCACCCCGAGGGTGGTCTGCTGACCGGCTGGTCGCAGATGAACGGTCCACGTGCCCCGCCCGTGTGATATCGGTAGATCGAACCGTCAAGTTCGAGTTCGATGATCGAACCGTCAGTCTGTGCCTGTGCGTACTGCATGTCGGGTTGCGGGCACCCGAGACTGGCGTCGGGCCACACAACCAGGACAGCCGCATGTGTGGTGATCTCGCCGACGTCGACGCCGAGCTTGACCGCGAGGTCGGCGGCAGCCTGGTCGATGAACGGCTGGAGACCGAGGTCGATGTCGCCGACGTCGTAGAACGGCTCGATGGGTTGTGGTTGCACGTCGCTTCCTTCATGGTCGGCATCGGTCGTCGTCGGGGCAAGCGACGTTGCCCCACCGTCGTCGGTCGACGGGGCGCTCGATCCGACGCTGCTCTCCGTCACAGGCACCGAATCGGTTGCGGTCGTCACAGCGCCATCGTCGGCAGCACACCCGACGGCAACAACCAGCAGCACGGCGATCACCATGTGACGTCGTTGCACGATGGCCATCATTGTGACCCAACGCTAGACCAGTGAACGCTGCGAACAGGTCCGGCCCCGGACCAGGAGATGGCGGCCGATCTGGTTCTCGAGATGCCGTTCGGTGCCCTGGCAGCCGCCCGCCCTCAACCAACCCGTGAGGCAAACCGGTTGGGACGCGAGAAAGCCCTGGCGAT
>CAVQBG010000015.1:0-38410 GCA_963710625.1 Ilumatobacteraceae bacterium | reverse complement strand
AGGCGCGCCTGGTCGGAAGGATCCTGGCGACCACCGACGTGGAGGTGCCCTGGTGGCGGGTGGTCAATGCGTCGGGACAGCTGGTCGCCGGCGATCCGTTGCTGCAGGCGCAGCTCCTGCAGGACGAAGGTGTCGAGGTCAGCGACGGACGGGTCCGCGACGCGCCGTCGGGACGATTCAGTCGGACGGCGCGTCGACCTGGCCCTTGATCTGGACGAACGCCAGCCGGATGTTGGCGAGCGCATCCTGCATCGTGGGTGCGTCCTCGCCGAGCCGGTCACCGAGCCCGTCGACCAGACACGCGACCGCATCGATCGCCAGGACTGCCTGACGCAGGTCGGGCGGCGATGCCGACAGGTGGATCGCGGCCAGTTCGTAGAGCCCCATCACGTGGTTGGTGACCACGACCTCGGCGGGGATCTCCGCCAGCCGGGATCGTGCCTCGCTCATCTCGCGTTCGGCTTGGGCGATCATGTCGAGCTGCTCGTCGCCGAGCTCGAACTCGCCGTCGTCGACATCGGCGGTGTTGTCGCCGACCGCTGGGTCAGATGATTCGTCGTCAGAGGTTTCGTCACTCACGTGCGGTACCCTACCGACCACAATTGAGGCGAAGTGGGGGAGACCCCCACCTGGCCACCATCCGCAGTGATGCGACCGGTGCGTCCAGGTCACAAGGCTGAGACCAGCCCCAGACCACGTCGCTCCCCACCGGGAGTGGCCAGCGTGGTCAGTGTCGGGTCGCTCCGCGTGCGGTTCGCGTCGAGCACCAACATATTCAGACACTGGGGAGGCCCATTGCACAGGAGTGATCAGCCATAGCACCGCGACCAGAACAACGTGGCGACCAGCACCGCGTGAACGACCGCATCCGATCTCGTGAAGTCCGACTCATCGGACCGACCGGGGACCAACTCGGAATCAAACCCGTTCCCGAAGCGCTGAGAATGGCCCGAGGTCTCGAACTCGACTTGGTCGAAGTGGCCCCGAACGCCAATCCTCCCGTCTGCCGGATCATGGACTACGGCAAGTTCAAGTACGAGGAGGGCCAGAAGGCCAAGGAAGCCCGCAAGAAGTCGACCAACGTGTCGGTGAAGGAAGTCAAGTACCGGCCGAAGATCGGCAAGGGTGACTTCGACACCAAGACACGCAACGTGATCCGATTCATCGAAGAGGGTCACAAGGTCAAGATCACCTTGCAGTTCCGCGGACGTGAGATGGCACACCCAGAGCTCGGGTCGAAGATCCTCGACGACGTGCTCGAAGCGGTGGGTCCGGCAGCGAAGGTCGACACGCAGGCGCGGCTCGAGGGTCGCAGCATGTCGATGACGTTGTCGCCGGACAAGCAGGCCCAAGAAGCGATGAAGAAGGCGGCCGTCGAAGCCGAGCGCAAGTTGCAGGCCGAACAGGCCGAAGCCGAACAGGCGCCGGACCCGATCGTCGCCAGCGAACCAGAAGAAGGAGCATCCGATGCCGAAGATGAAAACGTCGAAGACGGCAGCTAAGCGATTCAAGAAGACCGGCACCGGTCGTCTGCGTCACGAGCAGCAGAACAACCAGCACAAGTTCGAGTACAAGACGTCGTCGCGCAAGCACCGCCTCGACCGTGATGCCGACGTGCATTCGAGCGACGAGAAGAAGATCAAGCGCCTCCTCGCCGAGCGCTGAGACAAACCGAGAGATTCATGACGGGGCTCGCCCCGACTGAACGTTCCGAGGAGGAAACGAAATGGCACGTGTGAAGCGTGGTGTGGCGTCGAAGAAGCGCCACAAGAAGGTACTGAAGCAGGCCAAGGGCTACTACGGCAACAAGAGCCGTTCGTTCAGGGCCGCCAACGAGCAGGTCATGCGGTCGGGCAACTACGCCTTCCGCGACCGTCGCGCCCGCAAGGGCGAGATGCGTCGTCTGTGGATCCAGCGCATCAACGCCGGAACCCGCCAGCACGACATGAGCTACAGCCGGTTCATCGCCGGTCTGAACGCTGCCGGCATCGAGGTCGACCGCAAGATCCTCTCCGATCTGGCGATCACCGACCCGGCCGCCTTCGGCAAGCTCGTCGAGACGGCCAAGGGCGCGCTGGCCTGACCGGCCACGCACGTGCACGATGAGTGCGCTGGCGTTCAACAACGACAAGGTCCAAGAACTGCGGCGCCTCCTGGGGCGCCGCAGTTCGCGTCACGACGCCGGTCGCTTCGTGGTGGAAGGTCCTGTGCTGCTCGCCGAAGCGGTCGAAGCCGGTTGGACGTGTGTGGGCCAGTTCGTGCCCGCCGGATCGGACGCCGCGATCGACGGCGCAGGACCGGTGTTCGAGCTCGCCGATGGTGTGCTCGAGCGGGTGGCGCCGACCGAGGCACCGCAGCCACCCCTTGCGATCGTGGCGATGCCCGAGATCGATGATGGGCTGCTCGAGAATGCGTCGTTCGCCGTCGTGCTCGACCGTGTGTCCGACCCGGGCAACCTCGGCACCATCCTGCGGTCTGCGGAGGCGGCCGGCGCCGATCTGGTCGTGGTCACCCCTGGAGGCGTCGATCCCTACAACCCCAAAGTGGTGCGATCGTCGGCTGGAGCGGTGTTCCACGTACCGGTGATCACGGCGACGATCGAGGAGGTCGCCGCCGCCGGCCTCGAGCTGTTCGGCACCTCCAGCCATCGTCATCCAGGTCGGACGGTCACCGTGTACACCGAGGCGGTACTCGCAGGCAGGATCGCCATCGTGATGGGGAACGAGGCTGCGGGGCTCCCGGACGGGTGGAACGACCAGGTTGGACCGATCCGGTCGTGGGTGACGATCCCGCACCAGGGCCGCAGCGAATCGCTCAACGTCGCGATGGCGACCACCGTGCTCGTCTTCGAGGCCGCTCGCCAACGCGGGGGTCAGTGGTCGTCCAGCACCTCGAACGACGCCGGGTAGATCACACGCCCCCGGAGCGTGGGGTCGTCGTTCGTCAACCGCAGTACCTGGGCGGCCTCGACCGAGGCCCAGTCGGGGAGCGGCATCGTGATCCCGTGTCCTGCAGCGGGCTCGAAGCCGAATCGTGAGTAGTAGCCAGGGTCGCCCTCGAGGACCACGAGGGGTTCACCCCGCTGGTTCGCCGCGGCGGTCACGGCCCGGACCAGTTCGCTCCCGACGCCACGACCGTGAAGGTCGGGGTCGACGGCGAGCGGCGACAGCATCACGATGTCGTAGTCGGTCGTGCCGTCCGCGATCAATCGACAGCCACTGATCATCACGTGCCCGACCACCGAACCGTCGACGGTGGCGACGAGGGCGAGGTCGGCGCGGTATTCGTTGGAGGCGCGGATGCCGTCGACGAGGCGTGCCTCGGCCGGCGAACCGAAGGCCCGGGTGACCACGTCGGCGATCCGTGTGTGGTCGTCCGGTGTCTCTGGTCGGATCGCGATGTCGAGCGCCACGCGCTCAGAGTACGCCGAGGCCGATCATCACCGCCGCGGCAATGGCGATGCCGATCCGGTACCAACCGAAGATCGACAGCGGTCTCGTTCTGAGGAACGCAACGAGCCATCGCACTGCGATCACTGCGGTGATGAACGCGACGATGCCGCCGAGGAGCGGCGTTCGCCACCCGTACTCGTCGAGGATGGTCTGGCCGTCCTTCGCGAGGTCGTAGAACGTGGCAGCCGAGAGCGTTGCGAGTCCGAGCAGGAAGCTGAACTCGACGGCGGCCGCCATGCTGGCTCCGATGGCCAGGGCCGCGGCGATCGTCACGAGGCTGCGGCTCATCCCCGGCCACAGCGCCAGGATCTGCGCAAGGCCGATGATCGCCGCGTTGCGGGCGGTGAACGCCGTGAGCTCCGTGGTGCCGGGGCGGGGGTTCCACCAGACGAGGAACAGGCCGCCGGCCATCCAGGCCGCGATGACCGGCCATGCCCCGAACAGCTGGGCCTTGATCGTGTCGCCGA
The DNA here is from genome assembly GCA_963710625.1 of Ilumatobacteraceae bacterium. Lineage (GTDB taxonomy): Bacteria > Actinomycetota > Acidimicrobiia > Acidimicrobiales > Ilumatobacteraceae > Sva-07. The sequence goes on along the minus strand of CAVQBG010000015.1, from coordinate 34,491 downwards.
GCAACAGCCCGACGAACGCAGCGGGCACGAACGCGATGACGAGGCGGCCCAGCAGTCGTCGACCATCGGCGTCGCGACCGATCATGCCGCTCGTGAGCTGGCCCAGACGCCGCCAGTAGAGCATCACCACGGCGAGGATCGCACCGATCTGGATCGCGATCACATACGTGTCCGCCGCCGCTTTCGCCTCGCCCTCGCCGAGGTCGAGCAGCCTCTGCGTGACCAGCAGGTGCCCGGTCGACGACACCGGCAGGTATTCCGTGAACCCCTCGACGGCACCGAGAATGATCGCCTTCAGCGGAGTGAGCGGCCCCTCGGTGTTCAGCGACAGGAGGATCATCGAGACAAGGGCAACGATCGCTCCGACGATCAGCGCGCCGACGCGCTGACGATCCGATGGCTTGCGGCCGACTCTGTGTTCGGTCGTGGACATTCCAACGGACGGTAGCGGTCGTGCGTCGCCGACGAGTGACTTCTGGAGATCCGACGGGTCCTGTCGGCTGCGACCGCTCAGGTGATGTCGTTGCCGTGGGGGTCGATGACGTGCCAGGTGCCGTCGTCGTCTCGGAACACGTGGAATCCGTGTTCCTTCCGCTGATGGTGGCCGTGGCAGAGGCCGCCGCCGTTTCGTGGCACGGTGGCGCCGTGGGCTTTCCAGCCGAGGGAGTGATCGGCATCGCACCAGGCGATGGGTCGGTCGCAGCCGATCCAGATGCAGGTGGTCAGCAGCAACATGACCGCATCGCGTGATGAACCGCGGAAGAGGCGTTGTCGGCGGCCGAGGTCGATGACGGTGTTGGAGCCGTCGTAGACGACGCGGCGCATGTGGCCGATGAGTGCGGTGTTGATGGCGTCGTCGTTGTGGAGGCGGCGCCCGGTCTGGGTGCGCACGACGACGTCGCGGTAGCGGCGGGGGTCGACCGCTTCGCCGCGCAGGTGCGCTTCGAACGACTCCTGGTCGATCAGGACGTCGAGGGTCGGTCGTGGTGTCTGTGATCCGGGTGGGGTGGAGGCGGCGGCGCGGGCCATGGCGAGGAGTGCGTCGGCGGATCGGCGCGCCTGGGTTCGGACGAGATCACCGGTGGTCGCGGCCTCACCGAGGCGGGCGCGGGCCTCGGCCCAGTCGGACTGCCACTCGGCTTCGAGGAACCAGGAGAAGATCTCGTTGAACTCGGCTCCGGCCAGCTCGGCGAGGTTGCCGGTGAGGGTCCAGCCGCCGTCGGGGCGGGGCCGAATGGTGACGTTGCGGTTGGCGTGGAGGCGTTGGTGGCGGTCACGGTCGCCGTCGGGATCGGCGAGGGCCTCCCACCTTCGTGCGCGGCGTTCGAACTCGTCGAAGGGCTGGCTGATCGCATCGTCCAACAGCGATGGAGTGTCACGGTCGAGGAGTGTTGTGGGGATGCGCGGGTTGGCCCCGACACGCGCCATCAGCTCGCACTGGGCGACACCGACGGCGCCGTCTGCTTCGGCGGTTGCCCAGTCCGGGAGGGCGTGGTGGAGTCGGGCGGTCTGCACACGACGATGTGCTTCGGGCCCCGACAGCTTGCACATGTGCTTCACGGCGGTCTTGGCCGAGAAGAACCCCTGGGCCCGGAACGGATTCGACCGATCGATCACACCCGCCGCGGCGACCGCCGCTGCCTCGACGGTACGACGCAGCGCCTCGACCCGCTCGAGCCACGCCCGCAACTCGGCGGCATCGAGCTGCGAGGGATCGACATCGCTCAGTGCGGCCAGGGCGGTCGAGGCCCTCGCCACGGTGTGGCGTGCGCGGTCGGCGGGTGGTTCGGTCTCGATGTCGGCGACCAGACGCAACCGGATCGCGTCCAGTCGCTCGACACCGGCGAGGTCGCCATCGCCCGCGCCGCCACTGGCTCCGGCGATCTCGTCGACGTGAACCGAACTCATGTTCCCCATCATGACCAAGGGGTGTTACGAAGTTGTTCGGGCCGTGCGGTGGTTGGGTGTGCGACGAATCTCACACGGTTCGTCGGGTGACGCTCGACCAGCGGCTGGGTGCCGTCAGAACCGACCCCCGTCGACGAGGAAGTGCTGAGCGGTGCACGCGGCGCCGTCATCAGCGGCGAGGAAGAGCACCATCTGGGCGAACTCGGTGGGTGAGATGCGGCGTTTGAGCGCCTGATCGCGCAGGGTGCCCGCTTCGCCCTCGGGTGTCCACCACTTGGTGAGCTGCCGGTCGGTGGCGACCCATCCCGGCAGCACCGTGTTGACCCGGACGTTGTCGGGCCCGAACGTCCTGGCCATCGTTCGCGTGATGCCCTCGACGGCCGACTTGGCGATCGCGTAGCCCGGGAAGAAGTCCTCTTGCATCATGTAGCTGCTCGATCCGATGTTGATGATCGAGCCGTCCTGCGCTGCGATCATCCCCGGCGCAACGGCCTGGATGGCGAAGAAGTAGTGCCGGAGATTCGTGTCGAACCGGTCGTTCCAGTACTCGACGGTCATGTCCTGCCAGGTGTGGCGGTCGTCGCTCGCCGCATTGTTGACGAGGACGGTGATCCCGCCGAGGTCGGCCTGGATCCTTGTGACGGCGGCGCGCAGTGCCTCGATGTCCACCAGGTCGACCTCGTAGAACCGTGGGACGTGGCGCGGGTCGTCCTGGCGGCACCGTTCGATCGTCTCGGCCGCCTTCACCGTGTTGACGTCGACGAACGCCACCTTCGATCCCTGTGCGCTGAACTGCTCCACCAGCGCTGCGCCGATGCCGTCGGCGCCGCCGGTGATCAGCACCGTCCGGTCGATCAGCGAGGGGTACGACGCGTAGGTGGTGGGAGGGGGTGCAACTCGATCGGTCATTCGGGTCCCTTTCACAGTCAGGAGTTCACGGTCAGGAAATCGGGGTCAGAAGTCGTAGAGCGCGGCCGGGTTGTCCACCAGCACCTGTCGGCGGAGCTCGTCGGTGGGCAACCAACGATCGCGCAGGGCGACCAGTTCCGCTGCAGTCGGTGGGGTCGTCTGGCCCGGATGCGGCCAGTTGCTCGCCCACACCAGTCGGTCCGGCGCCCGGGACACCAGGGCGTCGACGAGGCGGGTGACGTCGTCGAAGCCCGGTCCGCCGGAGTCGGACGATTCATAAGGAGCCGACAGCTTCACGTTCGCTCCGTGGTCCACCAGGGTCAGGAGCGCGGCGAACTCGGGAGCGTCGGGCCCGACCGGCGACATGAATCGACCCACGTGGTCGACCACGAGGTCCACCGGAAGTCGCAGCAGACGTTCGAGGCGGTACGAGAGCTCGCGGCCGTTCAACTGGAGCTGGATGTGCCACCCGAACGGCGCAATGTTGGCGGCGACCGCTTCGAGCGACTCCCACGGGACCGCTCCTCCGGGGAGCATGTGAAACCGTGCTCCGCGGACGCCGAGGTCCGTGAGCCGCGCGAGATCCTCCTGCTGCACGTGCGGATCGACGACCATCACCCCGCGCGCTGCGTCACCGAACGTCGCCATCGCATCGAGCTGACAGCGGTTGTCGAGGCCGTACGTGGTCGGCTGGACCACGACGATGCGCTCGGTGTCCAGTGTCGATCGTTCGCGGCGGTAGTCGTCGGGTGTCGAATCCGGGGGACGCAGGACCGACTCGGCGGCCACCGGATACCGGTGGTCGTAGAAGTGGATGTGGGTGTCGCAGGCGAACCGCATCACCGGAGGGTGCGGTCCCACAGCGCATTCAGGCGTGTCGCGTGTTCGGCGTTCAGCGATCGCGGCGGGATCTCACCGGCGACCATCGCCGCAACCTGTTCGACGCTGCTGGCCGCCTGGGCGTCGGCGTTCTCCGGCGTCAGACCCCCGAGGTGGGGTGTCGCGACGACGCCAGGAAGTGCAGCCAACTCGGGGGACGGTCGTTGATCGGCGGCGCGACCAACGTCGAGGCCGAGCCCGCCCAGGTGGCCAGAGCGGAGCGCCTCGGCGACTGCCGTCTCGTCGAGCAGTTCGCCTCGGCTCACGTTGATCAGCAGTGTCCCGCCCCTCATGGCCGCGAGTTCCGGCGTCCCGATCAGGTTCTCCGTCTCGGCGGATCCGGGTGCAAGGGGGAAGACGACATCGGCGGCGTGGAGCAACTCGTCGAACTCGACGAATCTCACGCCTTCGACCTGGGGGTCGTTCACGAACGGGTCGTGGACGAGCACCTCCATGCCGAGGGCGACCAGCAGTGCTGCGAGGTGTGACCCGATCGAGCCGTAGCCGATGATGCCGGCCGTCCTCCCGTGCAACTGTCGGCCGGGGCGCTGTGGCGGCGTGCGACCCTCGGCGTACTCCGCCGCCGAGACGGTGATGTTGCGCGCCACATCGAGCAGCAGGCCCAATGCCAGCTCTGCCGTCGAGGCCACGAACGTCTTGCCGGCTCTCGCGATCAGGACACCGCTCATCGAAGCTGCATCGACGTCGATCGTCGACGTGTCGACGGCACATCGCAGGAACGCCACGAGGCCGGGAATCCCCTCGAAGACCGCCGCCTCTCCCGGTGTCGACCTGTGGGCGATGATGACGTCGCAACCCTGTGCCGCGTCGATCAGCTCCGTCGTCGACAGGTCGCGGTCGAGCGGATTCTGGACGACGTCGGCGATCTGCGTGAGCAGGGGGAGCGCGCGCCCGTAGTACGCATCACGATCCTCGGGGTTGTGGGTCAGGAACGCTCGCACGGGCATCGACGCTAGTGCCCAGCGCAGGAAGGGCGTCCGGCCGGTCCGAGTGGTCGATCAGCCGACGAGCAGCCGGTCGATCTGCTCGACCGTGGCGGCGACGTTGCCACGCTCCACGCGAACCCGCTGCGCTGTCGGTCGACGTTCGATCAGATCGGCGTAACGGTCGAACATCTCGCCGAGTGGGTCGTCGGAGGACGAGCGGTCGACCAGTGCCGTCGCATCGAGGTGGACTCGCTCCTCGGGGGCCTCGCGGCGGCGCTGGAACGCCTCGATGGCCGTCTGCCGGTCGATCACGAGCGCGATCTCCACGAAACGTGCACCGGCCTCATGCGCGACACCGTCGAGCTGGTCGATGAACTCGGCCCGGGCGACGAATTGCGGGACGACCACGTCGTGGCCGGCACACAGGTGGGTCCGGGCCATTGCGAGTGACAGCGCCCGGGCGGCGAGACCTGCAGCCCTCGGGTCGTCGAGCCAGGAGCCGAGCATTCTCCGAACGACGTCGATGTCGAGATCGAGCGCCAGCGGTCGAGACGCGACGAGCCAAGCGGCCAACGTGGACTTGCCGGACGCCGGCGGGCCGTTCAGGAGGACGAGAACGGGCACGGCGGTCACTGTACGGCGGTGGCGCGGGCGGTGCGTGGCGGACAGACTCTGGCGATGGTGGACGGAGAACGCATGTTGCTTGCCGACGACGGCGAGCTGGCCGAGCTGTTGATGTCGCTCGAGCGTGACATGTGGCGTGACGTCACGCGCGGCGATCCGGCCTGGATGGACACCCACCTCACCGTCGACTTCACCGAGTTCGGTGCCTCCGGGCGGACCTACACCCGAGCCGAGATCATCGCCGTTCAGGTCGGGCCGATCGAGGCGATCCTGCACGACGTCACCGTGCGTGCACTGGGGCCGGAGGTGGCACTCGTGACCTACCGCTCGATCGATGAGCGCGGTACGGTGAACCGCTCGTCGATCTGGCGTCGGGTCGGCGGCGAGTGGCGGCTGGCGTTCCATCAGGGGACGCCGACCGACTGACCGATCGATCGGCCGGTTCAGCTCAGCGAGAACGGCGGGTACCGATCGGTGATCAGGAGGAACGCGTAGGCGTACACCCGCAGCGCCCACCGGCCCACGCCGACGACGTAGTCGAACAGGCCCCTCGGGTAGCGGCCGGTGAACAGGATCGCGAACCAGGCGGCGATCACGGCGAAGAACGCGCCGATCCCGAGGAAGAACAGGATGATGAAGTGTGGGATCGCCAGGAACCACTTGACGAGCGGAAGCCATCGGTTCAGGTCCTGCTCGACGTTCTCCGGGTAGTCGAAGTCCAGGTGTACACGCTGTTGCTCGACCGTCGACGGGTACTCGTCGGTCAGCAACGCCAGGTAGGCGCCCACTCGGGCGCTGAACCGGTTCAGTTCGACGGCGAAGTCGAACCACCATCTCGGGTAGCGCTGACGGAACAGGATGAGCAGCAGGGTGGTCGCGAACAGTGCGCCGAGGATGCTCGTGCCGGTGGTGGTGACCCACTCGCCGTCATCGGTCTCGATGGTGCTGCTGCTGCTGCTGGTCAGGAGGCCGAGCACGATTGCGATCGGGATCACCAGGATGATCCGGAACGCCGTGGTCACGCGGTTCAGCGATTCGGCCCGGTCGACGTCGAATCGTGCCGGATACGGCGCATCGCCGGGCGGGAATGGTGGCGCTGCCGGTGGTGGTGGCGGAGCAGCCGGTGGTTGCATGGACATGGCGAGCCCTCCTCCTGGCGTACCTGATGTGCCTGGAACATCGTGGACACCGCCCACCGGCAAACGGTAGAGGCGTTGGGCCTGGCGAACGGCTAGCCTCGGCGGCTGTGCAGCCGCAGTCGCAGCGATTTTCGTGCCCCGGGTGAACCCGGGGGATCGACCACACGACCGTTCGCTCCTGTGCCGTCTCCTGAGTTCGTCCGGGGACTGTCCCGCTCGTCGTCCACGCTCCTGAAAGGTCCACGTGCTCACTGACATCACCGCCGCCCGCGATGCGGCACTCGCCGAGATCGAGGCCGCTGGCAGCCTCGACGACGTCGCCGCGCTCACCGCGCAGCTGCTCGGCAAGAAGGGGGCCCTCGCCCAGCAGAAGACCCGGCTGGGCTCGCTCGAGTCGATCGACGACAAGAAGGCCGCCGGCCAGGCGATCAACGAGGCGATGTCCACCGTCTCCGATGCGCTCGACGAACGTCGTACCGCGCTCGCCGCCGAAGCCCGAGCTGCCCGAGTCGAGGCGGAACGGCTCGATCTCACCGAGTTCGTCGGCAAACCCGCTCGCGGGCACGCACACCTCGTCACCCAGGCGTGGGAACGTCTCGAGGACGTCTTCATCGGCCTCGGGTTCCAGGTCGCCGAAGGCCCCGAGGTCGAGACCGACTGGCACAACTTCGAGGCGCTCAACATGGGGGAGGGCCACCCCGCTCGCGGCGAGTTCGACACCCTGTTCGTCGACCATGTCACGCCCGACGGAAAGGCAGGCACGACCCTGCTGCGGACCCACACCTCGCCGGTGCAGATCCGCACGATGCTCGACAGCGAGCCACCGATCTACATCGTCGCGCCGGGGCGGGTGTTCCGCCGCGACACGCCCGACGCCACGCACATGCCGGTCTTCCACCAGATCGAGGGCCTCGTGATCGACCGGGACATCACGATGGCCGATCTCGCCGGCACGATCGAGGCGTTCACCAAGGCCTTCTTCGGCCTGGGCTTCACCTCACGGCTGCGCCCGAGCTACTTCCCGTTCACCGAGCCGTCGGCGGAGTTCGACATCCAGCGGCCGGACGGCAGCTGGATCGAGCTGGGCGGTTGCGGCATGGTCCACCCCAACGTGCTGCGCGCCGGCGGCCTCGACCCCGAGGTGTGGAGCGGCTTCGCCTTCGGCTTCGGCATCGACCGCATGGCCAAAGAGCGTCACGGCGTCGAGGACATCCGCGACATGTACACCAACGACATCCGATTCCTGGAGCAGTTCTCGTGAAGATCCTCCTGTCCTGGCTCAACGAGTACGGCGACTTCGGTGACCCCACCGACCCCGACGCCGTCACGCGTATCACCGATGCCCTGACCGCGCTCGGCCTCGAGGTCGACTCGGTCGCCACGGTCGGCGAGACGGTGCCCGGTGTGGTGACCGCCCGGGTGCTCCGCCTCGAACAGCATCCCGATGCTGCGAAGGTCCAGCGGGTGTACGTCGACGCCGGCGACGGCGAGCAGCGGCACGTCTGGTGCGGTGCGTTCAACATGGCCGAGGGCGACATCGTCCCGCTGGCCACGCTCGGCACGACGATGCCCAACGGCATGACGATCGAGCGGCGGGGCATCCTCGGCATCGACTCCGAGGGGATGCTCTGCTCCGCGAACGAGCTCGGCCTCGGCGACGACCACTCCGGGATCCGCATCCTGCCCCCCGACGTGCCGCTCGGCCGTCCGTACGGCGAGGCGCTCGGGCTGCGCCTCGATGTCCTGATCGACGCCGACGTCACCCGCAACCGTCCCGACTGCTGGGGGTACGTCGGCGTCGCCCGCGACCTCGCCGCCAAGCTCGGCGTCGAGTTCCGGCCGCCGACGCCGGCGCTCACCGTGACCGGTCCCGAACGCATCGCTCCGGTCGAGATCGTCGACGGTGACCGTTGCGGTCGGTTCACCTCCACGGTGATCTCGGGCATCGAGGTGAAGCCGTCGGCGGGCTGGATGGCCCAACGCCTGACCGCCGCGGGGATGCGCCCGATCAACAACGTCGTCGACGTCAGCAACTACGTGATGCTGGAACTCAACCAGCCGAACCATGCGTACGACCTCGACACGCTGGGCGGCGGCGGCTTCCGTGTGCGTCGGGCGACCGATGGCGAGCAGCTCATCACCCTCGACGGCGAGGCCCGCACCTTCACGCACGATGATCTGTTCATTTGCGACGCCAACGACGACCCGATCGGTGTCGGCGGAATCATGGGCGGACTCGACACCGAGATCAGTGACGCGACCACGACGGTCGCGCTCGAGATGGCCTGGTTCTCGCTCATCGGCATCGGCCAGACCGTGGCACGCACCAACCTGCGATCCGAGGCATCGGCACGTTTCGAGCGCGGTGTCGACCCCTACGGCATGCCGCTGGCCATCGCCCGGTTCGTGGAACTGCTGTCGGAGACGTGCCACGAGCTCGTCGTGCACGCCGGCGCCGTCGACGCCCGTTCGACGCACCTGCCGGCCGAGGACCGATCGGTCGACGTGCGCATCAGCGCCGTCAACCGCACGCTCGGAACCGATCTCGTTGCCGACGACCTCCCGGCGCTGCTCGACCCGATCGGGTTCACGGTGTCCGGCACCGGCGACACCCGCAGCGTCGTGCTGCCGTCGTGGCGGCTCGACTCGACCGAGGAGATCGACGTGATCGAGGAGGTCGCTCGTCACTACGGTTATGACCGCCTCGGCAAGACGGTCCCGAAGTCGGTCGTGCACGGCGAGCTCAGCGTCCGCCAGCACCGGCGTCGTCTCGCCCGCCAGGTGCTGCTCGGCCTCGGCATCTCCGAAGCGATGCCGAACCCGTTCCTCGCGCCGGACACTCTGGCCAAGGCGGGTCTTCCGTCGGAGGCGCTGCGGATCAGCAACCCGCTGGTGGCCGAGGAGAGCGTGCTGCGCACCTCGTTGCGGCCGGGCCTGCTTCGTGCGATCGCCTTCAACGAATCGCACCGCCGTACCGGCGTGGCGTTGTTCGAGATCGGCCACGTGTACCCGCCGGCCGAGGGAGAGCTGCCCGGGGAGTACGAGGCGCTCACGGTCGTCCTGGCCGGACGGGAAGCACCGGCAGCGATGGCCGTCTGGCGCGAACTCGCAGCAGCCCTCGGGACCGGCGCTCGCGTCGATCAGTCGAAGGTTCCCGCTGGTCTGCACGCAACCCGGTCGGCCACGCTGCAAGCCGGACGTGACCCTCTCGGGGCGGTGGGTGAGGTGGCGCCCGAGGTACTCGATGCATTCGAGGTCAGCGAACGCGTGGCGATCATCGAGCTCGATCTCGATCAGATCCTCGATCGCGAACCCAAGCCGACGCAGTGGAAGCCGACGAGCCGGTACCCGTCGAGCGACCTCGACCTGTCGTTCGTCGTGCCCGAGGACATCCCGGCCGAACGTGTCGAGAAGGCCGTACGCCAGGGAGCGGGCAATCTGCTCGTCGACATCGACCTGTTCGACGTGTACCGCGGCGAACGGGCCGCCTCGGGAACCCGTTCGCTCGCGTATCGCGTGCGACTGCAGGCCGCGGACCGGAACCTCACCGACGCAGACATCGCCGACGTGCGGCGTGGCGTCGAAACGGCGGCGACGAAGCTCGGCGCCCAGCTCCGGAGCTGACGGCGGCGCCGGAACCAGTCGCAGCGTCAGAGCGAGTCGGCGAACCCCTTGATGTCGCGAATCGTGGCGTGCCACACGTCGGGCATCGCGTCGAGGAAGAGACAGTCGCCGGCGTGGCAAGTGCCGTTCACCGTACGGCTCACAGCGCTGACGCCGGCGTCGAGCAGCTTTCGGTAGTAGACGAGCCCTTCGTCGCGCAACGGATCGAGTTGGTTCACCGAGATCACGTGGGGTGGCAGTCCGACCAGGTCGGCGGCGGCGGCGTGCATCGGCCAAGCGAGCGGGTTGGTCGCGTTGGCGCCCTCGGGGTCGTACGTCTTCGCCAGGGCGCCCATGTTCTCGACGTTCAAGAAGTAGTTGTCGTTCTCGAACAGCGAGGTGAGCTCGGCCGGCGGGTCGGCGTAGGCCCCGGAGATGTACGGGCACTGGGCATAGACACCGGCGACCTGATCGATCCAGCCGTCCTGTTTCGCCTTCAGGGCGGTGGCGATCGACAGGTTCCCGCCGCCCGACTCCCCGGAGATGACGATCGTCGACACCCCGAGTGCCGCACGATTCGCGATCACCCATTGTGCTGCGCTCGCGCAGTCGTTCAGACCGGCGGGGAAGGGGTGAGGACCCAGCTTTCCGGCCGCGTTGCGGAACTCGACGCCCACGACGACCATGCCGGTGGCGGCGAGGTCGTCACGCCATGCGACGTAGCTTTCGCCGGTGGCGCTCAGGATCGCCATCCCGCCGCCATGTGTGTGGACCACGCACGGCACCGGGCCGTCCGTTTCGACCGGCCGGTGGATGAAGAGCGTGATGTCGTTGCCGTCGACACCGGTGATCGCCTCCTCCGACCGCGTCACGCCCGTGACCGGCGCCGCGCTGGCCGTCAGCACACCGCCGAGGGCTTCGAAGCCCTCCTCCGCGAGCATCGCGTACTCGAGGAGTTCTGCGATCGGCGTGGCGGCGGTGACCGGAGACGGCGGCGGCGCGACGTCGAGCCCGATCGGACCCATGGCGCCGACCATGCGCGGGTCTGCCCGAGGATCGTCACGGATGTCGAGGTCGGGGTTGCCGAGGCGGCCGGGCAGGAGGGGTGATGAGGACATGGCGACGGGCTCCTTTCGAGAGTTGGGGCGATCATCGCGCCACACGCCGGCGTGCGGCGACACGGGGCGCGCCACACTTGTTTGACAGGGCTGGGACACTGGAGGCATGACCGCTCCTGGCGAAACCGACCTCGATGCGATGCTGGCGTCGCTCTCCGTCGATCGTCGACCTGGCGTGTTCACCTACATCGCCGTCGAGGTCCCGACTCCTGGCCTGTTGGCATCGGCCCATGCGATCGTCAAGGAGGGTCCGCTGACGACGATCGTGCTCCCGGTGGAGGCCGCTCAGCGTGCGGGGCAACTCGCCACCGTCCGGTTCGCGTGGCTCAGTCTGACCGTGCAGTCGAGCCTCGAGGCGGTCGGCCTGACTGCAGCGATCAGCGAACGGCTCGCCCGCCTCGACATCCCGTGCAACATCCTTGCGGGCTACCACCACGACCACGTCCTGGTGCCCGTCGAACGCGTCGATGACGCCATCGCCGCCCTCACCGCTTGATCGCGCCAGGGGTCAGACCCGCGACGTGCCCGTCCTCGACGGTGTCAGTCCGGCCGTGGCCGCACCGGTCTCTCGTGCGATGAACTCCCAGAATCGTGCGGCTCGATCCGCCGTCGGCGGGCCGACAGGGGTCGCCGTCTGATCGTAGACGCAGCGGATGAAGCCGGCTCCGGCGGTCACCCGACCAACTGCTTCCCGGTCATCGGCCCACTCCCACGCCGCGCCGTCGAATGCCACCGGTCGTTCGACCGCCTCCAGGTCGTGGTCGAGACTGCCCATCCAGGTGCCACCGCCTCGACGTTCGTCTCCGACGGCCACGATGTCGGCCTCCAGCTGTGCGGACGTGCGCCCGATGTGGTGGCCGGCGACGATCAGGTCGTTGACCAGGACCATCGGAATGCCGGCGCCGCGGGCGATCGTCATGATGCCCGCACCGAACCGGGGGTTGAGTTCCGTGGGCCAGAAGCCGTCGTCCGCCACGACGCCGTCGACCGTGAACGTGCCACGGAAGCCGACGTCGTTGCGGAGCTGCTCTCCGGCGCGACGAGCGATCGACCGCATCTGCTCGCGAACGGTGGGCGTCGGATCCCAGTAGGTCGCGCATCCTGCATAGACGAAATCGCTGCTTCGGCGGAGCGTCACCATCTCCACCGGTCTCAGCACCGGCACGCCGTCGGGCAGGACGATGCCGTGGATCGAACACGGGATGCCCTCGAGGAAGGGCATGATGCGCACGGCGTCGCACACGGTCCGCAATCGGGCCATCGCACGACCGCGCGCGGCGTCGTCGGTGACCCAGTGGGTCTGGTGCGCGCCGCCGTGGAACCCCTCACGGGCGTCGGCTGCCCAGACGGTGCCATCGCCACGGTCGATCGAGCGGGCAGCCCCGGCCGCCTCGTCGAGCGGCACGACGACGCTCGGCTGACGTTCGACGCCGGCCCGATCCCAGAATGCGTCGACGACCACCTTGTCTTCCAGCGCGACCCAGTCCGGGCGCCGATGGGCCAACAGGGGCCGACCAGCGAGTTCCCTGGTCGTCGCGAGGAACGTGCCCACCACGATCGCCTCGTGGCGCGGGTCGAAGCGATCCAGTGCGTCGACCATCTCGGGAGTGGGATGGGCGAGGGTTCGGTCGGCGGCGTGGATCTGTTCCATCTGCGTCAGACCGACCGGTGGTTCGACGATCACGGTCGGGACGTCGGGCTGCGGTCCGGCGCCGCGTCCTGCCGTGGCGACCACCAACAGTCGTTCGACCCCGACCGACCGCAGCAGTCCGATGTGCTCGGTCCAGGATGCACCCATCGCACCGGCCAGGATGACCGATCGACCGGCGAACACCCGGCTCAGTGGGTCGATCCACCACTCGTCCATCGTCGGACCGTAGCGTCCGGGCGGTGTTCGAGATCATGACGTTTCGGTTGGCTCCCGGGGTCGCCGAGGGGACCTTCCGCTCCCTCGACGAGCGGGTACAGGTCGAGGTGGCCTACCACCAGCCCGGCTTCCTCCGGCGTTCGCTCGGTCGCCACACCGACGGGCGCTGGCTGGTGCTGACGGTGTGGGCGAGCGATGACGACGCCGACGCCGGCCGAGCCGCGCTCGATGCGTCTCCGCTCGGCGCAGAGTTCCTTGCACTGCTCGAACCCGGCAGCGTGGTCGTCGACCGGTTCGACGGCGTCGGCTGAGCTACTGCTGGACGAGGACGAGGGGGTTCCCCTCCGGATCCTCGATCGACGCGATCGTCGGACCGCCGGGCACGTCGAACGGTTTCGACACCACGGTCCCGCCCAACGCCGGCACCCGCTCCAGCGACGCCGCGAGATCCCGCACCTGGATGTAGAGCGCGAATCCGCTCCGTTCGGCGTGACGCATGTGTCCGGCGGGTCCTGGCTCCGGCCCACCGAGGCCACTCGGGAAGCTCATGATCGGGCCGTCGCCGATCGGCCAGTTGAAGAGTTCCCCGTAGAACGCACGCTGCACCTCGGGATCACGAGTCAGGATCTCGAAGTGCACCAGTGGGCGCGCCCAGTCCGGTGCGGCGGGGGAGAGGGGGACTCGTGCATCGTCGGCCATCGACCCGACGGTAGGCCGGGGCCGTCGTCCGCCGTCAAGCGGGTCGGTCGAGACGCAGGATCTCGTGCAACCGACCGTGCGCAGGGTTGTCCGGGTCGAGCTCACCGCGAGCAACCAGCGCGAACCCGGCGCGCAGCAACGCTCGCCACGATCGTTCGTTGGCGGAGTTCACCGGAACCACGAGATGTGTCGTCCAGGGGTCGTGCGACCACACGAAGTCCACGAAGTCGGCGATCATCCGGCTCCCGACACCTCGGCCCACCTGCCCGGGATCACCGATGAGGTAGTCGATCGAGCCAGCACCTTCGCCCACCGGATACACGGGTTCCATCTCCTCGACGTAGTCGGGGTAGTCGACGAAGTGGCAGTACTGGACCACGCCGATCGGGACATCGTCGAGCACGGCGATCCAGTCCTCGGCCGGTTCCTCGCCGTCGACGGCCGGTCCGAAGTCGGCCTCGAGTGCATCGCTGTCGTGCTCGTGGTTCCACCACTCTGCGACGTGGGGCTCGGCCAGCCACCGCGCGAGGATCTCGAAGTCGTCGCGACCCAGGCGCCGGAACGTGAACACGGATCAGTCGCGGCGTGCCGTGCGTGGGCGACTGGCGGTTCAGCGGATGTTGGTGCGGGCGGTCGGGACGGCGTCGAGGCGAGCCGGATCGATCGGTTCGCCCGTTTCCTCGTCGACGCCGTACGTGCCCAGTTCGATCCGTCGGAGTGCCGCGTCGATCTCCGCGATCGAGTGGGTGAGGTCGGACCGGAGGTTGAGCTCGGTGGTGGCGATCGTGGTGTCGGCTCCGGCGTCGCCGCCGAGCATGTCGATCGGGCCGTCACCGGCCCGTACGTGTTCGACGTCGTCGAGTTGGCGTTGCAGGTGTGCGCGCTCCTCGAGCAGGCGGGTCCGGGCGTCGTCCAGGTTCGGCATCGGCGTCATCGTTGCACTCCGGGCTCGGCTGAGTCCAGCACTCCGGTGGCGCTGAGGTCGTCGGGACGGTGGGTGCAACGTCCCGACCCGACCGACTTCGCCGGCAGTGCGGCGCCCCGGGCAGTGAACCAGGCTGGCATCACCGGGTGCCTCGGGACCAGCCCCGCGCTCACCCTCGGGTCCTCCTTCGAGTCGACTGAAGCTGTCGAGGCCGCACCAGGTCCGTCAACCGCGTCCGTGTCACGATCGGCGGACCCCAGTGAGAATCGATTCGTACCACCCAGATGAGACTTCCCACGTCAGGCAACGTGACTCGGCGCCACGCTTCAGGAGCGCGTCCGGTTGGCGTCCCTCTGCCGGACATCGTTCGCAGGCCGCACTCCTGGCCCCCAGGCCCCTGTCCTCGATCGGCACTTTGAGGGCCGGGCAAACGGTTCGCGGTGGCCGTTGAGCCTCGCGGTGTGCACGGCTACTGTCTGCTCGACGGCGGTCGTGCAGAGCGGCGGTCGTCGGAGCGACGAACTCGAAAGGCTACGACCATGTCGACGTACCGATCCCGAAACACGAGCCGTGTGCTGATCGCACTGATGGGGATGCTGGCAGCGGTCTTCGCGGTGGCCGTTCCGGCTTCGGCCGGTGGTCGATCGAATCCGGCGCATCCGACGGCTCGGTTCGCGACCTTCAATGCGTCGCTCAACCGCACGATGGCGGGCGAACTGATCAACAACCTGAGCGCGCCGTATGACGGTACCGACCCATCGTCGAGCGTCGAGGACCGTCGGCGCTGGCAGGCGGCCAACGTCGCCGAGGTGATCCAACGCACACGGCCCGACGTGTTGCTGATCAACGAGTTCGACTACGACGCCGGTGGCGAGGCGATCGCCGGCTTCCAGGCCAATTACCTCGGCGTCTCCCAGAACGGTGCCGAGCCGATCTCGTACCCCTTCGTGTTCAACGCCGAGTCGAACACCGGCATCCCGTCCGGTGTCGATCTCGACAACAGCGGCACGGTCGGAGGCCCGAACGACGCGTACGGCTTCGGGATCTACCCCGGTCAGTTCGGGATGGTCGTGCTCTCGATGTACCCAATCGACCTCGATGCGGCTCGGACCTTCCAGACGTTCCTCTGGAAGGACATGCCCGGCAACCTGATCCCGACCGACTTCTACTCCGATGCGGCGACCGACGTGCTGAGGTTGTCGTCGAAGTCGCACTGGGACGTGCCGATCGAGGTCCCATCGGAGCGAGGGGCGCAGACCGTCCACTTTCTCGTGAGTCATCCGACGCCGCCGGTGTTCGATGGTCCGGAGGACCGGAACGGCAAGCGGAACCATGACGAGATCCGCTTCTGGGCCGATTACGTCCGACCGAATCTGAGTGGCTACATCTACGACGACGACGGCAGGTACGGTGGCCTGAGCGGAGACGCCCGGTTCGTGATCGCCGGCGACCAGAACGCCGACCCGCTCGACGGGGACTCGGTCGCTGCCGCCATCGATCAACTGCTCGAGAATCCGAAGATCTCCGACCCGGCTCCCTCCAGCCTGGGCGGGGTCGAGGCGGCGTTGCAGGGCGGGGCCAACGACGCACACATCGGCGACCCGGCGTTCGACACCGCCGACTTCGCCGATGGTGCGCCCGGGAACCTGCGGGTCGACTACGTGCTGCCGTCCAAGCGTCTGGGCGTGGCCGGCACGTCGGTGTTCTGGCCCCCGCTCGACGA
Source organism: Ilumatobacteraceae bacterium (assembly GCA_963710625.1). Taxonomy (GTDB): domain Bacteria; phylum Actinomycetota; class Acidimicrobiia; order Acidimicrobiales; family Ilumatobacteraceae; genus Sva-07. Next base: position 18,150 of record CAVQBG010000015.1, on the reverse strand, counting down.
CGAGTTGTCGCGGCTTACGGGGGTATTCGACTTTGGTCAGTTCCTCCAGGACGGCATCGGGTATCCGACGTCGGATCACCGGATGGTCTGGGCCGACATCGTCGTCCACTGAGCGGTGGGGCGGAGAGCCGTTGCGACTAGTCACCTATCGCCGGGAGGGCCGCCCTGTTCTCACCGCATCAGCGCTCGTCGGACTTGAAAGACTGAAGCAATGACCGGTGAGATGCTCACTGGTGGCGTGGTGACCCTGCGACCGTCGACGCCTGACGAAGCTCCACTGATCATCGCCGCTCGCGACGCCGCATTCCACCGCTTCATCGGCGAGGGATCCGCCGTACCCGCCCCGGAGTACGTCATCGTCGTCGACGGCTCGGTCGTCGGCTGGGTGGACCACGACCGGGACGACGACCGCTGGTGGCTCGCCCCCGAGGAGGTGAACATCGGGTATCACGTGTTCCCGGAACACCGTTGTCGCGGCCACGCGACCCGAGCAGTGCACCTCATGCTCGAACATCTTCGAGCCGACACCGACTGGGAGGTCGCGACCCTGCTCATCCACCCGGACAACGCGGCCTCGCTCAAGGTCGCCGAGCGGAACGGCTTCCATCGTGCCAGCGATGTCGAGGAACGCACCTTCTGGAGGCGACGACTACGCGAAGCCAGCTGAGCAGCGACCCGGCGTCCGGCCGATCCGGCACTGCCCCAAAAAGGCCGGGGTGTCGGCCGTGGACGCCGTGTTGGCCAAGATTGTGGTGTGTCCCACACCTTGATCGCCGATCCTGCACGCGAAGTGACGATCCAGACTGGCGCAGTCGTCTCCAAGGTCGTCCATCGCGGGGATGGCTTGAACGTCACCGTGTTCGGTTTCGACGCGGGCGAGGAGCTGACCACACACCAGGTGAGCCGGGCCGCGCTGGTCCAGGTCATGTCTGGGCGGCTCCGTTTCACCGTCGATGATGAACAACTCGATCTGGGCCCCGGATCATGGCTGCACATGGCGCCCGAGGCTCCGCACTCACTCGTGGCCAGCGAGCCGACCGTGATGCTCCTGACGCTGATCGGCGAGTGAGCAGGCCAGCCGAGACGCGACACCCAAATCACTGCCCCTCCATCGGTGGGGCCGGGGCCGGCTCTGTGCTTCGTCGGCTTGAATCCCGCAACCGGCGACAATGACGGGAAACCTCGACCGACGTTGAACAAGGTCGTGGGATGGGCCCGACGGGATGGCTGCGCCGCTGTCATCGTCGTGAACCTCTTCGCCCACCGCTCCACCGATCCTGGACAGCCGTTTTCGGCGCCGGTGGACATCATCGGTGATCGGAACGACGCCGTGATCGGGAGCACTCGACAGCGGCAGCGCTCACTTTGGCCGCATGGAGTGCCCATCCTCTCGCGCAGGATCGAGCAGAAGTTGTGATCCGACTGCTCGAGCGGCCCTGGTGCCCGGGCCTGGCCAAACGAGGTGCACCTGCCCATCCTCGCTACGTCCCGTCATCGCGCCCATGAGAGCGCTCGAGGGCGAGCCGATCGACGGGTCACTCGGCGTCGGGCGCGTGCGCGTGGGTCTGCGAGGCTGGGCCCATGCGCTATCGACGACTGGGCCGCACCGCCCTCCAGGTGAGCGAGCTGTGTCTCGGCACGATGAACTTCGGGCCGCAGACGCCCGAGGACGAGTCCTTCGCGATCATGGATCGCGCGGTCGAGCTCGGGATCAACTTCTTCGACACAGCGAACCGCTACGGCGGTGACAAGGGCGCTGGCGCCACCGAATCGATCATCGGACGGTGGTTCGCCCAGGGCGGCGGCAGGCGCGACAAGATCGTCCTGGCCACGAAGCTCTTCGGAGCGATGTCCGAGTGGCCGAATGACGGCCGGCTGTCGGCACGCCACATCCGGATGGCGTGCGAGGACAGCCTTCGGCGGATGCAGACCGACCACATCGACCTCTACCAGATGCACCACATCGACCGGACCGCGCCCTGGGAAGAGGTCTGGCAGGCGATGGACACCCTGATCCAGCAGGGCAAGATCACCTATGTCGGCAGCAGCAACTTTGCCGGATGGCACATCGCCCGGGCGAACGAAGCCGCCGCCCGCCGGAACACACTCGGCCTCGTCAGCGAGCAGAGCCACTACAACCTCTTGGTGCGGACCGTCGAACTCGAGGTGCTCCCGGCATGCCGCGAGTACGGCGTCGGTGTGATCCCGTGGAGCCCGCTGTCGGGCGGGCTGCTTGGTGGAGTACTCGGTGACTCCGACCGCGCCCGTCGCCAGTCCCCACAGTCGCTGAAGCGGATCGACAAGCTGCGCCCTCGGTTGGAGCAATGGGAGCAACTGTGCGCTGATCTCGGAGAGGAGCCTGCGTCGGTGGCGTTGGCGTGGCTCCTCGCCCAAGACGGCGTCACCTGCCCGATCATCGGCCCGCGCACGCTCGGCCAGCTCGACGGCGCCTCGCTGCGATCCCTCGAGATCACCCTCGCTCCAGACACGCTGGCGTTGATCGACGCCATCTTCCCCGGCCCCGGCGGCACCGCACCCGAAGCGTACGCCTGGTAGCCCGACGGCCTGTTCTCCGTTTACGGCCGCCATCGTCAACACCCGACACGGCTGTCCGAACGAAACCGCACCTCATTCGGCGTGACGAGCTGGAGCGCAGCCAGACCTGCCGATCGTTGTCGGTCAGCGCGTCACCCACCGCCGGGTCGAGGCCACCGTCCGGTTGCCGACCACCTGAATCCGCCACCGCCTACTGAGACATCTGGTGTCGCTCACCGACGGGGACAGCACATGGCCGCACCGTCCGGTTAGGTGTCCGCCCTGCGGACAGAACTTGCACGCCGCACTTCCGGCCCCAGAGGACCCTGTCCTCAATCGACCCATCGGGGACGACCAATCGGAGCCACTGATGAGCGAATCCACCACATGCGGTGGTATGCCTCATCAGTTCGATGCCCGCCACCGGATCTTGCCCTGCGCCCTCGCGACTGCCGTCCCCTCACGGATGTCTCGGGCATCGGGAACAGATCGAGCCAGTCGGTCGAGTTGCGGGACCACGAGTGTGTCGCCCGTGCGCACCGCAGCCAAAGCCTGGTCGAGGCCGGGACGCTCGCGCTTCGGGCCGCTGATGCCGTGGTCGATGTCGACGCGATCAGGCGGAACGCCGAGCGTAATGAGGGCTTGGCGTTGGGCGATGAGGTCTTGCTGGTCGGTCGAGCATCGGGCGTATCCAGTTCGTGTTTCATCCATCCACGAACCGTGCCGCGCTTGGTCGTGCAGATCCGTTGGCGAGCGTCCGAAAGCCGCCCGTCTTGTGGGACGGATCTCGCCGGACCGCCCGTCGGGCTACGGGCCAGTGATTCGTCCGACCGTGGTCCCCTTTGCGGACGCGTTGGGACTGGCGGTCATCGGGGGATTGTGATCGCAGCCGGCACTCTGTGGGCGGGTTGCTCCACGGCCAAAGGGGCCATTTCAGTGGCTGATGCGTTCCGATTACACGCCGGACTCCCCTTCGAGGACACGCAGCTATTGCTCAGCCAGGATCAGTGAACGACTCGGATCCCTGGTCGGTGTCGCGGAACTGGACCGAAATGCGATCCGTCGTCGACGGCCAGTTCGGCACGTTCAGGGTTGCAGTACGACCACTTCCCCGGGCAGTTTCCGTCAACTCGACCGTGCCCCCACCGTCGATCGATGCCGGTATGGCGACATCGGCGGCGGTGATGAAGGCAATGAAGTTGAACGGGAACAGCACGCCCTTGTCGAGCGAGGTGATCCCATCGAGCCCGTCGTCCTGTGCGAACAGCGCTAGGTTGGCCGACGCCCGAGGGCTCGTGAGCGGTGTCAGCACGTTCGTTCCGTCGATCGTGAGGACGTCGCTCGATGCTCCCTGGTCGCCCCACAACTCGCGCTGGCGGACGACGACCAGATTGGTGGTCTCGTCGCTCTTCGGTGTGAAGGCTTCGAGCCCTGTCCCGGGCCGGGCAGCGTTCAATCGGATGAAGTGGTCGCTGCGAGTGAACGGCTCGAAGTAGAAGTGGTGAACGCTGCCATCCTCCGGTCGTACCACCGCCAACTCGTAGTGCTTGGTGCCGTGAACATTCACCGGGCCGAACACGCCGCTGTCGTCGACCGCGAAGGACGCCCGCGGACGAACTCCGATCCGATGACCCGTTGACGGATCCACGCGCCACACCTCGACGGATGCCCCTGCATATCCGAGGTTCTCGGGGAACAGAACTGCTCGACCCGAGATCGACACGCGGCCCGGAGGTTCAGCCACGACATCGGTCGTCGACGGGGGTTCTCCGACCAGGAAGTCGTACATCACGTTGAACGCTTCGGGAGACGTCATCGTCTCGGTGTGTGACTTGTCGCCGAAGTAGAAGTTGTTCGCCGGATCGGGCCCGATCTGTGCGTTCGTGTCGCCCCGTCGGTTGAACCCGCTGCCGGCAGTGTTCCATTCACCCCAGATCCCGATCGTGGGGACACCGCCCGGAAGTGTGGGGAGCGCGACACCGTCGACGTTGACGTACTTGTCGACCTTGTCGGCGCCGTCGAATCCAGGGTCGGCGAGGTAGCTCGTCCAGACGAACGTGCCTCGCGAATGGCCGATTGCGTAGACGCCGTCGGCGTCGGTCTCGTCGAGCACGTCATCAATGAATGCATCCAGATCGGCGAGCGGTGACCCCGACTGGCTCGTGTCGTACTCGAACGCGAAGAGAAGGTCGTCCGGGTACCCGTTGCTGGTGAAACGCATCGCCTGCGTCTCGAACTGCTGCGCCGAACCCGACTGACCGTGCACGAACACGATCGGCAACCGCTCTCCGACGTCGCCCACTGTCGACGTCCCGCCCGCCGACGCGGCACCCGCGCCGACGGACGTCAACGTAACCGTCAGGACACCGAGGACGATCCCGACCGCACGAAGCACACGTGATCCCTGCATGACGCCTCCTTGCCTACTGCGCCAGCCCCCACCGACGCCGTGTGGCCAGAGTAGCGCACTCGCCCAATGCGCTGACAAGGCCTCGCGCCCGTCATGACCGATACCGAAGCACGGTCCGTTCAACGACCCCGAACTGAGACAGGCGACGCTCGAACTCCCCAGCACGGTCCGGTATGAAAGCCACCGATATCACTCATCGGTTGGCCGGGATGTGGCGGCGGGCGTCGAACTGATGAGCCAAGCCCCCCTCAGCGGTGGATTCGCTCATCAGAGGGCTTCGGCACTCAGTTGGCGCTGAGGTCGTCGGGTGCGTTGGCCAGCCAGGCCAGCCGTCCCGGTTGGCGGCGCAACACCGTGCGCCACAGCTCGTCGGGATCGTCGGAGAACACGTCGCCGGGCTCGGAGTCGAGCACCAACCAGGCGCCGGCCTCGATCTCGCCCTCGAGCTGGCCCGGCCCCCAACCGGCGTAGCCGCGGAAGACCCGGACCCCCTTGACCTCAGCGGCGACCAGTGCCGGGTCGGCCGTGAGGTCGGCGGAGGCGATCGTGCCGACGATGGGGGAGAGGTAGTCGCCGTTGTCGTGGAGAGGCTGGGTGGTCTCGGCGAGCGCGATCAACGCTGATTCCTCGACGGGACCGCCGGAGAAGACCGACGACGGCGCGGCCTGGAGATCGATCCACCGGTCGAGGGGTTCGTCGAGCGCCTCGTAGCTCGGCCGGTTGATGACGACGCCGATCGCGCCCTCGTCGTGGTGCTCGAGCATGAAGATCACCGTGCGATCGAAGTTGGCGTCCTCGAGCGGGGGCGTGGCGACGAGGAGGCGACCCTTCGTCGGCGGCGTACCCGGAATCATGTGCACAGTCTGCCCGACTGGCCCGCGTCCCGTGGCCCGGCCGGTGACTTCGATCCGCGTGTTGCATGAACATCCGGCGGCGTGTATGTTCATGCAGATGTCGGGACCCTCCATCGGCGTCGGAATCATCGGCGCGTCCGGTTTCACCGGGGCCGAGCTGCTCCGGCTGGCAGCCCTCCACCCGGCCTTCGACGTCCGTCTCGCCACCGGCGACTCGATGGCGGGGCAGCGGGCCGCGTCGTTGTACCCGTCGCTCGAGGTCGCCTACCCCGACCTCGTGTTCAGCGCATTCGATCCGTCGACGGTCAGCGGGCTCGACCTCGTGTTCCTCGGACTTCCGCACGGGGCGTCGATGGAGCTCGCATCCTCACTGGTCGGCGAGGTCGGTTGTGTCGTCGATCTCTCGGCGGCGTTCAGGCTGCAGGACGCCGCGTCGTACCCCACGTACTACGGATTCGAGCACACGCAGCCCGAACTGTTGGCCGAGGCGGTGTTCGGGCTCCCCGAACTCCATCGCGCCGAGTTGCGGGGAGCGCGCCTCGTCGCGACGCCCGGCTGCCATGTCACCGCGGCGACCTTGGCGCTGCGGCCGCTGGTCGAGGCCGGGTTGATCGAGCCGAGCGGCGTGGTCGTGAACACGTTGACGGGCATCACCGGCGCCGGGCGGGCACCGACCGACACGAACACCTTCACCAATATCGACTCCAATGCGATCCCGTACGGGCTGTTGTCGCACCGCCACACCCCCGAGATGGAGCAGGAGATCGGCGTCCAGCTGATCTTCACGCCGCACCTCGTGCCGATGAGTCGCGGCCTGCTCGCCACGTGTGCAGCGACCGCATCGGCGGGCTGCACCGACGATGCCGTCGCCGATGCGATGCGCGCGTTCTACGCCGACGAGCCCTTCGTGGCCGTGCTCGACGCACCCCCTGCCACCAAGTCCGTACTCGGGTCGAACGCCGCCCACGTGTCGGCGCGATTCGACGAGCGCACCAACACCGTGATCTCGATGTGCGCCATCGACAACCTGACCAAGGGCGCCTCGGGCGGGGCCGTCCAGGCCGCCAACGTCGCGCTCGGCCTCGACGAGACCGCCGGACTCTCCACGATCGGACTCGCACCGTGAGCACGCAGCCATGATCGAAGCCGCATCCCTCAAGGCATCCGTCCTCGTCGAGGCACTCCCGTACATCCGACGGTTCGCGGGCAAGACCGTGGTCGTCAAGTACGGCGGCAACGCGCTCGCCGGCACCTCCGACCACGATGCGCTCACCCTGTTCGCCGAGGACATCGTGCTGATGCGCCTCGTCGGGATGCGGCCGATCGTCGTCCACGGCGGCGGACCGCAGATCTCGGAGCTGATGCAACGCCTCGGCAAGGAGCCGGAGTTCGTCGACGGCCTGCGTGTCACCGATGCCGAGACGGTCGACATCGCCCGGATGGTGCTGAAGGGGCAGGTCAACCCGCAACTCGTGGCAGCGATCAACGTCCACGGCCGATTCGCCGTCGGGATCAGCGGCGTCGACGCCGGCCTGATCCGAGCGACGGCGCGCGATGCGAGACTCGGCTTCGTGGGCGATGTCACCGAGATCAACCCGGAAGTCATCCACGGGTTGATCGACGACGAGTTCATCCCCGTGATCGCCACGATCGGCAGCGACGAGACCGGTCAGGCCTACAACATCAACGCCGACACCGTCGCCGGGGCGATCGCAGAAGCGATCGGCGCCGAGAAGCTCGTGTACCTGACCGACATCGAAGGGTTGCGCCGCGACGTGGCCGATGCGGCGAGTCTGATCCGCCAGGTCACCGCCGACGAACTCGACCAGCTGGTCACCGACGGCGTGATCGCTGGCGGGATGATCCCCAAGGTGGGCAGTTGCACGCACGCCGTGCGTCACGGCGTCCACCGTGCACACATCCTCGACGGCCGCATCGCCCACGTGCTGCTGCTCGAGATCTTCACCGACGCGGGCATCGGAACCATGATCATGAACGAACGGGAGACTGCCGCATGAGCCACGCGTTCGAGCACGCACCGATGGCCAACTGTCCCTTCATGCCGGTGTTCGGACCACCGACGATCATGTTCGAACGCGGGCGCGGTACCGAGCTGTGGGACTCGAACGGCAAGCGCTACCTCGACTTCCTCGCCGGCATCGCCGTGGTGTCGCTCGGGCATTCCAACCCGGCGGTCGCCGAGGCCGTGGGCGACCAACTCGACACGTTGCTGCACGTGTCCAACTTCTTCGCCAACCCGGTCGCGACCGAGGCAGCGGTCAAGATCAACGACCTGCTGCTCGACGCGACCGGCCACCGCGGGCAGATCTTCTTCACCAACTCGGGCGCCGAGTCGAACGAGTGCGCCATCAAGCTGGCCCGCAAGCACGGTGGGCGCGGCCGGCACACGGTGGTCAGCGCGCTCGGGAGCTTCCACGGCCGCACGCTCGCCACCCTCGCCGCCACCGGACAGCCCGCGAAGCACGAGCCGTTCGCCCCGATGCCCGACGGGTTCCGCCACGTCGCCTGGGGCGATCTCGACGCGATGCGTCAAGCGGTCGACGGTTCGGTCGCCGCGGTGCTGATCGAGCCGGTGCTCGGCGAGGGCGGCGTGCATCCCGCGACCGATGACTATCTGCAGGGCATTCGCACGATCTGCGACGAGACCGGCGCACTGATGATGGTCGACGAGATCCAGACCGGGTTCGCCCGCACGGGACGATGGTTCGGGTTCGAACACGCCGATGTCAGCCCGGACGTGGTCACGCTCGCCAAGGCGATGGGCAACGGGATGCCCGTCGGCGCCTGCTGGGCTCGCACGGATGTCGCCGCGGTCTTCCAGCCGGGCGACCATGGAAGCACCTATTCCGGAACCGCACTCGCGACCGCGGCGGTCAACGCAGTGATCGACGAGATGCAACGGATCGACGCGCCAGCCGTGGCGGTGCGTCAGGGTCGACGCATCGTCGACGGGCTCCGCAACGTCAGTGGCGTGGTCGACGTCCGCGGTCGCGGCTTGATGCTCGGCGTGGAGTTGGCCGACGGCATCGACGCCAGAGCCGTGTACGCCGACCTGCTCGACCGGGGACTGGTCGTCAACGCGATCACGCCGACGGCGCTGCGGCTCGTCCCGCCGATCACGGTCACCGACGCCGAGATCGACGAGGCGGTCACGATGATCGCCGCCTCGCTCGCTGCGAACGGAGCGACGTCGTGACCCGCCACCTGCTCGACGTCACCGACTTCACCCCGCACGAGGTCCGCGAGATCCTGGCGTTGGCGCAACAACCCGTCGACTCGCTCGACCGTCCCCTCGCCGACCAGGGCGCGGCGCTGATCTTCGAGAAGCCGTCGAACCGCACTCGCCACTCGATGGAGATGGCGGTCGTCCAGCTCGGTGGGCATCCCATCTACACACGTGGTGACGAGGTGGGATTCGACACTCGCGAGCCGGTCGAGGACGTCGCTCGGATCATGGAGGGGTATCACGCGCTGGTCGCCGCCCGTGTCTTCGACCACCTGACGGTCACGCGCATGGCGGCTGTCGTCGACATCCCGGTCGTCAACATGCTGTCCGACCACTCGCATCCGCTGCAGGCATTCGCGGACGCACTCACGATGCAGCAGTCCCTTGGTGAGCTGTCCGGCAAGACCGTGGCGTACGTCGGCGACTTCAACAACGTGGCCCGCTCGCTGGCCGAGGTCTCCGCGATGCTCGGCATGCACATTCGCTTCGTGTGCCCGCACGGGTTCGACGCACCGCTCGTCGAGTTGGAGCGGTTCGGCCTCCTCGGCGCCCCATCGGTCGAGCAGTCGACCCGTCCCGCCGACGCGGTCGAGGGCGCGCACGCAGTGCACACCGACACCTGGGTGTCGATGGGGCAGGAAGCAGAGAAACAGGAGCGTCTCCAGCAGTTCGAGGGCTACACCGTCGACGACGAGATGATGGCGCTCGCCGACCCCGATGCGGTCTTCATGCACTGCCTGCCCGCGTACCGTGGCGTCGAGGTCGCGGCCGAGGTGATCGACGGTCCACGGTCCGTCGTGTTCCGGCAGGGCCACAACCGCCTCCATGCCGCCCGAGGCGCGATGGCATTCCTGCTCGGCGCACGTCCGCACCCCGATCCCGTCGACCCCGGATGAGCCGCTCATGAGCAAGGTGCAACGACAGACCACCATCAGTCGGCTCATCGGTGAGCACGAGGTGACGAGCCAGCCACAGTTGATCGAGCTGCTCGCCGAACACGGCATCGACGCCACCCAGGCGACCGTGTCGCGCGATCTCGACGACATCGGGGCGATCAAGGTTCGCGTCCCGAGTGGCAACACCGTGTATGCGATTCCCGAGTTCGCTCCCGACCGACTGGCGCCGCTCGACCAACTCCGCCGGGTGATGGGGGAGTGGGTGGCCGAGGTCGCCTGTTCCGGCAACATCGTCATCCTGCGCACGCCACCGGGCTGTGCGCACGTGGTGGCGTCGGCGCTCGACCGCAGCCGCGTCGACGGGCTGCTGGGCACGGTCGCCGGTGACGACACCCTGATGTGCGTGGCCGCATCCACCGATGGCGGCACACTGGCCGCCCACCTCCGCGATCTCGCTGGACTGGACTGACATGACGGACCCGCAGCATCCCGATCGTTCCGGTGACGGCCAGACGCTCTGGCACGGACGATTCGCGGGTGGACCCGCCGAGGCGTTGATGGCGTACACGGTGAGCCTGCCGTTCGACCGCGCGATGTGGCGCGACGACATCGCGGGCTCCGCCGCTCACGTCCGCGGACTCGCCCGCGTCGGCCTCCTGACCGAGTCCGAGCGCGACTCGATCCTCGCGGCGCTCGACCAGGTCGGCGACGAACTGGGTTCCGACTCCTTCGTGTTCGTCGAGAGCGACGAGGACATCCACACCGCCGTCGAGCGTCGCGTCACCGAACTCGCCGGACCGGCGGGCGGCAAGCTGCACACGGCCCGCAGTCGCAACGATCAGGTCGCGACCGATCTGCGTCTCTGGTGCAAGCGCGAACTGCTCGACGTCGCCCGGTCGATCCACGGCCTCCAGTCGGTCCTGCTCGATCGGGCCCTCGGTGCAGGCGACACGTACCTGCCCGGGTACACCCACCTCCAGCGTGCGCAGCCGGTGCTGCTCGCCCATCATCTGCTGGCGCACGGGTGGGCCTTCGCTCGCGACGTCGATCGGCTCCTGGCCACTCGGGATCGACTCGACGTCTCGCCGCTCGGCGCCGGGGCACTCGCCGGTTCGTCGCTGCCGATCGATCCCGAAGGCAATGCGGCCGATCTGGGATTCGCCGGGGTGTTCGACAACAGCCTGGACGCCGTCAGCGATCGCGACTTCGTGGCCGAGGCCGTGTTCGACCTGGCGCTCGTCGGAATCCACCTCTCACGGATCGGCGAGGAGTGGGTGCTGTGGACGTCCGGTGAGTTCGGCTTCGCCGAACTCGACGACGGCTACGCCACGGGCTCCTCGATGTTGCCGCAGAAGAAGAATCCCGACATCGCCGAGCTCGCCCGCGGGAAGAGCGGACGCCTGATCGGCAATTTGACCGGCCTCCTCGCGACGCTCAAGGGCCTGCCACTCGCGTACAACCGCGACCTGCAGGAGGACAAGGAGCCGTTGTTCGACTCGGTCGAGCAGGTCACGCTCGCCGTCGCGGCGCTCACCGGGATGATTGCCACGGCGACCTTCGTCCCCGAGGCGATGCAGGCGGCGGCCGACGAGGCGACGACCGCTGCGACCGACATCGCCGAGTACCTCGTTCGCGCCGGCGTGCCGTTCCGCGAGGCGCATGCGATCGTCGGCGCACACGTCAGAGCGACGCTCGCCGGTGAGGGGTCGCTGCGCGACCTGGTCGACGCCGATCCTCGGCTCGGGCCCGATGCAGCAGCGCTCGTCGGCCCTGGTGTCGGCGTACGGATGCGGACATCACGCGGCGCGGCCGGCCCCGAGGCGCTCCCGCTCCAGGTCGAGTCGTACCGGGCCATGCTGGCCCGCGACCAGGAGCGCCTCGGGCTCTGAGCGTCGCGCCGCTCGACCACGCGTGGTTCGCGCGCGACGCCCCCGACGTGGCCCCGGATCTGCTCGGCAAGCTGCTCGTCGTCGAGCGTCACGGCGAGATCGTGAGTGGCCGGATCATCGAGACAGAGGCGTACGCGCGCGACGACCCGGCCAGTCATTCCTTCATCGGGCCGACGGCTCGCAACGCCGTGATGTTCGGGCGCGCCGGACGGCTCTACGTGTATCTCAGCTACGGGATCCACTGCTGCGCGAACGTCGTGACCGGCGCCGATGGTGACGGCCAGGCGGTGCTGCTGCGAGCGGTGGTGCCGGTCGAGGGCCTCCACGTGATCCGCGGCCGACGCCCGAGCAGACCGGATACCGAATTGACCAACGGCCCGGGCAAGCTGTGCGTCGGCATGGGGCTCTCGCTCGCCGACGACGGTGCCGACCTGACCCGGGACGATGGGCCGATTCGGATCGTCGACGACGGCTGCCCGGCACCGTCCCACCTGGTGACCGGACCGAGGATCGGGATCACCAAGGCCACCGAGACGCCATGGCGGTTTCGTGGCCGGTGGTGAGGGCTCCTATGCGCCCAGGTACTTGAGGATGATCGGCACCGCGTCGTCGACGTTGAGGATCGGTCGGACGTCGAAGTCGAGCCACTCGGCGTAGGCGGTGACCGTCTCGTAGACGACCGCCAGGTCGTTCTCGCTGGTGATCACCATGCCGCCGCCGCCCGGGTAGACGTAATGGGCGAGCGTTCCCGCCATCTCGCCTCTCGCCCCGAACTCCTTCATGAGCGCGGCGGTGGAGTCCTTGGATCCGGCCGACGGGGCGGTGGTGTAGTGGATCACGTACATGGGTCCCTCCTGGATTGCGTGATGACCGGTCGTCCTGGTGACGCTGGTCCAGCAACTGACTACACGTCCGCCAGAAGCGCTGCCTGTGATCCCGATCACGGACCACGTCGATTCACGTCGGCCGAGCTGGCTCGCGCCCTGGGCGAATCGTGTCGGGATCGGGCCCGACCGAGGCCTGTCACCCCTGCTGGTTGACAACCTGCAAAGGTGGAACTCAGGGTGATGCGGTGACCAACAGCGTTCTGGTTTCGGCAGCCCATGTTCTGCCCGAGGGGCAACGAGGGTTGAAGCCTGCCCGGCGGGGTGCTGCGGTTGCGGGTGTGGTGGCTCTCGTGGTCATTGCGGTGGTCGCGATCGGCGCGTGGGTGGCCGATCGAGACGACTCGGCTGCTGGTGAGGCCCTGTTCGTGCTTCCGGTCCCGGTCGGTGACTGGCGACTGAGTGACGGTGCGGTCACCGAGCCGGTCCCGGATCCTGACGCGCCTGCAACCGACCAACGCTTCATCGCCGACGGCAGCCTCTACGGGGTCGCCGACGACAACGGTTACGTCGGCCTGCGCTCGATTGTCCACTATCCAGCGTCGCCATTGCCGGGGGCCCGATGGGAGCCTGCCGTGACGACCACGAGTGGTGAGGCGTACCGGCGTGTCGACGACTCGATGACGTTCGCCGAACAGGAATTCGACGGTCGATGGCGAGTCGCCAGCTCGCCCTCCGATCTCGTTCACGCCTACGGCATGCTGTCCAACGACACCACCGGCTTGGTGCTTGTGGCTGTCTTCGCGCCGTCGGGCGCACCCGAGACAGCGATGACGTCGTTCGTGATGACGGCGCCGGGAGGATCGACGCTCACTGTCGAGACCGCTGCGGGGTCGCCGCTGTTCGACGCCGCTACCCACGCCGAACGCATCGAGCCGGTCGACATCAACGGCACCCCGGGATGGGTCGTCACCGGTGAGGGCGAGGACGCTTCCTCGACCGTCGTCACATGGTCGCCCGAGACCGGCCGCGCTGTCAGCGTTCGAGGCAGCGCCCCACGAGATGCGGTCGTCGGCGGCGCCCGACAACTCCGGGCGGTATCGGCTGCTGAGTGGACCTCGTCGTTCCCGGAGCCTGCGGGCGGTTGAACGACGTACTGCGTGCTGTGGTGTCTCTCTCCTGCCGAATTCAGCGTCGAGTCATCGCCAGTGGATCCAGAAGCCGTGGGGATGGCAGGTGGCGAGGTGGTGTACGGCCCGCTGCCCGTTGCGCCAACGGACCATCGACAGCACGGTGCGGTGCGGGTCCTTCGGGTCGGGTCCGTTCGGCAGCTCCGGGATCAGCGCGGGTGCCTCGGCGTAGACCCACGAGAGGTCGCGCTCGGCCCCGATCCGGTCGAGCTCGGCGAGATAGGCGACCCGCTCGTCGGGGGTGAGGTAGTTGAGCACCCAGGAGTTGGTCACCACCGGATGCGCAGACGAGGCGACGCGATCGATGGCGGGTGCCAACGACGTGACCGCATCGCCGGCGAGGAGTTCGGGAGGCGCAGTTCGCGCGATGGCGATGGCCTCGACGAGACGATGGAACCGGTCGGCCTGGTCCGGCCACACGCAGGCCTCCAACCAGCGGGCTTCGCCATCGTCGGTCACGTCGATCGGTGAGCGATCGATCCCGCAGCGGCTCGCGATCGTCGGCATCTTCGAGGGAATCGGGACGGCTCCCGTCGTCGAGCACTCGAGCACCACTGCCGAGTCGTCGCCGATGGTCGACAAGGAGCCGTCCTGATCGACGAAGTGGTACTGGAACCGGTCGAGGAGCAGGTTCAGGCCACCACTGGCACCGACGTCGAGGTGACCGAGCGGACCGACCTCGTCGGCGAGGATCCCGAAGGCCGGAAGGAGGAACGCACACCGACCGACCTCGTTGGTCTGCGTGGTGCGGGTGGCGAGCAGCCGTTGCAGCTGGTCGGAGTGGCCGTGCACGAATCGCCTGAAGGTCGGCATCAGCGAACGATCCGACGGCAATCGGTGGTCCGGGGTCAGGTTCGGGTACCAGCTCGCCAGCGGGTCGGTCGGGTCGTCGAGCAGCAGGTCGTGAACGGCAGCGAACAGCAACACGGGCATTCGCTGCGTGGGTGGGGCGAAGAGGAGCAGGCGGGAGAGTTCGCGATCGAGCGAGATGCCCGCGGCGAGCGCGGCGTAGAGCGGAGCTCGGGGGCGCGACGTCGTCGCGAAGTGCGCAAAGTGACGGGAGAGCTCCGCATCGGTCGTTTCCTCAACTCCGTCGGGCACGAGGCGACAGTACCCTTGCGCTCCGTATGGCTGGTACCGATCTCATCGCCGAACTCGAGGCCCGAGGCCTCCTCCACGACTCGACCGACCGTGATGCGCTGCACGAGGCCGTCGCCAACGGTCAGGTGGCGATCTACTACGGCTGCGACCCCACCGCCGACAGCCTGCACGTGGGCAACCTGATCGGACTGATCATGTTGCGGCGTTTCCAGGATGCCGGCCACCGTCCGATCGCCCTGGCGGGTGGGGCGACCGGCATGGTGGGCGATCCGAGCGGGCGTTCCGACGAGCGCAACCTGCTCGACGACGACACCTTGAACCACAACGTGGCTGCGATCAAGGAACAGCTCGGCCGGATCGTCGACATCGGACCGGGACGCGGTGAATTGGTCGACAACCGTGACTGGACGCAGCCGATCACGATCCTCGAGTTCCTCCGCGACGTCGGCAAGCACGTCACCGTCAACCAGATGCTGGCGCGAGAGAGCATCAAGCTGCGCGTCAACTCCGAGCACGGCATCTCGTTCACCGAGTTCAGCTACATGCTGCTGCAGGCCAACGACTATCTCTGGCTGCACGACAACCTCGGATGCACGATCCAGATCGGGGGGTCGGACCAGTGGGGCAACATCATTGCAGGCGTCGACTTGATCCGACGCAAGCGCGGCGAGCACGTGCACGCCTTCTCGTGGCCGCTGCAGCTCGCCTCCGACGGCTCGAAGCTCGGCAAGACCACCGGGGCGCGCGTGTGGCTCGACGCGGAGAAGACCAGCCCGTACCAGTTCCGCCAACACTGGATGCAGACGCCCGACGACCTCGTGGAGTCGCAGCTGCTGACGTTCTCACTCCAACCGATCGAGCAGATCCGAGCAATCGTCGCCGAACACGTGGAGGCACCGCACCTGCGGTTCGGTCAGCGGGCGCTCGCCGACGAGATGACCGCGCTCGTGCACGGTGCGCCGGCGGCAGTCGCTGCGGCCGAAGCGGCCGAATTGTTGTTCAGCGGCGATCCGTCCGTCGCCTCCGAGGAGGCGTTCAGCACGCTCGCTGCCGAGATCCCCACATCGACGATGTCGGCGGGTGAGCTCGACGATCCGGTGAGCGTGTTCGTGGCGGCGGGTCTGGCGTCCTCGAACGGCGACGCGAGGCGATCTTTCGCACAGCGATCGTTCTACGCCAACGGCGAACAGCTCGACGAGAACTCCCTGCTCAGCGGCCAGAAACTGGTGCACGGGAAGTACCTGCTGCTGCGCAAGGGCAAGAAGTCGCACCACCTCGTCGAAATTTCTTCGTGAGGCGTGTTGCAATGCCTACCGAAACTGCTATCTTCTAACTCCGCCTCACGGAGCGCTCGAAGCCTCCGGAAAGGCCACTCGGCACCAACGCCGGACGACGAAGACCCGCAAGGATCTCCACCGTTCATGGTGCGTGCCTGAGCTTCGGCTCCTTGAAAACGGAAGAGAAGACAGAACGCCAGTGCGGGCAGTACGCGCCCACCCTCGGGTGGACACGGAACTGTCTGTCAATTTCGCTGTCGTCTACCCTGACGGCAGCAACACGGTTAACTGGTCGGCTCGAGCTTTGTACCTCGGGTCGATCGAACAGCAAGGACGCATCGTCCACATGAGTCTTTCCCGACTCGGATGGTGCGCTCGCTGACTATCGTCGCCGGCTCGAAACGCTCACTTCGGTGGGTTGGAGAGCTGGCCACGTTTTTGTTGGAGAGTTTGATCCTGGCTCAGGATGAACGCTGGCGGCGTGCTTAACACATGCAAGTCGAACGAGGTCCATGGAGCTTGCTCCGGAAGACCTAGTGGCGAACGGGTGCGTAACACGTGAGAAACCTGCCCCGATCTCTGGGATAACAGTTGGAAACGACTGCTAATACCGGATGCCGTCACACCGCTTCATGGCGGAGTGCCGAAAGATTCATCGGATCGGGAGGGTCTCGCGGCCTATCAGCTAGTTGGAGAGGTAACGGCTCACCAAGGCATCGACGGGTAGCTGGTCTGAGAGGATGATCAGCCACACTGGGACTGAGACACGGCCCAGACTCCTACGGGAGGCAGCAGTGGGGAATCTTGCACAATGGGCGAAAGCCTGATGCAGCAACGCCGCGTGCGGGAAGAAGGCCCTAGGGTTGTAAACCGCTTTCAGTAGGGAAGAAAATGACGGTACCTACAGAAGAAGGTGCGGCCAACTACGTGCCAGCAGCCGCGGTGACACGTAGGCACCAAGCGTTATCCGGATTTATTGGGCGTAAAGAGCTCGTAGGCGGTTTGGTAAGTCGGGTGTGAAAACTCTGGGCTCAACCCAGAGAGGCCACCCGATACTGCTATGACTAGAGTACGGTAGGGGAGCGGGGAATTCATGGTGTAGCGGTGAAATGCGCAGATATCATGAGGAACACCAGCGGCGAAGGCGCCGCTCTGGGCCGTAACTGACGCTGAGGAGCGAAAGCATGGGTAGCAAACAGGATTAGATACCCTGGTAGTCCATGCCGTAAACGTTGGGCACTAGGTGTGGGTCTCAACCAACGAGATCCGCGCCGTCGCTAACGCATTAAGTGCCCCGCCTGGGGAGTACGGTCGCAAGACTAAAACTCAAAGGAATTGACGGGGGCCCGCACAAGCAGCGGAGCGTGTTGCTTAATTCGATGCAACGCGAAGAACCTTACCTGGGTTTGACATGTACCGAAAAGCTCTAGAGATAGGGTGTCCTTCGGGGCGGTACACAGGTGGTGCATGGCTGTCGTCAGCTCGTGTCGTGAGATGTTGGGTTAAGTCCCGCAACGAGCGCAACCCTTATCCTGTGTTGCCAGCAAGTAATGTTGGGGACTCGCAGGAGACTGCCGGGGTCAACTCGGAGGAAGGTGGGGATGACGTCAAGTCATCATGCCCCTTATGCCCAGGGCTGCAAACACGCTACAATGGCCGGTACAGAGGGCTGCAATCCCGCGAGGGTGAGCGAATCCCACAAAGCCGGTCTCAGTTCGGATTGGAGTCTGCAACTCGACTCCATGAAGCCGGAGTTGCTAGTAATCCTGGATCAGCACGCCAGGGTGAATACGTTCCCGGGCCTTGTACACACCGCCCGTCACACCACGAAAGTCGGCAACACCCGAAGCCGGTGGCCCAACTCGCAAGAGAGGGAGCCGTCGAAGGTGGGGTCGGTGATTGGGGTGAAGTCGTAACAAGGTAGCCG
>CAVQBG010000014.1:0-13646 GCA_963710625.1 Ilumatobacteraceae bacterium | reverse complement strand
ACCCCCGGGCAACCGAGCGTCGCGGGCGCCACCCGCTCGCCGTTTCGACTCAGGTGACGCCCGCGATGTCCTTGACGGCGAGGTACAGGAGGAACCCGATGATCGTGACCCCGAACACCGTGTAGTGCCACCGCTTCGGGTGGTCGGCCCGCCAGAACCGGCGGATGCTGTAGGTGATCGAGACGATCGCAAGCAGGCCGATGACGATCCCGATGATCGGCCCGACGCCGCGGGCGATGCCGACGGCCGGCAGGACGAACGGGAACACGATGTACATCAGCAGGCAGCGACAGGTGCTGATCAGCAGCGACTTCTGGAACGCCGAACGGGCCTCGGCCTTCGTGGAGGTGGTCCCCTCGGGAAGGATCAGCAGGCGCCGCATGAACCGATCGGCCGCCGATGACGACGTCGTGACCGGGGCCGGGGCGGCACCCACAGCGGCGTCGGCGCTCGTCGGGGTGCCGGGGTCCACGACGTGCGCGGTGCCGGCGAAGGGGGGCTGGTCGGCGGTGGTGCTCATGGCCGTCACGAA
The DNA here is from genome assembly GCA_963710625.1 of Ilumatobacteraceae bacterium. Lineage (GTDB taxonomy): Bacteria > Actinomycetota > Acidimicrobiia > Acidimicrobiales > Ilumatobacteraceae > Sva-07. The sequence goes on along the minus strand of CAVQBG010000014.1, from coordinate 13,114 downwards.
CGGTACGTCGCCGCGACCGCCGCGGCAACTTCGGCGGGCGACGCGACGAGAGCGCAGGCGCCCGCACCCGACAGCTCGTCGGGGGAGCCGAAGCCCCAGGTGACCCCGATGCAGTCGACTCCGGTTCGACCGTGCTCCTTCCACATCGTGGTCGCGGTCGCCGATCATCACGACGTGGTGTCCGTTGCGGTCGTCGGCGAGGCCGAGTTCGGTCAGGGCGTACGCGATCACCTCGGCCTTCGTGCGTCTGGCGGAGCCGACCTCGATCGTCGCTCCGGCCTGGAGTGCGAAGTGGTGGCTGAAACCGAAGTGCTCGACGATGCGGATCGCCGTCGATTGCGGCTTGGCCGTGGCGAGCGACAGCGTGTGGCCCGACGCGACCAGTTCCTCGAGCATCTCGGCGATGCCCGGATACACCTCGTTCTCGAACAGCCCGACGTCCTCGTAACGCTCTCGGTAGGCGTCGACGACCCGCACGATGTCGTCGTGCGGTATGCCGAGGGTGGGGAAGCTCACCTCGAACGGCGGCCCGATCACTGCGCGGACCTGTTCGTCCGTGGGCGGTTCGTAGCCGCAGGTGCTGAAGGCGTGTCGGAGCGAACGAGCGATGCCCGGTGACGAATCCGACAGCGTGCCGTCGAGGTCGAGCAGGACGTGGGCGCCGCTCATCGTCCGGCCAGCTCTTCCAGGCGCTGCAGGTCGTCGTCGGTACCGACCGCGATCAGCACCTGACGCGGCTCGATCACCATGCCGGGGTCGGGGTTGGTGGTGAACGTCCCGTCGGGACGGCGGACGGCGAGGATCAGCACGCCAGTCTGCTTGCGCAGGTTCGCCTCGCGCAGCGTCTTGCCGGCCAGGTCGGACGACTCGGACACGTCGTACTCCTGCATGCGGAACTCGAGGGATCGTTCGTGCATGACGACGTCGATGAACTCGGCGACATGGGGTCGAGCGACGAACGACGCCATGCGGGCCGCGCCCAGTTCCTGCGGGTTGACCACGCGGTCGGCGCCGGCGTTGGCGAGCTTCGGCACGCTCTCGTCCTGTCGGGCGCGGGCGACGATGAAGAGATCGGGCATGATCGCCCGGGCCGACAGGGTGACGAAGAGGTTCTCGGCGTCGCCCTCGAGCGCGGCGATGAGCGCACCGGCGCGTTCGAGTCCGGCGCTGCGCAGGGTGACGTCGAGGGTGGCGTCGCCGACGACCGTGGGAAACGGGACGTTCTCGAGTCGGTCGGGGTCGACGTCGACGACGACGACCGGGTGTCCGGCGGACACGAGGTCCTCGGCGACGGCGCGCCCGACGCGGCCCCATCCGCACACGATCGTGTGCCCGCTCAGCTTGCTGATCTCGCGGTCCATGATGCGCCTCCCGACGAAGTCACGCAGTTGTCCGTCCACGACGACCTGGACGGAGAGGGTGAAGGTGTACAGCACGGTCGACACACCGATGATGATCAGGACGATCGTGAACCACTTTTCGAGGACCGTGAACTCCTTGAGTTCGCGGAAACCGACCGTGGTGACCGTGGTGACGGTCTGGTACACGGCGTCGGTGAACGACAGGCCGAAGAGCAGGTAGCCGATCGTGCCGATCACCATCACGGCGATCACCATGGCGACCGCGCGCTGGAGGCGGCCGATCGGGCTGTAGTTCACGACGGCGACGGTAGCCGCAGACCCCCCGCCGACGAGGTGTCACGCCTGGGGTCAGACCCCAGGCGTGATCGTCAGCGGCCGCGGAGGATGTCGCGGATCAGCGGTTCGTAGTGTTCGAGGGGATTGCTGACGTAGTCCGCGTCGAAGGCCGTCTGGTCGTACTTGGCGCAGAACTCCTCGGTGTACTCGAAGTACGGCGAGTCGCGGTGGGCCTCGCGGGCGTTCTTGTCCATCCCGAGGTAGTCCCAGAAGTAGTAGCCCTGGAACTCGCCGTGGTGCTGGACCATGAAGTGATTGGCCTCCGACACGAACGGCTTGACGATGCCGGCGGCGATGTCGGGGTGGCTGTAGGGGCTGAGCGTGTCGCCGATGTCGTGGATCAGCGCGCAGAAGACGTACTCGTCGTCTCGACCGTCCTTCTCGGCACGGGTGGCCGTCTGGAGGCTGTGTTCGAGCCGGTTGACTGGGAACCCGCCGTGGTCGAACTCGAGCGCCTTCATCAGCTCGATCACGCGTTCGGCGACGAACGACTGCGTGATTGCGAGCTGCGGGGCGATGATCGCCCAGTCCTCGGCGGTCGATTCCTCGAATGTCTTGAACGAGGTGCGTGGATGTTCTGTGGCGGTCATGTCGTTGCTCCTTTGCGGGTGCAGCAGGGGTCTGACCCCTGCTGCACTCGTCACGTGGCGGATTGGATCGCCCGCCAGACCTTCTCGGCGGTGGCGGGCATGTCGATGTGGCGGACGCCGAGATGGGAGAGTGCGTCGATCACGGCGGACTGCACGGCGGGGGTGGATCCGATCGTGCCGGACTCGCCGATCCCCTTGGCGCCGAGCGGGTTGACGAACGTCGGGGTCTCCATGTGGATCACCTCGAAGCTCGGCAGTTCGGCCGACGAGATCATCCCGTAGTCGGCCAGGTTCGAGGTGACGGGGTTGCCGTCCTCGTCGTAGCGCACCTCTTCGAGCAGCGCCTGCGCAGTGCCCTGGGCGATGCCGCCGTGGATCTGGCCGTCGAGCAGCATCGGGTTGACGACCCGCCCGGCGTCGTCGCAGGCGATCTGGCGCAGGTGCCGGACCTGGCCGGTGCCGATGTCGACCTCGACGACGGCGACGTGGGCGCCGAACGGAAACGTCGGCTGACCGGCATCGAACCGGGTGTCGACGGTGAGGCTCGGGGAGTGGCCCGTCTCCATGTCGGCAGCGATCGACCCGAAGCCCTGGTGGGTCTTCGCGGCGACGGCGAGTTCTCCCCAGGTCTTGCTGACTGCGGGGGTACCGGCGACGTGGAACGCTCCCTGATCCTTGTCGAGCACGATGTCGCTCTCGTCGGCTTCGAGCAGTGAAGCGGCGAGGTTGCGGGCCATCTCCACCAGCTCGATCGACGCCTTGTTGACAGCGGCCCCACCGACCTGCAGCGACCTCGAGCCCATCGTGCCGCCCCCCTCGGGAACGAGATCGGTGTCGCCCCAGATCAGGGTGATCTTGTCCATCGGGATGCCCGTCTGGTCACTGGCGATCATCGACCACGACGTGTCGTGGCCCTGGCCGTGTGGCGACGTGCCGGTGTACACGAGCGCCGAGCCGTCGTCCTGCACCTCGATCTTGGCGGCTTCGCCCATCGGATCGACGCCACCGGTGATCTCGACGTAGACGCTGACCCCGATGCCGAGCTGCTTGTCGTCACCCGCGTCGCGGCGGCGCGCCTGTTCGGCACGCAGCTCGGTGTAGTCGGCGGCTTCGAGCGCCTTGTCGAGCGCCCCTTCGAAGTCGCCGACGTCGTAGATCTGACCGATCGCGGTGGTGTGCGGTTCGGTGAACTTCGGGATCAGGTTCATCCGCCGCACCTCGGCGGGGTCCTTGCCGATCTCGGCGGCGAACAGGTCCATCGCCCGCTCCGCAGCAGCGGTGGCCTCCGGTCGACCGGCACCGCGGTAGGGCACGGTCGGTGTCGTGTTCGTGAGCACGGTGGTGGCGCGCACCTCGATGTTCGGGATGTCGTACACGGCCGACGCCATCGGGCGCGTCATCGCGAAGCCCAACACCCCACCGACGTCCATGAAACCGCCAGCATCCTGGAACAGGTGCAGCTGGTAGTGGGTGACCTTGCCCTCGCGGGTGCCGCCGATCGTGACGTACTGCAACTGCGCACGGCCATGGCCGAGGTTCATCATCGACTCGCTGCGGGTCTCACGCCAACGGACCGGGCGCCCGACCGCCTTGGAGATCGGGCCGAGCAACATCTCCTCCGCGTAGGTGCCGATCTTCGCGCCGAACGCCCCGCCGACATCGGGCGTGATCACCCGGACGAGACCCGGGTCGACGCCGTTCGCCGCGGCGATCGGGGCCTTGACGCCCTGCGCGTGCTGGGTGGACAGCCACTGGTGGAGGCGCCCGTCGACCCAGGTGGCCGCCGACCCGCGGACCTCCAGCGGGCACGGGGCCACTCGTTGGTTCAGGAATCGGCCCGAGACGACCACCTCGCAGTCGGCGAAGTAGTCGTCGGTCGCAGTGTTCTCCGGCATGCCGAGCGCGGTGGTGTCGAACACGGCGTTCGAGCCGGCCGCGTCGTAGATCAGGGTCTCCGACGCCATCGACGCTTCGATGTCGATGAGTGTGGGGAGGAAGTCGACGTCGACGAACACCATCTCGGCGGCGTCGGCTGCCTGAGCGGCCGTTTCGGCGACGACCGCCACCACCGGCTCCCCGACGAAGCGCACCTTGTCGCTCGCGAGCATGGTGCGCGCGACCGCCGGATTGAACTGCGACGGAACCGGCTCGAGGCCGAGTGACTCGGCGGTGAACACGCCGAGCACGCCCGGCATGTCCTTCGCTCCGTCGATGTCGATCGACAGGATCGTGCCGTGGGCGACCGCGGATCGTGCGTAGACCACGTGCAGCGCCCCGGCGAGCAGTTCCTCGCTCAGGTCGTCGACGTACACCCCGCCTGTCGTCAGGAACTTCGGGTCTTCCTTGCGCTGGACCCTGGTCCCCAGAATGCTGCCGGCCACGTGCTCTCCTCACCCCATCGCATGCTGCGCCGTTCGTCGGCGTCCGTGGGTGCCGAACCTAGTCGGCCGCGCTGGGTGCGGGCCCAGCCGTGCGGGCAGCGATGATGCCGGTGACGATGTTGTAGGGCCAACCGGGCGGGAGTTCGCTCGGAAGCGGCGGCAGCGGCAGGATCGTCGTGCGACGGTCGCCGGACTCGACGAAGCCGATCTCCTCACGGGCGGCCTCGCGGATGCCGTCGTCGGTCTGGAGGCGGTCGACCTCGCCGGCGAGCTGGCCGTTGACGCGTTGCAGTTCGTCGAGTTCTGCCTGACGCCGGACCAGGTCGTCGTCCTGGTCGAGCCAGGTCTGGACCGGCAGGATCACCAGCGCGGCGACGATGGTGGCGGCGATCACGAGGATGAAGGCGCCACCGAACAGCGCCCACCTGGGACGGCGCAGGATGCGCTTGTCGGTGGGAATCGGCCGCGTGAAGTCGCCGAGGCGCGACCGGCCGGCATCGGCTGCCGTCGGCTTCTCCTTCGGCCTCGGAATCGAGGTGGTGCGCGAGCGACTCACGGTGTCAGTCTCGCAGCTGGCTCGCGATCTTCGGCGGCACCGCTCACGGGTCCTGTCACCGGCACACGTCCGGGCGTGCGGCCTCCGGCCGGTCCCGGCGAGTGGAGCGGCCAGCGACGAGCCGGACGCGGCGCGAGGAGGAAGCGCCAGCGACGAGCCCGCCACTCACAACGGCGCGAGGGCGCTCTTGCCGCGGTAGGCGGCGGTGTCGCCGAGTTCGGCTTCGATGCGCAGGAGCTGGTTGTACTTCGCCACGCGGTCGCTCCGGGCGGGCGCGCCGGTCTTGATCTGACCGCAGTTGGTGGCAACGGCGAGGTCGGCGATCGTGGCGTCCTCGGTCTCGCCGGAGCGGTGGCTCATCACCGACGTGTAGCCGTGCCGCGTGGCGAGCCCGACGGTGTCGAGCGTCTCGGTGAGCGATCCGATCTGGTTCACCTTGATCAGGATCGAGTTCGCGACGTTGCGGTCGATCCCGGTCTGCAAGCGCGTCGAGTTCGTGACGAAGAGGTCGTCGCCGACGAGTTGGACCTTGTCGCCGATCGCCGCCGTCAGCGTCGCCCACCCGTCCCAGTCGTTCTCGTCCATCGCGTCCTCGATCGACACGATCGGGTACGTCTCGACCAGGCGCACCCAGTAGTCGGTCATCTCCGTCGGTGAGAGCACCTTGCCCTCGCCGGTGAGGTGGTAGGCCCCGTCGCGGAAGATCTCGCTCGTTGCGGGGTCGAGGGCGATGGCGATGTCGTCGCCGGGGGTGAAACCCGCCTTGGTGATCGCCTCGACGAGCACCTTGATCGCCTCCTCGTTCGACTCGAGGTTCGGGGCGAATCCGCCTTCGTCGCCGACGGCGGTCGACAGGCCGCGTTCGTGGATCACCTGCTTGAGGACGTGGTACGTCTCGGTTCCCCAGCGCAGGGCCTCGCGGAAGCTCGGTGCGCCGACCGGCATCACCATGAACTCCTGGAGGTCGATCGAGTTGTCGGCGTGGACGCCGCCGTTGATCACGTTCATCATCGGCACGGGCAGCACGTGGGCGTTGGGCCCGCCGAGGTAGCGGTACAGCGGCACGTCGAGTTCGATCGCGGCGGCCTTGGCGATCGCCAGGCTGGTGCCGAGGACCGCGTTCGCTCCGAGGCGCGACTTGTTGTCGGTGCCGTCGAGGTCGAGCATCACCCGGTCGAGAAAGCGCTGGTCGAGGGCGTCGAAGCCCTCGCAGCGCGTCGGCGATCTCGTCGTTGACGAAACCGACCGCTTGTTGCACGCCCTTGCCGCCGTAGCGGTCGCCACCGTCGCGGAGCTCGACCGCTTCGTGTTCGCCGGTGGACGCGCCCGATGGCACCGCTGCTCGACCGAGGGCGCCGGAGTCGAGGACGACGTCGACCTCCACGGTGGGGTTGCCACGCGAATCCAGGATCTCGCGGCCGGTGATGCTGACGATCTCGCTCATGGTCACAACGTACCCGCGGCGAGATGCGCGCACCGAGGGTCTGCTCGATCGGTATCGTTCCGTTCGGTCTGCAGCGCCGCTGCAGCGTGCGCAGTGTGAGTCGAAGGACGGCCGGAGTTGCTGTTGCCGCAAGAGCTGGTGCCGGTGGCCTCAGGGCAGTTGCTCCTCGTGCCGGCCTCGCGCCCGACGGGGTCGCCGTGGCGTTGACGGTGCTGGCGTTGGTGGTCGGCGTCGCCCTGCTCGCCTACGCCGCCGACCAGTTCGTGCTCGGTGCTGCGCGCGTTGCGTTGATCCGCAACATCTCGCCGCTCGTCGTCGGTGTCGTGATCATCGGGTTCGGCACGAGCGCTCCGGAACTGCTCGTGTCGTCGATCGCTGCGGCCGGCGGCAACCCGGAGATCGCCGTCGGCAACATCGTCGGATCGAACATCGCCAACCTGTCGCTGCTCCTCGGCATCGGGGCGATCATCATCCCGCTCGGCGTGGCGTCCAGCACCGTGCGCCGGGAGGCCCCGATCGCGGTCGCCGGCATTGCCGCATACGCCGTCGCCGTGCAGGGTGGAGGTGTCAGCGCCGTCGAGGGTGCCGTGCTGCTGGTGGCGTTGGCCCTGGCGATCTGGAAGGTGACGGGCACGTCCGTCGGCGATCCGCTCGGACCCGAGACCGAGGAACTCGCCGACACCCAGCACCATTCGGTGCGCACCGAGGCGATCCGGACCGTGCTGGGGTTGATCGGCACGATCGCAGGCGCCCAACTGCTGCTGTGGGGCGCTGTCGACGTCGCCGATCGCGCCGGCCTCGGCCAGGGGTTCGTGGGTGCGACGCTCGTTGCGATCGGCACCTCGCTGCCCGAGTTGGTCACGGTGATCCAGTCGGCTCGGCGCAAGGAGACCGACCTGATCGTCGGCAACCTGCTCGGCTCGAACATGTTCAATGCGCTCGGCGTCGGTGGCGTCACCGGCATCATCGGCGCCGGGACGCTGAACGAGCCCGGGCTCACCGAGTTCGGTGTGATCGCCGCCACGGTGGTCGCCGGGGTGGCCTGGCTGATGATGAAGACGGGTCGCGTCGTCGGGCGTGTCGAGGGCGCCGCGCTCGTGATCCTGTACGCGGCGCTCGTGCCGTTCCTGTCCTGACGAGCCGGGAGCCGACGAGCGGTTCCTGCCGTCGTGCCGAAGCGAAAGATCTGGCTCGCGTCAGATTTCGCTCAAGTTGCTCGCCGGGCGTGCCGATGGCGACGACATGGAACCCGTCGACTCGCGTCCGCCCGGCGAGGCACTCCCACCACCGCGTGCGCACGGGGCCGGTGGCGTCGCGCCCTCGGTGGCGCCGAAGGTCGAGACGAAGGGTGACGCACGTCGTCGAGCCGACGTCGTCGCGGTCCCGTCGTTGTTGCCGATGCTGCCGTGGCGGGTGGTCGGTGCGATCGCACTGTCGATCGCATTCGGGCTGATCGGTTGGGAGATCCAAGGCGTCGTCGACGACCAGCCATGGTCCGATTCGGTCATGTTCTGGTCGATCGTCGGCCGGCATCGTCGCTGGCGCCTGTGTGCTCGGTTGGACCTGGTCGTCGGTCGAGAACGCCCGTCGCCTCGTCAGGCCGGCGTCGGGCCGCGAGCTTCCCGATCCTCACCACGCGGTGGCCACGTGGATCGTGCCGTTCGCCTTCGTCGGACTGGCGATCACCGTCGTCGCATATCTCGGCGACCGGGTGAGCCGGAGCGCCGATGACGCCGTGTCGCCGGCGCCGCTGGCCGTGGCCGTGATCGCGTTGCTGCTGGCGATCCCGATGACGTACCGGCCGCTCCACTACCTGTCCGGCGTGGTCCGTCAGGTGGGCGGGCATTCGGCGAAGCTGTCGCAGTGGATGTGGTTGCCCGTGGTGCTCGCCGTGGTCGGCGTCCTGTCGATCGTCGCGCTGCGTGTCGGCGGTGCGGTGTCCGATTCCGGTGAGTCCGGCGCGGTCGACACCACCACACAGTGGGCGCCGTTGTGGGTGATCGGCGTCGTTGCGATCGTCCCCTGTGTGATCGTGATACTGCTCGCTTGGCGGGCCGCGTCGTCGGTGGAGGAGGCGGTCGTCCTGGCCGCCGACCGCCGTCGCCGCTCGCCGCTCGCCGCGGCTGCAGGCGCGCCCGCGCCGGTCTCGCGTTCCGCGTCGTCCACTCGCAGCAAACCAGCGCGTGCACCTCGTCCCTCGAAGGTGGCCACCCGGGGCCCGGTGCGGCTGATCCCCGGCGACGACCTCCTCCGGCTCGGGATCGTCACCCTGCTGGCCGGTCTCGCCCTCCTGACGGTCGTCGGAGCGGCGGTGATGTTCCTCTTCTGGCGTGAAGCGAGAGACGGGCTGCTGCTGCCATCGCAACGAGCGCGTGCCTGGGACTCGTTCAGCACGTTGAGCGATGGCGCCCGGTTCGTCGGGTTCTCACTGATCGCGCTGGTGACCGTCTGGACCTTCGTCGCGGTCGCCAACGTCCGGATGGCGTCGGGCCGACGCCGCAATCCCTTCCTCGCCGCGGCTGCCTGGCCGATCGCAGCGGCGGGGTTCTGGATGCTCGCCGACCGTCTGGTCGAGGACCAGCCTGCGGGCGTCATCGTCGTGGGGTTCGTCGCTCAGGCCGCCCTGTTGTACCTCCCGTTCCTGTTGTTGGAACGTGCTGCCGACGCCGTCGAAGCCCGACGCACCCCATTGCGGATCACCTACATGTTCGGCGTGGTGCTGCTGGTCTACGTGCAGGCACTCGGGGGGCTGTCGACCATCGAGGAGACCACCGACCCGACCCAACTCGGCCGCCTCGCCGGGTTCCTCGCGCTTGGAGCGATGATCCAGCTGTTGTCGACGTTGGCGGTCACCGAGGCGTGCCGGGTGATCGAGACCGCCACCGACCGCGAGGCGGCGAGCCACAACACACTGGTCCAACAGCGTGAGGCGATCGCGCAGCGGGCCGGCACGAACCCGTCCCGACGCTCCACGTCGTCACCGTCCACCGTCCCACCGCCGGCCACCGTGCCCTCCGCATCGCCATGACCACGTCCTCCGTCCCGCCCGACGACCACACGAGTCCGTCGTTCGCGCCGGCCCCCCTCCTGTCCGCTCCGCCGCCGCCCCCTCCGCCCCCCGCGACTCCGCCACCCCCGGCGACTCCGCCGCCCCCGGCGACTCCGCCGCCCCCGGCGACTCCGCCGCCCCCGGCGACTCCGGCGGCACCGGCGACTCCGGCGGCACCGGCGACGTCGTCCTCGCCCTCGGCACCGTCACCGGCGACGCCATCGACGGGACCGATGCTCGGCGCGTCGACGACCCCGCCGGTGATGTTCGACGCGACCGAGCCGACCTCCTCGTTCGCGCCGCTCCGGACCGATCCACCGCCGCAGATCTTCGCCACCTGGTGGTTGAGGTACATGTTGTTCCTCGCACAGCTCGTCGGGATCGCCGTGGTGCTGCTGACCGAGTACGCAGGCGACGCGGGCGAACTCCGCCGGTCCCCGATCGTCGTCACGCCGTATCTGCTCTCGGCGGTGCTGCTCGTGTCGTGGAGCGCGCTGGCGATGGTCGACGCGGCCCGCCTGGTGCCGGCAACCGCGTACCGTCGGCGCTCCAGCGCGCCGCTGGCCGTCGTGCTGTGGTTGTTGGCCTTCGCGGCACCTGTCGCAGCAGCACGGATCGTCGACTGGGCTCGTGACCGTTTCGCCGTCGATCCCGACGACCTCGCGGTCGTCGCGGTCACCGTCGCTGCCATCTTCGTCTGCTTCCTCGTGGTCTGGATGCCGTTCCGCTACCACACCCTGCAGGCGCAGCGCATCGGTGCTCCCGGTCGGGTGGTCGCCGCGTGGTTCTGGCTGCCGCTCGTCGCCGTGGTGGGCGCGCTCCTGATCGACGCCCTCGGCCTGCGCGACATGCTCGCCGAGAACGGCATGACCGATCTCGAGCACACCATCGAGGTCGCTGTGATGTTCGGTCTGCCGGCGCTGGTGTTCGCGCTCGCCACCTGGCGCGCCACGACGGTGTTCGACGAGGTGATCGACCTGCGGTGGCGCCGTTGGCGCACCGAGTGGGAACAGACGCTCGTCGCGATGGCGATGCAACCGCCACCCGGCCCCGAAACCCCGACCGCACCCCCGCGTTCCTGACGCCGATCCGCTGTGGCGTCAGGTCGATTCGGTCGACTTCACGTCGTCCCACAGCGCGTCGAGCGTGGCGAGATCGGCGGCGCGGAGATCGATCGAACGCTGCACCGCCAACTGCTCGACACCGACGAAGCGGGCCCGGAACTTGTCGGTTGCGGCTCGGAGCGCCAGTTCGGGATCGATGTCGAGGTGCCGTGCCACGTTGACGATGGCGAACAGCAGATCGCCGAGTTCCTCCGCCGTGCGTGCCGAACCCTCGCGGGCAGCTGGCTCGCCGCCGATGCGGGCGTCGTCGAGGATGGTGTCGGCGAGCTCGGCGGTTTCTTCGGCGATCTTCGGGAACGCGCCGGTGACGTCGGGCCAGTCGAAGCCGACCTTCGACGCCTTCCTGCCGACCTTGGCGGCGTACGCGAGCGCGGGCATCGACCGCGGGATCCCGTCGAACACCGAGGTGCGTGACTTCTCGGCGCGCTTGATGTCGTCCCAGTTGCTGAGGACCTCGTCGGTGTCGAGATCCTCACCGGCGAGGTGGCCGAAAACGTGCGGATGGCGACGAACGAGCTTGTCGTGGATGCCGGTTGCCACGTCGGCGATCGTGAAGCGACCCTCCTGCTCGGCGATCGTGGCGTGGAACTCGATCTGGTAGAGCAGGTCGCCCAGCTCCTCGATCAGGTCGTCGTCGGTGGTCGGGTCGGCCGGGTCGAGGCCGTGGACCGCGTCGACGACCTCGTAGGTCTCCTCGAGCAGGTGCGGGACGAGCGACTCGTGGGTCTGCTCGATGTCCCACGGGCACTGCTCGCGCAGGAGCCGGGTGAGCTGGTGGAACCGGACGTACTCCGCCCCGACCGGTGCAGCCAGGTGGGGGATCCACAACGAGGTGAGATGGTCGGCGGTGACGGTGCGATCGAGTTCGGCCCAGGTGGTCTCCACGATGGACTCGTCGGCGGTGCCGAGCGCTTGCAGGATCGTGACCCGCTCGTCGCCGGTCGCGCCATCGACGGCGAGCTTGATCTCCGACAGCACCCAGTCGGCGTGGGCGTGTGCAACGAGGAGCGGCCCGCGCTCGCCGGCAGCGGCGGTGGCGAACTCGTGACCGTCGACGAGGCGGACGCCGGCCTCGACGGGGTCGACGCCGAGGCGCGCCCACGCCACGTCGAGGAACGACATCGCCGGGAGGAGCACGACCTCGACGTCGTCGCGGTCGCGCAGGTACCGCACGGTGCGCTCGAGCACGAGCGGTGATCCAGGCACGGCGTAGAGGATCTCGCCGTGTTCGGCGGCGGCGGAGACCAGCGCGGCGGTGATCTCGACGTAGACGTCGTCGAAGGTGTCGGCAGCGACGTACAGGTGGTCGAAGCTGACCGCCTCGGGCACGAGATCGGCCGACGGGTGCACCGCCGTGCGCAGGTAGCGGTGGCCGATCCGTTCGATCGCTCGGCGGGTCTCCTCGGTGACGTGGTCGTGGCCGCCGGGACCCAGCCCGACGACGACGATGCGGGGGGTCGCCACGGCGGGCTCAGCCGAGCCCGACGACGGTTCCGGTATCGGGGTCGAACGTGCCGTAGCGGGGGTCGACGTGAATGTCGGTGTCGGCGGCTGCGGCGGACACGTCGATCACGCCGGTGAGCTGTTCGACCTCGGCGTCGGCGAGATCGTCGAACGAGCGGAACGAGAGCACGACCCAGGCGACCTCGGCGCCGGTGGTGTCGAACAGCGGCGCCGATGCGAACGGCTCGTCGGGCGACATCGAGGCGGCGACGGCGACGAACGGGGTGCTGGCCGCGTTGTTGGCGATGTCGTCGGGGCTGAGACAGGGGATGTCGCCGTTGGTGGCGACCAGGCTCTGATCGATGTTGCCGGCGGTGAAGACGTCGACGAAGTCGGCGCCGCTCTCGAGTTCGGCAAGCGCGTCGTCGGCGGTCGCCTGCTCTTCGACGACGATCGCACTGATGCACGCGACGCCCGACGACGTGGCCCCGGCGTCGTACAGCGCCGCGACGTCGATGTCGGCCACGAGCTGCTCGTTGATCCAGCGGGTGATCTCGGCGCGTACCGGGTCGAGCGGAATGACGTCGTCACCGGTGACGCCGAGTTCGGTGAGCGTGGCGTCGAACTCGTCGCGGGTCAGTTCGACGTCGCCGACGCGAGCGACCGCATCGCTGTCGGAGAACGTCGTGCAACCGGTCGCCACGAGGGCGATCGAGAGCGGGAGGAGGATCGTCAGCGAACGTCGCAGCACCTGCCGCACGCTACCAACCGTCACCCGGTGACGGGCCAACCAATCGGGCGCGGGCCGAGACGCACGGGCTCACTCGCTG